>NC_016887.1:3716787-4336251 GCF_000284035.1 Nocardia cyriacigeorgica GUH-2 | reverse complement strand
CGAAGACCGGCGGCACGACGGCCAGCACCAGATTCTGTCCGGTGTTCTGGATGCCCAATCCGCGTCCACTCCAGTACGGCCCGGCGATCTCGGCGACCGCGGTGAAGGCCAGGCCGTTGTCGGACACGGTGACCACCGAGGCGATCACCAGCAGCGGGATGGCCAGCCACCACCACTGCGCCCAAGCCGCCAGGGCCAGCGCGGCCATCGTCAGGACCGCGGCGATCGCGACCGAACGCAGCGGGCCCAAGCGGGAGCCCACTCGATCCGACCAGGCACCCGCACCGATCCGGCCCGCCGCACCCAGCAACTGGGTGGCGGTGACCAGAATCCCGGCCACCGGCAGCGACCAGCCGATATCGCGATGCAGCCACAGCAATGCGAAGGTCCACACGGTGGCCTGCGGGAACACCAGCAGCACGGAGACCGCGTGGATGCGCAGCAGCGTCGTGCTGCCCCGATAGGGGTTGGCCCGGTCGGCGGCCGAGCCCTTCGGCCGGGGCGGATCCACGATGCCGAGCAGACAGCCCACCGCGGCGACCGCCGCCATCAGAGCGGGCACCAGGATCGCCACCGCCACACCGTGCGCCCCGGCGACCCAGGGGATGGCCACGGCGCCGACGCCCACGCCCAACGGCTGCGCGGTCTGCCGGATCCCCATCGCCAGACCACGCCGGTGTGGCGGGAACCAGCCGACGATCACCCGGCCGCTGGCCCCGTTGGTGCTCGCCGCACCGACGCCGCCGAGGAACAGCAGCACGCCCAGCGCCGGATAACTCGATGTGGTCGCGGCCGCCGCACCCGCGACGAACATCAGCAGCGGTCCGGCGACGAGCACCTTGCGCTCACCGATCCGGTCGACCACATAGCCCCACGCGATCAACGTGCACACCAGCCCGACCGTCGGCATGGCCACCAGCAGCCCGGCCGTCGCCAACGGCATCCCGCGATCGGTCAGCGCGGGCAGCAGGAAGGGGACACCGTGCACGAAGACGGCGCTGGAGGCTTGGGCGAAGACGCCGAGACCGAGCATCGACCACCGTCTCCACGCGTCGACCTGCGGTGTAGTCGCTGCGGCAGCGTTCACGGCCATCGGTAGCCCAGCCTCTCGCATCTCAATATATGGAACACAAATCTCACAAAGTGAGCGTCGGTGGTAACCGTACACCCCGAGACCGCCGTCGCCGAACCTACGAATGTGTCTGACTTCTCACACCGCACGCGCGCCATGTGTGGCCCACCGCACCACCGCCGGACCGGCCCGGTCGGGCGCGTTCGGGCAGGTGGAGCCGGGTCGATAGACTCCGACCATGCGTCTAGGTCGAGTTGCCAGTCCGGATGGAGTCGCCTTCGTCAGCATCGAGGGCGACGGTGGCGACAGCGTCGCCAAGGAGATCGCCGAACACCCCTTCGGCACCCCGACGTTCACCGGGCGCAGCTGGCCGCTGGCCGACGTGCGCCTGCTCGCGCCGATTCTGGCCAGCAAGGTGATCTGCATCGGCAAGAACTACGCCGCGCACGCCGCCGAAATGGGCGGCGAGGCACCCGCCGATCCGGTCATCTTCATGAAGCCGAGCACCTCGATCGTCGGGCCGAACGCGCCGATCATCCTGCCGCCCAGCTCCTCTCAGGTCGACTACGAGGGCGAGCTGGCCATCGTCATCGGGCGCCCGTGCAAGGACGTGCCCGCCGCCCGCGCACTCGATGTGATCCTCGGCTACACCGTCGCCAACGACGTCACCGCCCGCGATCAGCAGCGCCACGACGGACAATGGACGCGGGCCAAGGGCTACGACACCTTCTGCCCGCTCGGTCCGTGGATCGAAACCCAGCTCGACCCCTCGGATCTGGAGATCGTCACCGAACTCGACGGTGAGGTTCGCCAGCGCAGCCGCACTTCGCTTCTGCTGCACGATATTCCGAAGCTCATCGAATGGGTCACCACCGTGATGACGCTGCTGCCCGGCGACGTCATCCTCACCGGCACCCCCGAGGGCGTCGGCCCGATGACCGCCGGGCAGAACGTCTCCGTCACCGTGTCCGGCATCGGCACGCTGACCAATCCTGTTGCCGCCAAACGCTGATCGAAAGAGAGCCATGACTGAAGTACGGGTCCGATTCTGCCCGTCGCCCACCGGGACACCGCACGTCGGCCTGATTCGGACGGCGCTGTTCAACTGGGCCTACGCCCGCCATCACGGTGGTGCCTTCGTCTTCCGCATCGAAGACACCGACGCGGCACGCGATTCCGAAGAGTCCTACCGCGCCATCATCGACGCGCTGCGCTGGCTCGGGCTCACCTGGGACGAGGGCCCCGAAGTCGGCGGACCCTACGGGCCCTACCGCCAATCCGAGCGCCGCGAGCTGCACCTGGACGTGGTGCGGCGGCTGGTGGAAGCGGGGGAGGCCTACGAGTCCTTCTCCACCCCCGAAGAAGTCGAGGCGCGCCATCTCGCCGCCGGCCGCGACCCGAAACTCGGCTACGACAACTACGACCGCGACCTGACCCCGGAGCAGATCGCGGCGTACCGGGCCGAAGGCCGGGCCCCGGTGGTGCGTCTGCGCATGCCCGACACCGACCTCACCTGGACCGACCTGGTGCGCGGGGAAACGACATTCAAGGCAGGCACCGTCCCCGACTTCGCGCTCACCCGCGGTAACGGCGCCCCGCTCTACACCCTGGTGAATCCGGTCGACGACGCGATGATGCGCATCACCCACGTGCTTCGCGGTGAGGACCTGCTCTCCTCGACGCCGCGTCAGCTCGCGCTGTATGCGGCGCTGCAACGGATCGGAGTCGCCGAATTCACCCCGGAGTTCGGTCATCTGCCATTCGTGATGGGCCCCGGAAACAAGAAACTGTCCAAGCGTGATCCCGAATCGGACCTGTTCGCTCACCGCGATCGCGGGTTCATCCCCGAGGGTTTGCTGAATTATCTGGCGCTGCTCGGCTGGAGCATCGCCGATGATCACGACGTGTTTTCGATGTCGGAGATGGTCGCTGCCTTCGACATTTCGAAAGTCAATTCGAATCCGGCGCGTTTCGACCAGAAGAAGGCCGACGCGCTCAACGCCGAGCACATCCGTTTGCTGGAAGTGGGCGATTTCACCCACCGTTTGCGCGAGTACCTCACCGAACACGGGCATATCGGCGCCGAAATCGACGAGAAGACGTTTGCCGTTGCCGCCGAACTGGTGCAGACCAGGATTGTCGTGCTGGCCGACGCATGGGATCTGCTGCGATTCCTGTTCGCACCCGACGAACAGTTCGCCATCGACCCCGCCGCGGCCGCCAAGAATCTCGGCGCCGACGCCGCCCCGGTATTGGACACCGCCATTGCCGCGCTGGACTCGCTGAGCGCATGGACCACCTCCGCTATCGAGGAGGCGCTGAAAACCGCGCTGATCGACGATATGGGCCTGAAACCGCGTAAGGCCTTCGCGCCGGTGCGAGTAGCGGTGACCGGATCGCACATCAGCCCGCCGCTGTACGAATCGCTCGAACTGCTCGGCCGCGACCGCACCATGACGCGGCTGCGGGCCGCGCGGGCGCAGACCCCGGCCGGCTGAGCCGCCGCGTCCATCGATCCGGACGGTAGCCCTCGACAGTGGGCGGCTGCGTGCACAACAGCCGCCCACTGCCCGAAAACCGGCCTCTGACCAGGCGATTTGTAGTCACCCGGTCATCGTTTGGTACTCTTCTTCTCGGCCGGAACACGGCCTCGGAGTCACCCAGACACGAGGCTGAAAGCGCTGGTCATTGGGGTATGGTGTAATTGGCAACACAGCTGATTCTGGTTCAGCCATTCTAGGTTCGAGTCCTGGTACCCCAGCGGAGAAAGCTCCAGCTTCGACTCATGCTCACAAGGCTGTGACGAGAATCCTCCTCGCGACGGCGAGCAGGTCCGCCGGACGCTCATCCAGGCGATTTGGTCGCCACGCCTCGGCCGGTTAAGCTTGCCGAGCCTGATCGAGAGATCAGACCGATCGAAAGATCACCGGATAAACCTCAGCCAGAGGTGATCCAAGTCCTGGCCCCGTCGTCTAGCGGCCTAGGACGCCGCCCTCTCAAGGCGGTAGCGCGGGTTCGAATCCCGTCGGGGCTACGCAGATGGAAGGCTCATGCTCACAAAGAGCGTGAGCCTTTTCTGCTTCGCAGTGTTTTTTGGGGGTGCAACCCCCAAACCCCGCCCGGAGGGCTTCGCCCCCGGACCCCTTTCTGGAGTCCTTCTCGGGCTGCCTGGCACCTGGAGCTTGCCCGGGCGGCTTCGCCCCCGGACCCCCTTCGGGAATCTGCCTCGGGCTGCTTGGCAACTGGGGTCTTGCCCGGGCGGCTTCGCCCCGGAGCCCTTTCTGGAGTCCTTCTCGGGCTGCTTCGCTCCTGGAACCTTGCCCGGGCGGCTTCGCCCCGGAGCCCTTTCCGGAATCCTCTCGGGGTGTTGCCCCCGGACCCCTACTCGGGCTGCTTGCCCTCGGACAGCCTGCCGGAATCTCTCTCGGGCTCCTTGCCCTCGGGACGCCTTCGGGGAATCTCTCTTGGGCTGCTTCGCCCCTAGTGCCCGCCTGGATCGCTTCGCGCCGGGGGCGTGGGGCGTGCGTTGGGTGGGGATGTTGCTTGTGGGTGGGGCTGAGAAGGTGGGGCCGGCCTGGCTGAGGGGCCAGGCCGACGGGGGGGCTTCTAACCGCTCTTGCGGCGGAACTCGCGTTTGTGGCTGGCGTTGCCGTGGGGGGCGGTTGCCTTGGAGTGGCCGTCCAGGTGGGCGGCGGACTTGGTGTGGTGTTCGTTCTTGCGTTCCAGTGCCTCCCGGAATTTGCGCTTCACATCGTCGGCGCTGCTATGGGAACCACTCGATTCCGACATGGTGTGCTCCTTGTGGTCGGGCCGAGGCCGTGCCGGCGAGCGGGGCGGCGCCCGGCCGAAACGTGTCGAACATCTCGACGCTAGCCCGCCGGGGCGGTCCTGTCAGGTGGATTACGGGTTGCCCGAATGCGCCGGAGCGCGGATTCAGTCGTCGAGGGCGTGGGCGGTGGTGCCGCCCAGGGGCATCTCGGGTAGGCCGAGCTTGCGGTGATCCCAGCTGCGGATGCGGTCGGCGACCACGCGCACGGCCACCCGCTTGTTGAGCATGGTCTCCACGAACGGGCGCATTTCCTCGCTGTAGGGGCCGGTGTAGCGCTCCCAGACGCTCACACCGACCGCGAACAGCTTCTCCGGATCATCGATGATCTCCGCGCGGCCCTCGATCGACACACCGCGCAACGTGTCGTAGGTCTGGCCCGCCTCCACCATGCACGTCACCCGCGGGTCGCGGCGCATGTTCACCGCCTTCTGCGACTTGGCCTTGGTCTCGAACCACAGCTCGGGCAGGCCGCCGTCGGGCGCATCGATCAGCGCGTACCACATCGCGGTCAGATGCGGTGCGCCGTTCGCGCCGAGGGTGGCCAGCGTGGCGACGCGGCTACGCGTCAAGAAATCGGTGATCTCGCTGTCGGACATGACGATCTGCGACCGTTGGTTGACTCCCATGGGTCGACTGTAGTGAGGGCGGGTGCCCTCGGGTAGAGCAGCCGTACCCCGGCTACCTCCACGAAGGGCTCAGAGCCGTTTGTGCAGGGCGTCGGCCGCCGCCACCAGATCCGCCGCCCAGCGCGCGCCCGGCCGGCGTCCCATCCGATCAATGGGCCCCGACACCGAGACCGCGGCCACCACCGAACCACCCGGATCGCGCACCGGCGCCGACACACTGGCCACCCCGGCGGCCCGTTCGGCCGCACTCTGTGCCCAGCCGCGCTTGCGGACCTCGGCCAGCGCGCGTTCGCCGTAGACGGCCTCGGCGAGGATGGAGCGCTGCAATTCCGGATCCGCCCAGGCGACCAGAACCTTCGCGGCCGAACCGGCGGTGAGCGGCAGCCGTGCGCCGATCGGGACGGTGTCGCGCAGGCCCGCGGGCGGTTCCAGTGCGGCGACACAGACGCGGGCATTACCGTCGCGGCAGTACAGCTGCACGCTCTCGCCGGTGATCTCGCGCAACCGCGGCAGGATGGCCGAGGCGGCGTCGTGCAGCGGGTCGCTGGCGCCCGCGGCCAGCTCGGCCAGCGCCGGGCCTGCCCGCCAGGAACCGTTGTTGTCCCTGCTCAGCAGGCGATGCACCTCCAGTCCGACGGCCAGCCGGTGCGCGGTGGCGCGGGGCAGTCCGGTGCGCTCGCACAGTTCGTTGAGGCCGCACGGTTGCTCGGCGACCGCATACAACACCGCCACCGCTTTGTCCAGGACGCCGATACCGCTATGCTGTCTCATAGAACGATATTAGCGTCTCGCATGCTGAGATTCCTAGCCTCGGGTTCCAGGTACCGGGATTCCGGGGGTTCCGGATCGCAGAATGCGAATTCCCCTCATGTCGCGCATCCGCCACCGACAGCCCAGATCGGCGCACCGGATGCCAGCCCGAAAGGTGATCGATACATGGCACGCACGCTGGCCGAGAAGGTATGGGAACAGCACGTCGTCGCCCGTGGTGAAGGCGAAGGCGCCGCGCGCGAACCCGACCTGATCTATATCGACCTGCACCTGGTGCACGAAGTGACCAGCCCGCAGGCGTTCGACGGCCTGCGCGCCGCCGGGCGGCCGGTGCGCAGGCCCGATCTCACCATCGCGACCGAGGACCACAACGTCCCCACCATCGATATCGATAAACCCATCGCCGATCCCGTCTCGCGCACCCAGGTGGAAACGCTGCGGCGTAATTGTGCGGAATTCGGGGTACGCCTGCATCCGATGGGCGATCTCGATCAGGGCATCGTGCACGTGGTCGGCCCGCAGCTGGGTTTGACCCAGCCGGGAATGACGGTGGTGTGCGGCGACAGCCATACCTCCACCCACGGCGCTTTCGGCGCGCTGGCCATGGGAATCGGCACCAGCGAGGTCGAACACGTGCTGGCCACCCAGACGTTGTCGCTGCGGCCGTTCAAGACGATGGCGATCACCGTCGACGGCACGCTGGCGCCCGGCGTCACCAGTAAAGACCTGATCCTGGCCGTGATCGCGCAGATCGGCACCGGCGGCGGGCAGGGCTATGTGCTGGAATATCGCGGCGAGGCCATCCGGAACATGTCGATGGAAGCGCGGATGACCATCTGCAACATGTCCATCGAGGCGGGCGCACGGGCCGGCATGATCGCCCCGGACGAGACGACCTACGAATTCCTCAAAGGCCGCCCGCACGCCCCGCAGGGAGCCGATTGGGACGCCGCGGTGGCCGCCTGGGAGGCGCTGAAGACCGACGAGGACGCGGTTTTCGACGCCGAGGTGCACATCGATGCGGACAAGCTGACCCCGTTCGTCACCTGGGGCACCAACCCCGGTCAGGGGGCGCCGCTGGGTGAGCGGGTGCCCGATCCCGCCCAGATCGCCGATGAAACGGCCCGTGAGTCCGCGGAGAAGGCACTGCGATACATGGATTTGGCGCCGGGTACGCCGCTGCGTGAGGTCGCGGTGGACACCGTTTTCGTCGGATCCTGCACCAACGGCCGGATCGAGGATTTGCGCGCGGTGGCCGGGGTTTTGAAGGGACGCCGGGTCGCCGACGGTGTCCGAATGATGGTCGTACCGGGTTCTATGCGGGTGCGAGCGCAGGCGGAAAAAGAAGGACTCGGCGAGATTTTCACCGCCGCCGGCGCGGAATGGCGTCAGGCCGGTTGTTCGATGTGCCTGGGAATGAATCCCGATCAACTCGAACCGGGCCAGCGCTGCGCCTCCACCTCGAACCGCAACTTCGAGGGCAGGCAGGGCAAGGGCGGCCGGACCCACCTGGTGTCGCCGCTGGTCGCCGCCGCCACGGCGGTGCGCGGAACGCTGTCCTCGCCTGCGGATCTGGACTGACCCGCCAGTAAGTCGCCCCGTCGAAGCCGAATCAGACTCAGGAGAATCAGATGCAAGCCTTCACCGTGCACAAGGGGATCGGGGTTCCGCTGCGCCGATCCAATGTCGATACCGATCAGATCATCCCGGCGGTCTATCTGAAGCGGGTCAGCCGAACCGGATTCGAAGACGGGCTCTTCGCGGCCTGGCGAACGGATCCGGACTTCATTCTGAACACCGAACCCTTCAATCGGGGCAGTGTGCTGGTGGCCGGTCCGGATTTCGGTACCGGATCCTCCCGTGAGCACGCGGTATGGGCACTGTCGGACTACGGCTTTCGAGTGGTCATCTCGTCCCGTTTCGCCGACATCTTCCGCGGCAATGCGGGCAAGGGCGGTCTGCTGGCCGCTCAGATGTCACAGAACGATGTCGAAATGCTCTGGAAGTTGCTCGAGGAACAGCCCGGACTGGAATTGGTTGTGGACCTCGAGGCGCGCACGGTGACGGCAGGAACCATCGTGTTGCCGTTCGATATTGATGACTACACCAGGTGGCGTCTGCTGGAAGGTTTGGACGACATCGGGCTGACGCTGCGGCGCGAAGAGCAGATCGCCGAGTTCGAAAAGGCAAGGCCAAGTTGGAAACCCACAACCCTGCCGGCGCATATTTCGCAGACGTAATCACCTGCGGCGGTTAGCTGGGCGCCGACCGGGGCGGTAGCTGTACGTGTGCTAAACCACATGAATTTTGGCGTGGCACATAGACTCTTGCCCAAAGTGGGTTTACCGTGGTACCTAGTCGGTCCGACGACGGGCCATTAGTCTGCGGAGGATTCAATGAACAAGGCGGAACTGATCGACGTTCTGACCGAAAAGTTGGGTACTGACAGGCGCACGGCCACCGCGGCAGTCGAGCATGTGGTCGACACCATCGTGCGCGCGGTGCACAAAGGTCAAAGCGTCACCATCACCGGATTCGGAGTATTCGAACAGCGCAAGCGCGCGGCCCGTGTCGCGCGGAACCCGCGCACCGGCGAAACCGTCAAGGTGAAGCCCACTTCGGTGCCCGCGTTCCGTCCCGGTGCCCAGTTCAAGGCCGTCATTGCCGGAAAGCAAAAGCTGGCGGCCACCGGGCCTGCGGTGAAACGCGGTGTGAATGCGCCGGTCGCGGCCAAGAAAACGGCTGCGAAGAAGACCGCTGCCAAGAAGACCGCGGCCAAGAAGGCGGCCACCAAGGCCCCGGCCAAGACCACGGCTCGCAAGGCAGCCACCAAGGCGCCGGCCAAGACCACCGCGCGCAAGACGGCCACCAAGACGGCCGCGAAGAAGGCGCCCGCCAAGAAGACCACCACGGCGGCCAAGAAGGCGCCCGCGAAGAAGACGACGGTCGCGAAGAAGACCGCCGCCAAGAAGGCCCCCGCCGCCAAGAAGACGACGGCGGCCAAGAAGACCACCGCCAAGAAGACCGCGGCGAAGAAGGCTCCGGCCCGCCGCGCACGCTGATCCGACGTCAGGCGCGTAACTCAGCCCGTCGCGCGCGGACGCCAGTCCACCGGGTGGATACCTCCACCCGCGGTACCGAACGCGAAACGGCCCCGGGAGATCCCCGGGGCCGTTCGTCGTGCCCGCCTATGGCGGCATGCTCATTCGGAGACGTCGGGCCCCACATCGATCGACAGCGAGCGATCCAGATGGTCGGCGGCCACGAGCCGGCCGTCGGCGAACGACAGGACCCACACGCTGCCCTTGCGATTGCGCGCGGGCGGCAGGCTCACGCCGTCACGCTCGGCCCACCAGCTCATCAGGTCCGGAATCACCGCCCCCTGGCTGCACAGCACCCGAACGGCGGAATCGGAGACCAGCTCACGGACCCGTTCGCGCGCCTGCTCCGGCGCGGCGGCATAACCGGATTCCGACAGCAACGGCTCGATTCCGATCTCCACGCCCAATTTCTCGGCCAGTGGCTGCACCGTCTGCACACAACGCAGCGGATCGGCGGAAAAGATCTCACTCGCCCCGAAAGCGAGCAAATTCGGTACCAGAGCCACCGATTGCTTGCGGCCGGCCCGTTCCAGCGGTCGTTGATCGTCGGGACCGGTGAAGCGCTCGCGGCGCCCGGCTTTCGCGTGCCGGACCAGCAGTAGCGTGCTGGTTGCCGCGGGCAAGCGGGTGAATGCGCGCACGACCTGGCGATCCATCGGGTACGACAGCTCATCCATCACCTGATCCAGCCGCAGCCAGACCAACTCGTCGACCTCGGCGTTGGCGGCGAAGGCGCCGTCGATCACCTCGGCGGCCCAGTAATAGACGCGTTTGAGTTTGCGGTGGCCGGGCACCGGATAGGTGACGTGACCGAGATAGCGGCCCAATCGGCACTGCAATCCCGTCTCCTCGGCCACTTCACGCACCGCGGCCAGCACCGGCGTCTCCCCGGGATCGAGTTTGCCCTTCGGTAGCGACCAATCCTCATATTTCGGCCGGTGGATCACCGCGATCTCGACGGCGCCGGAACCATCGGGCGCGTGCCGCCAGACGACGGCACCGGCGGCGTGGATATTGGCCTGCATCCGGGAATCCCGGAACAACCCACCATTGGTGGCGAAACCGGTCGTCGCGCTCACTGCTGATCCGGCCGCCGCAATCGCATCAGATACGCCTGGTGATCGCGGACCTGCGCGCCGTCGGCACCGGTGCGCTCGGGCCACGCCTGCCAGCTGCCGTCCGGTTGCAGCACCCAGCACCTGGTCATCGGATCGAGCGCGGAATCGAATACCGAATCGAGCCGGTCACGCAGTTTCGGATCCTTCACCTGGGCCATGACTTCCACCCGGCGGTCCAGATTGCGGTGCATCATGTCGGCACTGCCGATCCAGTACTCGTCCTGGGCCTGGAAATGCATGATCCGCGAATGCTCGAGGAACCGGCCGAGAATCGAACGCACCTCGATGTTGTCGCTCATTCCCGGCACGCCGGGGCGCAGTCCGCAGATTCCGCGCACCACCACCTGCACCGGCACCCCGGCCTGCGAGGCGCGATACAGCGCGTCGATGACCTGTTCGTCGACGATCGCATTGGCCTTCAGCCGGATTCGTCCCGGCTGCCCGCTCTGCGCCAGTTCGATCTCCCGCTGGATTCGCTCGATGATTCCGGCGCGCACACCCGTCGGCGCGACGAGAATATTGCGGTAATCGGACTTGCGCGAATACCCGGTCAGCGAGTTGAACAGATCGGTGAGGTCGGCACCGATTTCCGGTGCGGCAGTGAGTAATCCGACGTCTTCGTAGAGCCGCGCGGTCTTCGGGTTGTAGTTGCCGGTGCCGATATGGCAGTAGCGGCGGATGGTCGCGCCTTCACGGCGGACCACCAGGCAGGTCTTGCAATGGGTCTTGAGGCCGATGAGGCCGTAGACCACGTGCACGCCCGCCTGCTCCAGCGTCCTGGCCCATTTGATGTTGGCCTGCTCGTCGAAGCGGGCCTTGATCTCCACCAGCGCGACGACCTGCTTGCCCGCCTCGGCGGCGTCGATGAGCGCGTTGACGATCGGCGAGTCACCGGAGGTGCGGTAGAGGGTCTGCTTGATCGCCAGCACCTGCGGGTCGGCGGCGGCCTGCTCGATGAACCGCTGCACGCTGGTGGAGAACGAATCGTAGGGGTGATGCACCAGCACATCGCCTTCGCGGAGCGCGGCGAAGACGTTGCGCGGGGTCTCCCGCTCACCGAACGCGGGCGGGGTGGCGGGCACATAGGGCGCGTCCTTGAGGCCGGGCCGGTCCACCCCGTACACCTGCCACAGGCACGACAGGTCCAGCAGCCCCGGCACCTGGATGACGTCGCCCGGGTCGACCTCCAATTCCCGCAGCAGCAGTTCGAGCATGTGCTCGGTCATGTCGTCGGAGACCTCGAGGCGCACCGGCGAACCGAACCGGCGCCGGGCCAGTTCCCGTTCCAGGGCTTGCAGCAGATCTTCGTCGCGGTCCTCGTCGACCTCGAAATCGGCGTTGCGGGTGATGCGGAACGAATGGTGCTCCACCACCCGCATCCCGGGGAACAGTTGGTCGAGGTGCGCGGCGATGAGCGCCTCCATCGGCAGGAACGCCGCCACCGCACCGGAACCGGAATCGGTGCGGCGCACCCGCACGAACCGGTCGACATTGTCGGGCACCTTGACGCGGGCGAAATGCTCACCGCCGGTGGTCGCGTCCTGCACCGTCACCGCGAGGTTGAGGCTCAGGCCGCTGATGTAGGGGAACGGGTGCGCCGGGTCCACCGCGAGCGGGGTGAGGACGGGGAACACCTGATCCTGGAAGTGCGCCGAGAGCCTGCGGCGTTCGGCCTCGTCGAGGTCGGACCAGTCGATGATCGCGATGCCCTCGGCGGTGAGCGCGGGCAGCACGTCGTCGAGGAAGACGCGCGCGTGGCGGTCGGCGATCTCCTGGGCTCGAGCCGCGATCAGCTCCAGCTGTTCACTGGGGGAGCGGCCGTCGGC
Source organism: Nocardia cyriacigeorgica GUH-2 (assembly GCF_000284035.1). Taxonomy (NCBI): domain Bacteria; kingdom Bacillati; phylum Actinomycetota; class Actinomycetes; order Mycobacteriales; family Nocardiaceae; genus Nocardia; species Nocardia cyriacigeorgica. Next base: position 4,323,908 of record NC_016887.1, on the reverse strand, counting down.
CGAACGCACCGAAAGCCCCGTCTCGGCACGGCGTTTGAGGCCCGCGACCCGGACCATGTAGAACTCGTCCAGGTTGGAGGCGAAGATGGCCAGGAATTTGGCGCGCTCCAGCAACGGCAGCGAGGCGTCCTCGGCGAGGGCCAGCACCCTGGCGTTGAAGTCCAGCCAGCTCAATTCGCGATTGAGGTAGCGATCGGCCGGCAACCGCTGGGCCGGCGAACCGGGCTGCAAGGGTGCCGCCGCCGGCGGTGGAGTGGGAAGCACCTGCTGCTGCTTGACGGTTTCGGTATCGCTCACGCCAACGATCATCCCTTACAAACCGGGCGGTGTGCAGCCTGACACCGTGATTGCCACGCGAATCACCCCGGCCGTGGCGACCGGCTAGCACACGTGCGGGACCGGGGCATGAACACGGCCGCACCAGCCGATGTCGTGCAGCACCGAGCGGGTCGCGGCACCGGTGCCGCGGGCGATCGCGCGGTCGAGATCGTCGGCGGTGTCGACGTCGAGGCGCAGGCCCGGCCAGTCGCCGTCGAGCCGCACCGCGCCTGCGGCGATATGCCGGTGCGCCGACCCGGGACCGAAGGCCGGCTCCAGCGGCACCGCGGCGCGGGCCAGCAGCGCGGCGGTGCCGGTGCCCGCGTGATCGACGACGACCGAGCGGGCGTCGCGGGGTGCGGTGGCGAGCATGCCGGCGAGTTCGTCCGGGCGCAGCGCGGGTAGATCCGCCTGCAACGCCAGCACATCGACCGGGCCGTGCCGGTGCCGCAGCTCGTCGGCCGCCGTGCGCAGGGCCGAGTTGAGCCCGTCGGGATCGCCGGGGCCGCCGGGGCCGGTCATGGGTTCGGGGTGCACGAGCGCACCGAGCCTGCCCGCCCGTTCGGCGACGGCCGGATCCGGGGTGACGACGGTGACCGAGGCGAGCTGTGCGACGGCCGTCGCCGCGCGCACGGTATCGGTGAACATGGCCAGCACCAGGCTCGCGCGCTCGCGCGGCGGCAGTCGATCGGCCAGGCGGGACTTGGCACGGTCGAGACTCTTCACCGCGATCACGGCGTGCACGGTGTGCGAACGCATGGCCCCGATCTTTCCATGGCATATTGGGCTGATGACGAGGGCGGCAGTGCTTGGTGCGGGATCGTGGGGAACCGCATTCGCGAAGGTGTTGGCGGACGCGGGATCGGATGTCACCATCTGGGCGCGCCGATCAGAGGTGGCGCAGACGCTGAACACCGAACACCGCAACCCGGATTACCTGCCCGGAATCCAGCTGCCGCCGGTGCGGGCCACCGACGATTTCCAGCTCGCCCTCGACGGCGCCGAACTGGTCGTGCTCGCGGTGCCCTCGCAATCGCTGCGCGCCAATCTCGAGGTGTTCAAGCCCGCCATCGGCCCCGACACCACACTGCTGAGCCTGGCCAAGGGCATCGAGACCGGAACGCTGCTGCGGATGAGCCAGGTGATCTCCGAAGTCACCGGCGCCGAACCGAGCCGGGTCGCGGTGCTGTCGGGACCGAACCTGGCCAGGGAGATCGCCGCCGAGCAGCCCGCGGCCACCGTGGTGGCGTGCAGTGACGCCGATCGCGCGGTCGCCGTCCAGCAGGCCTGCGCCACCGGATACTTCCGGCCTTACACCAACACCGACGTCATCGGGTGCGAAATCGGCGGGGCCTGCAAGAACGTCATCGCGCTCGCCTGCGGTATCGCCGCGGGGATGGGATTGGGCGACAACTCCATCGCCAGCCTCATCACCAGGGGTCTGGCCGAGATCATCCGACTGGGCGTCGCGCTCGGTGCCGAACCGGTCACGCTGGCGGGGCTGGCCGGTGTCGGCGATCTGGTGGCAACCTGCACCTCGCCGCTGTCGCGTAACCGCTCCTTCGGTCATGTGCTCGGGGAAGGCGGCTCGATGCAGGCCGCCCAGGAAGCGACTCATGGCCAGGTCGCGGAGGGTGTGAAGTCGTGCACATCGGTGCGGGCGCTTGCCGCCGCGCACGAGGTGGAGATGCCGCTGACCAACGCCGTGCACCAGGTCTGTCATGAGGGAATGCCGGTACCGGAGGCGGTCGGCAAATTGCTGGGGCGGCGGATCAAACCGGAGTAGTCCGGCGCGTGTAGCCGGCCCCGCAACGGGTACGGTTCCGTGCATGACGAACCGGATCAGGGTGGCTGTGGTGTTCGGCGGGCGCAGTAACGAGCACGCCGTGTCCTGTGTGTCGGCCGGCGCCGTGCTGCGCAACCTGGATCCGCGGCGCTACGAGGCCGTCCCGATCGGCATCACCCCCAACGGAACGTGGATGCTCGGTGGCGCCGACGTCGCCGCGCTCGGCTTCGGTGAGCACAGTCTGCCCCAGGTCGACGGCACCGGCACCGAACTGCTGCTGGCCACCGATCCGAGCCGGTCCGGCGATCTGATACCGGTCGGCGATCCCGGTGCGGCCCTCGGCTCGGTGGATGTGGTGTTCCCGGTGCTGCACGGTCCGTTCGGGGAGGATGGCACGGTGCAGGGCATGCTCGAACTGGCGGGCATCCCGTACGTCGGTCCCGGTGTACTGGCCAGTGCTGCTGGCATGGACAAGGAATTCACCAAGAAACTGCTGGCCGCCGAGGGCCTGCCGATCGGCACCCAGGTGGTGCTGCGCGCGCGTGACGTCACGGTGAGCGAGGCCGACCGGGAACGGCTGGGGCTGCCGGTCTTCGTCAAACCCGCGCGCGGTGGATCTTCCATCGGCATCACCAAGGTCACCGATTGGGCCGATCTGGATGCGGCCATCGCGGCCGCGCGCGCCCACGACCCGAAGGTGATCGTGGAAGCGGGCATCGTCGGCCGCGAAGTGGAATGCGGTGTCCTGGAATTCCCGGACGGGCGCATCGAAGCCAGCGTGATCGCCGAGATCCGGATGCCCGAGGTGGATTCCGCCGCGCCGGAGTTCTACGACTTCGAGACCAAATACCTCGACGACGTCTGCGAATTCGACGTCCCCGCCAAACTCGACGACGCCGTCAGCGACGAGATCCGCGCATTGGCCGTGCGGGCCTTCCGTGCGCTGGACTGCCAGGGTCTGGCGCGAGTCGACTTCTTCGTCACCGCCGACGGCCCGGTGATCAACGAGATCAACACCATGCCCGGCTTCACCGCGATCTCGATGTACCCGCGGATGTGGGACGCCACCGGAATCGATTACCGCACGCTGGTATCCACGCTCATCGAGACGGCGCTGGCACGCGGCACCGGACTGCGCTGAGCGGGCGTACCCTCGGTCCCATGCTGATGGCCATGACCATCCCGGGACTCGCCCTGCTCATCATCGCGGTCGCTTTCGGCGATGTGATGTACCGGCGGATCACCGGCCGAACGGCCCTGCCGTGGATGCGTGGTGACGACGAGGGACGCAGTGCGGGCGCCATCGGACTGGAACAATTCGACGCGGTATTCGTCGCCGGACGCCAACACCAATTCGAACAGCAGCAGATGGTGCTCATGTACCGGGAAGACGCGGGCGAGGGCGCACCCGGCGACGTCGGCGTCGATCTGCGAACCGGAAAAGCGACGCTGCGCAAGGACTGAGCGGGCGGCTCAGTTGGGCAGCGGACCCGGATCCAGCGGCTGGGCGGGCAGATTCGCGGTGATCGTGTCCGATACTTCCTGCAACGGGGTCGGTCCCGAACCACCGGGAATGGTCAGCGCGATGTAGGTGGGGCGGTCGACGGCGAACCACGTGCTGGCATCGGCATCCGGATCCGGGATCTCGAACCACTGCACCCCGTTCACCATCTGGATGGGGGAGGCGCGATTGAACTCCAACGGCCGATCCAATCCGCAGCGCAGCACGATCGGCTCACCGCCGTCGGGGTGCTGCCAGGCGCGGGTGGCGGGAGGTGCGGGCTCGACGAGCGTGGACTTCGTGAAATCGCCCAGGTCGGCGGGCAGCGCTGGCAGCAGCGTGGCGCACGCTTCGCTGTCGGCGGCGGGCGCCGGAACCGGGCCCAGCACCAGCGGTTCGCGATCGACGGGCATATTGCGGGCCATGATCGCGGCGACCAGGACCGCGATCACCAGAGCCACCGGGAGTGCGACGGCGGTCGCGATGAGGGCGGGCGGATAGCCGGAGCCGCGTGACTCGGCAGCCGGTTCGTCGGTGTCGGACCCGGACGCATCCGACCCGGCGGTGCCGTCGCCCCTGCGTGGTTCGTCGGCTGTGGACTCGTCGGCCGGTGCAGGCTTGTCGGTGGTGGGGGACTTCTCAGCAGACGCCGAGTCATCGGCGGTTACCGATTCATCAGCCGAGGTCGACGCGCCCGCGTCCGCCGTGGTGGCCTGTTCGCTCCCGCCGGATTCGGCAGACGCAGCCGATGCGCCGGTGTCTTCGGGCGATTCGGTCGAATCGTGGTCCGGCGTGCTCGCCATGCGCGCACCGATCCTTCCTGGTCTCACTGCTGGTAGCCGACTGTGCCGCCATCGGTCCGGCCGTTCGCGGCGCCGCCCCGGCGATCCGGGCAGGCCGCGATACCGGGCGGTAACCCGACGGCCCGTGCACAGGGTACCGTCGGGGCGAATCCGCTTCGGCGGCGCGCCCGCGTCGACCAGCGCGGATCCGCAGACGGAAAGGGCAGGCCATCAGTAGCAGCACGCAGCCGCGGACCGTGGCCGAACTCGGCGAGTTCGCGCTGATCGAGCGCATCAACTCCGGACGCACCCAGACGCCCGCGGTACTGCTCGGCCCCGGTGACGACGCCGCGCTGCTGGCCGCACCCGGTGGCCGGTTCGTGGTCACCACCGACATGCTGGTGCAGGATCGCCATTTCCGGCTGGACTGGTCGAGCCCCTACGAGATAGGCCGGAAGGCCATCGCCCAGAACGCCGCCGATGTGGTCGCGATGGGGGCGGTGCCGACCGGCTTCGTCGTCGCGCTCGGTTGTCCGGGCGAGACGCCGGTCGCGCTGATCGACGGCCTGGCCGACGGTCTGTGGGCCGAAGCGGCCGTCAGCGGCGGGTCCATCGCGGGCGGCGACCTGGTGCGCGATTCGCATCTGGTGCTCTCGGTGACGGCATTCGGCGATCCGATCGGGCCGCAGCCGGTGCTGCGCAGTGGTGCGCGGGCCGGCGATGTGATCGCGGTCGCCGGGCGGCTGGGCTGGTCGGCGGCGGGACTCGCGGCGCTGAGCGCGGGAGCGGGGGAACGCACGGAATTCGCTGATGCTGTTGCCGCGCATCGGGTTCCGAGCCCGCCGTATCGGGCGGTGCTCGACGCGATGACGGCGGGGCTCGCCCCGCACGCACTCACCGACGTCTCGGACGGCCTGTTGGCCGACCTCGGCCACATCGCCACCGCCTCGAACATCGCCATCGACCTCGACGGTGGCGCGCTCATCGACCGCTATCTGGAAGAACTGGCAGAAGCGCTGGATGCCGATGCGGCCCAATGGATTCTGACCGGCGGGGAGGACCACGCCTTCGCCGCCGCCTGGCCGGCCGGGACGGCACTGCCCGCGGGCTGGACCAGAATCGGCGTGGTCGGCGCTGGTCAGGGCGTCACCGTCGACGGTGTGCGCCCGGCCGGGCGAGGTGGCTGGGAATCGTTCGCCGGGGCGGACTCGGCGCAGCGGCCCGGATCGCGATAGGTTGTCCGGTCATGGGCGCGAAACCACTGTCGGAAATCGTGGATCCGGGTTGGGCGAAGGCACTGGAACCGGTGTCGGATCAGATCTCCGCCATGGGCGATTTCCTGCGCGCGGAGAACGCCGCCGGACGCGGCTACCTGCCCGCGGGTGAGAACGTGCTGCGCGCCTTCCAGCGCCCGTTCGACGCGGTGCGGGTGCTGATCGTCGGCCAGGACCCCTATCCCACGCCAGGGCATCCGATGGGTCTGAGTTTCTCCGTCGCGCCGGATGTCTCGCCGATCCCGCGCAGCCTGGCCAACATCTTCGCCGAGTACAGCAAGGATCTCGGCCATCCGACACCCTCGTGCGGTGACCTGAGCCCCTGGTCGGATCGGGGTGTGCTGCTGCTGAACAGAGTGCTGACGGTCTCGCCAGGCCAGCCGGCCTCCCATCGCGGCAAGGGGTGGGAAATCGTCACCGAGCAGGCCATCCGCGCGCTCGTCGCGCGAGACGAGCCGCTGGTGGCGATCCTGTGGGGCCGTGATGCCCAGACCTTGAAGCCCGCCCTGGCCGAGGCCGAGGTGCCCTATATCGAATCCGCGCACCCCTCGCCGTTGTCGGCGTCGCGCGGCTTCTTCGGTTCCCGCCCGTTCTCGCGGGTGAACGAGCTGCTCGACGAGTTGGGAGCCGAACCGGTGGATTGGCGTCTGCCCTGAACCGGGCGTCGATAGGAAACAAGTGAGGAGCTAAAGACATGCAGACCAGAACCGTCCGGAGCGTCGTACGCGGCACCACCGCCACCCTGGCCGTCGGTGCCGCGCTCGCCGCCGGTGCGGCCAGTGCCGGTGCGGCGCCGCTGGCGCTGGAACCGGCCACCGAGACCAGCACCGCGCCGGTCTCCGAGCAGTACACCTCGTCCGGATCGTCCACCATTTCGGCGACGGTGCACGCGAAGTTCGCCTGCGTGATCTTCACCGGAACGTTGGGCTGCTGAAACCCCTTCCAGAAATCCTGGGGGTTCGTTCCGGTGCCGCGAGGCGGCTGTGCGATCCTCAGATCGTGAGTAGTGCGAACAATCTCGTCGATCCCGTCCGGCTGCGCTTGCGCGGTTCGGGCGGGATCGAACTCGCTGCCGACCAGTACGGGCCCGCCGACGGCCCGCTCGTGGTGTTCCTGCACGGCGGCGGGCAGACCCGGCACTCGTGGAAGCAGACCGGCGCCAAGCTGGCCGCCACCGGGATGCGGGTGGTCACTCTCGACGCGCGTGGGCACGGCGACAGTCAGTGGTCGGCCGAGCGCGATTACCGCCGCGAAACCATGGTCGAGGATCTGATCGAGGCACTCGGCCAACTCGGCGGTCCGGCCGTGGTGGTCGGGGCCAGCATGGGCGGAATCACCGGCCTGCTCGCCACCGCCGTGCCCGGCGGGGAACAGATCAGCGCGCTCGTGCTGGTCGATATCGTCACCCGGCCCGAACCCGAGGGCGTGCAGCGGGTGCTGGATTTTCTCGGCAAGCACCGCGACGGCTTCGACACTCTCGACGAGGTGGCCGACGCGGTCGCCGAATACATGCCGCACCGCCCGCGGCCGGACAACACCGATGGCCTGCGCCGCAATTTGCGTGAGCGTGACGGCCGCTGGTACTGGCATTGGGATCCGGACATGCTCGCCGACCGCGCCGAGGACCCGTCCGAGATCACCGGCCGGATGGAAGAAGTGGCGCGCACGCTCACCATTCCGGTGCTGCTGGTGCGCGGATTGCAGTCGGATGTGGTCAGTGCCGAAGGGGCAGCGGCGTTCCGGGAACTGGTGCCGCATGCGCGGATGGTCGAGATCGGCGGCGCCGCGCACACCGCGGCCGGCGACGACAACGATGCCTTCACCGACGCCGTCGCCGAGTTCATCCTGACGCTCAACGACTGAACCTCAGTGGGCCGGCGGATCACCGCCATGCACAACGGGCGGGTGCGTCCGGTGTCCGTGCCGGAACCGGACGCTTTCCCGTCGAAGATGGCCCAGCTGATGGGGCGCCGGGCCAGACGGCTCGGGATCGGTCGCGATCAGGCGAGCCCGCGGTAGTCCGGTGCGCGTTTGCCGACGAAGGCGTCGACGCCTTCGCGCCCGGCCGGGGTCGCCGCGGCGGCCGAGATGGCATCGCGCTCGTCGTCGAGCTGCTCGCTCAACGTAGCCGTGGTGGAGCGCCGCAGCAGGGTCTTGATGCTGGAGTAGGTGCTGCGCGGGCCGTTGGCCAGCGACGTGGCCAGGGCCAGCGCTTCGTCACGCACGGATTCGTCGGCGACCAGACGGCTGAGGATGCCCAGCCGCACGGCTTCCTCGGCGTCCAGGATCGCGTCGGTGAGCAGGATCTCCCGGGCCCGGCCGCTACCGACGATGCGGGGCAGCATCCAGGACATGCCGCCGTCGGGACTCAGGCCGACGCCGGGATAGGCGGGCCGCAGCTTGGTCGACGGTCCGCCGAGGGCGATATCGGTGGCGCACACCAGGCTCATGCCGGCCCCGGCCGCCCAGCCCTGCACGCCAGCCACCACCGGGACGGTGGTCGCGTCCAGCGCGCGCACGAACTGGTGCAGGCGGTCGGCGAGGTCGTAGAGGTGGGCCGAGCGGTCGTCGGCGGCGGCGAAACCGCGGACGTTGCCGCCGGCGCAGAAGTTGGCGCCGGTGCCCGTCAGCAGGACGGCCCCCACCTGGGGATCGAGTTCGCGCAGGGCCGCGGTGCCCGCGTCGACACCGGTGAAATCCAGTGAGGTGCCGTTGGCGGCGGTGGCAATGGTGATCTGCAGGACGCCGTCGACGGTGCTCACGTACTCGGCTTGTTCGGTGGTGGCCATGGCCACGACCCTATCGCGCCCTCCGGACGCACCATCCGCAGCTCGGTGACGGCGGCGAAATACTCGGTACGGGTGGCGCCGTCGGGGGTGAAACCGTACTTGCGGTAGAAGGCGATGGCGCGCGGGTTCTGTTCGAACACCCACAGCGAGCAGGGGATGTCCGGGTTGAGCGTGGTCTGCACCAGGTCGTCGGCGACGCCGGATCCGTACCACGGTGAGCGCACGTAGAGCGCGTTCAGCTCGAGCGGCGTCACCACCGGGCGGTACACCGACGGGCCGAGGGTGATGAAGCCGATCACGGTGTTGTCGGCGATGGCGACGGTGGTGCGGCCCGGGTACTCGTTCAACCTGCGGGTCCAGATGTCGGTGCGCTGACCGATGTCGAAGGCGTCGAGCACATGGTCGGGGACCAGCCCGCGGTAGGCCTCGCGCCAGCACACGATGTGGCATTCCGCGAGTCCGCGGGCATGCTCGGCGGCCGCGGGCACGATGCGATAGGGGCGCGGGGCGGTCATGTCCCCATTCTGTCCCGGATCCGGCCGAGTCCGGACATGACCGCGCCCCGGATCACCGAAAGGTGCCGGGGCGCGGTGCTGTACTTATAGGTGGTGCGTCGGGCGGATCAGCCGCGAACGACCTTGCCTGCCTTCAGGCAGGAGGTGCAGACGTTCATCCGGCGGGTGTTGCCCGGCGCGACCTGCGCACGCACGGTCTGGATGTTCGGGTTCCAGCGACGGTTGGTGCGCCGGTGCGAGTGCGAGACCGACTTCCCGAAGCCGGGGCCCTTGGCGCAGACGTCGCAGACGGCAGCCATAGTCGCGAACTCCTTCATGTCATAGGGGGACTGCTGCGTCACAACACAGCATGTCCGGAAACAATGTCGTTATGCCCTGCCGGACGAACCGGCGAGCGCAAGCCGAAGCGGCCGCGCGAGGCAACCCTGCAAGATTAACCGCCCGCCCCGCGATCCACCAAACCGGCCGCCGATCCCGCCCCGATCGGGTGCTGTGCGCCACAGCGGGACCTGTCCGCCCGCAGCCGGATCCTTGTCGGGCGATCCGGCTAATCTGGCCACCAATGGTGGCGTCGGGTGGCGAGAGGAGGAGCGGGTGCCGGAATCGCGGGAGGTGAGCGGCGCTTACCCGGCGCTGCGGCCGGGAGCGCTCAACGGCACGGCACTGATGCGCTGGGGCAGGCTCTGCCTCGACGAGCTGGCCCACCGGCGCGAGGAGATCAACGCCCTCAACGTCTTCCCGGTCGCCGATTCCGACACCGGCACCAACCTGCTGGCTACCATGCGCGCGGCCGTCTCGTGCGCCGAAGTGGCGGTGTTGTCCGCGCACGGCGGGGCCTTTCCGGGCGGCACCGGCCAACTGCACGCCTGGATTCGCGATCATTCGCCGAGTACCGATGTCCCCGCTGCTGCGAGCCTGTGGCGCGAAGTTGTCGATGCTGTGCGTGCCCGGACGGGCGGTTCAGAGGGGTTGCCGAACGGTAAGGCACCGACCGCCGGGCCGGGACGCGTGCCGCTCGCGGACGGGTCCGGCGGGCTCGAACCCGACGGCGGCGTGCCGGCCACGCTGGTCGCGGCCGCGATGGCTCGTGGCGCGACGTCGGGGGCGCGCGGTAACTCCGGCATCATCCTGTCCCAGGTTCTGCGTGGGATCGCGGAGGCGACGCGCAGCGCGCCGCTGGATGCGAACACCGCGCGCACCGCGTTGGACCGGGCTGCCGTGCTGGTGCGGGAGGCGCTGAGTGTTCCGGTGGAAGGCACCATCCTCACGGTGCTCGAACGCGCGGCGGGTGCGGCTTCCGAGTGTCCCGGCGATGAGCTGGCCGATGTGGTGCGCGCGGCCGCCGACGGTGCCGCCGAAGCGCTCGGTGAGACCACCGCGCAGCTGACGGTGCTGCGGGCGGCCGGTGTGGTCGACGCGGGCGCGCGGGGGCTGGTGGTGTTGCTCGACAGCCTGGTCGAGGTGGTGACCGGCGAGCGCCCGGAGCGGCCGGTATATCGTCCCGCCGGTCATTCGCCCGAACGGCGGCCGGAGGCTGTGCCTGCGGTACCGGCTCGCTATGAGGTGATGTACCGCCTGGACGACTCGGATCCCGACCGGATCTCGGCGCTGCGCCACCGGCTGACCGAGCTGGGCGATTCGGTGGTGGTCGTCGGCGACGGTGCCGACAGCTGGTCGGCGCACGTGCACTGTGTCGACGCCGGTGCCGCCATCGAGGCCGGGATCTCGGCGGGCGCCCTCAGCGGGGTGCGGATCGAGTCGTTCGCGCCCGACGCCGAACCCGCCGCCGAGCGCGGCGAGCCTTGCGGATGTGCGAACCACGCTGGAATGCACGACGGCGGTGCGCAGGGTGCAGTCGACGGCGCCGGTGAGCGCGCGGCGGCGGACGGCACGCCCGACGCTCGGATGACCGGCGCGGTGGTAGTCGTCTCAGGCTCCGGAGGAGAACCGACAATCGCGGGCGGTGAATCGAAAAAGGCTGCGGCACTTGGCGATTCTGCCCAGCTCGGCGGATCGCCCGAGTCCGGCGGTCGTTCCGGTCCCGCCGACCGCGCGATCGTCGCCGTCGCGGCCGGCCACGGCGCGATGGCGCTGTTCGAGGCCGCGGGTGCCGAGGTGATCCCCGGCGAACCTGCCGTCACCACGGCCGCACTGCTCGCCGCCATCCGTCGTCTGCCGCACCGCGAGGTGCTGGTCTTACCCAACGGCGCGCTGCCCGCACAGGAATTGGTCGCCGTCGGTGTGGCCGCCCGCGACAACCACCGCGACGTGTTGCTGCTCCCCAGCGGCTCCATGGTGCAGGGGCTCGCGGCGCTGGCGGTTCACGATCGCGGCCGGATCGCCGTCGACGACGCGTTCGCCATGTCCGAGGCCGCCGCCGCGACCCGATGGGGTTCCTTGCGCGCGGCCACCGAGCGCGCGCTGACCATGGTCGGCACCTGCGAGCCCGGTGACGGGCTGGGTCTGGTCGGCCACGACGTGATCGTGATCGACCGGGATGTGCGCGCGGCGGGGCAGACGCTGCTGAACCGGATGCTCGGGCTCGGCGGGGAGCTGGTCACCCTGCTGGTCGGCGCGGCGGCGCCGGACGGGCTGGCGCAGGAGCTGTCCGAGCACATCGCCGAGGGCTTTCCGGGGGTGGAGGTCATGGTGTATTCCGGGGGTCAGCATGCCGATCTGATCCAGATCGGAGTCGAATGACGGTGCGCGAGATGACGCAGGCGACGGCGGCGGGAACGAGGTCATGGCAACACTGAGCGATCGGCTCGACCATCTACTCGGCGCGAAGGCGGCCGCCTCGCTGGCCGATGCCTTCGATATGCACACCGTCGAGGATCTGCTGCGGCACTATCCGCTGCGCTACGCCACCCAGGGCCAGCCGCTGACCGAGGACGAGCCCGAGGACGGCTCGCACATCACCGTCATCGGGCGGGTCACCAAGGCCGAACTCAAGCCGATGCGCCAGCGCCGCGGGTCCCTGCTCAAGGTGGTGCTCGATACCGGCACGGGTAAGGGTGTCGACGTCACCTTCTTCAACGGCGACAAGGTGAAGTATGTGGTCCGCGAGGGTGTGCGGGCGATGATGTCGGGCACGGTGAACTATTGGCGGCCCGGGCAATGGAATCTGAGCCATCCCGGCTACCTGATCCTGCCGGAGAACGGCGACGAGGCGACGCCCACCCTCACCACCGTGCGTGGCGGCGGGGACCTGCGCGGTATCGCCCAGAGCGCCAAAGACGCGGGCGGAGTGGACATGTCGTTCTTCGAGCGCGAGTTCATCCCGGTCTACCCGGCCACCGCCAAGGTGCAGAGCTGGGAAATCCTGGCGTGTGTGCGGCAGGTGCTCGATCAGCTCGATCCGATCGATGATCCCCTGCCGGAAGCGGTTCGCGACGAACATCAGCTGATGGCGGTATCGGATGCCCTGCGCCTGATCCATCTACCCGAACACAAGCTCGATATCGAACAGGCGAAGCAGCGGCTGCGTTTCGACGAGGCGCTGGCGCTGCAATTGGTGCTCGCCGAACGCCGCCACGAGGTGTCGGCGCGGACCGCGAAACCCTGCCCGCCGCGCACCGACGGCATCGCGGCCGCCTTCGACCAGCGGCTGCCGTTCGAGCTCACCGCCGGGCAGCGGCAGGTGATCGAGGAGATCTCCGCGGACCTGTCGCGCGAGCAGCCGATGCATCGCCTGCTGCAAGGCGAGGTGGGTTCGGGTAAGACGATTGTCGCGTTGCACGCGATGCTGCAAGTGATCGACGCCGGCCAGCAGTGCGCGCTGCTCGCGCCCACCGAAGTGCTGGCCGCCCAACACTATCGGTCACTACGCGGCATGCTCGGCGAGCTCGGCCAGGCCGGTGAACTCGGCGCCGCCGAGCATGCCACCCAGGTGACGCTGGTAACCGGCTCCATGTCGGCCGGTGCCAAGCGCGCCGCCCTGCTCGCGGCGGTCACCGGTGAGGCGGGAATCGTGATCGGCACGCACGCCCTGATCCAGGATGCGGTGGAGTTCTTCGATCTGGGCATGGTCGTCGTCGACGAACAGCATCGCTTCGGTGTAGAACAGCGAGACGCCTTGCGCGCGAAGGCGAAAGCGGGTTCTACGCCGCATCTGCTGGTCATGACCGCGACCCCGATTCCACGCACCATCGCCATGACCACGCTCGGGGATCTGGAGACCTCCACCCTGACCGAACTCCCGCGCGGACGCTCACCGATCACCTCCAAGGTGGTGCCGCGCCGGGTGCATCCGAACTGGGTGGACCGGGCCTGGGAGCGGATCACCGAGGAGGTGCGCGCGGGCAGGCAGGCGTACGTGGTGTGCTCACGCATCGGCGACGACGAGGACGGCAACGGCAAATCGCGCAACGGGAAGTCCAAGGCCGAAGGCAACGAAGGGCCCACTACGCAAGCGGTGCTGGACGTCTTCGATCAGCTGCGCACCGGACCGCTGGCGGATGTGCGGGTGGGCCTGTTGCACGGGCGCATGCCCTCCGATGACAAAGACCAGGTGATGCGGGAGTTCAACGAGGGCAGCATCGACGTGCTGGTCTGCACCACCGTCGTCGAGGTCGGCGTCGACGTGCCCAATGCCACCGTGATGGTGATCGTGGACGCCGACCGGTTCGGCGTCAGCCAGTTGCATCAGCTGCGCGGGCGCATCGGCCGCGGTAAGCATCCGGGCCTGTGCCTGTTGATCACCGACGCCGCCCCGGGTGGTCCGGCGATGACCCGGCTGGAAGCGGTCGCCGCCACCACCGACGGCTTCGAGCTGGCGGTGCTCGACCTGCGTCAGCGCCGGGAAGGCGATGTGCTCGGCTCGGCGCAGTCGGGTACCGCGCGCTCACTGCGGCTGCTGTCGCTGCTCGACGATCTCGAAGTCATCACCGCCGCACAGCAACTCGCGCGCGAACTGGTCGAACAGGATCCGGGTCTGACCCGGCATCCGGGCCTGGCGGCCATGATGCACGCCGCCGTCGACTCCGAACGCCTGGAGTACCTGGCCAAATCCTGATCGGCTCAGGCCCGCACCCGCGGGTACGGCAGATCCGCCGACACCTCCTCGCTGACCGCCAGCGCGCTGCCGATCTGCGGGAACGCCCGCTGCGGGCAGGCCGGCCGGTCGCACACCTTGCATCCGGCGCCGATCGGCACGGCGGTGGCCGGATCGTCGAGCTGGATGCCCTTGGAATACACCAGCCGGTCGGCGTATTCGATATCGCAGCCGAGGCCGATGGCGAAATTCTTGGCCATCGTGCCGAACCCCTGCGGCGCCATCATGGCGCTGCGCGCGATCCAGAAATAGCGCCGCCCGTCGGGCATCTCGGAGACCTGGGTGAGGATGCGGCCGGGATGGGCGAACGCCTCGTGCACCACCCACAGCGGGCAGCTGCCGCCGACGCGGGAGAAATGGAAGGCAGTGGCGGACTGCCGTTTCGAGATGTTGCCGGCGCGGTCGGTGCGGACGAAGAAGAACGGCACTCCGCGCTGACCCTGGCGTTGCAGGGTGCTCAGCCGATGGCAGATGGTTTCGAACCCGACTTCGAAACGCAGGCCGAGCAGGTCGATGTCGTAGCGCAGTTCCTCCGCCGATCGCAGGAAACGTCCGTACGGCAGGACCAGCGCACCGGCGAAGTAGTTGGCCAGCCCGATACGGGCCAGTGTGCGGGATTCGCCGGCCAGCGCGGGAGCTTCGCTCAGCACGGCGTCGAGTTCGTTGCTGTAGAGCAGGAATGCCAGGGTGGTGGCGATCTGGAAGGCGCGCTGCCCGGGCCGCAAGCGGCGGGCCAGGGTGAGGGTGCGGCTGTCGGGGTCGTAGCGGCGCTTGGGAACCGAGGAGTCGGCGCCGTCGCCGCGCACCAGCACCGTCACGCCGGCGCGCTCCTCGGCCACCCGGGCCAGCTGCCGGTCCAGGGAGCCGATCGAGAGCCCGCATTCGTCGAACAGGCGCTCGGCTGCCAGATCCAAGCGGCCGATGTGGTTGTGGTGGTCGTAGAAGAAATCGCGCACGTCCTCGTAGGGCGCGGGCACACCGGCCGCGCCCGCCGGTGCCGCGACGCGCGCCGAGAACAGATCGAGCTGATCGGTCGCGGTGCGTAACCGGCGATGCATGGCCACCACCAGCCGCGCGATCTCCGGCTGCCGGGTGGCCAGTTCCTCGATCTCGGTCAGTGGCGCGCTCTCGCCGCCTGCCGCGTCGACCAGGACCTCGTGCAGGTCCGACACCAGCCGGGCATCGGAGTCGGCGGCGAAGAACTGCACATCGAGGTCGAAGGTGGAGTTGAGCTTGAGTAGCACCGGAATGGTGAGCGGGCGTTGATCGCGTTCGAGCTGATTGAGGTAGCTCGGCGACAGATCCAGCGATTTCGCCAGCGCGGCCTGGGTCATCCGCCGTTCTTCGCGCAACCGTCGCAGCCGGGCCCCGGCGTACATCTTTCGCACGGGCAGCGATCGTACCCCGGCTTATTCGCAAACATCGCAAAAACGCCGGTTGTTACCCACAAAAATCCGCGTATGCAAGGTGTTTTGCGGGATGCGGTAGCTGCGTAGCGTGCGAAGTATCGGAAGTGATCGCCCACAGTGCGGAGGACGCATGAAGACCCACATCGTACGCGCTCGCGGATCCGCGGAGGACTTCCCGCGGGCCGAGCATCTGGCCACCAAGATCGCCGAGGTCGCCGTCGATCCGGTCGAGGTGACCGACGCGGTGCGGGAGATGATCGTCAACCGGATCATCGACAATGCCGCGGTCGCGGCGGCCGCACTGGTGCGCAGGCCGGTGGCCGCGGCCCGGGCGCAAGCTCTGGCGCCGGGCTATCTTCCGCGAACGGGACGGGCCGGGTCGACGGTGTTCGGGCTGCCGGCCGGGCGGGTGGTGTCGCCGGAGTGGGCGGCCTGGGCCAATGGGGTCGCGGTGCGCGAACTCGATTTCCACGACACCTTCCTGGCCGCCGAATACTCGCATCCGGGTGACAACATCCCGGCGATCCTGGCCGTCGCCCAGCACACCGGCCGGAGCGGCGCCGACCTGGTCCGCGGGCTGGCCACCGGGTACGAGATCCAGATGGATCTGGTGCGCGGAATCTGCCTGCACGAGCACAAGATCGATCACGTCGCCCACCTCGGGCCCTCCGTCGCGGCCGGACTCGGCACTCTGCTCGGGCTGGATGCCGAGACCATCTACCAGGCCATCGGCCAGGCGCTGCACACCACCACCGCCACCCGGCAGTCACGCAAGGGCGAGATCTCCAGCTGGAAGGCGTACGCGCCGGCGTTCGCCGGGAAGATGGGGATCGAGGCGGTCGATCGGGCGATGCGCGGCGAGGGTGCGCCGTCGCCGATCTGGGAGGGTGCCGATGGCGTCATCGCGTGGCTGCTCGGCGGGCCCGATGCCGAATACCGGGTGCCGCTGCCTGGCCCCGGTGAGCCGAAGCTGGCCATCCTCGACAGCTACACCAAGGAACATTCGGCCGAATACCAGAGTCAGGCGCCGATCGACCTCGCCCGCCGGATGCGTTCGCGGATCGGTGATCTCGATCAGATCGCCTCGATAGTGCTGCACACCAGCCACCACACCCATGTGGTGATCGGCACCGGATCCGGTGATCCGCAGAAGTTCGACCCGCACGCCAGCCGGGAAACCCTCGACCACTCGGTGCCGTATATCTTCGCGGTCGCCTTGCAGGACGGCGTCTGGCACCACGAGCGTTCCTACGCACCCGAACGCGCGCAGCGGCCCGACACCGTCGAACTGTGGCGCAAGATCTCCACCGTCGAGGATCCGGAATGGACCCGGCGTTATCACTCCACCGATCCCGGCGAAAAGGCATTCGGTGCACGGGCCGTGGTGACCTTGAAGAGCGGTGAGACCATCACCGATGAGCTGGCGGTGGCCGACGCGCATCCGCTGGGGGCGCGGCCGTTCGGGCGCGAGCAGTACCTCGAGAAATTCGCCGTACTGACCGAGGGCGTGCTCGATGACGCCGAACGACGCCGCTTCCTCGACGCGGCGCAACGCGCACCCGAGCTGGCCGCCGGGGAACTCGATCAGCTCACGTTCACCGTGTCCGAACAGGTGCTCGCGGCGGCACCGGCGATCCCCGAGGGCGTGTTCTGATGACGGGCCTGCTCGCCGCCGCCACCAGCGCGGCCGAGAAGCGGATCGTTTTGCGGGCCGGGCTGGCCGGCGACCGCATCCTGCGGCTGCCGGGGGCGTTCAACCCGCTGGTCGCGAAGCTGATCCAGGAATTGGGGTTCGAGGGCGTCTATGTGTCGGGTGCGGTGGTGTCGGCCGAGCTGGCGCTGCCCGACATCGGGCTGACCACGCTGACGGAGGTCGTCGACCGTGGCCGTCAGATCGCGCGCGTCACCGATCTGCCGGTGCTGATCGACGCCGACACCGGATTCGGTGAGCCGATGAACGCCGCGCGCACCGTCACCCTGCTCGAAGACGCCGGCCTGGCCGCCTGCCATATCGAAGACCAGGTGAATCCGAAGCGATGCGGGCATCTCGACGGGAAGGCGGTGGTCGCCCGTGACGAGATGGTGCGGCGGCTGCGGGCCGCGGTGTCGGCGCGGCGGGACCCGAACTTCGTCATCTGCGCACGCACCGACGCCAGGACGATCGAGGGACTGGACGCGGCCATCGACCGGGCCAAGGCATACGCCGATGCGGGCGCCGACCTCATCTTCACCGAGGCGCTGGCGGACGCGAGCGAGTTCGCGAAGTTCCGTGCGGCGGTGGATGTTCCGCTGCTGGCCAATATGACCGAGTTCGGAAAGTCGGAGCTGATCTCGGCGGGCACGCTCGAGGCGATCGGGTTCGACGCGGTGATCTATCCGGTCACCACCTTGCGGCTGGCCATGTTCGCCGTCGAACACGGGTTGCGTGAGATCGCCTCCACCGGAACGCAAGCCGGGCTGCTGGACAGGATGCAACCCCGGTCGCGGCTGTACGAACTGCTGGAGTATCAGCGCTACAACGACTTCGATTCCGGAATCTTCAATTTCACCGTGAGTGGGTGATCGCTATGACCGAGATCAAGAAGGGCCTCGCCGGTGTGGTGGTGGACACCACCAGCATTTCGAAGGTGGTGCCCGAAACCAATTCGCTGACCTATCGCGGTTACGCCGTGCAGGATCTGGCACGCCACTGCTCGTTCGAGGAGGTCGCCTACCTGCTGTGGTACGGCGAGCTGCCGAATATCGGACAGCTGGAGCTGTTGTGCCAGCGGGAGCGGGCGCAGCGCCGGGCCGACCGGTCGATTCTGGCGCTGGTGCAGAAGATGCCCGACAGCTGTCATCCGATGGACGTGGTGCGCACCGTGGTGAGCTATCTCGGGTCCGAGGATCCGGCGGAGGATCTGTCCGGTGTTCCCGATGAGAAGGCGTTACTGGCCAAGGCGCTGCGGCTGACGGCGGTGCTGCCGACCGTCGTCGCCGCCGATATGCGGCGTCGGCGCGGCCTGGAACCCATTGCGCCGCACTCCCATCTGGGATTCGCGGAGAACTTCCTGAACATGTGCTTCGGGGCGGTACCCGATCCGCGCATCGTGCGGGCCTTCGAAACCTCGCTCATCCTCTACGCCGAACACAGTTTCAACGCCTCCACCTTCGCCGCGCGCGTGGTGACCTCCACCCGCTCCGATCTCTACAGCGCGGTAACCGCGGCCATCGGCGCCCTGAAGGGCCCACTGCACGGCGGCGCCAACGAAGCCGTCATGCACGACATGCTCGCCATCGGCGAACCCGAACACGCCGCGCAGTGGTTACGGACCAAGCTGGCGAACAACGAGAAGGTGATGGGTTTCGGCCACCGCGTCTACAAGAACGGCGACTCCCGCGTCCCCACCATGAAAGCCGCCTTGGACGACGTCACCGCCGTCACCGGCGACACCCGCTGGCTGCGCATCTACACCGAACTGGAACGCGCCATGGCCGAAACCACCGGCATCAAACCCAACCTCGACTTCCCCACCGGCCCCACCTACCACCTGATGGGCTTCGACATCCCCCTGTTCACCCCCATTTTCGTCCTGAGCCGCATCACCGGCTGGACCGCCCACATCATCGAACAGGCCCAGTCGAACGCGTTGATCCGCCCGCTGTCGGAGTATGTCGGCGTCGACCAACGCGAACTCGTCGTCGCCTGACGTGGACTTTCGCTAGCGATCCGCGAACAACTCATCGGAGCTGTTCGCGGTCTTCGCACGTTCTGTCCATGCCTTGAGCTGGTTTAGATCTGTGCTGGCGGCGACACGGGCCCGAACGTCGCCGGGAATCGTGCCCCACCGAACTTCGAGGACCGTCAGTAGGGCATCGACTCGCGCCGCGACCGCCTCCGCGTGTGCTTCGGCGCGGCCCTCGGCGCGGCCCTCGGCCACGTACTTGCGGGCGAAGTCGCTCTGATATTCGTACTTGGCGGCGACGGTCTTCATGTATTCCTCCAGACGGTGCCTGGCTGCCGGTGAAAGCAACGCGAGTACCAGGTCATAGTACATTTTGCCGACGTCATCGGCAGCTTTGTCCAGGCCTGCGGCCAGGGATTCGAATACTTCGGCGGAGTTTGGGCCGTCCGCATGAGCGATGGCCGACAGTACCGCGCGTTCGGGAGCGGCCTTGGCGAATTCTGGATCAGTGACGGCTGGTATGATCTCCGGACCAAGAACCAGCGGGCGCAGGATCATGCCGGGATGTCCGAGATCTATCGGCCGCCCGGACCAAGCCGCAACTCCACGGTCTGGACAGAACACCATCAAGTACGTTGGGCAGCGAAGTCGGGCCCGCAGGGTGGCGAGGTACACCGGCCAGCTCCACTGACGGCTGTGGTCCTTCCGTAGTTGGACTTCGACGATGATCCCGAGCACAGGGACGCCCGCCGCATCGGCGAATACCAGTGCCGTATCCCCTCGGAACTCGGTCGGGGAAACGTCGGTGAAGTCGCATGAGGAAGCCCGTGCGTCCCGATAGTCGGGTAGTTCGATGTCGAAGACGTCGGCGAGTAGCCCGGCGGCCAGCTCCGGATCTGTACGAAACATGTCGACGAAGACCTCGTGCACCTGTGACGGCATGGCGGCGAAGCTACGGCAGGGCACCGACAGGTTCACAACTTGTCGGCGTGTCGTACGGCGCGCCGAAAATTATTGGTGGCGAAGGGAACCAAACCCGGTGTCGGTCCGTCCAACCTGGCGAAACGATGAAACCGATGTGTGAGGAGGGGTTGGCGCATGGAGCGGAATCAGGGGTGTCGGGCGGTGTGGCGCGGGGCAGTGGCGCCGGATTCCAGGGAGCGGCCGGTGCTGCGGGTGGGACGGCGATGCCAGGAGTGTGTGGCGAAGCGTGGCCGGCGGCACGAGAAGGGAGCTGCGGGGGAGATGGAGGGATGAACCGGCATGCGGCAGGAGGATGCTGATATGAGGCTGGGCCGCACCGGAAAGGGGTGCGGCCCAGCTCGGTTCATTCGGTCTGGCCGGCTACCGGATGGCGCGGGCGGCGGTGACCATGTTGCGGAGGGATGCTTCCACTTCGGCGGGGCCGCGGGTTTTCAGGCCGCAGTCGGGGTTGACCCAGAGGCGGTCGGCGGGGACGGCTTTCAGGGCGGCGCGCAGGGATGCGGTGATCTCTTCGACGGCGGGGACGCGGGGGGAGTGGATGTCGTAGACGCCGGGGCCGACACCGAGATCGAAGCCGGCGGCAGTGAGATCGTCGAGGACCTCCATGCGTGAGCGGGCCGCCTCGATCGAGGTCACGTCGGCGTCCAGGCCTGCGATCGCGTCGATCACCTCACCGAACTCCGAATAGCACAGATGGGTGTGGATCTGGGTGGCGTCGGCGACGCCGGAGGTCGCCAGCCGGAACGCCTGCACCGACCAGTCCAGATACGCCGGCTGCTCGGTTGCCCGCAGCGGCAAAAGTTCTCGCAGAGCCGGCTCGTCGACCTGGATGATCCGGATGCCCGCGTTCTGCAGATCCACCGTCTCGTCCCGGATCGCCAGCGCCACCTGCCGAGCCGAATCCGCCAGCGGCTGATCATCGCGGACGAACGACCAGGCCAGGATGGTCACCGGACCGGTCAGCATGCCCTTGACCGGCTTATCGGTCAGCGACTGCGCGAACGTGATCCACTCGACCGTCATCGGCGCGCGGCGCACCACATCACCGAACAGGATCGGCGGACGGACGCAGCGCGTTCCGTAGGACTGCACCCAGCCCAGCTCGGTGGCCGCGAAACCATCGAGCTGCTCGGCGAAATACTGCACCATGTCATTGCGTTCCGGCTCGCCGTGCACCAGCACATCGAGCTCCAGCTTCTCCTGCAAGGCGATGACGTCGGCGATCTCGTCGCGCATCCGCTGCTCGTATTCGCCGCGGTCGATCTCACCCGAACGCAGCGCCGCACGCGCCAACCGGATCGCCGAGGTCTGCGGATAGGAACCGATGGTGGTGGTCGGCAACGGCGGCAGGGCCAGGCGTTCGCGCTGCACCTGCCTGCGCTGGTCGGCCGGAGCCCGGCGGACGGCGTCGGGTCCCAGGGCGTCGAGCCGGGCCCGCACCTGGGCGTTGCGGATCCGCGGATCGGCCGCACGGCTCGCCGCGGCCGCACGTGCGGCGGCCAATTCCCCGGCGATGGCGTCGGTGCCCGCGCTCAGGCCGGTGGCGAGTACCCACACCTCGCCGACTTTCTCCGCACCGAAGGCCAGCCAGGACCGCAGCGCTTCATCGAGCCGGGTCTCGACCGCCAGCGAGTACGGCACATGCAGCAGCGAGCACGAGGTCGACACCGCCACCGACCGCGCGCAACCGAGCAGCGTGCCGAGCGTGCTCAGCACGGCGTCCAGATCGGCGCGCCACACATTGCGTCCGTCGACCACGCCGGCCACTAGCAGTTTGTTCGCCAGCGCCGGTACCGCCGCCACCTCGTCGACCTGGGTGCCCGCGACCAGATCGACCGCGATGCCCTCGATATCGGTGCCCGCGAGCGCCGCCAGCGCCGGGCCGGGTGTGCCGAAATAGGTGGCCACCAGTACGGCCGGGCGTTGCGCGGATACGGTGAGCTCGGTGTAGACGCGTCGCACAATGGCCAGTTCGTCTTCGGTCAGATCGGTGACCAGCACCGGCTCATCGATCTGCACCCAGCTCGCGCCCGCCTCGGCCAGCAGCCGCAGCAACTCGCGGTAGAGCGGCACCAGCTCGTCGATGCGGTCGAGCGCCGCCCCACCGGTGGATTTCGCGAGCTTCAGGAAGGTGACCGGCCCGATGATCACCGGCCGCGCGGGCACGCCGAGCTCGATCGCCTCGCGCAGCTGATCGAGCACCGCCTCCGGGTGCAGGCTGAATGTGGTCTGCGCGTCGATCTCCGGCACCAGGTAGTGATAGTTGGTGTCGAACCACTTGGTCATCTCGAGTGGTTCGACCGCATCGGTGCCGCGCGCGGCGGCGAAATAGCGGTCCAGCGGGTCCGCGATACCGGCCACCCGCGCCGGCAGGGCGCCGAGGAGCACGGCGGTGTCGAGCATCTGGTCGTAGTAGGAGAAGGTGCCGACCGGAATCGAATCCATTCCGGCGATGCGCAATTCGGTGTACTGGGCGCGACGTAATTCGCGGGCGACGCGGTGCAGCTCGGCGGCGTCGATGCGTCCGGCCCAATAGGACTCGGTGGCGCGCTTGAGTTCCCGGCGTGGCCCCACCCGGGGAAGTCCGAGAACCGTTGCGGTGAACGGGGTATGGGTAAGAACAGTCACGGTGTTTCTCCAGTGCTGAAGTTCGACAGCAATCGCCGTTTCGGAAACGCACGGCACCGATGAGGCCCCGGACGACCCGGCAGACGGGTCGTTATGGCAACACTGGTGGCGAGCGCCCGGTCCACGAGGCGATGGCCGCCGGATACGGCGTATCCGGCACAACGGGCAGGTCTTCGGACTCGCGGGCACCGGCCACTTCGGCCGACCTACTGGCCGTCGCTTCCCAGGCGGTGTGCCCAGTGCTGATGACGGCGGTCGTTCCCACTCACCGCTGCGGGACAGTCCCGGATTTCCACCGGGTTCCCTCTCACCCGCCACGGGGGCGGGCTTCGACGCCGGGGACGGACGTTCGGGGCTCCAAGTCGTCCGGCCGGCGAACCAGCTGCGGTGCCCACGATAGTCGGGGCAGCGCTCGAGTGGTGAGCCGCCCGGTCCTGTCCTAACCTAAATATCGGATTTTCACACCGGCGAGGAGGAGGAGCCGTGCTGGCGCCGAAAACCCCGATGACCTCGGTCGTCATTCCCGCGCACATCGCCACCGATGCCGATCGAGGCCACCTCGACGAGCAGCTCGCGGCACTCGCCGAACAAGACCACCCCGGCGAGTTCGAGGTCGTCGTCGCGGACAACCGCAGCGCACCCGGCCTCGAGGCGCATCTGGCCGCCCACCCGCTGGGCACCCGGCTGAACCTGCGCTACGTGCCGGCCTCGGACACCGCGGGCGCGGCCTATGCCCGCAACGTCGGCGCCGAGCACGCCACCGGCGAGGTCCTGCTGTTCTGCGACCACGACGACCGCGTGCATCCGGACTGGATGCGCCGCATGCTGGCATTCCTCGACGAGGGCTACGACCTGATCAGTTGTGCGGTCGAAGGCCGCTCGCTCAATGCCGACAACCGCCGGGGCATTGCGGAGGTGCCCGAGCCGGAGCAGTTCCAGCCGGCCGGTGTGTTCGCCCCGGTGATCGTCGGCTGTGCGATGGCATGCCGGGCGAATGTCTATCGCAAACTCGGCGGCATCGACGTCACCTATGCCGCCAACGAAGATCTCGCCTTCGGCTGGAAAGCCCATCGCGAAGGATTCCGCACCGGGTTCTTGCCCGAGGCGCTGGTCGCCTATCGCTATCGCCGTGGTTTCCGGCCGGGCTTCCGGCAGGGCCGGGCCCGCGGGATCGGGTTGGCCCGGCTCAATGCGGAGTTCCCGGACAACGGTCTTCCGCAGATCCATCTGCCGGAGGTGCTGATCCGCCTGGTCCGGCTCGCATTCTCGCGCGGGCTGACCGGTGAGGAGCGTGGCCTGCTGATGGGCGTCGGCGTCGGCCAATTGCGTGGTGGCCTGCGACACCGCACCCTGCGCTGGTGGTGACTCGCCAGTAGGTAACCGGCCAGTAGCTACGGCGCGGAGTTCTCCGCACGATCCGCCGGGCCGGGCGGTGAGATATGACGGCCGGATGAACGCAACTTCGCAACCGTGCAAGGACCGGTTGTGAAGATTGCCCCGAAGGGGACTTCCCTGTCGGCCCACGGTGCGAAGGCGGGTACCTTAGGTCAATGTTCTCGAAAGTCTTGGTTGCCAACCGCGGCGAAATCGCCATCCGCGCCTTCCGCGCGGCCTACGAACTCGGCATCGGGACGGTGGCCGTCTTCCCGCATGAGGACCGCAACTCGGTCCACCGCCTGAAGGCGGACGAGGCCTATCAGATCGGCGAGGAAGGCCACCCCGTCCGGGCATACCTGTCCATCGACGCCATCATCGAGGCGGCCAAGACAGCCGGTGCCGACGCGATCTACCCCGGCTACGGCTTCCTGTCCGAGAACCCCGACCTCGCCGCGGCCTGCGCACGCGAGGGCATCACCTTCATCGGCCCCTCCGCCGAGGTACTCGAGCTCGCCGGTAACAAGGCGCGCGCTATCGCCGCGGCCAAGGCGGCCGGACTGCCGGTGCTGAAGTCGAGCGAACCGTCGGCAAACGTCGACGAGCTGCTCGCGGCGGCGGAAACGATGGAATTCCCGGTCTTCGTCAAGGCGGTCGCCGGTGGTGGCGGTCGCGGTATGCGCCGCGTCGCCACGCCCGCGCAGCTGCGTGAATCCATCGAAGCCGCCTCCCGCGAGGCCGAATCGGCCTTCGGCGACCCGACCGTCTTCCTCGAACAGGCCGTGGTGAACCCGCGCCACATCGAGGTGCAGATCCTGGCCGACACCCAGGGCAACGTCATGCACCTGTTCGAGCGCGACTGTTCGGTGCAGCGTCGCCATCAGAAGGTGATCGAGCTGGCGCCCGCGCCGAACCTCGATCCCGCACTGCGCGAGAAGATCTGCGCCGACGCGGTGGCCTTCGCCCGCGAGATCGGCTACAGCTGCGCAGGCACCGTCGAGTTCCTGCTCGACGAGCGCGGCAACCACGTCTTCATCGAGATGAACCCGCGAATCCAGGTCGAGCACACGGTGACCGAGGAGATCACCGATGTGGATCTGGTGCAGTCGCAGCTGCGCATCGCCGCCGGTGAATCGCTGGCCGATCTCGGGCTGAGCCAGGACACCGTCGCCATCCGCGGCGCGGCCATGCAGTGCCGGATCACCACCGAGGACCCGGCCAACGGCTTCCGCCCCGACACCGGCCGCATCACCGCCTACCGCACCCCGGGCGGCGCGGGTATCCGGCTCGACGGCGGCGCCAACCTCGGTGCCGAGATCGGCGCCTACTTCGACTCCATGCTGGTCAAGCTGACCTGCCGGGGCCGCGATTTCCCGGCGGCGGCCGCCCGGGCCCGGCGCGCGCTGGCCGAGTTCCGCATCCGCGGTGTCACCACCAACATCCCGTTCCTGCTCGCGGTGCTCGACGATCCGGACTTCCGGGCCGGCAAGGTCACCACCTCGTTCATCGATGAGCGCCCGCAGCTGCTGGACCTGCGCCGGTCCGCCGACCGCGGCACCAAGATCCTCGAGTACCTGGCCGACGTCACCGTCAACAAGCCGCACGGTGAGCGCCCGACCGCGGTGTACCCGCACGACAAACTGCCCGCCATCGACCTGTCGGTGCCGCCGCCGGACGGCTCGCGTCAGCGGCTGCTGACGCTGGGCCCCGAGGGTTTCGCGCGGGCGCTGCGCGAACAGGACGCCGTCGCGGTCACCGACACCACCTTCCGCGATGCCCATCAGTCCCTGCTGGCTACCCGGGTACGCACCGGCGGACTGCTCGCGGTGGCCGGTCACGTCGCCCGGCTGACTCCCGAGCTGCTGTCGATCGAGGCCTGGGGCGGCGCCACCTACGACGTCGCGCTGCGCTTCCTCTACGAGGACCCGTGGGAGCGGCTGGCCGCGCTGCGCGAGGCGATCCCGAATATCTGCCTGCAGATGCTGCTGCGCGGCCGCAACACCGTCGGCTACACGCCGTACCCGGAGAAGGTGACCCGGGCGTTCGTCTCCGAGGCCACGGCCACCGGTATCGACATCTTCCGCATCTTCGACGCGCTCAACAACGTCGACCAGATGCGCCCGGCCATCGACGCGGTCCGCGAAACCGGAACCGCGGTGGCCGAAGTCGCGATGAGCTACACCGGCGACCTGTCCAACCCGGACGAGAACATCTACACCCTCGACTACTACCTCAAGCTCGCCGAGCAGATCGTCGACGCGGGCGCCCACGTGCTCGCCATCAAGGACATGGCCGGCCTGCTGCGCGCGCCCGCCGCCGCCACCCTGGTCTCGGCGCTGCGCAGCAACTTCGATCTGCCGGTGCACGTGCACACCCACGACACCCCCGGCGGTCAGCTGGCCACCTACCTGGCGGCCTGGCAGGCCGGCGCCGACGCCGTCGACGGTGCCAGTGCCGCGATGGCCGGCACCACCAGTCAGCCCGCCCTGTCGGCGATCGTGGCGGCCGCGGCCAACAGTCCGCACGACACCGGGCTGAACTTGCAGAACGTCTGCGATCTGGAGCCGTACTGGGAGGCGCTGCGCAAGGTGTACGCGCCGTTCGAGTCCGGTCTGCCCGCACCGACCGGCCGCGTCTACACCCATGAGATCCCCGGCGGTCAGCTGTCGAACCTGCGGCAGCAGGCGATCGCGCTCGGCCTCGGCGATCGGTTCGAAGAGGTCGAGGCCAAGTACGCCGCCGCCGACCGGCTGCTGGGCCGGCTGGTGAAGGTGACGCCGTCGTCGAAGGTGGTCGGCGATCTGGCGCTGTCGCTGGTCGGCACCGGCGTCGACATCGAGGACTTCGCCGCCGACCCCGGCCGCTACGACATCCCCGATTCGGTGATCGGATTCCTGCGCGGCGAACTCGGCACCCCGGCCGGCGGCTGGCCCGAACCGTTCCGCACCAAGGCACTGGCCGGACGCGGAACCGCCAAGCCGGAAACCCCGCTCACGCCCGAGGACGAGGCCGGGCTGGCGGGCACCTCCGAGCAGCGGCGCGCCACCCTCAACCGGCTGCTGTTCCCCGGGCCCACCGCCGAATTCCTCGCCCACCGCGACAAATACGGCGACACCACCGGTCTGTCGGCCAACCAGTTCTTCTACGGCCTGCGTCGCGGTGAGGAACACCGGGTGCAGCTGGAGAAGGGCGTCACGCTGCTCATCGGCCTGGAGGCGATCTCCGAGCCCGACGAGCGCGGTATGCGCACGGTCATGTGCATCATCAACGGCCAGCTGCGGCCGGTGTCGGTGCGCGACCGGTCGGTGGCCAGCGAGATCCCGGCCGCGGAGAAGGCCGACAAGAACAACGCCGGCCACATCGCCGCACCGTTCGCCGGTGTGGTGACCCTGGCCGTCTCCGAGGGCGACACCGTGGCCGCCGGTGACACCATCGGCACCATCGAGGCCATGAAGATGGAGGCTGCGATCACCGCGCCGCGCGCCGGACTGGTCGGCCGGGTCGCGATCGGCAAGGTGCAGCAGGTCGAGGGTGGTGACCTGCTGATCGAGCTGGCCGTGCGCGAATCCGAATGACGCGCATCGTCGCCGGGACCGCGGGCGGGCGCCGCCTGCGCGTCCCGCCCGCGGGCACCCGGCCCACCTCGGACCGGGTGCGCGAGGCGCTCTTCAGCGCGATCGACGCCCGGCTGGATCTGGACGGTGCCCGGGTGCTGGACCTCTACGCGGGGTCTGGTGCGCTCGGGCTGGAGGCGCTCTCGCGCGGCGCGGCACGGGCCTTGCTGATCGAATCCGATCGCAAGGCCGCGGCGGTGGTGCGCGGCAATATCGCCGATCTCGGACTGTCCGGGGCCGAGTTGCGGGTGGGGGCAGTGGGCGTGGTGCTCGCACAGAGTGCATCCGCCGCCTTCGATCTGGTCTTCGCCGACCCGCCGTACGACGTGCCCACCGAGGGCGTGATGGCCGATCTCACAGCTCTGGCCGGCAACGGCTGGCTCGCGCCGGAGGCACTGGTGATCGTCGAGCGATCCATTCGCTCGCCTGAAATCGCCTGGCCCGCAGGCTATGCGCCGCTGAAGCCGCGCAAGTACGGGGAGACCAGAATCGAGCTCGCCGAGTTCGGTGCTAGCGTTTGACCATGGCTGCAGCACTGTGCCCCGGATCCTTCGACCCGGTCACCAACGGTCACCTCGATGTGTTCGCTCGCGCGGCCGCGCAGTTCGACGAGGTGATCGTCACGGTCAATGTGAATCCCAAGAAACAGGGCATGTTCACCGTCGACGAGCGCATGGAACTGTTGCGCGAATCGGTCGCCCACCTGCCCAACGTGCGTGTCGCGTCCTGGCAGGGCCTGACGGTCGACTTCGCCAAGCAGGAGGGCATCACCGCGATCGTCAAGGGTCTGCGCGACGCGGGCGACTTCGGCTACGAACTCCAGATGGCCCAGATGAACCACAAGCTGGCCGGGGTAGACACCTTCTTCATCGCCACCAATCCGTCGCTGAGCTACCTGTCCAGCTCGCTGGTCAAGGAAGTGGCGACCTACGGCGGTGACGTCAGCGACATGCTCCCGCCCGCGGTGCACAAGCGGCTCATGGAACGGATCGCCGAACGCGCGAGCTGACCGCCTGCACGACTTCGCCCCGGCTCCACCGCGTGGACCGGGGCGAATCTCTGTGCGGGTTCAGAAGACCAGACCGCGCAGCGCCAGGAAGCGCAGCCCGCCGACGGCGGCGGTGATACCGAGGACGGCGGCGGCCTGGTAGGTGCTGTCGAGGCCGGGCGCCCAGAAATCGAGGGCGGCCAGGCCTGCGGTGGAGATGCCG
Source organism: Nocardia cyriacigeorgica GUH-2 (assembly GCF_000284035.1). Classification (NCBI taxonomy): domain Bacteria; kingdom Bacillati; phylum Actinomycetota; class Actinomycetes; order Mycobacteriales; family Nocardiaceae; genus Nocardia; species Nocardia cyriacigeorgica. Next base: position 4,295,005 of record NC_016887.1, on the reverse strand, counting down.
AGTCCGGCCAGGGCGAGCCCGCCGCCCTCCCACTGGGCGGTGAACCAGCCGACCCGGTCGGCGGCGTGGAAGGTGAGCTGCCGGTGCAGTTCGTTGGCGATGATCGTGCTGACGATCGAACCGACCACATTGGCCACCAGCGGCCCGATGCCGAGCATGCCGAAGAACAGCAGTACGTAGGCGATGTTGGAGCACCCGCCGACCAGAGCGAACCGGATGAGCTGGGGGAATGCCCGATCGCCGCGCAGATATCCGAGCGTGCGACCCAGCCGCCTGCTCGACACGTCCCGCAGATCCGGGTACGGCCCGGCCAGCGGCGTGAGAACGCGCGCGGTGGGCAGTGCCGGTCGCGGTAGTTCCAGGACGGTCATGGTCATTCCGATCGAACGTGAGCCGACAGGTAGGACAACTGCGAGGGTTTCGCATTCCTTCCCGCCGACTGGCTTCCGAACGAATTTAGCACGAAGCGGAGGCCCTTACTCCACTTGATTTCTGTGGTCTGCGAGACACTGGCACGACACACCGGAAAGGGACTCGGCAGGGGCCGTGGCGCAGGGCACACTGGGCGACGACGGAAGTTCGCCGTCGATCTGGAGAGCGGGGTAAGTGAGCATGTATCGCGTATTCGAAGCACTCGACGAGTTGGTCGCCATCGTCGAAGAGGCGCGCGGGATCCCGCCGACGCGCAATTGCATCGTGCCGCGCGGTGATGTGCTGGAACTACTCGACGACGTCAGAGACGCCCTGCCCGGCGAACTCGACGACGCCCAGGACGTCCTCGACCATCGCGACAAGATCGTCACCGATGCCCGCAACGCCGCCGAGACGGCGGTGACCGGCGCCAACGAGCAGGCCGCCGAGACCATCGAGAACGCGCGGGCCGAGGCCGACCGCATCCTCGCCGATGCCAAGGCGCACGCCGACCGGATGGTCGCCGAGGCCACCGCGCACGCCGACCATCTGGTCGACACCGCCGAGGCCGAGGCCGCCCGGGTGGTCGCCGACGGCAACGCCGAATACGAGGCGCTCACCGGACGGGCGCGGGCGGAGTCCGAACGGATGATCGAGGCGGGTAAGGCCGCCTATGAGCGCTCGGTCGCCGAGGGCAAGGCCGAGCAGGACCGGCTGGTCGCCCAGACCGAGGTGGTGCGGGCCGCGCACGCGGAATCGGCCCGGCTCATCGACGCCGCGCAGGCCGATTCCGACCGCATGCGCGAGGAATGCGATCACTACGTCGATTCCAAGCTCGCCGAGTTCGAGGAGACGCTCAACGGCACGCTGCGCATCGTCGGGCGGGGTCGTCAGCAGTTGCGTACCGGGATGGGAATGCCCGACTACGCCTCCGATTACCGTCGCTAGTCCGCACCTCAGCGGCGCACGGCGGTGATCTCGCCCGGTCCGCCGTTAGGGCCGACGCGGCGCGAGAGGGCGGGGGCCGATCCGGACGGAAAGGCCGCTGAGCGGCTCGACTTGGGTCGGCTGCTCGGTGTCGCGTATTGTGGAGTGGTTGCCCATTCCCCCTGATCATGAAGGTGAGTTCGTGATGCCCGCCGGTTCCGGTTCCGCCTCGCGTTCGCGTACCGGCTCGCACCCGGCGCCGGACGCGGGTTTCGTGCTGGACGTCCGTAACCTCGGCCGCGGCGCCGGGTCGATGCGTGAACTGCATCGCACGGTGACCACGACCGAACGTCTCGGACTCGACCTGATCGCCGTGCCCGCCGGCGCCGAGGTGGAGCTCGACCTGCGCTTGCAGGCGGTCTCCGAGGGCGTGCTGATCACCGGGACGGTGTCGGCGCCGCTCACCGGCGAATGCTCGCGCTGCCTGGAACCGTTCGACGACGAGATCGAGCTGTCGCTGACCGAGCTGTTCGCCTACCCCGACAGCGCCACCGAGCAGACCACCTCCGAGGACGAGGTGTACCGGATGGCCGACGATCTCATCGACCTCGAGCCCGTCATCGTCGACGCCCTCGGCGTCGAGCTCCCGCTGCAGCCGCTGTGCACGCCCGACTGTGCCGGACTGTGCCCGGAATGTGGCGTACGGATGGCGATTGCGGGTTCTGATCATGGGCATGAGATACTTGACCCTCGCTGGGCCGGGCTGGCGAAGTTCGCCGCCGATTCGCCCAGCACAGGCAGCCCCGACGCGGGTGCCGCCACCCCAGACCGTTCCGCCGAACAGGCAGACACTGCCGACCGGGCAGATACACAGACAGAGGAGAAGTAGTCGTGGCCGTTCCCAAGCGCCGGATGTCCCGTTCCAACACCAGGTCGCGGCGCAGCCAGTGGAAGGCTGCCGCGCCGACCCTCGTCACCTGCTCCAACCGGGCCTGCGGTGAGAAGACCCTCCCGCACATCGCCTGCCCGTCCTGCGGCACCTACAAGGGCCGCCAGGTCACCTCTGCGGTCTGAGCACCAGATCAGCCGTGACCGCCGGTAAGGACGAACTCGGCCCCTCCGGTGACCACGCGAGCCTGCTCGCCGCACTCGGGGTCGAGATACGGCCGGAGCTGCTGACGCTCGCGCTCACCCACCGCTCGTACGCGTACGAGAACGGTGGACTCCCGACCAACGAGCGCCTGGAATTCCTGGGCGACTCGGTGCTCGGGCTGAGCATCACCGAACGGCTCTATCACGAGCACCCGGACAAGTCCGAGGGCGAGCTCGCGAAACTGCGTGCCAGCGTGGTCAATATGCACGCGCTCGCCGAGGTCGCTCGCGGTCTCGGCGAGGGCGGTCTCGGCGCGCACCTGCTGCTCGGTAAGGGCGAAGAGCTCACCGGCGGCCGGGACAAGCCGAGCATCCTCGCCGACGGCATGGAGTCACTGCTGGGTGCCGTGCATCTCGAGCACGGCATCGAGGTTGCTCGCGGTGTGGTGCTCCGGCTGTTCGCCGACCTGCTCGAACGCGGTCCCCGCATGGGTGCCGGGCTCGACTGGAAGACCAGCCTGCAGGAGCTCACCGCCGAACGCGGTCTCGGCGTGCCCAGTTACGAGATCACCTCCACCGGGCCCGACCACGACAAGGAATTCACCGCGACCACGGTGATCGGCGGCCAGGCCTACGGTCAGGGCGTCGGCCGGTCCAAGAAGGAAGCCGAGCAGAAGGCCGCGGGGGCCGCCTACCAGGCGCTCACCGCCGAATCCTGACGTGCCCGAACTTCCCGAAGTCGAGGTCGTGCGGCGCGGTCTGGCCGATCACGTGGTTGGCCATGTCATCGAATCGGTGGCCGTCGCCCATCCGCGCTCGGTGCGCCGTCATCTGGAAGGTGCCGCCGACCTCGCCGCCCGGCTGTCCGGGCTGCGCGTCACCGCCGCCGAACGACGCGGCAAATACCTGTGGCTGACCTTCGACGATCCCGATCTCGCACTGGTCGTCCACCTCGGCATGAGCGGGCAGATGCTGATCCGGCCGGCCGAGGCGCCGGTGGAAAAGCACGCCCACATCCGGGCCACCCTCGATAACGGCGCCGAGCTGCGCTTCGTCGACCAGCGCACCTTCGGCGGCTGGGCGCTGGCCGAGCTGGTCGAGGTGGACGGCACCCGCGTCCCCGAACCGGTTGCCCATATCGCCCGCGACCCGCTGGATCCGCGCTTCGACCCCGAGGCCGTGGTGGCCGCGATCCGGGCCAAGAACACCGAGATCAAACGGGTGCTGCTGGATCAGACGGTCATTTCCGGCGTCGGCAACATCTACGCCGACGAGGCCCTGTGGCGGGCGAAGCTGCACGGCTGCCGGATCGCCTCCGGGCTGAGCAGGCCGGTGCTGCACACGCTGCTCGCCGATGCCGCCGCCGTCATGCGCGATGCGCTGGCCGCCGGTGGCACCTCCTTCGACGCCCTGTATGTCGACGTCAACGGCGATTCCGGATACTTCGAACGCTCGCTGGCCGTCTACGGCCGCGCAGACCGGCCGTGCCCGCGCTGCGGGGCGCCGATCGTGCGGGAGAAGTTCATGAACCGCTCGTCGTTTTCGTGTCCGCGATGCCAGCGGAAGCCTCGCCCGAGGACCCGATAGCGAGCTACCGTTTCTGCATACGGCTCTACTGTGACACCGGCCGTGCAGGAAGGACACATGCGCAAGCTCACCTACTACGTCGCATCTACTATCGACGGGTTCATCGCCACCGAGGACGGGTCGGTCGACTTCTTCCCGGTCGGCGGCGACCACGGCCCGGCGATCACGGCGCAGTACCCGGAAACGCTGCCGACCAAAGTGCGCGAGGCGCTCGGGATCGATAAGCGCAACGCCAACTTCGATACGGTGCTGATGGGCCGCAAGACCCACGACTTCGGGGTGCGCACCGGCACGTCGAGCCCGTACGCGCATCTGCGGCAGTTCGTGGTCTCCACGACCTTGCCGGAGAGCCCGGACCCAGCCGTCGAGCTGATCTCGGCCGACCCGCTGGCCAAGGTGCGCGAGCTCAAACGCGACAAGGGGCTCGGCATCTGGCTGTGCGGTGGCGGCGAGCTGGCCCAGGTGCTGCTGCCGGAGATCGACCAGATCTTCCTCAAGCTGTACCCGATCGTGCTCGGCCGGGGCCGTTCGCTGTTCGGCGACGGCCCCAAACTGCCCGAGCCGACCCGGTTCCGGGTGATCACCAGCCAGGTCTTCGAGGACGGCGTGGCCTTCGTGAAATACGCCAGGATCCGATAGGCCGCGGTGGCCGGCGACGAGTCGAGGCAGCCACCGGACCCGGACACCGTGCCGGGGCCGGTGGCGGCGCTGCGCGAGATCGGTTTCTGGCTCGAGCGTGAGCGTGCGAAAACCCATCGGGTGCAGGCGTATCGGCGCGCCGCCGATATCGTCGCCGGGCTCAGCGAGGACGAACGCGCGGCACGGCGGGCGGCGGGCAGCTGGCAGGAACTGGCCGGGATCGGGCCGAAGACCGCCGCCGTCATCGAGCAGGCGTACTCCGGTGTGGTGCCGAAGTATCTGACCGAACTGCGCGCCGCCGCCGAACCCATCGGCATCGAGGGCAGGCCGCTGCGCCGGCTGCTGCGCGGCGACCTGCACACCCATTCCGATTGGTCCGACGGCGGCAGCCCGATCGCGGAGATGATGCGCACCGCGGCCGCGCTCGGCCACGAATACTGTGCGCTGACGGATCATTCGCCCCGGCTGACGGTCGCCAACGGGCTGTCCGCCGAACGGCTGCGGCGCCAGCTGGACGTGGTGGCGCAGTTGAATGCCGAGCTCGCGCCGTTTCGTATCCTCACCGGCATCGAGGTCGACATCCTCGACGACGGCAGCCTCGATCAGGACCCCGACCTGCTCGATGAACTGGATATCGTGGTGGCCAGCGTGCATTCGCGACTGCGTGACGACAGTGAGACCATGACCAAGCGCATGGTCTACGCCGTGGCCAACCCGCTGGTCGATGTGCTCGGGCACTGCACCGGACGGCTGGTGCTCGGCGGGCGCGGCACCCGTCCGGAATCGGAATTCGACGCCGAGCTGGTCTTCGAGGCGTGCCGGCGTTTCGGCACCGCGGTCGAGATCAACAGCAGGCCCGAACGGCAGGATCCACCGAGCAGATTGATGCGACTGGCCGTCGAGATCGGGTGCGAATTCGCCGTCGACACCGACGCGCACGCCCCCGGCCAACTGGATTGGCAGGGCTACGGTTGCGCTCGCGCGGTGGCCAACGAGGTGCCTGCTGAACGTGTCATCAATACCCGGCCGGTGGACGAACTGCTGGAATGGACGCGGCAATCCGGCGCGTGAGTGCGCTGCCGTTTGATTAACTGTTGGCGAACAATTCGGCCGGCGCTGGTGAATTGCGCCGGGTGCAGCCGAAAATGGTTGCCACGCATTTTCGTTGGGGAGGGACACTGCAGTGGGCGGCTTTCCGCTAGAGATCGTGCTCGCGCTCATCGGTATCGCGGTGCCGGTCGGGGCCTTCCTGTGGGAGTTCGTCTTCGTCGGGCGTAAACAACTCGGCTACCGGGTGCAGATGGATACCCCGGTCACCGGTGAGATCGAATCGGTGTTCCCCGGCGTGCTGCCCCAGCTGCGGCCGCAGGCCGACGGGGCGAGCCCCGATCTGAAGGACCTGTCGGTGGTCCTGATGCGGATCGAGAACAGCGGCGCCACCTCCCTCGACAGCGCCGACTACGGCGTGCCCGACAACGGCCGCGCCGGGCTGCACCTGCGATTCCCGCAGCGGCGGGTGATCGGCATGGCCGTCACCGAACTCAGCGATCCCGCCCTGGGCGACCTGCTCGAACCCGACTCGGGCATCGCGGTACGGGAAACCTCCGACAATGTCGGCATCATCGATCTGCCCCGGGTACCGCTCAATCGGGCCGACCACTACAAGATCCTGGCCATTCTGCAGCGGTCGGCCGGGACGGGGGAGTATCCGCCGCCGCGGTTGCAGGGCATGATCAAAGGCGGCCGGGTCACCGAAACCCGCAGCCAGACCGGCATTCCGCTGTTCATGATCGCGCTCATCGCGTTTCTGGTGGTGGTGATCGTGGCCCAGTTCATCGTCGCGGCGGTCGAACGGGGCAAGGCGCCGCTGGGCTGCGCCGACGGCAAGCTGACCGTGGTCGGGTCGACGGCATTCGAAGAAGTGATTCGCGAGGCCGCCGATGTGTACAAACACAGTTGCCGCGGCGCGCGTTTCGAATTCGCCTTCGAGGGCAGCGAACCGGGCATGAACCGGCTGGAGTCGGAGGGCAACGACAATCCCGCACTGCTGGCCATCGCCGACGGCCCGATGGGGGTGGACTATCCGGCGCTGGTGGAACGACCGCTGGCGCTGTCGCTGTTCAGCGTCATCGTGCATCCGGGCACCAAGATCCGTCATCTGACCGTCGAGCAGATCCGCGACCTGTACGCCGGACGGGTGCAGAACTGGAGCGAACTGGGCGGGGCGGACCTGCCGGTGCGGCTGATCAACCGGCACCCGGGGTCCGGGACGCGCCGCACCTTCGAGGACCGGCTGCTCGACGCCGAACAGCCGCCCGCGCGGGACGCCACCTGCCGTGAGATCCGCCGCGAGCCGGGTCCGGGCCGCTGCGATGTGGCGGTCACCAAGGACATGCTGGCCGCGGTCGCCGAGACCCCCGGCGCGGTGGGCTACGCCGAACATGCCGACGCCGCGGAATCCACGCAGGTCGCGACGGTGACCATCAACGGCCAGCAGGCCACCCGGGAAGCGGCCGCCAACCGCATCTACCCGTTCTGGGGAATCGAGTACGCCTACAGTTACGGCGATTTCGCGCCCGGTTCGCTGGGGGCGAGTTTCCTGCGGTTCCTCACCGAGGCCGGCGGCGAGGACGTCATCCGGGCGGCCGGGAACATGCCGTGCCGGGACCTGGCGTATCCGTCGATGTGCCGTCCGTTCCCGTGAGTTCGGCGGCCGGACCTGTCGGTGGGTTCGGCCATAATCGACGACCATGCGGGAGCTGTCGTTACGTGAGTTGAACAGGACGCTGCTGGTGCGGCAGCGGCTGGCCGAACGCGTGGACGAGGCGCCGCTCGAGGTGATCCGGCAGTTGGTGGCCGTGCAGGGACAGGAACCGAATTGGCCCTATGTGGGCTTGTGGGCGCGGGTGCACGGGTTCCGGCACGACGACCTCGAGGTGCTGCTGCGGGAGCAGAAAGTGGTGCGCTCCACCATGATTCGCCGCACCGTGCACCTGGCCACCGACGAGGACTACCGCTGGCTGCGCCCGACCGTGCAGCCCTGGGTGGATTCGTTGCTGAAGGCGGCCTACTACCGCGACGAGATCGAGGGCATTGATCTCGCCGAGCTCGCCGCCCACGGCAGACGTCTGCTGACCGGCCGCATGATGCCACGCACCGAGCTGGGCAAGCTGCTGGGCGAGCATTTTCCCGATCGGCTCGCCCGCCGCCTCGCCGACAGCGTGGAGGTGCTGGTGCCGATGGCACACGGCGCCGATACCGGTGCGTGGGGCCGCTGGACCAACCGCTACGTCACCGTGGGGCTGGCCGAGGAGTGGATCGGGGCACCGCTGGCGGCCGAACCCGATCCGGACACCCTCGTGCTGCGCTATCTGGCGGCCTTCGGTCCCGCCACGGTCGCCGATGTGCAGGCGTGGTCCGGCGTCACCCGCTTGGCCGCGATACTGGCCCGGCTGCGGCCCGGCCTGCGGGTATTCCGCGCCGAGGACGGCCGCGAACTGTTCGACCTCCCCGACGCCCCGCTCGCCCCCGCGGACCTGCCGGTGCCGGTCCGCTTCCTGCCTGCCTTCGACAATGCCCTGCTCGGACACAAGGACCGCCGCCGCATCATCGCCGAGCACGACCGGCAACGCACCGCCCGCGAGGCCTCGGCGGGCATCCCGGTCTTTCTGGTGGACGGATTCACCCATGGCCGCTGGGTCCTGGACAAGACCACCATCCGCATCCTGCCCTGGTACCCGCTCGACCGCGCCGGCGAGAGCGCCGTCCTCGCCGAGGCCGCGCGTTTGCTGGAATTCGTCGTGCCGGACGCGGCCGGTGATGTCGTCATCGATCGATCCGAGCAGAGCTGATAGCTCCGGACGGGCAGCGCGAGACTCTCGACCGGTCGCCCGGACGGACTGGGGTGCCCGCTGAGCAGATGACCCTCGACGGAGCCGTCGCTGTCGCCGACCTGGTTGCCGGGTCCGGCCGTGAATACATCGTGGCGATCGGCACACGGCCCGCGTCGAGGCGCGGGTGCCGCGATCTATGACCACGGCACCCGCATCCGGGATCAGCCTCGGAATGGGTGGTCGCGGTCCAAGGCCAGGTTGAGCTCCACGACACGGACGCGGGGTTCGCCGAGGAAGCCGAGCGTCCGGCCGTCGGTGTGCGCGCTCACTAGGGCCCGCACCTCTGCCTGCGTGATGCCGCGGGCCGCCGCGATCCGCGGGATCTGGAGTTCGGCGTAGGCGGGGGAGATGTGCGGGTCGAGGCCGCTGCCACTGGCGGTGACGGCGTCGGCGGGAACCACCGGGTCCGCGGGAGCGTCCCCCCGGATCGGGACGATGCGGCCGATCGAGTAATCCGCACCCGGTTCGGCGCACTCCACCGCCACGCCCAGATACTCCGGCAGGAACGGGCGCGTGGGGCAGAGCTGGTTGACGCTGACCACCCGCACCGGCGCACTCACCTCGCCGGACCCGTCGCGCGGCCCGATCACCGACAGCACCGCGCCCACCCCGTCTTCGGTGCAGAACGGGCGGGAACCGTCGACCCCCTCACGGTCGGCGATCTCCTTACTGCGCGCGCAGACGGTGGTGAGCAGGCTGGTGCGGTCGGCGGTATCCACGATGTCCTCGGGGCCGAGGTTGCTCGCGGAGGTGGACAGCGGGTCGTAGCCATCGCCGGCGGCGGACGGGCGGGACTGGAAGTACTGCGGCAGCGCGTTGCCGTCGGCGTCGGTGAAGGACTGGCCGATGAGGCTGGAGCCGACCAGCTTTCCGCCGGCGTACAGCAGTGATCCATCGGCCTTGTCGTCGAGCCCGGGCAGCTGTCCGGCCGCGAAGACGGCGAGCGGATAGGCGATTCCGGTGACGGCGGTCAGTGCGAGCAGGGCGCGCAGCGCGGCCAGGTGCTGGCGGATCCAGGTGGATTTCCGCATCGAGAACACAGACATATCAGGACATCCCGGGGAGGAGGTGGACCACGAGGTCGATGAGTTTGATGCCGGCGAACGGGGCGATGATGCCGCCGAGGCCGTAGACCAGCAGATTGCGGCTCAACAACGTGGAGGCGTCGCTCGGCCGGTACTTCACCCCGCGCAGGGCCAGCGGAATCAACGCGACGATCACCAGCGCGTTGAAGATGACCGCCGACAGGATCGCCGACTGCGGGCTGGCCAGCCGCATGATGTTCAACGCGTCCAGGCCGGGGAACAGCGAGACGAACAGCGCCGGGATTATCGCGAAGTACTTGGCGATGTCGTTGGAGATGGAGAAGGTGGTCAGCGCGCCGCGGGTGATGAGCAGCTGTTTACCGATCTCCACGATCTCGATCAACTTGGTCGGATCCGAATCCAGATCGACCATGTTCCCGGCTTCCTTGGCGGCCGAGGTGCCGGTGTTCATGGCCACGCCCACGTCGGCCTGCGCCAGCGCCGGTGCGTCATTGGTGCCATCGCCGGTCATGGCCACCAGCCTGCCGCCGTCCTGTTCCTTCTTGATCAGCGCCAACTTGTCTTCGGGCGTGGCTTCGGCGAGGAAGTCGTCCACGCCGGCCTCGTCGGCGATGGCCTTGGCGGTGAGCGGATTGTCGCCGGTGATCATCACGGTGCGGATACCCATCCGGCGCATTTCGTCGAACCGTTCCCGCATGCCGTGTTTGACGACATCCTTCAGATGCACCACTCCCAGCAACCGGGCCTGCCCGGCGGCGAGCTCACCGACGACCAACGGCGTGCCTCCGGAGGCGGAGATGCCGTCGACGATCGCGCCGACCTCGCTGGCCACCGAACCGCCCTGGGACCGCACCCATTCGGTGACCGCCGACGCCGCACCTTTACGGAGGCTGCGTCCGTCGGCGAGATCCACGCCCGACATGCGGGTCTGTGCGGTGAACTCCACCCAGGTCGCGTCGGTCAGTTCACCGGGGGTGCGTTCCCGTTTGCCGTAGGCCTGTTTGGCGAAGATGACGATGGAGCGGCCCTCGGGTGTCTCGTCGGCCAGGCTGGACAGCTGCGCGGCGTCGGCGAGCGCGTCGGCGGAGATACCGGGCAGCGCAACGAAATCCGCGGCCTGCCGATTGCCGAGGGTGATGGTGCCGGTCTTGTCCAGCAGCAGCGTGTTCACATCGCCCGCCGCCTCCACCGCGCGCCCGGACATCGCCAGCACATTGCGCTGCACCAGCCGGTCCATGCCCGCGATACCGATGGCCGACAGCAAGGCGCCGATGGTGGTGGGGATCAGGCACACCAGCAACGACACCAGCACGATCCCGGTGATACCGTGCGCGTCCAGCGCCGCACTGTCGGGCACGCCGGGGTTGTTCGATGTGGCGAAGATCGCCATCGGCTGCAAGGTCGCCACCGCGAAGACGAAGATGATCGTCAACGCGGCGAGCAGGATGTTCAGCGCGATCTCGTTCGGCGTCTTCTGCCTGCTCGCGCCCTCGACCAGCGCGATCATCTTGTCGATGAAGCTCGCGCCCGGCTCCTGGGTGATCTCGACGACGATCCGATCCGACAGCACCGTGGTACCGCCGGTGACCGCCGATCGGTCGCCGCCGGATTCCCGGATGACGGGCGCGGATTCGCCGGTGATGGCCGATTCGTCCACCGAAGCGATGCCTTCGACCACATCGCCGTCACCGGGAATCACCTCACCCGCCTCGACCACGACGTAATCACCGCGGCGCAGCTGGGGTGCGGCGACGCGCTCCTCGGTGACCCGCGCACCGGGCGCCCAGCCGGGCAGCCGGCGCGCGACGGTGTCGGTCTTGGCCTTGCGCAGCGTATCGGCCTGCGCCTTACCGCGGCCCTCGGCGACGGCTTCGGCGAGATTGGCGAACAGCACCGTCAGCCACAACCACACCACGATGGCCCAGCCGAAGAAGCTCGGGTCCGCGAGGGCGAGCACGGTCGACCAGACCGCGCCCACCTCCACGATCAGCATGACCGGATTGCGCCACAGGGTGCGCGGATCGAGTTTGCGCAGTGCCTCGGGCAGCGCGGACAGCAGCAACGCGGGATCGAGCACGCCGCGCGGTACCGCGCGTGTGGCGGTCGAGGCCGGCGCGGGGCCCGGTGTTTCGGTGACAGACGTCGTCATCAGTGGATTCCTTCGGCGAGCGGCCCGAGCGCGAGCGCGGGCAGGAAGGTGAGCGCGACCAGGATCACCGTCACCCCGGCGACCATCCCGACGAACTGCGGGCGATGGGTCGGCAGGGTGCCGATCGAGGCGGGGGTGACGCCCTGGCGGGCCAGTGAACCGGCCAGCGCGAGAACGAGAATGATCGGCAGGAACCGGCCGAACAGCATGGCCAGCCCGAGCGCGGTGTTGTACCACTCGGTATTGCCGGTGAGGCCGGCGAAGGCCGAGCCGTTGTTGTTGGCGGCGGAAGTGAAGGCGTAGAGCACTTCCGAGAACCCGTGCGGGCCGGTATTGAGCATGCTCGCGCGCTGACCCGGCATGGCCATCGCGATCGCCGTGCCCACCAGCACGATCAGCGGGCTCACCAGGAAATACGCCGCGGCCAGCTTGATTTCGCGTGGCGTGATCTTCTTGCCGAGGTATTCCGGTGTGCGCCCGACCATCAGCCCCGCCACGAACACCGTGATCACGGCGAGGATGAGCATGCTGTACAGACCGGCGCCCACACCGCCCGGCGCGACCTCACCGAGCTGCATGTTGAACATGGTCATCAGGCCGCCGAGGCTGGTGTAGGAATCGTGGAAGGAGTTCACCGCACCGGTCGAGGTGAGCGTGGTCGAGGCCGCGAAGGTGGCCGAATTCGCCACGCCGAAGCGCTGTTCCACCCCCTCCATCGACGCCCCGATCGCGGTCGGGACGGTGCCGTGGTGCTGGAGCTGGAACAGGTTGGTCAGCGCCACACTCGCGAGCGCGATGGTGCCCATCACCGCCACGATCGCGTAGCCCTGCTTACGGCTGCCGACCATGCGCCCGAAGGTGCGCGGCAGCGAGCAGCTGATCACCAGGATCAGCAAGATCTCCAGCCAGTTGGTCCAGGTCGCCGGATTCTCGAACGGGTGCGCGGAATTGGCGTTGTAGAAGCCGCCGCCGTTGGTGCCGAGTTCCTTGATGACCTCCTGGCTCGCCACCGGGCCGCCGGTGATGGTCTGCTCGCTACCGTTGAGCGTCTGCGCCGCCTGATCGTGCAGCTGGAAGTTCTGGATCGCACCGCCGGCGATCAGCGCGATCGCCGCGACGAACGCGATCGGGAGCAGGATGCGCAGTGTGCCGCGCACCAGGTCCACCCAGAAATTGCCGAGATCGCCGGTGTGCCTGCGGGCGAACCCGCGTACCAGCGCCACCGCCACCGCCATGCCGCCGGCCGCGGAGACGAAATTCTGCACGGCCAGGCCCGCCATCTGCACCAGGTGGCCCTGGGTGGATTCGCCGGAGTAGTTCTGCCAGTTGGTATTGGTGACGAAGCTGACCGCGGTATTCCAGGCCAGCGCCGGCGTCATCTCGGTGGCCGGATCGTTCAGATGCCAGGGCAGACCACCCTGGACCAGCTGAAATCCGAACAGCAACAACACACCGACCGCCGAGAAGGCCAGCACACTGCGCGCGTACACCGGCCAGGTCTGCTCGACCTCCGGCTGCACACCGATCACGCGGTAGATCACGCGCTCGATCCGCGAATGCCGGGTGCCGGTGTAGACGCGATACATGTAGTCGCCCAGTGGCACGTGCACCACGGCCAGCGCGACGATCAGGGAAACGACGAACACGACCCCCGCGGTAGTGGTACTCACTAGAACCTCTCCGGGAACAGCAGCGCGGCCACCATGAACCCGGCCACCGCGACAGCGAGCACCAGGCCGACGAGATTGGCGATCACAGCCGCTCCACCCCCCGCTGGATCAGGCCGAGCACCGCGAACAACGCGATCGTCAGCACGGCGTACACCACCACAGACATCAGTTCCAGACCTCCTTCGCGCTTCGTCAGGGGAAGCGCGCCGGAGATCGAGTCAAGCGCCCAGAAGGGCTCTCGCGGCCGGTCCTTACGACTTCTTGGCGGCGCCGGGCACGGCATTTGCGTTTCGTTGACGCCTCATCCGGTCACCCGGAAGGAAGCTGTCAAGGACGGCGGCAAGCCCGTAAGGAGACCGTAAAGACGCGGCTCGCGGCCGAAACGCGCGGTAGAAGTGGGTCACCGGCCAGTCGGATCCCCGCGACCGGTGCACAGGTCGTGGAAGGAGATCCTCGTGTCGGCTGTGACCGTTGCGGTCGTGTTCGGTTTTCTCTGTTGTGCGCTGCTCATCCGCATGATCGGCCTGCGACAGCAACGCCGGCAGCTGCGGGTGGTGCGGGTGCGCCCCATGCGAGCAGTGCGTGCCCCGCGCGCCATGATGGACGAGTGAAGCGCGGGCATCTGCGGATCTACCTGGGCGCCGCGCCAGGAGTCGGCAAGACCTACGCCATGCTCGGCGAGGCGCACCGGCGGCTGGAACGCGGCCGCGATGTGGTGGCCGCCGTCGTCGAAACCCATGGCCGCGCCAAGACCGCCGCGCTGCTCGACGGTATCGAGCGCATTCCACCGAAGGTCATCGAATACCGCGGCACAGCATTCCAGGAACTGGACGTCGCCGCGGTGCTGCGACGCGAACCCGCCGTGGTGCTGGTCGACGAGCTGGCCCACACCAACGCGCCGGGCAGTAAGAACGAGAAGCGCTGGCAGGACATCGAGGAGCTGCTCGATGCCGGCATCGACGTGATCTCCACCGTCAATGTCCAGCACCTGGAAAGCCTCAACGACGTGGTCGAGCAGATCACCGGCATCCAGCAGCGCGAAACCGTGCCCGACGCAGTGGTACGTGCCGCCGAGCAGATCGAACTGGTCGACATCACCCCGGAGGCGCTGCGGCGCCGGATGTCGCACGGCAATGTCTACGCCGCCGACAAGGTCGACGCGGCGCTGCGCAACTATTTCCGGCCCGGCAATCTCACCGCGCTGCGTGAACTGGCGCTGCTGTGGCTGGCCGACCAGGTCGACGCCGCCCTGGCCAAATACCGCGCCGACCACCGGATCACCGACCTGTGGGAGGCCCGGGAACGGGTCGTGGTGGCGGTGACCGGTGGGCCGGAATCAGAGACCATCGTGCGCCGGGCCCGCCGCATCGCGACCAAGTCCAGCGCCGAGCTCGTCGTCGTGCACGTGGTGCGCGGCGACGGCCTGGCCGGGGTGTCCACCGCACGATTGACCCGGTTGCGCGAACTCGCGGCCGGCCTGGACGCCTCGCTGCACACCGTGACCGGCGAGGACGTGCCCGCGGCCCTGCTGGAATTCGCCCGCGAGGTCAATGCCACCCAGCTGGTGCTCGGCACTTCCCGGCGCTCGCGCTGGGCGCGCATCTTCGACGAGGGCATCGGCTCGGCGGTGGTGCAGCAGTCGGGCAAGATCGACGTCCACATGGTCACCCACGAGGAAGCCAACCGGCGCAGGTCATGGCCGTCGCTGCGGCGGCCGGTCTGGGCGTGGGTGGCGGCGCTGGTGGTGCCGGTGCTGGTCTGCGCGATCGGCGCCTGGTTCCTCGACGGCGCGCTCGAGTTGGGCGGGCTCAGTGCGATGTTCTTCGTCGCGGTGGTGCTGGTGTCGCTGCTCGGCGGCGTGCTGCCCGCGGCCATCTCGGCGCTGCTGTCGGGGGTGCTGCTGAACTGGTTCTTCGCCGAACCGCGCTACAGCCTCACCGTCGCCGAACCCGACAGCATCTTCACCATCGCGGTTTTGCTCATCGTCGCGGTGGCCATGGCCGCGCTGGTCGACCGGGCCGCCGCGCGTAGCAGGCAGGCGCGCAAGGCCTCCCGGCAAGCCGAACTGCTGACCGTCTTCGCGGGCGCGGTGTTGCACGGCGCCGATCTGCCCAAACTGCTCGAACAGGTCCGCGAAACCTACGGTATGCGGGCGGTGGCGCTGGTCGCGGGGGAGGACGTGCTGGCTGCCGTTGGCGCCGAACCGCCGTGCCGACCCGGCGACGCCGACACGACGATCGAGGCGGGCGACACGGTGCACCGGCTGCTGCTGGCGGGCCACCCACTCGACCCCGGGGACCGTCCGGTGCTGACCGCGGTGGCCAATCAGGCCGTCGGGCTGGTGCGGCAGGCCCGGCTGGCCGAGGAAGCCGGCGCCGCGGCCGCACTGCTGGAGGCCGACCGGCTCCGGCGGGCGTTGCTGTCGGCCGTCAGCCATGATCTGCGCACCCCGCTGGCCGGGGCGAAAGCCGCCGTGTCGAGCCTGCGCAGCGACGACGTCGAATTCTCGCCCGAGGACACCGCCGAACTGCTGGAGACGGTGGAGGAATCGGTGGATCAGCTCACCGCGCTGGTCGGCAATCTGCTCGATTCCTCGCGGCTGGCGGTCGGGGTGGTGTCGCCGCAGCTGCGGCAGGTCTACCTCGATGAAGTGGTGCATCGTGCCTTGGTCGGCGTCGGCATGGGTGCGCGCGGGCTGCGCCGGGCGGCGATGGACCGGGTGGAGGTCGACGTGGATGCTCTGTCGGTGCGCGCCGACGGTGGGCTGCTCGAACGAGTCCTGGCCAACCTCATCGACAACGCACTACGTCACTCCACCCCGGGCACCCCGATCCGGATCACCGCCGAACGCGACGGCGGCAAGGTCGCCATCGCGGTGGTCGATATCGGGCCCGGTATCCCGGCCGGCGCCGAAGAGCAGCTGTTCGAGCCGTTCCAGCGGCTCGGCGACCGGGACAACAGCACCGGCGTCGGACTCGGCCTGTCGGTGGTGCGCGGGTTCGTCGAAGCGATGGGCGGCACCGTGCACGCCGAACCGACGCCCGGCGGCGGGCTGACGATGCTCGTCGAGCTACCCGCTGGCGCGGACGCGGCGCCACCGCGCGACAGCGACGAATCCGGGGAAGGCCCCGCCACAATGGATTCGGCGGGCTCCTCGCGCGGCGATGACCCGGCCCAGGGCCCCGACCGCGCGGGAGTGACATGAGCAGCGCCGCCACCCGCGCGACCGGCTGTGCCGGTGACTGTCGACCGATCAGGAAGCTGCGATGACCGAGAAGAAGCCCGACGCGATCGCCACCAAGGTGCTGGTGGTCGATGACGAACCGCAGATCGTGCGCGCGCTGCGGATCAACCTCTCCGTGCGTGGCTACGAGGTGTTCACCGCGGGCACCGGCACCGCTGCGCTACGGGTGGCTGCCGACCGGCATCCGGACGTGGTGATCCTCGACCTCGGGCTGCCGGATATGGATGGCATCGAGGTACTGGCCGGGCTGCGCGGCTGGACCTCGGCGCCGGTGATCGTGCTCTCGGCGCGCACCGACTCCGCCGACAAGGTCGAGGCCCTCGACGCGGGCGCCGACGACTACGTCACCAAGCCGTTCGGCATGGACGAACTGCTGGCCCGGCTGCGCGCCGCGGTCCGGCGCGGCGCCACCGACGGCGACTCGGGTGATCCGGTGGTGGTGACGGCGTCGTTCACCGTCGACCTCGCCGCGAAGAAGGTCACCAAGAACGGCGCGAACGTGCATCTGACGCCCACCGAATGGGGCATGCTCGAAATGCTGGTGCGCCACCGCGGCAAGCTGGTCGGCCGTCGTGAGCTGCTGCGCGAGGTGTGGGGTCCGTCCTATGCCACCGAAACCCACTACCTGCGCGTCTACCTGGCTCAGCTGCGCCGCAAGCTCGAGGACGACCCGTCGCGGCCCAAACATCTGCTCACCGAAGCCGGCATGGGCTACCGCTTCCAGGAATGAGCGCGCGGGCCGCGATGTTGGCAGGCGTGCATCGCCTCCGAACCGAGATGGCAGGATCGAGCCCATGGCTGAACACACCGCCGCACCCGTGACCGGCACCGCCGCCCCCGCGGGCACCACCGCATCCACGAACAACGCCGCACCCGGATCGACCACCCTGTGGGTCGAGCGCACCGGCACCCGGCGCTACACCGGGCGCAGCTCGCGCGGCGCCGAGGTGTTGATCGGATCGGAGAACGTACCCGGCGTGTTCACCCCCGGCGAGCTGCTCAAGATCGCGCTGGCCGCCTGCTCCGGGCTCAGCTCGGACTTCCCGCTCTCGCGTCGTCTCGGCGACAACTACGACGCCACCATCCGCGTCTCCGGCGCCGCCGACCGGGAGAACGAGGTCTACCCGCAGCTCGACGAGGTCTTCGAACTCGACCTCAGCGAACTGGACCCCGAAGCCCGCGAGCGACTACTGGTCACCGTGCAGCGCGCCATCGACAAGGTGTGCACCGTCGGCCGCACCCTGAAGGCCGGCACCAACGTCACGCTGTCGTTCGACATCGACACCGCCGACTGATGTCGGCGAGCCCGCAGCAGCCGGTCCGGCTCAGCGCCTGGGTGCACGGTCTGGTGCAGGGCGTCGGCTTCCGCTGGTGGACCCGTTCGCGCGCACTGGAACTCGGCCTCACCGGGCACGCCACCAATGCCCGCGACGGGCGAGTGCACGTCGTCGCCGAGGGCTCACGGGCCGAGTGCGAACGCCTGCTGGAACTGCTTCGCGGCGGTGATACGCCCGGCCGTGTCACCCTGGTGGTGGAGAACTGGGAGCCCGCGCGCGGCGACCTGAACGGATTCGAGGAACGGTAGGTCGGCCGAGCGGGCGGGGAGGAGAGCACCGATGAGCGAAACTCCGAACACTGCGGGCCCGCCCGAGGACGACGGTGGCGGCGGGCCTGCGCAGTCGCCCGGTCAGCAGG
The DNA here is from genome assembly GCF_000284035.1 of Nocardia cyriacigeorgica GUH-2. Taxonomy (NCBI): domain Bacteria; kingdom Bacillati; phylum Actinomycetota; class Actinomycetes; order Mycobacteriales; family Nocardiaceae; genus Nocardia; species Nocardia cyriacigeorgica. The sequence goes on along the minus strand of NC_016887.1, from coordinate 4,276,652 downwards.
AATCCGGTCGTCCGGGGCCGGGGCATGAGCACCCGGAGCCCGATCGTCCGTCGCTGTCGAAGCCGTCGCCACCGCAGGAGTCCGCGACGGCTGCGCAACCTCCACGACCCGGCAGCATCCACCGCCAGGAACCCGGCGTGACCCAGCCGCGCCCGCCGACGGTTGCCGAGGCGCGGGCCAGGGACAAGACACGCCGAAAGGCCGAAGCCGAGGCACAGGCCGCGGCCGCGCGCGAGGAAGCCGCTCGCCGGACTCGCAAGCGCGTGATGATCGGCGGCGCCGCCGTGGTGGGTGTGGCGGCCCTGGTCGGCGGTGGCTATCTGGCCTACCGGGCGGTGGCCGCGCCGGATCAGGTCACCGCCTACTGCACCGTCATCGACGAGAACGGCAACGAGACCGTGGTCGAAGACGACAGGTGCAGCCGAGCCAGTTCGGCCGGTCACGCCGGCGTCGGCGGCATCTTCATCTACAACGGCATGCAGTATCGGTACTACTACGGCGGCAACAACACCGTCGGCCAACCGCCCACCGGCGGCACCACCGTCAAACCCAAGGGCGCCGAGATCAAGACCAAGAGCGGCACCGTCATCCAGCGCGGAGGCCTCGGCAGCAAATCCGGCGGGGGTTCCTGATGCGGCGGGTCCGCGACACCCCGCGGCCGGGCTGGCAGCAGATCACCGAGGACCAGGGCCTGGTCTACGGCGCGCCCGGCCGCGACGCCAGCGGCAATCCGCGACCGTACTGGGACGAGTCGGTGCACTACGAGTTCGAGATGGATGAAATTCTCGCCCTCGAAGCCGATGTCGAACTGCTGCATTCGATGTGCCTGAATGCCGTCGAACACATCGTGCTCACCGAGCGTTTCGCGGATTTCGGTCTGCCCGAATGGAGTTGGGGTCCGATCGCCGAATCCTGGCGGCGCGGCGACCCGTATATCTACGGCCGATTCGATCTGCGCTATGACGCGCGGCGCCCGGCCAAACTCCTCGAATACAACGCCGACACACCGACCTCGCTGCTGGAAGCGGCGATCGTGCAGTGGCATTGGCTCACCGACCGCTACCCCGGTGGGGATCAATGGAATTCGCTGCACGAAAAGCTGGTGCAGCGCTGGACCGAGTTGCGCGGCGCACTGCCGGGAACCCATCTGCACTTCACCTGGTCCGGCGCCGACGCCACCGGCGAGGACAACGTCACCACCGCCTACATGCAGGAAACCGCCGCCGAGGCCGGTTTCGACACCATCGCGCTGCCCATCGAGGAAGTCGGCTACGACACCGAACTGGATCGGTTCGTGGATCTGGCCGAGGCGCCGATCGAGTCGATTTTCAAGCTGTATCCGTGGGAATGGGTGCTCGACGACGAATTCGGCAAACGGGTAGTCGATTCACTGCCCGAGACCGCCTGGATCGAACCGCTGTGGAAGACCCTGCTCAGCAACAAGGCGATCCTGGCCGTGCTGTGGGAAATGTATCCCGGGCACCCGAATCTGCTGCCCGCCTACCTCGATCGGCCGAATGAGCTCACCGAATACATCCGCAAACCCAAACTCGGCCGCGAAGGCGCCAATATGACCATCGTCGGCGCCGGCCTGGAAACCGCCACCGGCGGCGTGTACGGCGAGGAGGGCTACGTCTACCAGCTGCTCGACCCGCTGCCCGTCTTCGACGATATGCGTCCGGTGCTGGGGGCCTGGGTGGTCGGCGGCGAAGCCGGCGGGCTCGGCATCCGGGAGACCGCGGGCCTGATCACCGACGACGGCGCCGCCTTCGTACCGCACCAGATTCGCACCGAATAGATTGCGTGGACGCACCCGACGCCCCTCGGAAGGATCACGATGACCGCTCTGGCCCTCGATTCGAGCTACTGGAGTTCGCTGGCGGACGGGGTGGGTGCCATCCTCCTCTACGCCGTCGTCGGGCTGGTGCTGATGGTGATCGGCTTCTACGGCATCGACCTGACCACACCCGGGCGGCTGCGGGCGCTGGTGTCCAAGGGCCGGCCCAACGCCATCGTGGTCACCGCGGCCGGGATGATCAGTATGGCCTTCATCGTGGTGCTGGCGATCTTCTCGGCCGGTGGCCGGCTGCTGGAGGGCCTGATCGCGGCGGCGGTCTTCGGGCTGGTCGGCATCGTCGCCCAGATCGTGTCGGTGCGGGTGGTGGAGAAGGCGATCGGCATCGATATCGGCGCGGTCATGCACGCCGACCGGTTCGCCATCGAGGCGTTGATCGTCGCGGCCGCGCACTTCGCGCTGGGTCTGGTCGTCGCGTTCGCCATTCTCTGACCGCAGCGGCTCGCTGATTCCTCGATCCACCTCTTGACATTCCACTGTGGAAGTAGCACTCTTGATTCGTATTCCACTGTGGAATGTGGCTCGATACGCGGGCCCCTGTCGTTAGGAGCAGCAATGGACATCTCGCCGGGTACCCGCGCTTCCGACGCCGAACGCGCCCAGACCGCGGAGCTGCTGAGCCGCCATCTCGCCGACGGCCGCCTCGATCTCGCCGAGTACGACCAGCGCGTGGCCAAAGTCTGGGCCACCACCACTCGCGACGATCTCGCGCTGGTGCTGTCGGACCTGCCGAAATTGCCGAAGGTGCGCGCCGACAAGCCGCAGCGCCCGCGCATTCCCCTCTGGCAGCGCATCGAGGCGGCCTCCTGGGTGTCGGTCAGTGTGCTGGTGCTGGTCATCTGGGGCACCATCTCGCTGGCCGCCGGCGAATTCACCTATCCGTGGCCGATCTGGGTGATCGGCCCGTGGGGTGCGGTGCTGGCCTTCCGTGCGCTCACCGGGTTCGAATCCGGGCGGTCCTGCCGTTCGGCCTGATCCGGCGGCGGATGCTGCCGGTGTGCTGTACTGCCGTTTCGGTGGCCCGGCGCCGCCGGTGAAATGCCGGGGATTCGGCGGCCGGTGATTAGCCTGGGGTGGACCGCGCCCCGTCGCGGGCGGCTACCATGACTGGTCGCCGGATACGACGGGGCGGTGCCGGGCCAGTGCTCTCCACGGCAGTACACGGAAAGGTCGCCGGATTTGCATCTGAAGAGCTTGACGTTGAAGGGGTTCAAATCCTTCGCGTCCGCGACGACGCTGCGGTTCGAGCCGGGGATCACCTGCGTGGTCGGGCCGAACGGATCCGGTAAATCCAACGTCGTCGACGCGCTCACCTGGGTGATGGGCGAGCAGGGTGCCAAGGCACTGCGCGGCGGCAAGATGCAGGACGTCATCTTCGCCGGCACCGCGGGCCGGGCCGCGCTCGGCCGCGCCGAGGTCACGCTGACCATCGACAACTCCGACGGCGCGCTGCCCATCGACTACGCCGAGGTCTCCATCACCCGCCGGATGTTCCGCGACGGCGCGGGCGAATACGAGATCAACGGCAGCTCCTGCCGGTTGATGGACGTGCAGGAGCTGCTCAGCGACTCCGGTATCGGCCGGGAAATGCACGTCATCGTGGGGCAGGGCCAGCTCTCGGCGATCCTGGAATCGCGGCCCGAAGACCGGCGCGCGTTCATCGAAGAGGCCGCGGGCGTGCTCAAGCACCGCAAACGCAAGGAAAAGGCGGTCCGCAAACTCGACGCCATGCAGGCCAATCTGGCCCGGCTCACCGACCTCACAACCGAACTGCGTCGTCAGCTCAAACCGCTCGGCAGACAGGCCGAGGTCGCTCGCCGCGCGCAGACCGTGCAGGCCGACCTGCGCGATGCTCGGCTGCGGCTGGCCGCCGACGACCTGGTGACCAGGCGCCGCGAGCTGGAAAGCCAGCAGAGCAAAGAGGCCTACGCCCGCGAACAGCAGATCACCGTGCAGTCGGAACTGGACGCCGCCAATGCCGCGCTGGCCCAGCAGGAATTCCAGCTCGGCAAGCTCACCCCGAGCGCCGAAGCCGCTGCTCAGCTGTGGTTCCAGCTCTCGGCACTGGCCGAACGGGTCAACGCCACCATCCGTATCGCCGGTGACCGGGCCCGGCATCTGGACACCAGCGCCCCCGTGGGCACCGGCCGCGACCCCGAGCAGCTCGAGGCCGAAGCCGATCGGGTGGAGGCCGAGGAGGCCGAACTGCGCGAAGCGGTGGAGATGGCCGCCGAGACCCTGGAAGCGGCCCGCGATGCGCTGGCCGAGCGCGAGCATGCCGCCAAGGCCGCCGAGCAGGCCCACCTCGCCGCCGTGCGCGCCATCGCCGACCGGCGCGAGGGGCTGGCCCGGCTGTCCGGGCAGGTCGACACCCTGCGCACCCGGGCCCAGTCGGTGGACGCCGAGATCTCCCGCCTGTCGGTGGCCATCGCCGAGGCCAGGCAGCGTGGTGAGGCCGCCCAGGAGGAATTCGATTCGGTGCAAACCGAACTCGGCGATCTCGACGCCGGCGAGGCCGGGCTCGACGCCCAGCACGAACATGCCGTGCAGGCACTCAAACTCGCCGATCAGCGCGTCGATGAACTGCGCGAACAGGATCGTGACGCCGGTAAGCGGGTCGCCTCGCTCACCGCCAGGATCGAAGCGCTCGGGATGAACCTCGCCCGCCGCGACGGTGCGGGCTGGCTCACCGAACACCACGGGCAGGACCTGCTGGGCCCGCTGTCCACCTTGATCCGGGTGCATCCCGGATTCGAGGCCGCTGTTGCCGCGGTGCTCGGTCCGCTCGCCGACGCCGTCGCGGCCGCGTCCGGCGACACCGCCTATGCGGCCGTGCAGGCGCTCAAGGCCGCCGACGGGGGACGGGCTGCCCTCGTGTTCGGCACGGGAGGGTCCAGCGAAGCGAACGCAGAGTCCGGCGGTTCTGGCGCAAAGGTCGCCGGATCGACCGGTGCGCGCAGGCCCGCGCGGGCCGATGCCGATGCCGACGCCCTCCCCGCGGGCGCCCGATGGCTCGGCGCCGTGGTCGACTGCGCCGATACCGTGCACGCCGCCGTCGCCGCGCTCACCGCCGACGTCGTCGTGGTCGACGACCTCGCGGCCGCCGCCGACCTGCTCGCGGCGCGCCCGCAACTGCGCGCGGTGACCACCGACGGCGACCTCGCCGGCACCGGTTGGGTGCTCGGCGGCTCCGACCGGGCACCGAGCCAGCTGGAGATCCAGGCCGATATCGACGCCGCCGAAGCCGAATTGGTCGCCGCCAAACGCCGCGCCGAGGAACTCGAGGCCGCCTTGGCCGGCGCGCTCGCCGAACAAGCCGACCGCAAGGACGCCGTCGACCACGCCCTGATGGCGCTGCACGAATCCGATCAGGCGCTGGTCGCGATCTACGAGCGGCTCGGCAGGCTCGGCCACACCGCCCGCAGCGCGCACGACGAGATCGACCGGCTCACCGCCCAGCGGGCCGAAGCCGAAGACGGCCGGGAAAAGGCCCTGGCCGCGCTCGCCGAACTCGAAGACCGGCTGCGCCACGCCGAACTCGAACAGGCAGGCATCGATGACGACGGACTCGGCGCCGCGAGCACCGAGGCCGCGGGCCGCGCCCGCGAGGAAGCCGCCGCCGCGCTCGCCGAAGCCCGCTCGATGGAGGTCGAGGCCCGCCTGGCCGTGCGCACCGCCGAGGAACGCGCCGAATCGGTGCGCGGTAAGGCCGATGCGTTGCGTCGCGCCGCCCGCGCCGAACGTGAGACCCGGGCCCGCGCCGAACGCGCCCAGGCCGCGCGCAAGCAGGCCGCCGCCGTCGCCGCCGCGGTCGCCGCATCGGGTGCGAAGGTGGCCGCCGAGCTGGAGGGCGTGGTCGCCGAGGCCGCTGCCCGCCGCGATCAGCTGGTGCGCCGCCGCACCGAATGCGCCGCCCAGGTGGATCAGATCAAGGAGCGAGTGCGCGCGCTGACCGCCCAGCTGGCCCAGCTCACCGACGCCGTGCACCGCGACGAGGTGGCCAAGGCCCAGGCCGCGCTGCGGATCGAACAGCTCGAGGCCACCATCGCCGAGCAGTTCGGCATCGCCCTCGGCGATCTGATCGCCGAATACGGTCCCGACGTGCCGCTGCCGCCGTCGGCGCTGGAGTGGCAGGAATACGAGCAGGCCAAAGAACGCGGCGAGGACGTCAGCCCGCCTGCGCCGATGCCCTTCGACCGGGCCGGCCAGGAGCGCCGGGCCAAGCGCGCGGAAAAGGACCTCACCACCCTCGGCAAGGTGAATCCCCTTGCGCTGGAAGAGTTCGCGGCGCTGGAAGAGCGCTACAACTTCCTGGCCACCCAGCTCGAAGACGTCAAGAGCGCCCGCAAGGATCTGCTGGACGTGGTCGCCGAGGTCGACGCCCGCATCCTGCAGGTCTTCACCGACGCCTACGCCGACGTGGAACGCGAATTCGTCGAGGTGTTCGCCAAGCTGTTCCCCGGCGGCGAGGGCAGGCTGCTGCTCACCGACCCCTCCGACATGCTCACCACCGGTATCGAGGTGGAGGCCCGCCCGCCGGGCAAGAAGGTCAAGCGGCTGTCGCTGCTGTCAGGTGGCGAGAAGTCGCTGACGGCGGTCGCGCTGCTGGTGTCGATCTTCCGCGCCCGGCCCTCGCCGTTCTACGTCATGGACGAGGTGGAGGCCGCGCTCGACGACACCAACCTGCGCCGGCTGATCGGCCTGTTCGAGCAGCTGCGGGAGAAGAGTCAGCTGATCGTCATCACCCACCAGAAGCCGACCATGGAGATCGCCGACGCCCTCTACGGCGTCAGCATGCGCGGTGACGGCATCACCCAGGTGATCTCGCAGCGGCTGCGCGGGCAGAACCTGGCCCCGGTGGGCGCGGCCTCCGGCTGAGCAGCGGGCCGCGATCGCCCGGCCGGGCGCCCGGAACAAGATCGGCGCGAGCGTGTTCGCGCCACTATCGTCGTCGGCATGGTCACCATCGAAGTGCGCGACATTCCCGACGACGATGCCGAGGTACTCCGACAGCGGGCGGCGGCCGCCGGGCTGTCACTGGAAGAACACATCCGCGAGCAGTTGATCGCCTCGGCGCGCAGGCAGTACCGCGTCGAAGCGCTGGAAGACATCCGCAAGGCGCTGGCGGCCAATCCGCTGCCCGGGGAGAACCCGGATCAGGTCGTGGAGGATCTGCGGCGCGAATTCGAAGACTGCTGAGCCCGGCTCGACCATCGACACACCGGCGACCCGCGACAAGCGGGTTGCCGGCACAGCTCACCCGCTCACAGCAGATCGCTGACGTCGTCGGGGACATCGACGGCGTATTTGCGCAAGATCTCCATCGAGATCACTTCCAGGGCGTTCTCATGGGTGGCCGCGAGCACCACCGGCGCGGCGACACCGTCCTCGTGCGCGTGCAGCCAGCGCACCGCCACCACACACCACCGGTCCCCGGGTTGCAGGCCGGGGAAATTGTTCTCCGGGCGCGGGGTGCTCAGGTCGTTGCCGATCGAAGCCTGGTGTTCCAGAAACTCGGTCGTGACGACCGTGCACACGGTGTGACTGCCCAGATCCTCCGGGCCGGTGCTACAGCAGCCGTCACGGTAGAAGCCGGTCAGAGGATCGGTGCCGCACTCTTCGAGCGGACCCCCAAGCACGTTTCGATCGGTCACGTCGCCGATCCTATTGGCACGCCGCGAGAAGTTCCGCAGGACAAGAAATCTCACGGGCTGTGTCTGGACGCCTGTCCTGCTCCGGGCGGGTCGATGACCGGCGAGAACTCGTTCTGCAAGGATGGTCGGCGTGAGTTCCGAAGCCTGGATTCTGATCGCGGCTATCGCCGCCGTCGTACTCGTCGCGCTCGTTGCCGGATTCGTCCGGTATCGCAGCGGGCGGGTATCGCTGACGGCGCCGACCGAAGACAAGGAGCTGACCGACAAGTCCGGCGGCTACAAGGCCTCAGGCGGCTTCAGTTTCAGTCAGGGCGGTACCGCCACCGCCCCCCGGCCCGAGCCGCTGCCCGCCGAACGCACCGACACCGAGGGCCAGCCGCATATCGGCGACGATGCGGCGATCCCGCGCGACGCACCGCGCCGCGGGATCACCAATGTGCCGCTGCCCGAACCGGCCGATCTGGCCGAAGCACCCGCGGGCGATACGACCACCGCCGAGGCGCCCGAGACCACCGCGCCCGAGACGGCCGTTCCCGACACCGCGGAGGACACCGCCCCGGCCGAGGCACCCGCGGTCGAGGATGTGACCGCTGCGCCCGAGCAGACCGCGCCCGAGACCGTCACTCCCGACACCGCTCCGACTGACACCGCCCCGGTGGACACGGCTCCGGCCGACACCGCCCCACCGGCCGAATCGGCACCCGCTGCGCCCGCCGTCCCCGATACCGTCGCCGAGGCCGAACCCGCACCCGCGCTCGAGGAGATCGAGCCCACCGCGGGCCGCCTGGTCCGCCTGCGCGGGCGGCTGTCGCGCTCGCAGAACGCGGTCGGCAAGAGCCTGCTCGGCCTGCTCGGCGGCGGCGACCTGGACGAGGACTCCTGGGAAGAAGTCGAAGACACCCTGGTGCTGGCCGATCTCGGCACCGCGAGCACGGCCGCGGTGGTCGAGCGACTGCGCGAGGAGATGGCCGCGCGCAGCGTGCGCACCACCGATCAGGCACGCGCGGTGCTGCGCGATGTGCTGGTGGAGGCGCTGCGCCCGGAGCTGGACCGGTCCGTGCGAGCCCTGCCGCACTCCGATCACCCATCGATCCTGCTGGTCGTCGGCGTGAACGGCACCGGCAAGACCACCACCACCGGCAAACTGGCCCGGGTCCTGGTGGCCGACGGTCGCCGGGTGCTGCTCGGCGCCGCCGACACCTTCCGCGCCGCTGCCGCCGATCAGCTGCAGACCTGGGGCGAGCGCGTCGGCGCCGAGACCGTGCGCGGTAAAGAAGGCGCCGACCCGGCCGCCGTGGCCTTCGACGCCGTCGCCGCCGGTATCGAACGAGGCGTGGACGCGGTGCTCATCGACACCGCCGGCCGCCTGCACACCAAAACCGGCCTGATGGACGAGCTCGGCAAGGTCAAGCGAGTGGTGGAGAAGAAGGCCGCGGTCGACGAGGTGCTGCTGGTACTCGACGCCACCGTCGGGCAGAACGGCCTCATGCAGGCCCGGGTCTTCGCCGAGGTCGTCGACATCACCGGTGTGGTACTCACCAAGCTCGACGGCACCGCCAAGGGCGGCATCGTCTTCCAGGTACAGCATGAGCTCGGCGTGCCGGTCAAGCTCGTCGGTCTGGGCGAAGGCGCCGACGATCTCGCGCCCTTCGAGCCCGGAGCGTTCGTCGACGCACTGCTGGGCTGACCGCCCGGCATACCGCGGCCCGGATCGAGCACCGCCCGATCCGGGCCGCGGCGCGCCGGTAGCGGCGCCGATGCCGGTCCTCTCGCTCGGATACCCCCGTTAGCTGCGCATTCGCTGTCGCGACACGCCGCTCACAGCCGCGGGGAAACCTCCTGTGCACAGTTGGAAACGTGGTAGCAACACGGGGCCGCCATCCGTTCACGTAGGTGAAACACGGGGGCGGCACGGATGAAACACCGAATGAGCAACCTTCTGTGCAGGTCCATTTCGCCGGAATCGGCGGGGCCCGAGATGAGGAGGACATTAAGGTGGCATTTCCCGTAATCGGCGCGCCGGACGCCGGTGACACCGCATGGATGCTGGCCAGTTCAGCACTCGTGCTGCTGATGACACCCGGACTCGCGTTCTTCTACGGCGGCATGGTCCGCTCCAAGAACGTGCTGAACATGATCATGATGAGCATCAGCGCCATGGGCCTGGTCGCCGTCCTATGGGCGCTCTACGGCTTCTCGGTCACCTTCGGTGACGACAAGGCCAACCTCATCGGTGATCCCGCTCAGTACTTCGGGCTGAAGCAGATCTTCGGTGGCGCGTACCTGGCCGACGCCGAGTCCGGCGCCGAGGCCGCGATCCCGCTGGCGGGCACCATCCCGCTGACGGTGTTCGTCGCCTTCCAGGCCATGTTCGCGATCATCACCGTCGCCCTCATCTCGGGTGCGGTCGCCGACCGCATGAAGTTCAGTGCCTGGCTGATCTTCGCCGGCGTCTGGGCCACCGTCGTCTACTTCCCGGTCGCGCACTGGGTCTTCGCCTTCGACGGCGTCACCGCCGAGGCCGGTGGCTGGATCGCCAACAACCTGAAGGCCATCGACTTCGCTGGTGGTACCGCCGTGCACATCAACGCCGGTGCGGCGGGCCTGGTGCTGGCAATCGTGCTCGGCAAGCGCAAGGGCTGGCCCAAGACCCCGTTCCGTCCGCACAACCTGCCCTTCGTCATGCTCGGTGCCGGTCTGCTGTGGTTCGGCTGGTTCGGCTTCAACGCCGGTTCCGCGGTGGGCTCCAACGGCATCGCCGGTGCCGCCTTCCTGACCACCGTCGTCGCCACCGGTGCGGCGCTGCTGGCCTGGCTCGTGGTGGAGAAGATCCGCGACGGCAAGCCCACCTCGCTGGGCGCGGCCTCGGGCATCGTGGCCGGTCTGGTCGCCATCACCCCGGCCTGTCACTCGGTCAACGTCGTCGGCGCTCTGGCCATCGGCGTCGTCGCGGGTGCGCTGTGCGCCCTGGCCGTCGGCCTGAAGTTCCGCTTCGGCTTCGACGACTCGCTCGACGTGGTGGGCGTGCACCTGGTCGGCGGTCTGCTCGGCACCCTGATGGTCGGCCTGGTCGCGGCGCCGGAAGCGCCCGCGGCGGTGAAGGGTCTGTTCTACGGTGGTGGCATCGAGCAGTTGAAGCTGCAGGCCGTCGGTGCGTTCACGGTGCTGGCCTACTCGCTGGTCGCCACGGCCGTCATCGCTTACCTGATCAAGTTCACGATCGGCCTGCGTGCCGACGACGAAGGCGAGTTCGTCGGCATGGACGAGTCCGAGCACGCGGAAACCGCATACGATTTCGCTGCTGTGGGTGGCACGGCACGTTCGGCCGTCAAGGAGGCATGACGACATGAAACTGATCACCGCAATCGTGAAACCGTTCACGCTGGAGGACGTGAAGACCGGTCTCGAGCAGGCGGGCGTGCTGGGCATGACCGTGAGCGAGGTGCAGGGTTACGGCCGGCAGAAGGGGCACACCGAGGTCTACCGCGGTGCGGAGTACTCGGTGGATTTCGTCCCGAAGGTCCGGGTCGAGGTCGTCGTCGACGACGCCTCGGTGGACAAGGTCGTCGAGGTGATCGTCGAGGCCTCGCGCACCGGCAAGATCGGCGACGGCAAGGTCTGGGTGACCCCCGTCGAGACGATCATCCGGGTCCGGACCGGCGAGCGCGGCACCGACGCGCTGTAGCGGGAAGTCGAATCGAGCGGCGGCCCCGCTCCCGCCGGACCTCCGGCCGGGGCGGGGCCGCCCGCGTGAATGGGTGGTGGGCTAGTGGGTAGCAGTCGGCGAGAACACGGCGAGGGCGCGAAGCCGTCGGCGGTCGAGAACACGGTGGTGTCCAACGGCGCGGCCGATCTGGTCAAGGCCCGGCGCCGGTTGCTCGAGGGCGGGCAGCCGCGCAATCCGCGCCTGGATGCCGAATCGCTGCGCTCGGCCCTGGTCGACCTGTTCGAACTGTGGCTCACCAGCAAGGGCGCCGAACTCGGCATCACCGCCGACAGCGGGCTCGCGGTCGTCGCGGTGGGCGGGCTGGGCCGCAAGGAGATGCTGCCCTACTCCGATCTGGATCTTGTGCTGCTGCACGACGACGTCGATCCGGCGCGGGTGGCCGAGGTCGCCGATCAGCTCTGGTATCCGCTCTGGGACGCCCATATCAAGCTCGACCACAGCGTGCGCACCGTCCCGCAGGCCCTGCGGGTGGCCAGCGACGACATGATCGCCGCCCTCGGCATGCTCGAGGCCCGGCATATCGTCGGCGACGCCGAGCTGAGCAACCTGCTCATCGGCGGGGTGCGCCGGGAATGGCGGACCGGGATCCGCTCCCGCTTCGACGATCTGATCGCCCAGGCCAAGGCCCGCTGGGAGCGCAGCGGTGAGATCGCCCATCGCGCCGAACCCGATCTGAAGAACGGCCGCGGCGGATTGCGCGACATCCAGCTGCTCGATGCCCTCGCCATCGCGCAATTGACCGATGCCATGCCGGGGCTCGGTCCGGATGTGCCCGGCGGCGGGGTGCGCCACGCCCACCGCCGCCTGCTGGATGTGCGCACCGAACTGCATCGGGTGGCCGGGCGCTCGCGCGATCAGTTGATGGCCCAGGACGCCGACGAGATCGGTGCGGCGCTACGGATCGGTGACCGGTTCGATCTGGCCCGCACGCTCAGCGATTCCGCGCGCACGGTCAGCTACTCGGTGGACGTGGGGTTGCGCACCGCCGCCAACGCGCTCCCGCGGCGCGGCCTGGCCCGGCTGCGCCGGATGCCGGTGCGTCGACCACTCGATGAGGGGGTGGTCGAGCACGCCGGTGAGGTGGTGCTGGCACGGGACGCGCGGCCGCAGCGGGATCCGGGCCTGATCCTGCGGGTCGCCGCCGCCTCGGCGCAGACCGGGCTGCCGATGTCGGCGAATACGCTCAACCGGCTCTCGGAGGACGCGCCGGAGCTGCGCGAACCGTGGCCCAAGGATGCGCTCAACGATCTGCTGGTGCTGCTCGGCGCGGGCCGCGGCACCATCGATGCGATCGAGGCGCTGGACCGCACCGGGTTGTGGGGCCGGCTGCTGCCGGAGTGGGGCGCGGTGCGGGATCTGCCGCCGCGCGATGTGCTGCACACCTGGACGGTGGACCGGCACCTGATGGAAACCGTGGCCTACGCGAGCGCGCTGAGCACCCGGGTGGCGCGCCCGGACCTGCTCGCGCTCGGCGCCCTGCTGCACGACATCGGCAAGGGCCGCGCGGGTGATCACAGCGTCGTCGGCGCCGAGCTGGCCACCCATATCGGGCGCAGGCTCGGGCTGTGGCCCTCGGATGTGCGCACCCTCAGCGCGATCGTGCGCCACCACCTGCTGCTGCCCGATACCGCGACCCGGCGTGACCTCGACGATCCCGCCACCGTGCAGTTCGTGGTCGACGCGCTCGACGGCGACGCTCAGCTGCTGGAACTGCTGCACACCCTCGCCGAGGCCGATTCGCTGGCCACCGGCCCCGGCGTCTGGGGCGAATGGAAGGCCTCGCTGATCGGCGAACTGGTGCGCCGCTGCCGCATGGTGATGGCCGGTGACGAACTGCCCGAGCCCGAGCCCATCGCCCCCGAACTGCTGGAGAAGGCCGCCGCCGGGGGAGTGCATGTCACGCTGGCGCCCGGCGAGGGCAAACACACCCATGTGGTCACCGTCATCGCGCCCGACACGCCCGGACTGCTGTCGGAGGCCGCGGGGGTACTGGCACTGCATTCCCTTCGGGTGCTGTCGGCGGCGCTGGGCAGCGCGGGTGAGTCGGCGATCAACACCTTCGTCGTGTCGCCGAAATTCGGTGATCCCCCCGACCCGGGTCTGCTGCGCCAGGAACTGATCCGCGCCATCGCCGGCGATCTGGATCTGGGCGGTCAATTGGCCAAACGCGAACGCGAGGCCGTCGGTACCCAGCTCAGCCCCTACGCCAAGGCCCAGCCGAGGCTGCTGTGGACCGAGACCGGCACCCCCGGTCAGGTGATCGTGCAGGTGCGGGCCGAGGACCGGATCGGGCTGTTGAGCAGGTTGGCCGCCGCACTGGCGGGCTGCGGCGCGGACGTGCGCTGGGCCAAGGTCGTGACGATGGGATCGGCCGTGGTCGATGCGTTCTGTCTCGATCTGGGCACCGATTCCGGACCGCAGCGGCGCGCGCGGATCGAGGCCGCGATCATGGCCGTGGTGCCACGTCCCGCGCCCAAGAAGCCCGAGGCGGACCACGGTACGCACGAAGGTTCCTGAGCCACTGCGTTTTTCGCGTCATCGGCGGCGAACTGCACTGTGACCTCGCCGTTATCCGAAAATCAGTCCTTTGCACATGATTTGCTGGAAATCCCTACGACATGGTCGGCGGCCCTTAGGATCGGTGAGTCGGGCTCGCACACGAGGGGAGCAGGTCGGTGGCAATCGAAGTCGTCGCCTCGTCGATCATGACCAGTGATGTGACCCCGCACGTGGCCCGCTGCGTCGGCGGGGATCTGTGGGTGGTGTCCTGGTTGCCGGGCCGCACCCTGACCGGACGCCAGGCCGTCACCGCGATGACCATCGCGGCAACGGTGGCCACCTCCGGTCTGCCGGTGGAGGGCGATTGGACCGCGCTGGACGGTCAGGCCCTCGAACTCGGGCTGACCGGCCGGGAGGCCGCCTTCATGGTGGCCAGGGAAAACCACGACTATCGGCGCATCCGCACCCCGCGCCGGCGCACTCCGGAGTAACCTCGCCCACCCAGCACACACCGGGCTGCGTGCGCAGTCCGGTGATCCCATTACGCTGGGATGCAGTGACGTCACTCGAGATCAGGAGCGCGATCGGTGTTCGAATCCCTGTCCGACCGGCTTACCGGTGCCCTCAAGGACCTACGCGGTAAGGGACGTCTGTCGCCGGCTGACATCGACGCCACCTGCCGCGAGATCCGGCTCGCGCTGCTGGAAGCCGATGTCGCGCTGCCGGTGGTGCGCGGTTTCATCGCCAAGATCAAGGAGCGGGCCAAGGGCGCGGAGGTCTCCGCGGCGCTGAACCCGGCCCAGCAGGTCGTCAAGATCGTCAACGAGGAGCTCGTCGGCATCCTCGGCGGCGAGACCCGCCGCATCGCGCTCGCCAAGACCCCGCCCACGGTCATCATGCTCGCCGGTCTGCAGGGTGCCGGTAAGACCACGCTCGCGGGCAAGCTCGCCAAATGGCTCAAGGGACAAGGACATCAGCCGCTGCTGGTGGCCTGTGACCTGCAACGCCCCGGCGCCGTCACCCAGCTCCAGGTCGTCGGCGAGCGCGCCGGGGTGCCGGTATTCGCGCCGCATCCGGGCACCTCCATCGGCGGGGGCGACAATGCCCTCGGTGTCACCGCCGCCGATCCGGTCGCCGTGGCCGAGGCCGGTGTGGCCGAGGCGAAGCAGAAGCAATACGACGTGGTGATCGTCGACACCGCAGGCCGCCTCGGTATCGACGCCGAACTGATGGCCCAGGCCGCGGGCATCCGCGACGCGGTGCAGCCGGACGAGACGCTGTTCGTGCTCGACGCCATGATCGGTCAGGACGCCGTCACCACCGCCGAGGCGTTCCGCGACGGCGTCGGCTTCACCGGCGTGGTGCTCACCAAGCTCGACGGCGATGCCCGCGGTGGTGCCGCGCTCAGCGTCCGCAATGTCACCGGCGCGCCGATCATGTTCGCCTCCACCGGTGAGAAGCTCGAGGACTTCGACGTCTTCCACCCCGACCGCATGGCCAGCCGCATCCTCGGCATGGGCGATGTGCTCACCCTGATCGAGCAGGCCGAACAGGTCTACGACCAGCAGCAGGCCGAGGAGGCCGCGCGCAAGATCGGCAGCGGCGAGCTCACCCTCGAGGACTTCCTCGATCAGATGCTGGCCATCCGCAAGATGGGTCCGATCGGCAACCTGCTCGGCATGCTCCCCGGCGCCGGTCAGATGAAGGACGTGCTGGCCCAGGTCGACGACAAGCAGCTCGACCGGGTGCAGGCCATCATCCGCGGTATGACCCCGGCCGAACGGGAAAACCCCAAGATCATCAACGCCTCCCGCCGCCTGCGCATCGCCAACGGTTCCGGCGTGCAGGTCTCCGAGGTCAACCAGCTGGTCGACCGCTTCTTCGAGGCCAAGAAGATGATGGCCGCCATGGGCCGCCAGATGGGCATGCCCGGCGCCAACCGGCGCAGCAACAAAAAGGGCAAGAAGGGCAAGAAGGGCGGCCGCGGCCCCACCCCGCCGAAGGTGCGCGGCGGCTTCCCCGGCGGCATGCCCGGCATGCCCGCCGGTATGCCGGACCTGTCCAACATGCCCGCCGGCCTCGACCAGCTCCCGCCCGGTCTCGAGGGGTTCGATCTGAGCAAGCTGAAGTTCCCGAACAAGTAGGTGAGCATGCCCTGGTGGCGGAAATCGGCTGTTCAGTGGCGGTCGGTGGGTTCGCGCTGCTATACAGTGGAACCGGTTTCTCGCTCCGTTGAGCGAGGACCACAGGTGGGTTCGGTAATCGAGATCGCGCGTGTACAGGCACACGAACCGGAGATCGGACGGAATCGAGTATGAGCAGTGCCGAGGTTTCGATGATTCATCCCCTGGGCCCGACGAGCGTTGAAGACTGGCTGGTCGAAGAGCAGCCATCCGATGGATCTCGACTCGAACTGATACTGGGGTATCTGCACGTGACACCTGCGCCTAGTGGGCCTCATCAATACGCGTCGTTGGAGCTCGCCTGCCTGCTGCGCGATGCGCTCAAAGCGGCCGGCAGGTCCGACCTTCGGGTGCTGCCCGCTGTGGCGGTGCGCATCAACACCGCCTTCCGGACCGGCGTCATCCCCGACATCGTCGTGGTCGACACCGACATCAACCAGACCAGCTTCGCCCCCGAGAATGTGGTTCTGGCGGTAGAGATCTGGTCTCCGGGCAACACCAGGGAAGAGCGGGACACCAAGATCGCCGGATACGCCTCGGCCCGAGTGCCCTACCTGTGGGTGGTCGAGATGCCCACCGGCAAGCCGGTCACGTTCTCGGGATACGCGATGGGGGAACACGGCTACCGGCAGGAGGTGCGGGCAGCGGCCGGGGAGACCGTCAAGGCGCCGGCACCGGTCCCCATCGTGGTGAACACCGCCGAACTCCGCTGACGACGGCGACCTGTCCGGCTTGGCATTGCCGTTGAGCTCGATCAGTGCCCGCAGCACGGCAGTGCGCTCCCGCAGGAAATCCATGTTCGCCGTGATGTAGGCGGCCAGCCAGTCCCGATAGCCGGATGCGGCCGAGATCCGCGGCGCGGCGGGCCGGGTCGCCGGACCGATTTCCGGGGCGGCCCTGGCTTCTGGCAGAATGGTCGATCGTCCGTATGGACAGTGTCAGCCCGTCTCCGGTTACGCACCGCGCGGCGGTCACACACTTCATTCGCAAAACCGGGCTCGCAGACCATGCGGGTCGCCGAATTGCGTCGTGACCAACCCTGAAAGGTAGATCAGCAATGGCTGTTCGCATCAAGCTCACCCGCATGGGCAAGATCCGCAACCCGCAGTACCGCGTCGTCGTCGCGGACGCCCGCACCCGTCGTGACGGCCGGGCCATCGAGTCCATCGGCAAGTACCACCCGAAGGAAGAGCCCTCGCTGATCGAGATCGATTCCGAGCGGGTGCAGTACTGGCTGGGTGTCGGCGCGCAGCCGACCGAGCCGGTGCAGCGGCTGCTGGAGATCACCGGTGACTGGCAGAAGTTCAAGGGTCTGCCGGGCGCCGAGGGCACCCTGAAGGTCAAGGACGCCAAGCCGTCCAAGCTGGACCTGTTCAACGCCGCGCTGGCCGCCGCCGACAACGAGCCGGTCGCCGAAGCCGTCACCCCCAAGAAGAAGGCCGCCAAGAAGGACGAGGCCGCTGAGGGTGCCGAGTCGGCCGAGGCCGCCGAGTAATGAGTGCAGTCGTCGCCGATGCCGTCGAACACCTCGTTCGCGGCATCGTCGCCAACCCCGATGACGTGCGCGTCGAGCTGATCACCGGCCGCCGCGGACGCACCGTCGAGGTGCACGTCCATCCCGATGACCTGGGCAAGGTGATCGGCCGCGGTGGACGTACCGCGACCGCCCTGCGCACCCTCGTCGCCGGCATCGGCGGCCGGGGCATCCGGGTCGACGTGGTGGACACCGACGCCTGATGGAACTCGTCGTAGGTCGTGTCGCCAAGTCGCACGGCGTGCGCGGTGAGCTGGTCGTCGAGGTGCGCACCGACGAGCCGGAGGAGCGTTTCGCACCCGGTTCGACGCTGCGCGGACGGCTGGCTCGATCGAAGGAAGTTCGTGAATTCACGGTGGAGTCGGCCCGGGAACACTCGGGCCGGCTCCTCGTGCAACTGGCCGGCGTCGACGACCGCACCGCCGCCGACGCCCTGCGCGGCACGCTGTTCCTGGTCGACAGCGACGACCTCGGGCCCTCGCAGGATCCCGACGAGTTCTACGACCACGAGCTCGAGGGCCTGCGCGTCGAACTCGCCGACGGCACCGTGATCGGCACGGTCACCGAGGTATTGCATTCGGCGGCAGGTGAATTGCTGTCGGTGCGGGCCGCCGACGACGGCCGCGAGATCCTGATCCCGTTCGTCATGGCGATCGTGCCCACCGTGTCGGTGGCCGACGGACTGGTCGTGATCGATCCGCCCGAGGGCCTGCTGGATCCCGAATGAGGCGGTCGAGGCCATGAAGATCGACGTGGTCACCATCTTTCCGGAGTATCTGGAGCCGCTGCGCACCGCGCTGCTCGGCAAGGCCATTGACAAGGGCCTGATCTCCGTCGACGTGCACGACCTGCGTCGCTGGACCCATGACGTGCACAAATCCGTCGATGATTCGCCCTACGGCGGCGGCCCGGGCATGGTCATGAAACCCACCGTGTGGGGCGATGCCCTCGATGAGGTCTGCCCCGACGACGCGCTACTGGTCGTCCCGACCCCCGCCGGCGTCCCCTTCACCCAGGCCACCGCGCACCGCTGGGCCGCCGAGCGGCATCTGGTCTTCGCCTGCGGCCGCTACGAAGGCATCGACCAGCGCGTCTTCGACGACGCCGCGCGCCGGGTCCGCGTCGAAGAGGTCAGCATCGGCGATTACGTGCTGATCGGCGGTGAGGCCGCGGTCCTGGTGATGACCGAGGCCGTGGTCCGCCTGCTGCCCGGTGTGCTCGGCAATCAGCAATCCCACCAAGAGGATTCGTTCTCCGTCGCGGAGGGCCAAGACGGTCTCGGTCTGCTGGAAGGCCCCAGCTACACCCGTCCGGTGAGCTGGCGCGGCCTCGACGTGCCACCGGTGCTGCTGTCCGGCGATCATGCGAAGGTCGCCGCCTGGCGGCGGGAGCAGTCGTTGATCCGCACGCGCGAACGTCGCCCGGATCTGCTGCGCGACGCCGACCAGCCGGACTGACAAGCCTTACTCGGAGAGTCCGAGCAATGACCGTGCCATTTCTCGCATTTCGGCCTTGCGTACCTTCCCGGTGACGGTCATCGGGAACTCGTCCACGACGTGCACATAACGCGGGACCTTGAAATGCGCGAGTTTGCCGGCGCAGAACACGCGCAGGGCGTCGGCGTCGAGCGGGGCCGCTCCCTCGCGTAGGCGGACCCATGCCATGAGTTCCTCGCCGTATTTCGGGTCGGGGACACCGATCACCTGGGCGTCGAGAATGTCGGGGTGGGTGTAGAGGAATTCCTCGATTTCGCGGGGGTAGATGTTTTCCCCACCGCGGATCACCATGTCCTTGATCCGCCCGGTGACGGCGACGTACCCGTCTTCGTCCATGACGCCGATATCCCCGGTGTGCATCCAGCGGGCCGCGTCGATGGCTTCGGCTGTGCGGTCGGGATCGTTCCAATATCCGAGCATCACCGAATAGCCGCGGGTGCACAGCTCACCGGGCTCACCGCGTGGCACCGTGCGCCCGGTCACCGGGTCGACGATCTTGATCTCGAGGTGCGGGCCGACCCGGCCGACGGTCGCGGTGCGACGGTCGATGCTGTCGTCGCGGCGGGTCTGGGTGGACACCGGCGAGGTCTCGGTCATGCCGTAGCAGGTGCACACTTCGCTCATGCCCATCCGGTCGATGACGCGTTTCATCACCTCGACCGGGCAGGGTGAGCCGGCCATGATGCCGGTGCGCAACGTGGACAGGTCCGCCGCCGAATCCTCCAGCTGCGCCAGCATGTCGATGAACATGGTCGGCACACCGTAGAGCGAGGTGCAGCGTTCGGCCTCCACCGCGGCGAGGGTCGCGGCCGGCTGGAACGACGGCGCCGGAATGACGATCGCCGCACCGTGACTGGTGGCCGCCAGATTGCCCATCACCATGCCGAAGCAGTGATAGAACGGCACCGGAACGCAGATCCGGTCCTCTTCGGTGTAACCGCACAACTCCCCGACGAAATAGCCGTTGTTGAGGATGTTGTGGTGGCTGAGTGTCGCGCCCTTCGGGAAACCGGTTGTTCCCGAGGTGTATTGGATATTGATGGCGTCGTCCATGGACAGCTCGGCCGCCCGCGTCGTCAGGAGTTCGTGGTCGGCGGCCGTGGCCGCGAGCGCTTCCCATTCCGGCGTACCCAGAATCAGCACCTGTTCCAGGCCCGGGCATTCCGGCCGCACCTGCTCGATCATCGCCACGTAGTTCGAGGTCTTGAACTCCGGCGCGGACACCAGCATCCGCACGCCGGCTTGCCCGAGCACGTATTCCAATTCGCTGGTGCGGTAGGCGGGATTGATATTGACCAGGATCGCGCCGATCTTCGCGGTCGCGTACTGGATGAGAAACCACTCCGGGCAATTCGGCGCCCAGATGCCCACCCGGTCACCGGCGACGATGCCGCGCCCGGCCAGTCCGCTGGCCAGCGAGTCTACGGCGGCGCGCAATTCACGGTAGGTCCAGCGACGCCCGGACGGGCAGTCCACCAAGGCTTCCCGGTCACCGAACGCGGCCGCGGTGCGGTCCAGGTTCGCGCCGATGGTGTCGCCGAGCAGCGGGGTGTCGGAGATTCCGGAGCTGTAGCTGGGCAGCGGAGTCGTCATGACCGCACCTCCTGCTGACGCAGCAGGAACCGTTGCACCTTGCCGCTGGGTGTTTTCGGCAGGCTCGGCACGAAATGCACTCGCCGCGGATAGGCGTGCGCGGCGAACTTCTTCTTCACCAGCGTCTGGAGTTCGGCCTCCAGTTCGGCGCTGCCGGTGACGCCCTCGCGCAGCACAACGAACGCTTCGAGCACCTCACCGCGCAGTTCGTCGGGCAGGCCGACCACGGCCGCCTCGGCGACGTCTTCGTGCATGACCAGCACGCTTTCCACCTCGAACGGGCCGATTCGGTAACCGGCCATGATGATGACGTCGTCGTCGCGGGCGGAGAAGTGGAAGAAACCGTCGGCGTCCTGCGAGCCCGCGTCACCGGTGAGGTACCAGCGCCCATCGGGGGTGTAGCGCTGCGCGGTGCGCTCGGGCGCGTCGAGGTAGCCGAGGAACCACAGCAGCGGGCTGCGTTCGGTATCGATGGCGATGCGGCCGAGTTGCCCGGTCGGCGCCTCGACGTCGGCGTCGTCGGCGAGCACCGCACACGCCCAGCCGGGCAGCGAACGGCCCATCGAGCCCGCGGGTGCCTCGGTGTTCAGGTCGTCGTGCCAGGCATTGCAGATCACCATGCCGTGCTCGGTCTGGCCGTAGTGGTCGCGCACCGCGACGCCGAGGGTGTCCGCGGACCAGGCCACCACCTCGGGCGTCAGCGGCTCACCCGCCGACGACGCCCGGCGCAGCCGCAGCTTCGGTGCCGTCGCGCTGTCGGCGCGCAGCGCGCGATAGACCGTGGGCGCGGCCGCGAAATTGGTGACTCCGAAGGTGTCCATGACCTGCCAGGTCAGCGCGGGGGAGAAGCCCGCGTGCAGCAGCAGGCTGCGGATACCGCTCGCCAGCGGACCGAGGATCGCGTAGTAGAGGCCGTAGGCCCAGCCCGGGTCGGCGGCGTTCCAGAACACGTCGTCCGGACGCACGTCGAGCGCGAATTCTTGATAGGCGTGGAACGACGCCAGTGCCCGCACCGGGATCGGCACACCCTTCGGCGTGCCGGTGGTGCCGCTGGTGAACAACTGGACCAGCAGGCCGTCGCCGCCGACCGCCACGGCGGGCTCCACCGCCGCGTCGGCGGTCATCAGATCGCGCATCCGCAGCTTGTCCGGCGCCGGATCGTCACCGGTGACGATGACGCGCCACGGCGGATCGGCGGGGATATCGTCGCCCGGCGCCAGCTTGCTCGCCTGATCCGGATCGGTGATCACGATCGAGGCGCCGCTGGCGGCCAGCCGGAACGCGATCGCCGGCGGCGCGAACGCGGTGAACAGCGGAACATGCACCGCACCGCGCCGCCAGATCCCGAGCAGGGCCACCACCAGGTCTTCGGACTTCGCCATCAGCGTGGCGACCCGGTCACCCGGTTCGACTCCGAGCCGCGCCAATGCCGCCGCGAAACGTTCGGACTTCGCGCGCAACTGGCCGTAGGTCAGATCCGTCGACGACAGATCGCTGTCGATGACGGTGAAGGCGACGGCATCGGCCGGATGCCGGTCACACAGCAGCCAGGCCGCGCTCGCATCGGCGCGGTCATAACACTCCAGCAGCTCGCGCACCCGCGCGTTCGGGTCGATCCCCATCTCGCATCTCCTCGGTCGTGATCCAGCTCACCGGGCTGTTGCCATAGGATGTAGGTCACACCTGACCCGGCACTACCCCCGAAAAGGGGTGACTCCCATGACCGACCCCTCACCGCTGCTGCGCCCCCGCGACGGCGACGCCCTGCGCGCCGAGATCCGCCGGGTCGCGGGCGTGACCGGGGTCCCGGTGCTCTTCGGCGGCGAGGTGCACGCCGACACCCTGCTGCTGAGCGAATTCTTCGGCGTCCGCACCAACGGCCTGCGCGGGCTGTCAGTGCTGCGGACCTCCGGGCTGGGCGGGCAGGTGATGGACTCCGGGCGGCCCGGGCTGGTCGCCGACTACCGCAACGCGCCGACCATCACCCACCACTACGACGGCCCGGTGGTCGGCGAAGGCATCCGATCGGTCGTCGCCGTGCCCGTGGTGGTCGACGACAACCCGCGCGCGGTGCTGTACGCGGCCACCCGCGGCACCGGCGCCCTCGGCGACCGCACCGCGGACGCGTTGATGCAGGCCGGCCGCAGGCTCGCCACCGAGATCGCCATTCGCGACGAAGTGGACCGGCGGCTGCGGTTGCTGGAAGCCGCCTCGGCGCCGCCGCAGCCGAGCAGCGGCGTCGTCGTCGAAGAGCTGCGCGATATCCATGCCGAGCTGCGCGATATCGCGCATTCGGCCGCCGACGCCACACTGCGCGACCGGTTGCACGCCGTCGGCGCCCGGCTCACCCGAGCGCTGTCCGGCGAGCCCGCCGCCGACGCGCCACGGCTGTCGCGCCGCGAACTCGATGTGCTGGTCCAGGTGGCGCTCGGCTGCTCCAATCAGGAGGCGGCCCAGCGTCTGAGCGTCGGCCCGGAAACGGTCAAGAGCTACCTGCGCAGCGCGATGAACAAGCTCGACGCCCACTCCCGGCACGAGGCCGTCGTCACCGCCCGCCGCCTCGGCCTGATCCCCTGAGCCGCCGCGGAATTCGCCGTTCGCGCGCCCGTGGCCCCGCGTTCCCGGCATGCCCCGCGGCGCCTCTATACTCACCGCCGTGCCGCCGTTGCGAGTAGTCGGACTGTCCCTCGACAGTGCCGACCCCGAAACCCTTGCCCAGTTCTACCTGGATCTGCTCGGCGGAAAGACGCTGTGGCGCAAGGAAAGCAGTGTGGGTGTGCGGATCTCGTCGGGTCTGGCGCTCATCGCGCACCGAGTCCCCGACCATCAGCGGCCGGCCTGGCCGGGATCCTCGATCGTGCACCTGGACCTGGCCGCCGACGACGACCGCGATCTCGACGAATGTGTCGACCGCGCCGTCGAATTGGGCGCCAGCGTGGCACCTATGCAGCCCGGTGATCGGTGGCGGGTGCTGCTGGATCCGTCCGGCCACCCGTTCTGCATCACCACCGTGACGCCGCCCGAATAGGCCCAGCGCGGTCCGACGGCCCCGGCGCCGGTCGCCTGTCGGTAGGCGACGGTAGTGTGCGGGTCGTGACGACAGCGCCTGAGACCTCGAGTCCCGAGACGACCCGCACCGACCAGACCACAACCACCGGGGCAGCCCCGGTGGTGTCCGGTACCGTCAGCCGTCGCATCGCCGACGAGCTGGCGGTGCGCGAGAATCAGGTCCGCGCCGCCGTCGAACTGCTCGACGCCGGCTCCACCGTTCCGTTCATCGCCCGCTACCGCAAAGAGGTCACCGGCGGCCTGGACGACGCCCAGCTGCGCACCCTCGAGGAACGGCTGCACTACCTGCGCGAACTCGACGAGCGCCGGGCCGCGATCGTGGAATCGATTCGCGCCCAGGGCAAACTCGACGACGAACTGCACCGCCAGATCATGCTGGCCGAGACCAAGGCCCGCCTGGAAGACATCTACCTGCCCTACAAGCCCAAGCGGCGCACCAAGGCCCAGATCGCCCGTGAGGCCGGCCACGAACCCGTCGCCGACGCACTGATCGGCGACCCGTCCACCGACCCGGCGCAGTACACCGCCGAACAGCTCGACGGTGCGCGCGCCATCCTGGTCGAACGCTTCGCCGAAGACGCCGACCTGGTCGGTGAGCTGCGTGAACTCATGTGGCAGCGCGGCCAGATCCGCTCCACCGTGCGGGCCGGCAAGGAAGAGGCGGGCGCGAAGTTCGCCGACTATTTCGAATTCAGCGAGCCGTTCGGCAAGCTGCCCTCGCACCGCATCCTCGCGCTGCTGCGCGGTGAGAAGGAAGAGGTGCTCACCCTGCACCTGGAAGCCGACGCCGAGGAACCGCAGCCGGGCGAGCGCACCATCTACGAAGGCCGCATCGCGGTCCGCTTCGGCATCGCCGACCAGGGCCGCCCCGCCGACACCTGGCTGCTCGACACCGTGCGCTGGGCCTGGCGCACCAAGCTCCAGGTGAGCCTCGGCATCGACACCCGGATGCGGTTGCGGCAGGCGGCCGAGAAGGACGCCGTCGAGGTCTTCGCCGCCAACCTGCGCGATCTGCTGCTGGCCGCGCCCGCGGGCACCCGCACCACCATGGGCCTGGACCCGGGTTATCGCACCGGCGTCAAGGTGGCCGTGGTCGACGGCACCGGCAAGGTGGTCGCCACCGAGGTCATCTACCCGCACAAACCGCAGGGCCAGACCGAGAAATCGCTGGCCGTGCTGGCCGCGTTGGTCGCGCGGTTCGGGGTGGAACTGATCGCCATCGGCAACGGCACCGCCTCGCGCGAAACCGACGCCCTCGCCGCCGAACTCATCGCCCGCATCCCGGAGAACAAGCCCACCAAGATCGTGGTCTCCGAGGCCGGCGCCTCGGTGTATTCGGCCTCGGCCTATGCCTCCCAGGAACTGCCCGATCTGGACGTGTCGCTGCGCGGCGCGGTGTCCATCGCGCGCCGGTTGCAGGACCCGCTGGCCGAGCTGGTGAAGATCGACCCGAAGTCCATCGGGGTGGGCCAGTACCAGCACGACGTCTCCGAGACGCTGCTGGCCCGCTCGCTCGGCGCCGTGGTCGAGGACGCGGTGAACGCGGTCGGTGTGGACGTCAACACCGCCTCGGTGCCGCTGCTGTCGCGGGTCTCCGGCATCGCCGGATCGCTGGCCGAAAGCATTGTCGCGCACCGCGATCAGCACGGCCCGTTCCGCAGCCGCAGCGCACTGCTGGACGTGGCGCGACTGGGCCCCAAGGCCTTCGAACAGTGCGCGGGCTTCCTGCGCATCCGCGGCGGCGACGACCCACTCGACAACTCCGCGGTGCACCCCGAGGCGTACCCGGTGGTGCGGCGGATCCTCAACAGCACCGGCCGCCCGATCACCGAGATCATCGGCAACACCAGCGCGCTGCGGGCGCTGAGCCCGGCGGAGTTCACGGATGAGCGCTTCGGTGTCCCCACCGTCACCGACATCATCAGCGAGCTGGAGAAGCCGGGCCGCGACCCGCGTCCGGAGTTCAAGACCGCCGAATTCGCCGCGGGTGTGGAGAAGGTCGCTGATCTAGAACCCGGCATGGTGCTCGAGGGCGTGGTCACCAATGTCGCGGCCTTCGGCGCGTTCGTCGACGTCGGCGTGCATCAGGACGGGCTGGTGCACGTCTCGGCCATGTCGCACAATTTCGTGAAGGATCCGCGCGAGGTCGTGAAATCGGGGGACGTGGTCAAGGTGAAGGTGCTCGAGGTCGACGTCGCCCGTCAGCGCATCGGCCTGTCGCTGCGCCTGGACGACGAACCCGGCGCCGGTAAGCCCGAACGCGGTCGCGGGCCGGGGGAGCGCGGTCGCGGCGCCGACGGACAGGCCGGGCCGGGACGGGGTCAGGGCGGCAACCGTCAGGGGCAGAACCGGGGTCAGGGGCGTCAAGGGCAGGGTCAGGGGCGGCAGGGCCAAGGCCAGGGCCGCAATCAGCGTCGCGAGGCCGCCCCGGCGAACGGGGCCATGGCCGACGCGCTGCGCCGGGCCGGTTTCGGGAAGTAGTCACCACAGTCGGGAGCGGGGGCAGGCATGCGGCGATGGCTCGACGACGATGTGATCGCGCAGGGCCGGCTCCCGCTGCTGTGCTTCCTGCTCGGGTTCATCCTCGGCTTCCTGGTGATCCGGGTCAGCGTGCGGCTGATCCGGGCCCAGGTGCGCTGGTGGCCGGGCAACCTACGCGCCGGTGACACCCACATCCATCACATGGTGTTCGGGGTGATCCTGGTGCTCACCTCGGGCCTCGGGATGATCAGCACCTTCGACGACGGCAGCAGCGCCACCGGCGCCCTGCTGGCAGCCCTGTTCGGGGTGGGCGCGGCGCTGGTGCTCGACGAGTTCGCGTTGATCTACTACCTTCGCGATGTGTACTGGGAGGAACAGGGGCGCACCTCGGTCGACGCGGTGTTCGTGGCGCTGGCCGTCACCGGATTGCTGCTGCTCGGCTTCCACCCGCTGTGGCTGCTCGACATCAACGATTTCCGCCACGATCCCAGCATCGCCGCGCGGGTCCTGGTGGTGGTGTTCGCGGTGGTGAACCTCATCCTGGCGGCGATCGTGATCGCCAAGGGCAAGATCTGGACCGGGCTGTTCGGCATGTTCTTCCTGCCGCTGCTGGTCGTCGGGGCGCTGCGGCTGAGCCGGCCGGGAGCGCCCTGGGCCCGCTGGCGCTACGGCGACCGGCGCAGGCTGATGTACCGCGCCATCGTGCGGGAACGGCGCTACCGGCGTCCGGTGATTCGCGCCAAGATCTTCGTCCAAGACCTGGTGGCGGGCAAACCCGACGTCGAACACGTGCGCTCGGCCGCCGAGGCCGAACTGCAGCGCACCGTCGTGCCCGCCCCTCCGGCGCCGCACCGCCACCACGCGCTGTGGTCGCACGAGCGCGACACGCCGCACTGACGGGGCCGGTAGGGTGTAGGGCAGCCGAGGCGCACCGGCCGATTTCCGGCCGGCCCCGCCCATCTGGCACAATGCACAGGTTGCCCTGGGCGATATCGGCCCCGGCGCACCCCTTATTCGGAGCATGAACCGGTAGAGCACGTGCCGCCAGGTTCCTCTGTTCGCGCGAACTCCAGAAGGATGAACATGAACACCCTTGACTTCGTCGACGAGAAGTCGCTGCGCAGCGATGTCCCCGAGTTCCGGCCCGGTGACACCCTCAATGTGCACGTGAAGGTCATCGAAGGCTCGAAGGAGCGCATCCAGGTCTTCAAGGGCGTCGTCATCCGGCGCCAGGGTGGCGGTATCCGCGAGACCTTCACCGTCCGCAAGGTGTCGTTCGGTGTCGGCGTGGAGCGCACCTTCCCGGTGCACAGCCCCAACATCGACCACATCGACGTGGTGACCCGTGGTGATGTCCGCCGCGCCAAGCTGTACTACCTGCGCGACCTGCGTGGCAAGGCCGCCAAGATCAAGGAAAAGCGCTGAGCTGCTGCTCTGCGCCGCTACCCCGGTCCGTTCCGGAGCGGACGTAGCGCACAGAAATACCCGGATAGCCCGGCACCGCACGCATTCTCGCGGTGCCGGGCTAATCTGTTCGGCGTGGCAGACGAGAGTGGGCCGGTGACCGTGCCCGGTGCAGACGACGGGCAACCGCAGGGGCGTCGCGCACGGCGCGGCCGAGGCGGGCGCAAGGACAAGAAGCAGCGGCCCTTCTGGCAGGAGCTGCCGATCCTGCTGGTCATCGCGGCGGTCATCGCCGCGCTCATGGTGACCTTCGTCGGGCGGCCCTACGTCATCCCGTCACAGTCGATGGAACCCACCCTGCACGGCTGCGCCGGCTGCACCGGCGACCGCATCTACGTGCAGAAGCTCAGCTACTACTGGGGCGAGCCGCAGCCCGGCGACGTCGTCGTGTTCGTCGGCCCCGACTCCTGGAACACCCACTACCGCTCCATCCGCTCGGACAACCCGGTGGTGCGCGGAGTACAGAACTTCTTCTCCTTCTTCGGACTCGTCCCGCCCGACGAGAACGACCTCGTCAAGCGAGTGATCGCGGTCGGCGGGCAGACCGTGGAATGCTGCGACGCGCAGGGCCGGGTGATGGTCGACGGCAAACCGCTCGACGAGCCCTACGTCGAGGACGACTTCCCCTGGGTGCCCGGTGAGAAGAACGCCTCCTACCCGGTCGGACGCGTATTCGGCCCGGTCACCGTCCCCGAGGGGCACCTGTGGGTGATGGGCGACAACCGCAACGAATCCGCCGACTCGCGCGCCCACGTCGGCGACGAACTCCAGGGCACGGTCCCGGTGGACAACGTGCGCGGCAAGGCGGTGTTCAAGATCTGGCCGCCCGGGCGCATCGGGCCGGTCCGAGCGCAGGACCCACAGACCAACTGATGGCTGTTCGCGCGATAATCGGTCTGTGGGCTGTGTGGACCGGATCGACCTGCACGACTGGCCGGCGGTGACGCCGGTGGCTCGATCTCAGCGTCGCCTGCCGAGTGTGGAGCGCGTGAGCTGGCCGCCGCGTGTCGTCATGCGCAAGGCCGGCGGGCTGCGCACGCTCGAAGCAGCCTTGAATCGCAGCGGCCTCGGACCCGTCGCCGGCGTCGACGAGGCCGGCCGCGGGCCCAGCGCGGGCCCACTGGTGGTCGCGGCGTGCGTGCTCTCGCCCAAAGGCCATGACGCGCTGGCCGGACTCGATGATTCGAAGAAGCTCACCGAGGCGGTCCGCGAAGAGCTGTATCCGGTGATCACCCGGCTGGCGCTGGCCTGGCACGTGGTGGTGATCCCGGCCTGGGAGATCGACGCCATCGGCATCCACGTCGCCAATCTCGAAGGCATGCGCCGCGCGGTCGCCGGGCTGGGGCGTACGCCCGGCTACGTGCTCACCGATGGGTTCCGGGTGCCGGGCATCCCGGTGCCGTCGCTGCCTGTGGTGGGTGGCGATGCCACCGCGGCCTGCATCGCGGCGGCGAGTGTGCTCGCCAAGGTCACCCGCGACCGGATGATGGTCGAGCTGGATCAACGGCTGCCCGGCTACGGTTTCGCGGCGCACAAGGGCTACAACACGCCCGAGCACAATGCGGCGTTGCGGCAGCTCGGACCGTGTGTCGAACACCGGCGTTCGTGGCGCAATGTGCGTGAGCACGAGCCCGCGGGGGCGGCCGGAAGGCCGGTGCGGCACGAGGTCGTGGTGTCCTCCGGATCGGTCATCGTGGATCAGGTCACGTCCGACCGACTGGCTACCGAAGCGTTACATACGCGATGATGTCAGGACACGCAGTGTCGCGAGAAGGAGGACGTCCCACCCGATGAGCGCCGAGGACCTCGAGAAGTACGAAACCGAGATGGAGCTGTCCCTGTACCGCGAGTACAAGGACATCGTCGGGCAGTTCTCGTACGTGGTGGAGACGGAGCGCCGCTTCTACCTGGCCAATTCCGTGGAATTGCGCCCGCAGAACGCCGACGGCGAGGTGTATTTCGAGGTCCGGATGAGCGACGCCTGGGTCTGGGACATGTACCGGCCCGCCCGCTTCGTCAAGCATGTGCGGGTGATCACCTTCAAGGACGTCAATATCGAGGAGCTGGAGAAGCCGGATCTGCGGCTGCCGGAGTAGCACGCCCGCGGGCGCCAGCCCCTAGTTATCCACAGCCGGGGTTATCCCCAGGTTTTCTGTTTTCCCAGGTCAGCCGAATCAGGTGGGACCGCCGGCGGCCCATGCTGATCCGGTGGCACACAACTTGGCGCTCGGCGCACACGGGGAAGACCTGGCGGCACGGTATCTGGAAGCCGCGGGCATGGACATCGTCTGCCGGAACTGGCGTTGCCGGTACGGCGAACTGGACCTGATCGCACGCGAAGGCGATATCACCGCCTTCATCGAGGTGAAAACCAGAACGGGCCTCGGCTTCGGCACACCGGCGGAGGCGGTGACCTTCACCAAACGCCAGCGCATCCGCAGGCTGGCGCTGCTGTGGCTGTCCGAACAGGACGGGCCCTGGCAACGCATCCGCTTCGACGTGGTCTCGGTACTGGTGGCCCGCGAGCGCGAACCAGTGATCGAACACCTGAAAGCGGTGTTCTGATGGCCTTGGGGCGGGCCTGTTCGGTCGCGGTCAGCGGCGTCGACGGGCAGATGGTCGAGATCGAGGCCGATATCGGTCAGGGCCTGCCATCGGTGCACCTGGTCGGGCTACCCGATACCTCGCTGCAGGAATCCCGCGACCGGGTGCGCGCGGCGGTCGCCAACTCCGGCGAGAAATGGCCCGACGGACGGGTGATCCTCGCGCTCTCGCCCGCGACCCTGCCGAAAGTCGGTTCCGTCTACGACGTCGCGCTGGCCGCGGCGGTCATGGATGCCGCCGATGCCATCCCATCCAAGAAGCTCGCCCACACGGTGCTGCTGGGCGAGTTGGCCCTGGACGGGCGGGTCCGGCGGGTGCGCGGCATCCTGCCCGCCGTGCTCGCCGCCAGGAAGGCCGGATGGGCGACGGTCGTCGTCCCGGAATCCGCCCTACCGGAGGCCGGGCTGGTCGACGGCATCGAGGTGCTCGGCGCGGCGACACTACGCAGCATGTTGGCGTGGTTGCGCGGCGAAGCCGACCTGATCGAACCCGATCGCAACCTGCCCGACCAGCCGCGCGTCATCGGAGATCTCAGCGAGGTCGTCGGCCAGCACGAAGCGCGCTGGGCACTCGAGGTCGCTGCGGCGGGCGGGCACCACATCCTGTTGACCGGACCACCGGGAATCGGCAAGACCATGCTGGCCCAGCGGCTGCCCGGATTGTTGCCACCGCTGTCGGAAGCCGAGGCACTCGAGGTGACCGCGATCCATTCCGTCGCAGGCACACTCTCCGGCGACCATCCGCTGATCACCATGCCGCCGTTCGTCGCACCGCACCACTCCACCTCGGCGACAGCAATGGTGGGCGGCGGTTCCGGATCGGCCCGACCCGGTGCCGTCAGCCGGGCTCATCGCGGTGTGCTGTTCCTGGACGAATGCGCCGAGATCGGCACGAAAGTCCTCGAAGCCATGCGAACACCGTTGGAGGAAGGCGAGGTCCGCATCGCCCGGCGCGACGGAGTAGCCCGGTACCCGGCCCGCTTCCAGCTGATGCTGGCCGCCAACCCCTGCCCGTGTGCGCCGGCCCGCGATGTGGATTGCATCTGCGCGCCGCTCGCCCGACGCCGCTACCTGGGTAAACTCTCCGGCCCCTTGATGGATCGCATCGATATCTGGGTGCAGATGTACGCGATGGCGGGCGGCACCTTCGGCGCCGAGGAATCCGAGAGCAGCGCCGTCGTCCGCGAGCGAGTAACCGTAGCCCGCCGCGCCGCCGCCCACCGCTGGCGCGAATTCGGCTGGCTCACCAACGCCGAGGTCCCCGGACATGTACTCCGGCAACGATTTCGCCTGCCGCCAGAGGTCACGGACCCGGTCGAAGCCGGCCTGCGGATGGGCAGGCTGTCGGCCCGCGGAGCCGACCGGGCCATCAGAGTGGCGTGGACGATCTGCGACCTGCGCGGCGGGGACATACCGAGCGCGCAGGACGTCATGCAGGCGTTGAACTTCCGTCAACGAGGCGCGCAATGACGGCGGCAGGTCTCGAGGTGCCTGACGACCGGTCCGCTGATACGGACCTGCCCTGTTCGGTGGCGGGTGTGAAGGCTCGCGACGAGGCTGCTGGTGCGGACACATCGTGCTCTGGGGTGCTTGGTCCGGGCAGTCGTGAGGAGGCCTTGGATGCGGTTGCCTCGCGTTGTTCGGCGCTCGGCCCGGAGGGGCGTGACGAGCGCGAGCAGCGGTTGCTGGCGTGGGTGTATCTGTCTCGGGTGGTGCTGGGGCCTTGTGCGCCGTTGACGGCGTTGATCGACTCGGTGGGGGTGCTGGAAGCTGCGCGGGCGGTGCGGGAATGCCGGTTGCCGCAGGTGTTGCGGGCGGCGACGGCTACTCGGCGTGCGGTCGACCTGGCAGCCGAGGACGTCGAGCGCGTCCGGAGATTGGGCGGGCGGGTGGTGACGCCGGAAGATCCGGAGTGGCCGGCGTGGCGCTTGCTGGGGTTGCGCCAACTCGAACCCGGGCGCGATGCCGACGGGGCAGTGCCGTTGGTGCTGTGGGTGCGCGGGCCGATGTCGCTGCTCGGCGCGAGCGAACGAGCGCTGGCCGTAGTGGGCGCGCGATGCAGTACCGGGTACGGCGATCGCGCGACGGGAGAGATCGCCGGCGCGCTCGCGGCCAAGGGCTGGACCATCGTCTCCGGCGCCGCCTTCGGCATCGACGCCATGGCCCATCGTGCCGCCCTCGCGGTCGGCGGCCCGACGATCGCGGTCCTGGCCTGCGGTGTGGACCGGCCGTATCCGGCCCAGCACGATCGGCTGATCGCGCAGATCGCCGAAACCGGACTGGTGGTCAGCGAATATCCGCCCGGCACCGCGGCACGCAAACATCATTTCCTGGCGCGCAATCGGCTGGTCGCCTCGCTGTCCGACGGCGTGCTGGTGGTCGAGGCCGGGCTGCGCAGCGGGGCGCGCAACACCGTGAAATGGGCTCGCCGCCTGGGGCGTCCAGCACTCGCCGTGCCCGGGCCGATCACGTCGGCGTCCTCGGTCGGATGTCACCGGATGATTCGTGAGGGTGAGGCACTACTGGTCACCGGGGCCGAGGAGGTGATCGATGAGGCCGGACCACTGCGGCTGTCGCTGCCCACTGAAAGAGCCGCTGATCCGGGTGACGAACTCGCCGGCGACCAGCAATTGGTATACGCGGCGCTACCAGCTGTCGGCTCACGCGTCCCACACGAGTTGGCCACGCGAACCGCGCTGCCGGTGGCTACAGTGCGGGCGGTACTGGCCGAGCTGGAGCTCTCCGGACTGGTCGGGCTCGGCGCAGAGGGCTGGTTCCGGGTGCGCTTCGATCCCGCGCCATGAGCTGCCGGCTGAGCTCGCGTTGGCTGTTGCGGTCAGCTTCTGGCAGAGAGTGGTTCCAGAGGCGCTTCGATACGGGATCGTGGCGCGCCAGTGAGCTCGAGTTCGCTGGGGTCGGTCTCCGGGAGCAGGTGATTTCGGGTGCGCTTGGGCGGGTCGGGAGGTGCCGGATGAGCTGCGTTCGCATTGGCCGGTATCGGTAGGGGAGTTGGACTGGGTGCGCATCGATTCCGGATCGTGAGGTGGTAGCCGAGCTGAATCGGCCTGTCCTTGGTCCACGCGGTGTTCCGGGCCTGCACGACCCGGAACACCGTCGTGAGCTATGCGACGGGGTATGCGGCCCCTGCCTCAGTCGATACGGACGGAGGCGCCGTAGACCTGTGTCTCTGTGCCGGGTTCCACTTCGTCGGTTATTCCACCTGTGCAGCCGGGCTGCGAATAGATGACGGCGAGGCCGCCGGTGGCATTCTCGATATAGAACCGGGCGGGCCGTGGGTGGACCTCGTAACAACCGCTGGGATTCTCGTGCTCGGTGCCGTTGATGACGAGGAATCCGTCGGCCCCGGAGGCGGGTCCTGCTGCGGTGAGGATCAGTGTTCCTGCGACAGCACACACAGTTGCGATATGACGCACGGGTGGTCCCTTTCTGTGAGCATCGGTGAATCGACTGATCGAACCGGGCAATCTTCGCAGGACGGACATCGGATCCGCGGTAGGTCAACGCTCGGATCAGGCAAAACGGGTTGTGAGCGGGGAATCGGCGCGCCGACTTGCCAACCTCTGGTGTGGCGGGTGACGGTGGATGAATGGATGTGCTGCCCGAGGACCTGGAGGCATTGCTGGCCGAGTACGGGCGGACGCTGCGGCTGGGAAGCAATCGCTCACCCCATACCGTGCGGGCCTACGTCGCGGACGCGCGGTCGCTGCTGTCGCATCTGGTCCAGCGGTCGGCGGATTCCTCGGTGCGGGAAATGGATCTGGCCTTGTTGCGCTCCTGGCTCGCAGCGCAATCCGCCGCGGGTGCTGCCAGGACGACGATGGCGCGCAGGTCGTCGTCGGCGCGTACCTTCACCGCCTGGCTCACCAGGACCGGGCGGTTGAGCGTCGACCCGGGATTGCGGCTGGGCTCGCCGAAGGCGCATCGGGTATTGCCCGCCGTCCTGGGTAAACAGCAGGCTGCGGCGGTGATGGATGCCGCGGAATCCGGTGCGGTGCAGCGTGATCCGATAGCGTTGCGGGACCGGCTCATTGTCGAGCTGCTGTATTCGACCGGAATCCGGGTCAGTGAGCTGTGCGGACTCGACATCGATGATGTGGACCGGGAACGCCGGCTGGTGCGAGTCCTGGGTAAAGGCAACAAAGAACGGTCGGCCCCGTTCGGCACCCCGGCCGACGAAGCGATCGGCAATTGGCTGCGCTTCGGCCGCCCCGACTTTGCCACCGCTGAATCCGGTCGCGCGTTGCTGCTGGGCCGTCGCGGCCGCCGCCTCGATCCCCGCCAGGCCAGAACCGCGGTGCACGAGGTGATTTCGGCCATTCCCGGCGCACCGGACGTGGGTCCGCACGGCCTGCGCCACACCGCCGCCACCCACCTGCTCGAAGGCGGCGCCGACCTGCGGGTGGTCCAAGAGTTGCTGGGTCATGCCAGCATGGCCACCACTCAGCTCTACACCCACGTCTCGGTGGAGCGGCTGAAGAAGGTGCACGACCAAGCCCACCCGCGCGCATGAGAGGGACAGGCCCATCCCCGGTGCAGGAGGCGACTCAGGTGTCCGTAGGTTCCCGACTACCCGGCCGGAGGCCCAGCGGTCACGGCGACCGTGCCGAGCCGTCAGGATCGTTGAGTCCGAGCCGGATTCGACAGCCCATGGACGGCCTGGCCCAGCGGCCTTTCCCGACCTATTCGACAGAGAGCGAAAGTCCACCCCGCACCCGTCGATACCGGTCTCGATGGTGCCGATCAGCGCGGTTTATGGCCCGGCGGCGGCCAGAGAGTCCTGTGCGGGCTGAGGATCTGCACACCGGCAATTCGGACAGTCGGCACGGCCTCGGCCGGGCACGCGGCGGCGGCGAACGGCTCGGGCGAGCGGGGGCGCCATGACCCTGCCCACTCCCGATGCCGAATCCGACGATGGCGAGGACGAGATCGACTACCGCTTCACCCTCGCCAACGAACGCACCTTTCTGGCCTGGATGCGAACCTCGCTCGGATTGCTCGCGGGCGGTGTCGCCGTGCACACCCTGGTGCAACCGTTCCATCTGGCCGGGTTCCGGCGCGCGATCGTGCTGAGCTGCCTGGCTCTGGCGCTCGTGCTCGCCGTCGGTGCCTACGGCCATTGGCGCCGCGTCGGTGACGCGATGCGCAAGGGGCGCCCACTGCCCGGCACCGTGCTGGTCCCGATCCTCTCGGCCGGGATCACAGTCGTCGCGATCCTCGCAGCCGTCGCGGTGATCCTGCGATGACGCCTCCCGCCCTGGCCGCCGAGCGCACCGCATTGGCCTGGCGCCGCAGTGCGCTGGGCGCCACCGCGGTGTCCATGCTGCTGCTCAACACCGCCGTCGCCGACGGCTGGCGCCCCACCTCGATCGCACCCCTAGCCGCCGCCCTCACCATGGCCGTGCTCGCCGTCGTCGGCACCTTGCGCAGCCACGACCTGCGCCACGGCCGAAACCGCCACGCCACCCTCGCCATCCGCCTGACCATGGCCTCGACAGCCCTCACCGCCCTGGTCGCGGTAATCATCGCGGCAACACACCCGCTTCGCTGACGAGCAACACCCGTGCCCTCGCCGCCCACGACCGCACCGCATCCGGCTCGGCCCCGCCCCGACCCCGAATGACAAGTCACGGCTTGGCGCAGCGCCTGAGCTCATGCTTTCGACGGCTTGCGCTCGGACGGCGGGTCACGGCATCGCGCTCCGCCCCAGCTCGTGCGTTCGACGACCCTGCTCCAGATGGCGAGTCACCGCACCGCACGGCGCCCGAGCTCGAGCATTCGACGGCCCACGCTCGGATGATGAGTCATGCCATGGCACCGCGCCTGAGTTCGCTCGTCCGGCGGCCTTCGACTGTGGTGGCGAGTGGCAGCATCGCACCGCGCCCGTGGTCACGAATCCGACGGGCCCGGCTCGGACGGTGAATCACGGCATCGCGCCCGAGCCTCCCGCATTCGACCGCCCCGGCTCCGGACGGCGAGCCACGAATCGCACCGTATCCGAGCTCACGCGTTCGCCCGCCCGGACGGCGAGGACGGCACCGAATCGCGTGGCCTGCCGGCATGGCAACGCATTAGAGCTCGCCGGCATGGCACTGCACCGCCGGACTAGCCGCCTCCGTATCGGCTCCCTGACCAGGCTGCCCGCAACCTCGAGCCCGACAACCCGGCCGCCGTCACCCCGAATGCGGCAGGGCAGCGATGTATCTACCTGCGACGATGCGCTGGATGAGCCGGGTCGCCGGGCCGCCGAGGCGGGTGTACCAGGTGGCGCCGCGGGAGAAGGCGGTGACGAGGCCGTGGACGCTGTCGTCGGAGGGGTCGTATTCGACCGCGAACAGTTCCTCTCCGGACTCGGGATGGCCGGGAAGGGTGCCGTAGGCGAAGCCGCGGCGGTTCGGCTCGTCGAGGACGTACACCACTCGGCATGGGGCGGTGATCGCCAGCGTGCCGAGGCCGAGGCGCACCGTGAGCAGGGTGCC
The DNA here is from genome assembly GCF_000284035.1 of Nocardia cyriacigeorgica GUH-2. Taxonomy (NCBI): domain Bacteria; kingdom Bacillati; phylum Actinomycetota; class Actinomycetes; order Mycobacteriales; family Nocardiaceae; genus Nocardia; species Nocardia cyriacigeorgica. Next base: position 4,239,997 of record NC_016887.1, on the reverse strand, counting down.
CGGTTCGGCGGTCGGTGTGCTCGCGGAGTGGAAGATGCCGGTGCCGCGCTGCATGCGGTAGGCGTTGACGGCGTCGGCGGCCACATCGAACAGCGCTCGGCCGTGGCCGATGTGGCGGCGCACCGTGAACTGGTGATAGCCGTCGGGGAGCGGGCCTTTCGTGGCGCCGACCTCGGCGTAGGTGAACGGCGGATCCTCCGGGTTCTGCATGCGTCGATCATCGCCGGTGGGCCTGCTTCGGGGAAGCAGCACCCGACGGCTTCAACCGCAGCGGCCCCAGTTGCAACAGCCCCAGCGGATCCAGGTATTCGCGTCCACCGCGGCCGTTCGACTCGCGACGCAGACCCCAATGCAGACAGGCCGCGGCCGCGCAGCCTTCGTGCCCGGCCTCCAGCACCCCGATCCGACTGCCCCGCGAGACCCGGCGACCGACCGGGACTTCCGCCGTCACCGGCTCGTAGGTGGTGCGCAGCCCGCCCGCGTGGTCGACCGAGACCACTGGTTTGCCGGCGACCGAGCCCGCGAAGACCACGATCCCGTCGCCCGCCGAGAGCACGGGCTGCCCGGGCGAACCCGCGAGATCCACCCCGCGATGCCCGGGCAGCCAGTTCTGCGGCGGCTTCTCGAACCGCCGCTCCACCGCGGGCCGCGGCCGCAACGGCCAATCGAATCGCGCGGATGGCGCCGCCTCGGCCGCCGCCCCACCCGCCGCGAGCAGAAACCCGGTCAGCAGCAATGAACCGAGTCGCCCGGCTACACGTTCCATCGGCACTCATCGCGATTCGGAGGGCGTGCGTGGCAATGGCGCGGTGCGCACCAATCCGCGCAGTAACGGCCCCAGCACACAGGCCGATCCGCTGCTGAGCGCAGCACACTCGCTCGGTTGTCGGCCCTGGGCCGGCGCGGCGGCCACCTCACGGTCGGGAACCGTAGCCACGAAAAGTCCCACCAACAGCCCCAACGGCAGCAACCCCGACACCAGCCGCCGGAGTACGCGTGTGCCGCCGTACCTCCGCCACCACGAGCCTCGAAACCGGGGATCCGGCGCATGGATCCTGCCGGCTACCGGCGGGCGCCCCACAGAGCGTGGCTGAACGGCCGCAGGCGTGGTTCCGGCATCCGGCGCGTGAACGGCCAGGGTGTCGTCGCGCGTGGTGTCTCGCGTGGTTCCGGCATCGCCGGGCGCATGAACGGCCAGGGTGTCGCGCGTGGTTACGGCACCGCCGGTCGCGTGAACGGCCGCGGCGTGAGGCGTGGTTTCGGCACCGCCGGTCGCATGAACGGCCGCGACGTGAGGCGTGATTCCGGTACCGCTGGTCGCATGAACAGCCACGGTGTCAGACGTGATCGCCACATCGCCGCGCGCAGCACAGCAGCCGGCAGTGACGAGTGCACGGGAGGGATCGCAAGGAGGTGTCATGGGTCAACAGTGGCCCGGATATCGTCGGCGGAACATCCCCGATCCGGCACCTGTGGACAACCTCGGCGGTTGTGGATAAACACCCATTCACCAGGGCGATTTCAATGGTGGTGATCGACGCCGTAGACTGTTCGCGCGGTCTGTGTTTCCCATGGACCGACTTCGCGCGCCACCGTACTCGTTCGACTGGCGCTGATCGATCCGGCCGCACTTCCCCGAGAAGTGTGCCCGGTCGCGCCAGCGCAGCAATGGACGGGGAATCGTCGGCTGGTCCCGATCACGAGATCGGGTCCGGCGGTTCGGGGCGCCAGGGCAGCAGGCCGCCGGCTTGCTGCGTCAACCGGCAACGAAAGAGAGATACGAGAGCCATGGCTGTCGTAACCATGAAGCAGCTGCTCGACAGCGGCGCACACTTCGGGCACCAGACCCGCCGCTGGAACCCGAAGATGAAGCGGTTCATCTTCACCGACCGCAACGGCATCTACATCATCGACCTGCAGCAGACGCTGACCTACATCGACAAGGCCTACGAGTTCGTCAAGGAGACTGTTGCCCACGGCGGCACCGTGCTCTTCGTCGGCACCAAGAAGCAGGCCCAGGAGTCGATCGCGGCCGAGGCCACCCGCGTCGGGATGCCGTATGTCAACCAGCGCTGGCTGGGCGGCATGCTGACCAACTTCTCCACCGTGCACAAGCGCCTGCAGCGCCTCAAGGAGCTCGAGGCCATGGAGCAGACCGGTGGCTTCGAGGGTCGCACCAAGAAGGAAATCCTCATGCTCACGCGTGAGATGAACAAGCTCGACCGCACCCTCGGCGGTATCCGCGACATGCAGAAGGTGCCTTCGGCCATCTGGGTCGTCGACACCAACAAGGAGCACATCGCCGTCGGCGAGGCCCGCAAGCTGAACATCCCGGTCATCGCGATCCTGGACACCAACTGCGATCCCGACCTGGTCGACTACCCGATCCCGGGCAACGACGACGCGATCCGTTCGGCCGCGCTGCTGACCAAGGTCGTCGCCTCCGCCGTCGCCGAAGGTGTGCAGGCCCGCGCCGGCCGCGCCACCGGTGACGACAAGCCCGAGGCGGGCGCAGGCGAGCCGCTGGCCGAGTGGGAGCAGGAGCTGCTGGCGCAGGCCGCCCCCGCCGCCGAGGCCCCCGCTGCCGAGGCCGCCCAGACCGAGACCCCGGCCGAGGCCTGAGTTTCGTCACTCGCTGTTCCAGTGGTGGCCACATGGCACCGCCATAGTGGCCACCACTGCCCGGTACCTACCCTTTTCGAAGGAGGCTCGCCCCCGATGGCGAACTACACCGCCGCTGACGTGAAGCGGCTCCGGGAGCTGACCGGCTCCGGGATGATGGACTGCAAGAACGCGCTGGCCGAGACCGACGGTGATTTCGACAAGGCCGTCGAGCTGCTGCGCATCAAGGGCGCCAAGGACGTCGGCAAGCGTGCCGAGCGCACCACCGCCGAGGGCCTGGTCGTCGCCAAGGACGGCGTGATGGTCGAGATCAACTCCGAGACCGACTTCGTCGCCAAGAACGCCGAGTTCCAGGCGCTGGCCGACCAGATCGTCACCGCCGCCGCGGCCGCCAAGCCGGCCGACCTGGAGGCGCTGAAGGCGCTGGACCTGGGCGGCAAGACCGTCGACGCCGCGGTGCAGGAACTGGCCGCCAAGATCGGCGAGAAGCTGGAGCTGCGCCGGGTCGTCGCCTTCGACGGCACCGTCGCCACCTACCTGCACAAGCGGGCCTCGGACCTGCCGCCGGCCGTCGGCGTGCTGGTCGAGTACACCGGCTCCGGTGACGCCGCCGCCGAGGCCGCGCGCGCCGCCGCCATGCAGGTCGCCGCCCTCAAGGCCAAGTACGTGACCCGCGACGAGGTTCCGGCCGACATCGTGGAGAACGAGCGCCGCATCGCCGAGCAGACCGCTCGGGAGGAAGGCAAGCCCGAGGCCGCGCTGCCGAAGATCACCGAGGGCCGCGTCAACGGCTTCTTCAAGGACGTCGTCCTGCTCGAGCAGGCGTCGGTCACCGATTCGAAGAAGACCGTCAAGGCCCTGCTGGACGAGGCCGGTGTCACCGTGACCCGCTTCGCCCGGTTCGAGGTCGGCGCGAGCTAGAGCCCTCGCGCACAGAGCGAGCAGGCCCCTCGTCGCACCGATCATCCGGTCGACGGGGGGCCTTCTGCTGCCGCTCCAACCGAATGAGGCAGGATAGGGACGCTCTGCGTTGCCGACTGCCCGACGCCGCCGGGCCCGGATCCCGGGCAGGCGCCAGCCAGAAGATGCCGATCGCCGAAGGAGACCCAGACCGATGACCGACCCGGGGACCGACCGCCCAGGATATCGCCGGGTACTGCTGAAACTCGGCGGTGAGATGTTCGGCGGCGGCAAGGTGGGACTCGATCCGGACGTGGTCCAGACGGTGGCCGAGCAGATCGCCGAAATCGTCGAGACCGGCGTGCAGGTGGCCGTGGTGATCGGCGGCGGCAATTTCTTCCGCGGCGCCGAACTCGAAGAACGTGGCATGGAGCGGGCCCGCTCCGATTACATGGGCATGCTCGGCACCGTGATGAACAGCCTTGCGCTGCAGGACTTCTTGCAGAAGCAGGGTATCGACACCCGGGTGCAGACCGCGATCACCATGGGTCAGGTCGCCGAACCGTATCTGCCGTTGCGGGCCAAGCGGCATCTGGAGAAGGGCCGCGTGGTGATCTTCGGCGCCGGTATGGGTATGCCGTACTTCTCCACCGACACCACCGCGGCCCAGCGCGCGCTGGAGATCGGCGCCGACGTGGTGCTGATGGCCAAGGCCGTCGATGGCGTGTTCACCGCTGACCCACGGGTCGATCCGGCGGCGACGATGTACACCGAGATCACCCATAAAGAGGCGATCGAACGTGACCTGAAGGTCGCCGACGCCACGGCTTTCAGTCTGTGCATGGACAACCAGATGCCGATCCTGGTGTTCAATTTGTTGACCAAGGGCAATATCGCCCGGGCTGTGGCCGGTGAGAAGATCGGCACATTGGTTCGTTCCTGACCCCGCGAGCCCGCGGATCATGACGATGACGACGCTGTGGAGGAAACGGTCGTGATTGAAGAAGCGCTCTTCGACGCCGAGGAGAAGATGGAGAAGGCCGTCTCGGTGGCGAAGGACGATCTCGGCACCATCCGCACCGGTCGGGCGAACCCGGGCATGTTCTCCCGGGTCTTGGTCGACTACTACGGATCGCCTACCCCGATCACCCAGATGTCGAGTATCACCGTGCCGGAGCCCCGGATGGTGGTGATCAAGCCCTACGAGCAGGCGCAGCTGGGTGCGATCGAAACCGCGATCCGCAACTCCGATCTCGGCGTGAACCCGACCAACAACGGTGACATCCTGCGTATCTCGGTTCCGCAGCTCACCGAGGAGCGCCGTCGCGAGATGGTCAAGCAGGCCAAGTCCAAGGGTGAGGACGCCAAGGTCGCGATTCGCAATGTGCGGCGCAAGGCGATGGAGGAACTCGGTCGCATCCAGAAGGATGGCGAGGCGGGCGAGGACGAGGTCGGCCGGGCCGAGAAGGAACTCGACAAGACCACCGCCAAGTATGTCGGCCAGGTCGACGAGCTGGTCAAGCACAAGGAAGCCGAACTGCTCGAGGTCTGACCCAGATCTTGCGGGCCCGCCCGGGCGGGGGACGAAACGGAAACGACGAGTTGAGCGACGGGACAATCGTGGCCGAGAACACCGCTGCGGCCGGTGCGGCGGGACAGCAGGCACCGGACGACGGCACCTCTGATGCCGCTGCCACCGGTGCCGCGGAGACGCCGCCGAGCGTGCGCGAATCGGCCGCGCCGCAGCCCGCCGCACCCAAGTCGCGGGCCGGTCGCAACCTACCCGCGGCGCTGATCGTCGGGTTCGGTCTCGGGCTCTCGCTCATCGCGATCCTGCTGTTCGTGCCGAAGGTGTTCATCGGGGTGGCCGGCGCCGCGATCGCGGTGGCCACCTGGGAGGTCGCCAAGCGGCTGCGGGAAGCCGATGTGCTGGTGCCGCGGATCCCGTTGATCGTCGGTGGTCAGGCGGTGTTCTGGCTGGGCTGGCCGTTCGGTCCCGAAGGGGTGGCGGGCGCGTTCGCCGCCACGGCGCTGGTCTGCATGGTGTGGCGATTGTTCGATCACGGCCTGCAGACCGCGCCGCGTAACTTCCTGCGCGACACCTCGATCGCGATCTTCACCCTCGCCTGGATTCCGCTGCTCGCCGCGTTCGCGGTGCTGCTGTTGCTGGAGCCGGACGGCAACCTGCGGGTGCTGACGTTCATGATCCTGGTGGTCTGCTCCGACGTCGGCGGTTACGTCGCGGGTGTGCTGTTCGGCAGACATCCGATGGTGCCCTCGATCAGCCCGAAGAAATCGTGGGAGGGGTTCTGCGGTTCGCTGGTGTTCAGCGTCATCGGTGGCCTGCTCACCGTGACATTGCTGCTGGATGCCAACTCGATGATCGGTGTGGTGCTCGGCGTGGGCCTGGTGCTGGTGGCGACCATCGGCGATCTGATCGAATCGCAGATCAAGCGCGAACTCGGCATCAAGGACATGGGCACCCTGCTGCCGGGCCACGGCGGCATCATGGACCGGCTCGATTCGATGCTGCCCTCGGCGTTCGTCTCCTGGCTGGTGCTCAGCACCCTGCTCTGAGGCGGGCGGTCAGGGCCGTTTGGCGGCGCGGCGCAACTGCATGATCCGCACGCCGCCGACCAGCGCCATCACCAGGGCACCGGCGATCACCGACAGCAGCACCGACACCCCGAGCGGCAGCCCGAAGGTCCAGAACAGCAGGTCGACCTCGACTCGCTCCAGGTTCTGCAGGATGAAGATCATCAGCACGATCCCCAGCAGCGCGGCCACGACGAGGCCGACCCAGGTGTAGCCGGCCTTCGACTTCTCCAGCGAGCGGCGGGCGCGGGGCTTGACGACCGGTTCGGTCTGCGGGATCGGGTCCGGCTCGGGCACCTGATCAGCGGCATGGGTGGACATATATCGATCATTCCGGATAGCTATCGCCCCCGCAGGGATTTCCGGGGCCACGGCGTGCTCCGCGGGCGGTCTCGGGGGATGTGATGTGGTCGACGGCGCGCGAGATGGGACACTGGAGAAACTATGACCGTCTCCCTGCCCCTGGTTTTCGATGCCCCGCGCCGTGGAATGCCGCCGCGCCACCTGGCCGATCTGGACGCCGACGGCCGCCGCGCCGCGATGGCCGAACTCGGGCTGCCCGCTTTCCGCGCCGACCAGATCGCGCGCCAGTACTACGGGCGCCTGCAGGCCGACCCGGAGCAGATGACCGACCTGCCCGCGCCGCTGCGCGCGAAGGTCGCCGAGGCGTTGTTCCCGCCGCTGCTGACGCCGGTCAAGCATGTGGCCTGCGATGACGGCGACACCCGCAAGACGCTGTGGCGCGCCGGCGACGGCACCCTGCTGGAGAGCGTGCTCATGCGCTACCCGGACCGCGCCACGCTGTGCATCTCCAGCCAGGCGGGCTGCGGCATGGCCTGCCCGTTCTGCGCGACCGGTCAGGGCGGGCTCAACCGCAACCTGTCGACCGCCGAGATCGTCGACCAGGTGCGGGCCGCGGCCGCCGCGTTGCGCGACGGTGAGGTGCACGGCGGTCCGGGCCGGTTGTCCAACATCGTCTTCATGGGTATGGGCGAGCCGCTGGCCAACTACAAGCGAGTGGTGAACGCGGTGCGGCGGATCACCTCGCCCGCGCCGGACGGGCTGGGCATCTCCCAGCGCAATGTGGTGGTGTCGACGGTCGGGCTGGCGCCCGCCATTCGCAAGCTGGCCGATGAGGGTCTGTCGGTGACGCTCGCGGTCTCGCTGCACACCCCCGACGACGAGTTGCGGGACACGCTGGTGCCGGTGAACAACCGCTGGCCGGTCGCCGAGGTGCTCGACGCCGCCCGCTACTACGCCGACAAGACCGGCCGCCGAGTGTCGGTGGAGTACGCGCTGATTCGCGATATCAACGATCACCCGTGGCGGGCGGACATGCTGGGGGAGAAGCTGCACAAGGCGCTCGGCTCCCGCGTGCACGTCAACGTGATTCCGCTGAACCCGACTCCGGGCAGCAAGTGGGATGCCAGCCCGAAGCCGGTGGAGCAGGAATTCGTGCGCCGCGTCAACGCCAAGGGCGTGCCCTGCACGGTGCGCGATACCCGCGGTCAGGAGATCGCGGCGGCCTGTGGTCAGTTGGCGGCCGAAGGCTGAGGTTCAGCCGGACGACGAGCACAACAGTGCCCCGGCGGCCGATCCGCAGATCGAGCCACCGGGGCGCTGGTAGATCGAGGGTGCGCGCGGACTAGCGCGGCTTGCGGCGCAGGACGCTGTCGCGGATGAGGATGAAAGCCAGGCCGAGGGCCGAGGCGATGAGGAAGATGTAGCCGACGTTGCCGGTACCCGAGGACGCACCCTGCGGGCCCTCGAACAGCATGGCCAGCAGCGCGAGCACGACGATCCAGCCCGCGATCCGGAAGGCGCGCCGGGACTCGCCGCTCCAACCCCATGCGGCCGACGGAACCTCAGCGGGATCCACAGTGGTGACGGCGCGGTCACTGGTGGTGGTTTCGAGTTCCGTGGCGGCCACGATCGCTCCTCAGCTCGAGAATCGGATACTGCCCGATATCGTGGCATACGACCGGTCGTCGTAGCCAGCAGGGTGCGGTGTCCGTAAGAATGTGCGGGTGTCCGACGTCGTAAGAGTTCTCCTGCTCGGCAGCACCGGTTCCATCGGAACCCAGGCGCTGGAGGTGATCGCCGCCAACCCCGGCAAGTTCGAGGTGGTCGGCTTGGCCGCGCGTGGCGGTAACGCCGATCTGCTCGCCGCGCAGATGGCGGCCACCGGTACCACGAATGTGGCGGTCGCCGATCCGGCCGCGGCCCAGCGGCTCGGGATCGAACTCGGCGGGCCCGGTGCGGTGACCGAGCTGGTGCGCCGCACCGAGGCCGATGTGGTGCTGAACGCGCTGGTCGGTTCGCTGGGCCTGGAACCGACGCTGGCCACCCTGCAATCGGGTGCGCGACTTGCCTTGGCCAACAAGGAATCCCTGGTGGCGGGTGGCTCGCTGGTGACGAGGGCCGCGGCGCCCGGGCAGATTGTTCCGGTGGATTCGGAGCATTCGGCGCTGGCGCAATGCCTGCGTGGCGGCCGTGCCGAGGAGGTGGACCGGCTCATCCTCACCGCCTCCGGCGGGCCGTTCCGTGGCTGGAGCACCGAGATGCTGGAGGCGGTGAATCCGGCCGAGGCGAAAACCCATCCCACCTGGTCGATGGGCCCGATGAACACGCTCAATTCGGCGTCGCTGGTGAACAAGGGCCTCGAGCTGATCGAAACCCATCTGCTGTTCGGCATTCCCTACGACCGCATCGACGTCACCGTGCATCCGCAGTCGATCGTGCACTCCATGGTCACCTTCACCGACGGTTCGACCCTGGCCCAAGCCAGCCCGCCCGATATGAAGCTGCCGATCGCGCTGGCGCTCGGCTGGCCCGACCGGGTGCCCGGCGCGGCCGCGGCCTGTGACTTCTCCACCGCCACCACCTGGGAATTCGAGCCGGTGGACAACGAGGTCTTCCCCGCGGTCGAGCTGGCCCGGCAGGCCGGTACCGCGGGCGGCTGCGTGACCGCGGTGTACAACGCGGCCAACGAGGTCGCGGTGCAGGCCTTCCTGGACGGCGTGATCCGGTTCCCGGAGATCGTGCGCACCGTCGGCCTGGCCGTCGCCGCTGCCGACGACTGGCGCGCCGAACCGACCAGCCTGGAGGAAGTGCTCGCCGCCGACACCTGGGCCCGTGAGTACGCGCGGAAGCTGGTGCTGAGCTAGCCGGCGACCCACGAGCCGGAGGACGCATCCGGTCCCCGCGCGAGGCGGCCGGTACTGTGGACGCGTGCTCGCGGCCGACCCCCGGACGCGCGCGTGCCGGGAACTGACGAGCTGCGCAACGCAGGAGGGCTGTAGAGCAAATGGTGTTCGCGTTCGGTTTCGCGCTGTTCGCCCTCGGCATCACGATCTCGATCGCACTGCACGAGTGCGGGCATATGTGGGCCGCGCAGGCGACCGGGATGAAGGTGCGCCGCTACTTCATCGGCTTCGGTCCGCGCATCTTCTCCTTCCGGCGCGGTGAAACCGAGTACGGCCTCAAGGCGCTGCCGCTGGGCGGTTTCTGCGATATCGCGGGCATGACCGCCCTCGACGAACTCGAGCCCGAGGAACTGGACCGGGCGATGTATCGCCAGGCCACCTGGAAGCGGCTGGTCGTCATGTTCGGCGGCATCGCGATGAACTTCCTGCTCGGGTACGTGCTGGTGGTGGTGCTGGCCGTCGGCTGGGGCCTGCCGAACTTCAACCAGCCGCCGGCCACCGCGCTCGGCGACATGAGCTGTGTGGCCCCGCAGAAGCCGGACGGCACGCTCGCCGAATGCACCGGCACCGGCCCCGCCCAGCGCGCCGGCCTCCAGCGCGGTGACGTGGTGAAGGCCGTCAACGGCGTGGAGGTCGACACCTGGCGCGAATTCCAGACCGAGACCCAGAACCAGACCGGGCCGTTCACCTACACCATCGAACGCGACGGCGAGATCCTGACCATCCCGGTCACCCCCGAACGCGTCATCCGCTACCCCTCCGACGGCGGGCCGGGGCGCGAGGTGAGCGCGGTCGGTGTCGGCTCCGACTACTACGGGCCCGTCCAGTACAACGTGCTGGCCGCGATCCCGGCGGCGGGCGCGTTCACCGGCGATATGTTCGTGCGCACCTTCGAGTCGCTGGCCAAGATGCCGGCCAAGGTGGCCGATTTGTGGACCGCGGTCACCGGCGGCGAACGCGACCCGGAAACCCCGGTCAGCGTGTACGGCGCGAGCAAGATCGGTGGCGAGACCGCCGAGCGCGGGCTGTGGGGCCTGTTCATCCTGGTGCTGGCCAGCCTGAACTTCTTCCTCGGCGCGTTCAACCTGCTGCCGCTGCTGCCGCTGGACGGCGGGCATATCGCGGTGGTGCTGTACGAGAAGCTGCGCAACACCGTCCGTAGCTGGAAGGGGCTGGCACCGGGGGCGCCGGTCGACTATCTGAAGTTGCTGCCGGTGACCTATGTGGCGGTGGTGATCGGTGGGGCGTACATGGTGCTGACGCTGGTCGCCGACATCGTCAACCCGATCGAACTGTTCCCCTGACCAGCGCACCGGATGTTCCGGTGACGGCCGTCGCGCTGTCACGGTGGTCACACGAGAACGTCGCAGGCGCGCGACTAGACTCGCAGGCGAGTAGGCCCGAACCAGACGAAAGCAGGCAGCCGAAGGTGACCAGCACAATCGGATTGGGGATGCCGACCGCGCCCGCGGCCGTGCTGGCTCCCCGCCGCAAGACCCGTCAGCTGATGGTGGGCAACGTCGGTGTGGGTAGCGATCACCCGATCTCGGTGCAGTCGATGACGACCACCAAGACCCACGACGTCAACGCGACGTTGCAGCAGATCGCCGAGCTGACCGCGTCCGGCTGCGACATCGTGCGGGTGGCCTGTCCGCGTCAGGAAGACGCCGACGCCCTGGCCACCATCGCCCGCAAGTCGCAGATCCCGGTGATCGCCGACATCCACTTCCAGCCGCGCTACATCTTCGCCGCGATCGACGCCGGATGCGCCGCGGTGCGAGTGAACCCGGGCAATATCAAGGAATTCGACGGCCGCGTCAAGGAGGTCGCCAAGGCGGCCGGTGACGCGGGCATCCCGATCCGCATCGGCGTCAACGCCGGTTCGCTGGACAAGCGGATGCTGGAGAAGTACGGCAAGGCCACCCCCGAGGCGCTGGTCGAATCCGCGCTGTGGGAGGCGAGCCTGTTCGAGGAACACGGCTTCGGCGATATCAAGATCTCGGTCAAGCACAACGACCCGGTGATCATGGTGGAGGCCTACCGGCAGCTGGCCGCCCAGTGCGATTACCCGCTGCACCTGGGCGTCACCGAGGCAGGCCCGGCCTTCCAGGGCACCATCAAGTCCGCGGTGGCCTTCGGCGCGCTGCTCAGCGAGGGCATCGGCGACACCATCCGGGTGTCGCTGTCGGCGCCGCCGGCCGAGGAGATCAAGGTCGGCGGGCAGATCCTGCAATCGCTGAACCTGCGCCCACGCAAGCTCGAGATCGTCTCCTGCCCGTCCTGCGGGCGCGCCCAGGTCGACGTGTACACCCTCGCCAACGAGGTGACCGCCGGACTGGAGGGCATGGAGGTTCCGCTGCGGGTGGCCGTGATGGGCTGCGTCGTCAACGGTCCGGGCGAGGCGCGCGAAGCCGATCTCGGGGTGGCCTCCGGTAACGGCAAGGGCCAGATCTTCGTCAAGGGTGAGGTCATCAAGACCGTTCCGGAAGCGCAGATCGTGGAGACCCTGATCGAAGAGGCCATGCGCATCGCCGAGGAGATGGGCGAGGATGTCGGCGCTGGGGAACCGGTCGTCACCGTCGGCTGAACGCCGTACCGGACCAGGGGTTTCGGCATACCCGGGGCGCGCGGCCCCGGTTCGTGGCAGGCTGTGAGACGTGCGGAGTCTGCTGGAGCCGACGCGACGCGCGAAGAATCCTCCCGCGCGTCAGCTCGCCAAGCGGGACCTGGCGCAGGTCCTGCGAGTGCTGGATGCCGATCCGGTGGCCTGCTGTATGGTCGCGGCCCGATTGCAGGAATTCGGCATCGATACCAGCGGCGGGCAGGGCGAACTGTGGAGTCGCGGCGGGCCCGCCGAATCGTTGTGCTTCTCCGGGGTCAATCTGGTCCCGCTGCTCGGTGATCAGGAGGCGCTGCGCGCCTTCGCCGACCGTGCCCTGCGCTGGCCCCGCATCTGCTCCTCGGTCGTCGGCAGGCAAGAGCTGGCCTTGCCGCTGTGGGAGATGCTGGCCGAGCAGTGGGGCCCGGCCCGGGAACTGCGGGCCGACCAGCCGCTGCTCGCGCTGGACGAGCCGGCCGCGCCCACACCCGATCCGCAGGTGCGCCGGGTGCGGTTGGACGAACTCGACCGCTATCTCCAGGCCGCCATCGCCATGTTCATCGAAGAGGTCGGCGTCGACCCGCGTGCCGGTGACGGCGGGCGCGGCTACCGGCGCCGGGTGGCGGGCCTGATCGAATCGGGCCGGGCCTGGGCCAGGTTCGAGGACGGCCGCGTGGTGTACAAGGCCGAGGTGGGTTCGCTGTCGCGGCGTACCGGCCAGATCCAGGGCGTGTGGGTGCATCCGGATCGGCGCGGTAACGGCCTCGGCACCGCCGGAACCGCGGCCGTCGCCAATGCGGTGATCGCCTCCGGGCGCACTGCCAGCCTGTATGTCAACGACTACAACGAGATCGCGCGCAAGGCCTACCGTCGGGTGGGGTTCCGCCAGATCGCCACCTTCACCACGGTGTTGCTCGACTGAGCGGTTGCGCGGCCGAACTCCGGTGCGCCACAGGTGTTTGCCCGCCGATGGCCGTTACCATCGGTGCCGATGTCGATTCGCGTGTTCCTCCTGCTTGCCGTCGCCGCGCTCGCGGTCGCCGCATCCGGTTGCACGGCGGGCCCGCAGGGGCCTGCCGACGCCGCCGAGGCTTTCGTCAGCGCGTTCGCCGGCCAGGAGTTCGACGCGGCCGCCGAGCGCACCAGCCGGCCCGAACCGGCAAGGCAGGCACTGACTTCGGCGTGGCAGGGTTTGCAGGCCGAGCGCCTGACCGCGCAGACCGGCGCCACCCGCGTCAGCGGAGACACCGCGACCGTCGAGTACACCTACGAATGGGTGCTGCCGAAGAACCGGGTGTGGAAGTACTCCGGGAAGCTGCAGATGGCCCGCACCGATGGACGCTGGACGGTGCGCTGGACCTCGTCGAACATCCACCCCGAGCTCGGCGACACCCAGGTGATGGAGCTGCGTTCGGAGCCGGCTCCGCGGGCGCGGGTCAACGAGCAGTCCGGTAGCGATGTGCTGGTCCCGGGCAAGGTGTCGCGGGTGATCTTCCGCCTGGCCGACGCCGCCGATCCGGGCTCGGTGGCGAACGCGCTCTCGGCCGCGTTGGTCCGCTTCGAGAAAGATCTCACCGCCGCGGCGATCCTCCAGGCCGCGCGCAAGGCGGAGGGTCCGTACACCGTGGCCAAGCTGAGCGAATACGAATTCGACCAGGTCAGTATCGAACTCATCGGTCTGCCCGGGGTCACGCTGACCCAGGAGTGGGATCTGGTGCCCACCCGGCGCGAGTTCGCACCCGACCTGATGACGCAGGTCCGTCAGACCGTGATCGACGAGGTCGACGGCAAGGCGGGCTGGAGCGTCGTGCTGGAGAATGCCAATGGCGCGCAGGTCGGGGTGCTCACCGAGGTGCCCGCCCAACCCGCACCCTCGTTCTCACTCAGTGTCGACCGCAATGTGCAGAACGCCGCCCAGCACGCGGTCTCGCTGCGCACCGAACAGACCATGATGGTGGTGATCGAGCCGTCCACCGGCGCGATCCTGGCCGTGGCGCAGAACGAGGCGGCCGACCGCGACGGTCCGATCGCGACCATCGGCCAGTACCCGCCCGGTTCGGTGTTCAAGACCGTCACCGCGGCGGCGGCCATCAGCGAGGGCCTGGCCACGCCCGACACCGTGCTGCCGTGCCCGAGCCAGACCGTAATCGGCGAACGCACCATCCCCAACTACAACCTCTTCACCGTGGGCAGCGTGCCGATGGCCACCGCCTACGAGCGGTCCTGCAACACCACTTTCGCGAAGCTGGCCAGTAAGTTGCCGGCCGAGGCGCTGCACGACACGGCGGCGGCGTTCGGGATCGGCCCGGTGTACACGGTGGCCGGACTGCCGACGGCATCCGGGTCGGTGCCGCCGGCCGACGACGAGGTCCAGCGCGCCGAGGACGGAATCGGGCAGGGCCGGGTCGTGGTCAGCCCCTTCGCGATGGCGCTGGTCGCGGCCACCGTGGCCCATGGGTCGGTCCCGGTGCCGTATCTGATCGCGGGCCGGGAGACCACGATCGACGGCGAACGGCCGTCGGTGGACCCGCAGGTGATCGACGGGCTGCGGATGATGATGCGCAAGGTGGTCACCGGCGGCACCGCGGGTCGCATCGCCGACCAGGGCGAGGTGTACGGCAAGACCGGCGAAGCCGAGGTCGATGGCGGCTCACATTCGTGGTTCGTGGGTTATCGCGGCGATCTCGCGTTCGCCACCCTGCTGGTCAAGGGCGGCAGCTCCGATAACGCGGTGGCCGTTACCCGGGATATGTTCGCGGCGCTTCCGCCGGGGTACTGAGCAAGCCGTCGGCGGCCGATCCGCCGGCCGGCTGCTGGACGGCAGGGTGGTGGACCATGGCGAACAGTTCGGTCGCGGCGTCGGGGTGGATGGTCGCGTTCGGGTAACTTCGCGGGGATTCGCGGGCCGGTTGAATGTCACGGACGACGGCCGGGTGGACCGCGCCACCGGAGGCCGCGGTATCGGTGCCGAGGATTTCGACGACTCCGGCGCCGCTCAAAATCATTCCGGCGGTGATGAGGACAAGGGTGGAACGCTTCATGGCCGGCTCCCTCGAATCAGGGTGTGCGGGAAGAGCTCGTGTCGCAGCCTCGTTGCGGCAGATGAATTCGCCAGATAATGACTGAGTGTTTGCTGTTGAGGCCAACCTAAGCGCTCAGCGACACCCCAGACAAGAAAAATGTGAGCGAGCGGATAACGGACCGGGAATCGTGACCTTACCCACGGCCGATTCGTGACCGCCTCGTTATCCCGTGATCAATAACGCGGAAATATTCATGCGCGACGCAAAGTGGCTGCCAGATGATGTTGCAGCGGTTCGCCCACCGCCGCCATGCGCAGGGTGTAGTCGATGACGTCGCCGGATTGCCGAATGGAGCGGCCGAGCGCGGTCACCCTTTTCGCGGTGGTGCTGAGCCCGATATTCGTCGATTCGAATTCGATGCGAATCTCGTCGGAGGTGATCGACAGCGTGCCCTCGCAGATTTCGGTGATCCCGGTCGGATGCGCCAGGATCAGCTCGACCCGGTCCGGGCGCGGGCAGCGCAGGTATCCGGTCTCGGCGTGTAGCGGGCGGTTGTCGTCGGCGGCGCGGGTGCGTTGCCGATAGGTCAGGAATGGCCGGCCGATATGGCCGAAGTGGATTTCCTCGAGATAGTCGAACGGCTCGATCGTCGGGTACTCACCGTGTCCGTTGCCGCGCCAGGTCCCCAGCAGTGGGGCCAGCAGGGCGATATCGGGATGGGGCGCGACGGGCGGCTGGGGTTCGACCACGGCGGTCAGCTTAAACCCATGGCCCAGCTGAAGTTTCCGGGCTCCCTCGTTTCTTTACACGCTAAGGTGAGCGACGCCTGATGGGTGAGGGGCTGTGTTGTCGGAAGGGACAAGAATGCTGTACGGACACCGGGCCGATTCCGGTAAGTGGCGCTCGCGCACGAACCTGCTGCGGGTGTCGGCACTCGGCGCCGCGGTCGTGGTCGCCGCGGCCTGCTCGCAGGCCGATTCCGGGAGCGAGGAGATCGCGCTGGACGGTAACCGGTACGTCGTCACCGCGCTGGCCTCGGCCGACGACGGCGCGCACGCCGCGGTCACCGTGTCCGAGCTGGTGAACGCGTGGGGCTTCGCCGATCGCGCGGGCGGCCACTTCCTCGTCGGCGCCGGCGGCAAGGCCTTCGGTTTCCTCGGCGATGTGCGCAAGGCGGCGAAACCGGAGCTGCGCACGCTGTCCCAGGACGGATTCGTGGCCATGACCGTGCCCGGCGCCGACTCCGATACCTCGGACAAGAGCGCGGGGACCGTCACCGGTGTGGTGGCGAATCCGGCGCCGCCGAACTCCGACGCGTTCGTGGTGCGCGACCAGCCCGTGCCGTTCGAAGGGGTGCCGCCGCTGCTGCTGACCGGTTCGGCGCGCAACATCATCGCCACCGATTCGGGCCGGCTCGCCGCCTGGACCGATGTGGCGCCCGACGGTGCCGTCATTCGTCACGATGGCCCGGCCAATCTGGTCTTCGACGGCTCAGCGCAGCAGATGGCGTTCTACGGCATCGCGCTGGCGCCGTCCGGTGACAAACTGCTGGCCGCCGATTTCGGGGCCGAACCGCAGGTGCGCACCTTCGACAAGAACTGGCAGCTGGTGGCCACCTCCGGGTTCGCCAATCCGTTCGCCACCGGCGAGGCCGTCGACGCGGACAAGCCCGAACTCGGCCGCAAGGCGGTTCCGGGCGATCCCGCGCCGTTCAATATCACCACCATCGGTGACCGGGTGTTCGTCTCCTACGCGGTGACCAGGCCCGATTCCGATGACGCCGAGAAGTTCGCGGCGGGCGAGCGCGCGGTGGCCGACGCGGACGCCGAAAGCGCCGCCGCGGGCAAGCCGGGCAAGGGCAAGGTCGCCGAGTTCGCCGCCGACGGCTCGCTGGTGCGCATCCTCGACGACGGCGGCAGGCTCAACGCGCCGTGGGCGGTGACGGTGACCCCGTCCACCTTCGGCCCGCTCAGCGGCAAATTGCTGATCGGCAACACCGCGGGCGCCGGGCACATCCTCGCCTACGACGACACCACCGGCGAGTTCGTCGACTATGTCCGCGATACCGCGGGTGCGCCACTGTCGGTGCCGGGCCTGCGTGGACTCGAATTCGGTGACGGTGCCGCACTCGGTGACGCCGACGCGCTCTACCTGACCGCCGCGCCGACGCCGAAGACCGCGCACTTCTCCAGCATTCGCCTCAAGTGAGCGGTCCACCGGACGGAGCTTCGGTTCCGTCCGGTACTGCCGGGCGCCGGCGTTCGGCCCAGCTCCACAGCGATTCCAAGGCCTCGCCGAGTTCGACGCCCGCGTCGGTGAGCTCGTAGGTCTTGTCCGCGTTCTTGATCACCAGACCCGCGGCCTGCAACTGCTGCAACCGCGTCGACAACATGCTCGACGAGCAATTGCCCATGCGCCTGCGCAGTTCCAGGAACCCGAGCGTGCCCGGTTCCAACTCCCAGATCACCCGCAGCATCCATC
The DNA here is from genome assembly GCF_000284035.1 of Nocardia cyriacigeorgica GUH-2. Classification (NCBI taxonomy): domain Bacteria; kingdom Bacillati; phylum Actinomycetota; class Actinomycetes; order Mycobacteriales; family Nocardiaceae; genus Nocardia; species Nocardia cyriacigeorgica. Next base: position 4,222,571 of record NC_016887.1, on the reverse strand, counting down.
GCTGACCGAGCAGGTCCATGACGGCCAGCATCGGCGCATGGGTCGAATCGTGCTGTCCGCGTGGCGGCGTCGGCTCACTTGCGCTTCTCATTTAGAACCAGCATAGTGATTCTAAATCAGAAGCATGGAGCCGGGCGGCGTGGACGAAAGGTGTGCCGGGTGGGCGAATCCGAGGGGCAAGCGAGGCGCACAGTCGTGATCACGGGCGCGTCCCGGGGGATCGGCGCCGAGACCGCCCGGGTGCTGGCGGCCGGTGGCGATCACGTCGTCATCAACTACCGCGAGAAGCGCAAACGGGCCGACACCCTCGCCGCCGAGATCATCGCCGCCGGCGGTGCGGCCTCGACCGTGGGCGCCGATATCTGCGACGAAGCCTCCGCCCAGGCGATGATCGAGGAGGTCGTGCGGCAGCACGGGCAGCTGGATGTGCTGGTGCTCAACGCCTCCGGCGGCCTCGAGCGCGGGGCGGCGCCGGATTATCCGATGCGCATCAATCGGGACGCGCAACAGCGTCTGGTGCGGCTGGCCCTGCCGCAGATGCCCGCCGGTTCCCGGATCGTGTTCGTCACCAGTCATCAAGCGCATTTCCACGGGCGCAAACCGGTTCCGGCCGACTACGAGCCGATCGCGGCCAGCAAGCGGGCCGGGGAGGACGCGCTGCGGGCGATGATCCCGGAGCTCGCCGAGCATGGAGTCCGGCTGCTGGTGGTGTCGGGGGACATGATCGACGGCACCATTATCGTGCGGCTGCTGGAGCGGCGCGATCCCGGTGCGGTGACGGCGCGCCGCGATCAGGCCGAGCTGCCGACGATCGCGGAGTTCGCGGCGGCGGTCGCGGCGGCGGCGTCGAGCACCGCGGAATCCGGGACCACCACCTATGTTGGCGGCCCGGACTACCTGGCCGAGCGCGAATCCGCCTGAAATCGCCGGGCGAAACCGGCGAATCGGGCAGCTCAGCGCTCGGCGCCACCGAGAGTTGCGGAAAACGGTGACGGCTGCCGGGAAGTGGTGGACGCTATCGGGGTGAACGGTGCAGCGACTCCGTGGCAGCGGCGCGGGCCGGTGCCAGGCTCGCTGCTGCGTCGCGGGCGCGCGAGGTGGTGGCGGTGATCCCGAGCAAGGAACTGGTGCTCGCCGCCTGCCGCGGGCTGCCGCACGCCGATCATCCGATGCTCGACGCCGCGGGCGAGCTGACCCAGCTGCACGAACAGCGTGAGCGCACCCCGGTGAGCGCGCTGGCCAAACTGGACCGGCGGCGCGGGCAGCTGGTGCGGGCGATCGACCGCTGGGTGACGCTGGCGACGCCGATTCCGCACGGTTCGGCCAGACTGCATTCGGAGACCGTCGGCAGCATCATCGACCGGATGGCGCAGCTGACCGTGCACGCCTTCGTGGCCTCGGCACACGCGCCCGACACCGTCTACTACGACGCCTGGGTGCGGCTGCACGAAGTAGCCGACAGCTATCAGGACCTGATCATCGAATTGCTCGACGGCAACCGCAGACTCCCCGACGCCGCGGGGGAGTGGTAAGCGCGCGGAGCAGCGGAATTCCGGGGCAGGCTACCGGCCGCGGCCGAACAACCGGAACGAGCGTTCCTTGCGGCGGGGCAGCGTCGCGTACACCATGGTCATCTCCGCGAACACGCCCGCGTCGCGTTCGCGTTCCGGGCCGAAATCGTCGCGGCCGAGCACGTGCGCCACCGCACCGGGCGACATCGCCGACACCACCGCGGCCAAGTCCGGGGACAGTTCCGCAGCGGGCCCGTCCAGATCGCCGTGCCCGAGCAGCATATGGCCGACGGCGTGCAACACGATGTGCTCGGCATTGCGGCCCGAGGCCGCCGCGTCGTAGACGATGATGTCGTCGTATTTGCGCGCGATCCACAACCCGTTGCCGCCGCAACCGATATCGGCCAGCGCCGACCGATGCACCGGCTGGAGCGACAGCGGCCTGCTCCGGTACGCGGCCACCTGAGCGAGGTAGGCGTTCAGGTCCCACGGGTGCGGTAGCGGTACCGTCCGCGCCGCCTCACCCAACCGGGCTTCCATGCTGTTCATCGTCGAATACGTTACCGACCCGGAGTTGTCTCGTCACCTTCGTGACCGCCGTGCGAAGCGACCGCGGGACGCCCGCGCTCGGCATCGAAACCGCTGGGCAGAAGTCGATTTCGAGCGTTGCCCTGGCGACGCCGAAGTTCGGACGCCGGCCACGAAACGCATCACCGTGCCCGCAGGCCCGCCATCGACGGCACCGTCGCGCAGGTCGGCCGGCCACAGGCGCGGTCACCGTCGATTCACGCTGAGAGTCCGCAGCACAGTAATCGTCTGGCTGGTGTCTTCTACCCGTTGACGGCGATCACCAGCCCGGTGGCGTCGTGATCGATCATCGCGGATTCCCAGCCTCGTGGGGTGGGCATCGACCCCCCTCATGCGGGAGCGCGGACCACACCGTGCGCCCGAAGTGATGGCCGCGAGCGCGCGACCGGAGGACGATGAACGAATGTCGTGCCAAGGACCGTGCCGGTGAGCGCGCCACCCGGCATCCGGACGGCGGCGCATCCGGGCGCCGTGCGGCAATGGTGGGTGCTCAGCCGGCGGTTGATCCGTCCGGCCTGGCGCAATGGCGAGTTGCTGACGGCGGTGCTGGCGCCGACGGTGTTCACCCTCGGCTTCTACGTCCCGCTGAATCTGGTGATGAGCTTCTATGGTCACGGCCTCAGCAGCTACGCGCAGTTCCTGATGCCGATGATCGTGATGCAGTCGGTGGCCTTCTGCGCGGGCTCGGCCGCACTGCGGGCGGCCACCGATGCCCGCGACGGCCTCGACGCCCGGTTCGGCTCGATGCCGATCGCCGCGACGGTGCCGCTGGCCGCGCGGATGACCGCGGCGCTGTACCGCACGGCGGTGTCGCTGGCCGCGGCGGTGGTGTGCGGCACGGTGATCGGGTTCCGGTTCTACGGCAGCTGGTGGCACACCGTCGGTTTCCTCGTGCTGGCCCTGCTGATCGCGACGGCGTTCGCGCTGGGCGCGGACTGGCTGGGCCGGCTGACCCGCAACCCGGAGGCGACCACGCAGTTCCTGGTGTTGCCGCAACTGATCCTCGGCATGGTGTCCACCGGTTTCGCACCGGCCGAACAATTCCCGTCCTGGATCCAGGGATTCGCCACCTACCAGCCGATCTCGCGGTTCATCGACGCGCTGCGGGCGCTGGCCGGTGATTCCACGGGCAATGCGGGTGCGGTGGACTGGCCGATCATGGGGCCCGCGCTGGCCTGGGTGTGCGGGCTGATGGTGGTATTCGGAGCGCTGGCCGTCGCGGAATCGGTGCGCAGGCGATGACCACCGCGCCGGACCAGACCCGGGTGCACGAACTGCCGGTGGTCACCGGCAGCACCGAGACGCTGCGCCGGGTGATGCCGCAAACGCTGATCCAGACCAAGCGGCTGCTGCTGCGCTGGTGGCGTGATCCGTTGACGCTCATGCAGTCGCTGCTGTTCCCGGCCCTGCTGCTGGTGATGTTGCAGACTGTGCTCGGACGCCAGATCACGGCGTTCTCCGGTGCCAGCGCGCTCTACGGTTCGGTGCCGATGGTCGCGCTGGTCGCGGTGATGTCGGGTTCGCTGGCCGGTGCGATCACCCTCGGCCGCGAACGCGACGCCGGATTGCTGGCCCGGTTCTGGGTGCTGCCGGTGCACCGGGCCTCCGGGCTCGCGGCGCGGATCGTGGCCGAGGGCGTGCGGATTCTCACCTGCACGGTGGTGCTGTTCACGGTGGGTGTGGTGCTGGGGTTCCGGTTCGAGCAGGGCTTCGCCGCGGCGGTGGCGTTGCTGGGGGTGCCGCTGGTGTTCGGGCTCGCCTTCGCCACGGTGGTCACCACGGTCGCGGTGTTCGGCGCGAGAACAGCGGTGGTGGAGGCGATCTCGCTGGGCTCGTCGATGATGATGTTCTTCAGCACCGGTTTCGTGCCATTGGCCGCCTACCCCGGCTGGGCGCGGCCGATCGTGGAGTACCAGCCGATGAGCCATGCCATCAACGCGATGCGCGGACTGTCGCTGGGTGGACCGGTGCGCGAACCGCTGCTGGCGACGCTGGCCTGGTCGGTGGGCGCGATTGTGGTGTTCGCGGTACCCGCGGCCCTCGGCTACCGCCGGGCCAGCCGCCGCTAACTCAGCTCACTGGCCGCCTCGGAGATCAGGGCCGCCGAATCGCGCGGACTCAACGCCATGGCGCGCAGCTGATCGAAGATGACGCCGAAGCGCCGGATCTCGTTGTGCCCCTCGATGAGCGCATCGCCTGCGATACCCTCCACGTACACCAGTTCCGGATCGGCGGGGTCGTGGAAGTCCAGCAGGGTGAACGCCCCGGCCATCCCGGGATGTGCGCCGGCGTCGAACGGCAGGATCTGCAAGATCACGTTCTTCTTCAGCACCTCTTCCAGCAGCCGGTGCAGCTGCCCGCGCATGATCTCCGGCCCGCCGACCACGCGCCGGATCGCCGCCTCGTCCAGCACCACCCACAATTCCAGCGGGTCGTCCTTGGTGAGCACCGCGGCGCGGTCCATCCGGGCGCGGGCCCGGCGTTCCATGATCGCGGCGTCGACCTTGGGCATGGTCGTGTCGATCACCGCCAGCGCGTACTGCTCGGTTTGCAGTAGGCCGGGCACATAGGAGGTCTGGTAGTGCCGAGCCGACAGCGCCACGGACTCGAAATTGATATACGCGGCATAGACCTCGGTGAGGCTGGCCTCGTACGGCCGTGACATGCCGGGCTTCTGGGCGTCGCTGAGCAGTTCCAGCGCGTCCTTGCGACGCGCCTCGTCGACGCCGTACAGATCGAGCATCGTCAGCAGGGTGCGCCGTTGCGGCCGCGCCTGCGCGCGCTCGATCCGATACAGCGTGGTGACATTGATCCCGGTCTTGGCGCTGACCTCTTCCTTGGTGAGATTCGCCTGCTCGCGCATCTCCGACAGCAGCACCGACAGCCGCCGCAGGCCCGCGGTGAGGATCGTGCGCTTGCCCGCCATGCCAACCCCTTCGCCGATACCGGATGCGTATTGCCTCGAATCTACGACGTCGGAGGCGGTTCCACGAGCGTATGGCCGGGATTGGCGGGCTTGCCGGTATGTCCGGCCAGCAACTGGGCGAACGGGGTCGGCGCGGCGAGCGTATTGCCCGAGTGGCGTTGCCTGCGTGGCTGCTCCGGCACGAATCCGGCGACAGCGTTCTGTTCGGCGACGACCAGCGTCGCGAATTCCGCGGCCGCCCGCCGTACCCGCTCGGCCAGCCCGGCCGACCCGAAATCCTCGGTGGCGGCGAAGATTCCGGTGGGCGCCACCACGGCCCGCAGGTAGGTGAACAGCGGCCGCATCGCGTGGTCGAGCACCAGCGAATGCCGCGGTGTGCCCGCGGTGGCCGCGATCAGCACCGGCATCGCGTTCAGCGATTCCGGATCGAGCAGGTCGATGAACATCTTGAACAGGCCGCTGTAGCTCGCGGCGAAGACCGGCGTGACGGCGATGACGCCGTCGGCGGCCGACACCTTCTCCTTGACGTCGGCGACCGCCGCGGTCGGCAGACCGCCGGTGATCGTCGTCGTCGCCAATTCGGTGGCCAGCTCACGCAGTTCGACCACCTCGAATTCGACGGCCTCACCGCGGGCTGTCACCGCCGCCGACACGGCATCGGCCAACTGATCGGCCAGCAGCCGGGTCGACGACGGCTGCGACAGCCCCGCCGTGAGCACCACTACTCGACGTGTCATCGCTGTTACTCCTCACTCGCGGCGGCGAGCACGCGTGCGCGGGCGGGCTCGACCAGGTGATGCGGCGCCTGCGGACCGGCGGCCACCAGGCTCGCGTGGGTGGGCGGGTCGCTGGGCACGTGCGCGGGACGGCGCGCCTCGAACTCCCGGCGCAGCGTGGGGACCACCTCGCGGCCCAGGATGTCGATCTGTTCGAGCACCACCTCGAGCGGCAGCCCGGCGTGGTCGAGCAGGAACAGCTGCCGCTGGTAGTCGCCGACATTGTCGGCGAAGCCGAGCGTCCGCTCGATCACCTGTTCCGGGGTGCCCACCGTCAGCGGCGTCAGTTCGGTGAACTCCTCCAGCGACGGGCCGTGCCCGTAGACCGGCGCGTTGTCGAAGTAGGGGCGGAAGAACTTCTTGGCCGCGGCCTCGGTCTCGGCCATGAACACCTGACCGCCCAGCCCGACGATGGCCTGGTCGGCGCCGCCGTGCCCGTAATGCTCGAAGCGCTGCCGGTACAGCCCGACCATCTGCGCGGTGTGTTCTTTGTTCCAGAAGATGTTGTTGTGGAAGAAGCCGTCGCCGTAGTAGGCGGCCTGCTCGGCGATCTCCGGGGACCGGATCGAGCCGTGCCAGACGAACGGCGGGGTCTGATCCAGCGGGGCGGGGGTCGAGGTGTAGCCCTGCAGCGGGGTGCGGAACTTGCCCTGCCAGTCGACCTTGGGTTCGCGCCACAGGGTACGCAGCAGGTGGTAGTTCTCCACCGCCAACGCGATGCCGTCGCGGATGTCCTTGCCGAACCACGGGTAGACCGGCCCGGTGTTGCCGCGGCCCAGCATCAGATCCACCCGGCCGTCGGCCAGGTGTTGCAGCATCGCGTAGTCCTCGGCGATCTTCACCGGATCGTTGGTGGTGATCAGGGTGGTCGCGGTGGACAGCTGGAGCGTGCTGGTGCGGGCGGCGACGTAGCCGAGCATCGTCGTCGGCGAGGACGGGACGAAGGGCGGATTGTGGTGCTCACCGGTGGCGAAGATGTCGAGCCCGGCCGCCTCGGCCCGCAGCGCGATCGCCACCATGGCCTTGATCCGCTCGGCCTCGGTCGGGGCGCGGCCGGTGGTGGGGTCGACGGTGACGTCCCCGACGCTGAAGATTCCGAACTGCACGATGCCTCCTTCTCTCGTCCACACTCAGTTGGTGGACATGGCAACCAAGGGAACGCGACGGGTCACCGGGCTATTCCCGGGCGATCTTCGCCGCGCTGTTATCGGCCGCCCTGCACCTGCGATCGCCCTTCCAGGGGCCGAAAAGACGGCCCCGGTGGGCCGATCGTCCGGTGTTAGGGTCGACAGATGAGCATGGCTCGCCGCGAACGACAGGCCCTGGTCGAGGCGATGATCGCCGCCGGCCCCGAGGCGCCGACCCTGTGTGGGGAATGGGCCGTCCGAGATCTCGCCGCCCACCTGGTGGTCCGGGAACGCCGCCCGGACGCCGCACCCGGCATCCTGATCGACCGCTTCGCCGGCTACCTCGACCGTGTTCAGGCTATGGCCGCTCAGCGCCCGTTCGCGGACTTGCTCGAGCAGGTGCGCACCGGCCCGCCCTGGTGGTCGCCGCTACGCCCGGTCGACGCCCTGGTGAACCTGTCGGAGATGTTCATCCACCACGAGGACGTCCGCCGAGCCGGCAACGAATGGGACCCGCGCGAGCTCCCCGCCGCCGACCAGGACCGGCTCTGGAAACTACTCACCCGCACCGCCCGCATGTCCTACCGCAACTGCCCGGTCGGCGTGGTCCTGCGCACCCCCGACGGACGCACGCTCACCGCCCGCACGGGCACCGACGAGGTCGTCCTGCACGGCGAACCCGCCGAACTCCTGCTACACGCCTTCGGTCGCGACCGCGTGCGGATCGAGGCGACCGGCGAGGCTATCGCCGTCGAAGCGGCGTTGAGTTGTGATCGGAGTGTGTGAGCGCGGATCGCAGTCGCTCGTGTGGGGGAAGCTCCGGTTCGGACGGTGCGGCGTCGGCTGACGATCGTCGCGTCCGGGCAGGTGGCTCCGTGACGCGGAGATGAACATCGGTGAGATTCGCCGAAGCCGTTGGTTTGCAGGGAATCTCGCAGTTGCCGGAACGTTCCTGCTGGTCCCGCTCGGCTACTGCTCAGTAGCCGAACCGAGTGCGCGTAGATCGGTGCAGACCGCCCCTTGTGGGGAGGGATTTGTGGCACAATACGTTTCGTGTCTCAGCCCGGCCATAGCAACCCTGGAGCACCAGCGGTGCGCCAGGTTGCCGTGATCGTTGTACCGGTCGAGCAGAACACACACATCACGAAGTCGGAGGGCGAGGCCGTCGAGCCGGAGCCTCCGGACGGAGCGAATACGCGCGGTGTCATAGTCGGGTTCGGAGTAGCCCGACGGTGTTGTGGTGCAACGGCTTCTGTGAAGCGCCGCACTACGACCTCATGCGCCGGCACGGCTTGGGGGTGGGCAGCGTAGTCGGCCTTCATCGGTGAAATCACCTGAGGCTTGTGGTCCATTGATCTATCGATGTGAGCCCGCGCGATCGTTTCGATTTCTCAATTGTGTTTCGAAAGGGATGGACAATGGCACGCACAGCGCTGGCCGAGCTTATTCGGCATGGCAACCCGGAGATTCATCAACTGTTGCAGGAGATTCTGAGCAACCCGGACTTCGCGGTCACGGAGCAGCAGAGCCAGGAGCAGCGCCGCCTCAACGCTTACGACCAGTTGCGGTACCTGGTCGGCAAGCTCGGCAGCTCCAAGGCCATCGCAACCGACCTGCCATCCCTGTTCGCAGTGTTCGACTGGTCCGCGGTACTGGCGACCGACCTGATCCCGCTGATCTCAGGGCATTACAACCTGGCCTCGGGAAGTCTGGCCACGCTGACCGATGCCGAATCCGCGGCACCGTATCTTCAGGACCTGGATGACGCTTCCAGCATCGGAGTCATGCTACTCACCGAGTACGGGTGCGGCTCCAACATCGGATTCATGGAGACCACGGCGACCTGGGACGGTGACGGGTTCGTCATCAATACCCCGCACCCGCGTGCGCGAAAGTTCATGCCCAGCGTCGGTATCCCGGTATCGCGGGTATGCGTCGTCGGCGCGCGCTATATCGACGGGGCAGGTGTCGACCAGGGCGTGCACCTGTTCACCGCGCGACTGCGTGATGCGAACGGCGACCCGGCCCCTGGCGTATCGATCACCCAGCTCGACCATCAGCCGCTGGTCATCATGGACAACTCGATCATCAGCTTCGACAATCTGCGCGTCGAACGCAGTGCCTGGCTGAGCAATGATCTGGCCACCATCGACGACAACGGTGTGCTGACCTGGCGCGACGAGAAGAGCCAGAAGCGGGCCTTCCCTTCGGCGATCAGCCAGCTGACCGTCGGCCGGATGGCGTTGTCGTCCTGCCTGAACGCCACCGCTCGCTCGGCGCTCTACATCGCCCTCAGCTACGCCGGCAAGCGAGTAGTGCCGATGACAGCGGTCGATCGGCCGCTCATGTTCGACCTCCCGCACGTGCGCGACACCTTGCTCACCGACCTGGCGGGCACGGTCGCGCGGACGATCTACGGCAACGAGATCAAGACCTTCCTCGCGGGCAGCGATCTCACCGATCGCGACACCGTGGTGACGGTGATGCTGGCCAAGTACTTCATCCAGCCACATGCGCTGGCCACGGTCACCCACTCGCGCATCAAGATGGGTGCCCAGGGCATGTTCAGCGCCAACCGGGTCGCCGACTACCTCGGCGTCTGCCATGCCGCCATCACCGGTGAGGGCGATTGCCACGTCCTCGGTTCCGTCGGTGGACGCGTGCTGGCCAAGCAGCTGGCCGGTTCGCCGCCGGCCGAGCCGCGGTTGCACGATCCCGCCGACCAGCAGGACCGCGCCCGCCTGCTCAACGCACGCACGCTCACGATCGCGCAAGAGGCGCAGCCGCAGCTGAACAATCCGGGGCTGGAGAACCGGTTGGCGGTGATTCCGGACGCGCTGGCGGTCGCCGACGCGCATTGTGCCGAACAGGCCATGCGCATGCTCGACACCCATGCCGAACATCCCGAGATCGCCGCCGTGCGCGATGTGTTCGCGCTGCAATACCTCGATGAGCATTCGACGTGGTACCTCACTCACGGCCTGCTCGATCTCGACGGTGTCAAAGCCCTGCAGCGCCTGCTCGGCCAGGCGATCGACAACCTGGCGACCCACACGCCCGCGCTGCTGGACTCGTTCGGCTTCGATGACGAGATCCTCGGTGCGCCGGTACTTGCCCAGGACCTGGTGTCCGCGTGGGACCACCGCTGCGAGGAGGTCCGCCGCTGAATTCGCGGCAACGTCGCATCCAGCGCGCCTGTGTCCACCGGACCAGGCGCGCTGGACGCCGTTAAAGCAGGTTCGGCGCCGGCCGACTGCAGCGATCGATGACGGCAACACCGTGCCGCGGTGTGGGTGGCCGGAGTACGGTACACAAAGTCCGGCGATGTGTGGCCGACACACGAACCTCGCCGACAGAAAGCTGTTGGCGGGGAACGACTTAGCTACCTCAGGAGGTTAGCTCGGTCTCGCCACGAGTACTATGCTGCCCGGAATCGATGTCAAGGAGACCACGTGCATACGCAGCCCACGCAGGGTGCTGGCGCCGACTCATTTTCGCCGATCGAGGGCATCGGCCCCCGGATCCCGATCTACACCGAGAACTTCGCGGCCGACCCGCACGGTGCCTACCGCCAGATGCGCCGGGACTACGGACCGCTGGTGCCGATCGAGATGTGGCCGGGGGTACCGGCGACCTTGGTGACCAAATACCGCACCGCGGTGCGTATTCTCAACGACCCCGAACATTTCCCTGCCGACCCGCGAGCCTGGCAGAAGACGGTGCCCGGCGACATGCCGATCCTGCCGATGGTCGAATGGCGCCCGAACGCGATTCGCACCAGTGGCGCGGAGCACGCGCGCTACCGCGGCGCGATGAACGACGCCTTGGCCGGGATCGACCTGAACATTCTGCGGACCATGGTGGAGAAGTCCGCCATCCCCATCACCAACACGTTCTGCCGGGACGGCAACGCCGATGTGCTGGGTCAGTACGCACTCCCGTTGGTCTTCTCGATCCTGTGCCAGGTTCTGGGCTGCCCGCAGGACATCGGTGAGCAGGTCGCGGCGGCCAGCGCGGCGATGTTCGACGGTGTGGACACCGAGACGGTCAACGCCCAGATGGGCGGCGCCTTGCTCGAGCTGACCGCGCTGAAGCGGGCGCACCCAGGCGACGACGTCACAACGCGGCTGGTCCAGCATCCCGCCGGGTTGTCGGACGAGGAAATGGTCCATCAGTTGGTGCTGCTGTTCGCGGCGGGTGTCGAACCGCCGGTGAATCTCATCGCCAACACCCTCGTGATGATGCTGAGCGATCCCCGCTTCACCAGCAATGATCACAGCCTTCCCTTGTCGACCAGGAGCGCGCTCGATGAGATGCTCGCGGTCGACCCGCCCATGGCGAACTATTGCATCACCTATCCGCGTCAGCCGATTCTGATCGAGAAGGTCTGGTTGCCGGCCAATCAACCGGTGATCATCAGCATGGCCGCCTGCAATAACGACCCGGACATCAATACCGGTGAGTTCGCAGGCAACGGCTGGAATCTGGCCTTCAGCTCCGGCCCGCATGCCTGCCCCGCGCATGCCCGGCCGTTCTCCTATCTGCTCGCCGAGGACGCCATCGACCAACTACTGGACGTCCTGCCGGAGCTGACGCTCGCGGTCCCCAAGCATGAACTTGTATGGCGGCCTGGGCCGTTCCACCGCGCGCTGACTTCGCTGCCGGTGGTATTCCCGCCGTCGCCGCCGCTGACTCTCTGACCGCCGCGCTCTGTTCAGGGCCCTGATCAGTCCCTGTCGGTCGGCTCGACCGTGTAGCCGGGCCGCCCCACGGGGGCTGCTTCGGCGTGCCTGTGGGACATCACATCAACGTACCGTCCGGTACGCAGAAAGTAGTTCGCAATATTGCGTTCTGGACTCTTGTGTTCTTGCATCGGTAAGTGCAAAATCCACGTAGCCTTGTTGTGAGCAAGCGATCCGATCCGGATAACCGAACAGAGAGCCAATCATGTTGGTACAAAGTGTGATGGTGTCGGGTGAGTTCGGGGTGTGGGGATGAGCGCGCCGACGGTGGGGGTTCTGCCGACAGCGCCGCAATTGTTGTGTGCCTTCCAGGGGCGGCGGTTCCAGGACCGCGAAATGCTGCGCTCGGCGCATGCGCTGGTCGAACTGCACGAGCGCCGCGCCCAACTGCGAGATACCGCGTTGGTGGCCGAAATAGACTGTCGGCGAACCGAACTCGTCGATGACATCAACGAGTGGATCACCCAGGAGGTGCCACAGCATCGCAATGGCGCCGCCCTGCACACCGAGAGCCTCGGTGCGGTGATCGATCGGATGGCGCGCAGCTGGGTCAATGCCAATCAAGCCATTGATATCAACGGTGCGCGCAGCGACAACACGCACAAGCACTGGTATCACCTGGCCGAACTGGTCGACGGCTACACTGATCTGATCGCCGAGGTCACCGGCGGTCGGCGCCGGCTGCCGGAACAGTAGCGGCGCCCCGGCGTTCAGCCCTCTCGACAGCGGCGGAGTGGATCTCGCACACGATCGGCCGGTGGAGTTCCGAACGTACTCCACCGGCCGTTGTGATCGGTTCAGCGCAGCGCCGCGCGGCCCTTGATGCGTCCGAGCAGGATGAGCGCCACCAGGGTGACCAGCACGAGCACGGTGGTGCCGGCCGCGGCGTCGAAGACCTCGCCGCGGTCGGTGAGCGCGAAGATGCTGACCGGCAGCGTCTTCCAGGTCGCCGGATACACCATGATGGTGGCGCCCAGCTCGCCCATGGACAGGGCCACGGCCAGGCCGGCGGCGGCGCCGAGGGCGGGCAGCAGCAGCGGCAGCGTCACCTGGCACAGCACCCGGACCGGGCCCGCACCCAGCGACTCGGCCGCCTGCCGATACGCCGGGTCGAGCCGGTCCAGGGCCGCGGACACCGCGCTGAACGCATACGCCAGCACCAGCACCGAGTGGGCCACGATGACAATCCATTTGGTGCCGCCCAGCAGCAGCGGCTGCTCGTTGAACGCGATCAGCACGCCGAGGCCGATCGCCACCGAGGGCACCGCCACCGGCAGATGGAACACCGCGTCGGTCAGCCGCCGCCACCACTGCGGCGCTTCCCGGCCCGCCAGCGCCGCCCAGGTGCCGAGCACCAGCGATACCGCACCGGCCAGCATCGCCGTCTGCACACTCACCGACAGGCTGGCCAATTGCTCACCCGACAGCGCCCGTTCGAGATTGCCGGCACCCAGATCCGACGGCAGCGGCCCGGTCCAACTACCGGCCAACGCCGCCGCCACCACGGTGGCGATGGGTGCGGCGAAAACCACCAGCACCACCACTGCGAATACCGCGAGTACCACCGCGCGTCCGCGGCCGGTCCACACCAGCATGCTCAGCGCTCCTTCCGGGACGGGCCGGTGACCTTGGCGAACAGCAGCCGGTAACCGAGATACAAGGTCAGTGACAGCGCGACCTGGACGGTGGCCAGCACCGCCGCACCGGGCAGATCGAAGGTGACGATGCCGCGGGTGTAAATCAGCGCGGGCAGCGTGATCACACCCTTGGCGCCGGTGAACAGCACGATGCCGAATTCGTTGAGCGTCAACAGCAGGACCAGGCTGCCACCCGCCGCGAGCGCGGGCCAGGCCTCGGGCAACACCACTTGACGAAGTACCCGCCACGGGCTCGCGCCCAGGCTCGCGGCGACATCGAGTTGCTCACGGGGTAGTTGGGCGAAGGCGGCCAGCAGCGGCCGCACCACGAACGGGGTGAAGAAGGTGATCTCGGCCAGGATCACCCCGGTCGGTGTGGTCAGGAAGTCCAGTGCCGGTCCGTCACGGCCGGTGATGCGGGCGATGAGCGCGTTGACCGCGCCCGCCGTGCCGTACAGGAAGGTGAACGCGAGCGTGATCAGGAACGACGGCAGGGTCAGCACCGTGTCGATCAGCCGGCCCACCACGTTCGCGCCGGGGAACGGGACGAACGCCAGCACGATCGCCAGGAAGGTGCCGACCACCAGGCACCCCGCCGTCGAGCAGACCGCGATGGATACCGTGCGCCACAACGCGTCCCGGAACGCCGCGGAAGCGAGGACCTGCGACCAGGTTTCGGTGCCGCGACCGTACGGGGTGACCGTCGATTCGGTCAGCACCCGCAGGATCGGGTAGACCGCGATGACCAGTACCACCAGCATCGGCGGCAGGCCCCAGAGAATCGGCCGCAGGTTCGGCCGCGACGACGGAGCCGGAGCGGGCACGGCGGCCGGAGGATCGAGGACCGGGGTGCTCATCGGGCTCGCCTCGTTCCCAGCGCCGAAAACAGCGGGCGTTGTGACACGTCCGGCGAACCGGCGACGGTATCCGGCGTCGCCAGGCCGTTCGAGTTCTCCGCACCCGATTCCCAGACCTCAGGTGAGTCCGGTCGGGTCCACGGTGCACTGCCCGTCGCTCCCAGGGTGCGGATCGGAAGTTCGGGTGGCGGTGCTGGATTCGACGATGTCGTCATGACCGGCTCCCGCTGTCCAGGGGCGGCGGGATGAGGACGCCGGCCGGGTCGGGCAGCACGACACCGACGACGGCGCCGGCTTCGGTCTCCAGATGCCCGGCGACATCGGCGGTGAGCTCGCCCGGCAGCCCGTCGACGGTCAACTTCACCCGGGTCGACGCGCCGCGCCAGACCGCGCTGAGCACGGTCGCGCGCCGCGCGTCACGCTCGGAGGTCGCGGCAATGCGCACGGTATGCGGCCGAATGCACAGCAGCGCGGCCGAATCCGGGCCCCAGGCCGGTCGACCGACGCCGGGTTCCGGCGCCTGCGCGCGCAGGGTCGCCGTGCCCGCGGTGACCAGCGCGCTGCCGCCGGATACCCGGTTGACGGTGCACGGCAGCAGGTTGGCGCCGCCGAGGAATGCGGCGGTGAAGTCCGACGGCGGGCGCTGCCACAGGTTGGCCGCGGTGTCGATATCGACCAGCCGCGCATCGCGCATCACCGCGATGCGGTCGGCCAGCGCCAGCGCCTCGGTCTGATCATGGGTGACATACAGCATCGCCGTGTCCGGTAGCGCCTGCCGAAGCTGTTGCAGCTCACCGAGCATGGATTGCCGCAGTTGCGCGTCGAGCGCGGCCAGCGGTTCGTCCAGCAGCAGCACCGGCGGCCGGATGGCCAGCGCCCGGGCGATGGCCACCCGCTGCTGCTGACCACCCGACAGCTCGCGCGGCAGCCGTTTCGCATAGCCGGCCATGCCGACCATCTCCAGGGCTTCGGCCACGCGGGCGTCGATCTCCCGGCGCGGAACCCGATGCGCCTTCAAGCCGAAGGCCACATTGCCGTGCACCGTCATATGCGGGAACAGCGCGTAGGACTGCACCACCACACCGATCCCGCGCTTGGCCGGCGACAATCCGGTGACCTCGCGCCCGGCCAGCCGCACCGTGCCCGAGGTCGGCCGGACGAATCCGGCCAGCGCCTTGAGCGCGGTCGACTTGCCGGAGCCGCTCGGCCCGAGCAGCGCGACGGTCTCGCCCGCCGCCACCCGCAGCGAGAAATCGGTCAGGGCGACGGTCGCGGTGCGGCCGCGGCCGTAACTGACGCCCACCCGGTCGAACACGATCGCGGGTTCGCCTGCACTGGCGCCGGCCTTCGTGGTGGTTGTGGTCGTGAGCGCGTCACCGGTGGGCATGCTCGGCTCCTGTCCTCGTCGGCGGCTGTCAGCTGCCGGTGGCCCGCTGGTAGGCGGCGATATCGCTGTCCAGCTCGGTCAGCACCGTGTTCCAATCGACCGGGACCACCTCGACGCCGGCCAGCAGGCTGCTCGGCGAGGGTTCGGTACCGGTTGGCGCATCCCGCAATTCGGCACGTGCGGGCACGGCGAACGCCTCCGCCGCCAAGGTCTGCTGTGCCGGTGCGGACAGCAGGAACTCCATCAGCTGCTTGGCCTCGGCCTGGTGCGGTGCGGTCTTGGAGAGCCCCATGACATAGGGGACGGCGACCGTGGAGCGCTTTCCGTCGGCGGTGGCGGGGAAGAAGATGGAGAACTTCGAACCCTTGTCGGCGATGGTGGCCAGGTTCATCTGGATATCGCCGTTGGCGATGAGCAGCTCGGCCTTGTCGACCTTGGCCTGGAGTTTGCCGGTCGACGACGACGGCCCGACGTTGTTGGCCTGCAACTTCGCCAGGTAGTCGAGCGCGCCCTGCTTGCCGAGCAACTGCTGCAACAGGATCAGCACGGCGGTGCCGTCACCGGCCTGGCCGGGCGTCGAATACTGGAGCTTGCCCTTGAACTCCGGCTTCAGCAGGCCGTCCCAGGTCAGGCCCGAGGTATCGACCGAGGGGTTGGCGATGAAGCACAGGTAGTTCTCGGCGAGGGTGACGTACTGGCCGTCGGGGTCCTTGTCGGCGTCCGGCACCGCGCTGGTGTCGATGCCGCTGTCGGCGAGCAGGCCCGCACTCTTGGCCTTCTGGATGAACGGCGGCAGCGTCACCAGCACATCGGCCTGCGGGTTGTTCTGCTCCATATCGACGCGGTTGACCACCTCGCCGGAGCCGGCCTCGACCAGATTCACCGCGATGCCGGTCTGTTCGGTGAACTCGGCGAACCGCTTGCCGTACCAATTGGCCATGCCGTCGGCGGAGTAGACGGTGACCGACTTGCCGCCGGTGGCCTCGGCCCCGGTACCACCGCAGGCCGCGGTGAAGGCCACGCCGGTGGCGGCGGCGACCAGCAGTGCGGTCCGGGACAGGGTGCGTGCCAGGCGTCGGCCCGGTGTGTTCGAAGTACGCACGATGACTGCAACTTTCGTTCGGGAAGCGAGTGAGGAGTCGAAGGGACGGGACAGGCGGATCAGTTCAGGATCAGCTCGGCGAACTCACCGACCGACGCCACCACGTGGGTGGCGCCTGCGGCGCGCAGGGCGTCGGCGTCATGGGCGCCGGTGAGCGTGCCCGCGACGATCCGGGCGCCCGCGGCCAGGCCGGTGGCGATATCGCTGGTGGTGTCGCCGAGCACGGCCACCCGGTCCACGGCGTCGGCGCCGAGCCGCAGCAGGGCGGTGAGCACTAGATCGGGGTAGGGGCGGCCGCGACCGGCGTCCGAGGGCGCCAGCGTCAGATCGGCCAGGTCATGCCAGCCCAGCGCGTCGAGCAGCCGGTCCTGGGTGGTCCGGCTGAATCCGGTGGTGAGGGCGACCTTGACACCGGCCCCGCGCAAGGACCGGATGGCTTCGACGGCACCGGGAATCGGGGCGATATCGGAGTCGGCGATCAGGGCGTCGTAGGCGGATTCGAAGGCACGGTTGGCCTCGTGCGCTTTGTCCTCGTCGCCGAGCAGGGCACGGAAGACCGCGATCTTGGATTGCCCCATGGTGTCGAGCACGTAGCTGCGGGCGCGGTCGCGATCGGGGCCGTCGGCGGGGATGCCCGCGGCGGTGGCGGCCTCCTCGAAGGCGCGCAGGACAAGTCCGCCGTCGGCGACGGTGGTGCCGGCCATATCGAGGACGGCGAGCTGAATGGTGGTGTCGGGCATCGTGGTCCTCACAGGTTCAGCAGGTCGGCGGTGGCTTCGCCGAGCGCGGGTCCGAGGGTCATGCCGCGCCCGCCGGGCCCGGTCACCACCCAGATGTGCTCGTCGGCGCGGGCGCGGGTGACGATCGCGGCGGGGTCGACGCTCTGGCTGTACACCCCGGCCCAGCGGCGCACGATCGGCGGCAGCTTGCGGCCGAGCAGCTCCTCGGTGACGGCGGTGAGGTGCTCGTAGGGCGCCTCGTCCACGTCGAAGGGGAACGGTTCGGTGTATTCGTGGGTATCGCCGATGGTCAGGCCGCCGTGCAGGCGCTGCACACACAGCAGCTGCATCTTGTGCTCGGCGGCGGTGGCGGTCTGGGACTGCTCGCGTTCGAGCGCCTCGACCTCGGGACCGGCGAAACCGGGGTAGTAGCGGAAGCTGTCGCCGTCGGCGATCGCGGTGGTGAGCGGTTCGCCCAGCGGCGCGGTCTGCATCATCTGCAGCCGCACCCGGCGCACCGGCAGCTCACCGGCGAGATCCCGGGTCAGGCCGGTGTGCGCGGCGCCGGCGCAGACGAGCACGAGATCGGCGTCGAAGGTGCGGCCCTGGTCGTCGCGCACGATGGCGCCGCCGGCGGTGTTCTGGACGGTCCTCGCCTCGGTGGATGCGTGGAAGGTGTAGCGGCCCGAGGCTTCCATGTAGGCGCGCAGCGCAGGTAGTGCCTGGCGCGACTCCACCGCGGCGTCGGCCGAACAATGCAGTCCGGCAAGGAACTTGCCGCGCAGCGCGGGATTGAGCGCGCGCACCTGCTCGGGCTCGAGCAGCTCGAAACCGCGCTGCTCGGCGGTCGGTCCCGCGGCGGCAGCCTCGGCCACGGCGAGTTCGGCGGAAGTGCGGACCAAGGTCAGCGACCCGGCGGGCCGGAATCCGACGCCGGGGACCCGGCCGCCGATCTCTTCCCACAGTTGCCGCGACATCAGCGTCAGCTCGAGCTCCGCTTCCGAGCGCCCGGATACCCAGACCAGGCCGAAGTTGCGTACTGTGGCGCCGCGAGCCTCGGGTTCGCGCTCCAGCTGCACGACCTCGTGACCGCGGCCGATCGCGGCCAGGGCGTGCGCGGTGCCGAGGATGCCGCCGCCGATGATGACCAATCGCATGAACCCATCGTGCACATTGGTCTAGACCGATGGGTGTGGGACGAGCGAACGCTGGGTTAACAATTGGTATAGACCAATTGCGGGTACGCTGAGGGCATGGACACGACGGATGTGGCGGGGGCGCAAACCCTGTGGCCCAAGGCTTTTCCGGGGACGATGCCGAAGGTGGTCGGCAAGGCCTACCAGGTACGCACCGAGATCGAGCGAATCCTCGACGACCTGACCGAAGGCGATCCGGTGCCCTCCGAACGCGAACTCGCCACCCGGTTCGAGGTCGCCCGCGAGACGGTGCGCCAGGCCCTGCGCGACCTGCTGGTGGAGGGCCGCATTCGCCGGCAGGGGCGGGGCACGGTGGTGTCGCGGCCGAAGATGGTGCAGCCGCTGGCCTTGCAGTCCTATACCGAGGCGGCACTGAGCCTGGGACGAGTGCCCGGCCGGCTGGTGGTCGGCTGGGAGGACGTGCCCGCCGACGCCGATACCGCCCGCGACCTCGGCCTCGAGCCCGGCACCCCGGTGATGCACCTGGAACGGGTGCTGCTGGCCGACGGTGAACGCATCGGCCTGGAGAGCACCTACCTGCCGCTGGACCGCTTCTCCGGCCTGCGCGGCAGCTACGACCCGACCACCTCGCTGTACGCCGCCATCCGCGCCTCCGGAGTGGAATTCGCCGCCGCCACCGAGCGCATCGAAACCGTGCCCGCCTCCCCGCGCCAGGCGGCCCTGCTCGACTGCAGCACCGCGCTGCCGCTGATCCTGCTCAGCCGGCGCAGCGTCGACGACGCGGGTGAACCCATCGAGCGGGTGCGGTCGCTGTATCGCGGTGATCGCATCGCGTTCGAGGCCCGGTTGAGCCGGTAGCCGTGCTCCGGCGAACTCCCGGCGACGTGGGCGCCCCACTGTGGGCACCGCTAGTCTGTTGCCATGTCCGTGCGCACCCGTCAGCCGCTAGTTCCCGGTACGCAATCGCCGATCCGGGAGGTTCCGCGCGCCATCGAGCGCCCGGAATACGCGTGGAAGAAGACCGTCAACGAAGGCCACGAGCCGTGGGTGCAAACGCCGGAGACGATCGAGAAGATGCGGGTGGCCGGCCGGATCGCGGCGCGGGCGCTGGAAGAAGCCGGTAAGGCCGTCGCGCCCGGCGTCACCACCGACGAACTGGACCGGATCGTGCACGAGTACCTGTGCGATCACGGCGCCTACCCCTCCACCCTCGGCTACAAGGGCTTCCCGAAGTCCTGCTGCACCTCGCTGAACGAGGTCATCTGCCACGGCATCCCGGACTCGACCGTCATCGAGGACGGCGACATCGTCAATATCGACGTCACCGCCTACATCGACGGCGTGCACGGCGACACCAATAAGACCTACCTCGCCGGCGATGTCGACGAGGAGGTGCGGCTGCTGGTGGAGCGCACCGAAGAGGCCACCATGCGCGCCATCAAGGCGGTCCGGCCCGGGCGCGCGCTCAACGTCATCGGCCGCGTCATCGAGTCCTACGCCAACCGCTTCGGCTACGGCGTGGTCCGCGATTTCACCGGTCACGGCGTGGGCCCCACCTTCCACAGCGGCCTGGTGATCCTGCATTACGACCAGCCCGCGGTGGATTCGGTGATCGAGCCGGGCATGACCTTCACCATCGAGCCGATGATCAACCTCGGCGGCATCGACTACGAGATCTGGGACGACGGCTGGACCGTGGTCACCAAGGACCGCAAGTGGACCGCGCAGTTCGAGCACACCCTCGTCGTCACCGAGACCGGCGCGGAAATCCTGACGTTGCCGTGAGTCCGGCGGTCGGTGCCCGTCCCGCTGGGCGCGGATCCGGCTCGGCCGTCCGTGCGGAGACCCCTGCCCGAGCGTGCGCGGGTCGCGCATGAAGGGCGCGCTGCTGGTCGCGGGCACGACCTCCGATGCGGGCAAGAGCGTGCTGGTGGCCGGTATCTGCCGGATGCTGGCCCGGCGCGGGGTGCGGGTGGCGCCGTTCAAGGCGCAGAACATGTCCAACAACTCCGTGGTCACCCTCGACGGCGGCGAGATCGGGCGCGCGCAGGCCCTGCAAGCGCGGGCCTGCGGGCTCGAGCCGAGCGTGCGGTTCAATCCAGTGCTGCTCAAACCGGGCAGTGACCGGCGCTCGCAACTGGTGGTGCGCGGGCGAGCCGTCGACACGGTGGGCGCGGGGGACTATTTCCGGCATCGGCAGTGGCTACGCGGCGTCGTCGCCGACGAACTGGCCGCGCTACGAGCCGATTTCGATGTGGTGATCTGCGAGGGCGCCGGGTCGCCCGCCGAAATCAACCTGCGCGCCACCGATCTGGCGAATATGGGGTTGGCTCGCGCGGCCGAGTTACCGGTGCTGGTGGTCGGCGATATCGATCGCGGTGGGGTGCTGGCGCATCTGTTCGGCACGCTGGCCGTCCTGGAACCGGAAGACCAGCAACTGATCTGCGGGTTCGTGATCAACAAGTTCCGCGGTGACGTCGAACTGCTGCGGCCGGGTCTCGACCAGCTCACCGCGCTCACCGGCCGCCCGACGCTCGGCGTCATCCCCTACAGCGAGCAGCTGTGGATCGACGCCGAGGACTCACTCGGCACCGTCGCCGACGCCCCGGTCGGTCGCCCGCACCCGCCCGTCGGCAGCGAATGGCTGACCGTCGCCGCCATCCGGTTGCCGCGCATCTCCAACTCCACCGATGTGGAGGCCCTGGCCTGCGAACCGGGTGTGTCGGTGCGCTGGGTGAGCGAACCGTCGCGATTGACCGGCGCCGATCTGGTGGTGCTGCCGGGCAGCAAAGCGACCGTCGACGATCTGCGCTGGCTGCGCCGCACCGGATTGGCCGATGCGCTGCGCGACCGGGCCGCGACGGGCGGGCCGATCCTGGGGATCTGCGGGGGCTATCAGATGCTCGGCAGGCGCATTGTGGACGAGGTGGAGTCGGGGGCCGGAACGGTCGAGGGGCTCGGGCTACTCGATCTCGAGGTCGAGTTCGGCGAACCGAAGGTGCTGCGGCAGGTAGTCGGCACGTCGGTGCCGGGCGGGATCGCGATGCACGGCTACGAAATCCATCACGGGCGCGTTCGGCGCAACGGCGAACAGCACTGGCTGCGGCTGCTGCCGGAGCAGGGTCGCGGGCCGCTGCCGGAGCAGCCCGGCGAGCCTGCGCCGAGCAACGCGCGAACATCGGAATCCAGCACCGCCGACGGCGGGTCCGGCGCCGACGGACTGCGGCCGACGCCACCAGAAGGCAGTGTCCGCGACGCGATCTGGGGCACCCACGTGCACGGACTGATGGAATCCGACGACTTCCGCCGCGCCTGGCTCACCGAGGTCGCCACCCGCGCCGGGCGCACCGGATTCCGGGTGGCGGCCGACACCTCGGTCGCGGACGTGCGCCTCGCGCAGCTCGATCTGCTCGCCGACCTCGTCGAGAACAACCTCGACCTCGCGGCGATCGAAGGCTTGATCGCGACCGGCGCGCCGACGGACCTGCCGACCGTCGAGGCAACCAAGGTCGACCCGGTGCGCCTCATACCCTGAACGCACGGGTACCCGCGTCGCGTTCGAATCCCGAATTTTGCCCGGACCAGCGGTTTCGGCCGACAACTCCCTACGGTTCGCGGCCGCGGTGTAGCGTCGTTCGGCATGAAGTCTCGGCGGATTGCGGTCGGCGACCGGGAATGGACGGTACGGGTCGACGGCCCGGAAACTCAGCACAGCGTCTTGCTGTTGCCGGATGCGGGGGACCCGCCGGAGGTCTTCGACCGGGTCTGCGCGCGCCTGCACAATTCCGATCTGCGCACCATCGCGGTGGAGACGGTGGATCGGCTCGACACCACCGGCGTCTACGCCATCCTCGACGAGCTGGGCGTGCCCTGGGTGAACGTCGCCGGGCGCGGGGCAGGTGCCAGCGTGGCCTGGCAGGTGTGTGCGACTGGATTCGGCCGTTTCATCAGCCTGGTCGTGGCCGACCGCGGCCATCCCGCGGTCCCCGACGCCGACGGCGCGGTGCTCGATCCGGACTGCCGGGCGGTGGAACTGCCCACCACCGTGCTGGTCACCAAATCGCTGCCGCGCTCGGTGGCCGATTCCTCCGGCCGCTACGTCTACGGCGAATACCGCGTGGTCGCCCTCGACGTCGACAATGTCGCCCTCGAGGCCGACCACGAACTGGCCACCGAGATCGTGCTACGCACCAGCCTCTGGTGAACCGGCCAGCGAGCGCCGGTAGTTCGCCAGCCAGTCCAGCCAGGCATCCAGCTCCTCGAACGCCTTGGCCAGCGGCTGCGCCGAGGACAGGAACACATCGTGGCGCGCGCCGTCGATCGGCACGATCGAGGTGCGATCACCCAGGCAGCCGGCCCAGCGCTGGATCTGTCGGACATCGAGCACGGCGTCGGCCACATCGACGGCAGGACCGTACTTGCGGGCGAACTTCGTCAGCCGCGACCGCAGCAGCAGCGACGGCACCCCGATATCGAGCCCGGCGTGCAGCTGCGCGTGCCCGCGCCGGATGGCCCGCAGCCAGCCGAAGCGCACCGGGAATCCGTGCAGCGGCTTCCAGTCGAGGTTGTAGTCCCATTCGCCGGAGGCGGTATGGTGCAGGCTGGCGCCGTAGGCGTCGGTCTTGGCCAGCGGCAGCTCGTCGCGGGAGCGGAACCGGCCGAGCGCGTGAATGATCGGGGTGCCCACCGTGCGGTAGTAGGACGGGCCCTGCAGATCGAACCAGGGACTGTTCAGCACCAGCCCGGTGATCCCCGCGGCGGCGGTACCGCGGGTGCGGTTCAACCGGTCCAGCCACAGCGGCAGCACCAGCCCACCGGTGGAGTGCGCCACCAGCAGCACGTCCTTGCCCGTCTCGGCGCGGATGATGCGCAGCGCCTCGTCCAGTTCGGCGTCGTAGAGCGCCAGATCGCTCACATAGTGCGGTGTCTGCCCCTCGCGCAGTGAGCGCCCGCATTTGCGCAGGTCGAGGGCGTAGAACTGGTGCCCGCGGTCGGCGAAATGCTCGGCCAGGTGCTGCTGGAAGAAGTAGTCGGTGAAACCGTGCACGTAGAGCACCGCGCTCTCGGTGCTCGCCGCGGCATCGCCACCGGCGGGCACGTGGCGCACCAGGGTGGCGACCGCACGGCCCTCACCGTCGGGATCGGCGCCGAAGTCGAGCGTGCGCTGCTCGTAATCGGCGCCGAGGATGTCGGGCTGCCAATCGGCGGTCCGGGTGGTGGTGGCGGAGTCGACCGAGGTCTCGTGAGTCACCACCTCAATCTAAGCGACACCCCTGCCGCAGGCGAGACGCCCGTCCGCGGAACGGGCGCAGCGACGCGCCGGGAGGAATCTTTGTCACATTCGGCAGGTTCGTTGCTGGTCTGCGCGGTGGTGAGGTGCACAATTGGCGGTAGGTGAACGACGGGTAACCTACATCCCGCCGACGCCCGTGTCGGTGACGACACGGGATTTCGTTACAACCGCATAGTGCCCGTGCCCAGGCGGAGCCACCGCAGCCGGTGGGACCGCGCACAAGGACAAGGAAGTCGATCTACCCGTGCCGAACGCTGCCCTGACTGAAAAGACCGATGTAGTACTCATCGGTGCCGGCATCATGAGCGCCACCCTGGGTGCGCTGCTTCGTCAGTTGCAGCCGGACTGGTCGATCTCGGTGTTCGAGCGCCTCGACGCCGCCGCTGCCGAGAGCAGCGACCCGTGGAACAACGCCGGCACCGGCCACTCGGCCCTGTGTGAGCTCAACTACAGCCCGCAGAAGCCCGACGGCTCGGTCGACGTGAGCAAGGCCGTCGACATCAACGAGCGTTTCCAGGTCTCGCGCCAGTTCTGGGCCTACGCCGTGGAGAACGGTGTGCTCGGCGATCCGTCCCGGTTCATCAACCCGATCCCGCACGTCAGCTTCACCCACGGCGCCGACGATGTGCAGTACCTGCGCAAGCGCTACGAGGCACTGGCCCCGCATCCGCTGTTCGCGGGCATGGAGTTCATCGACAGCCCCGACGAGTTCTCCCGCCGCCTGCCGCTGATGGCGCGCGGGCGCGATTTCTCCGAGCCGGTCGCGCTGAACTGGACCGACGCAGGCACCGATATCGACTTCGGCTCGCTGACCAAGCAGCTGCTGGCCTACATCGGCTCCACCGGCGCCGATATCGCCTTCGGCCACGAGGTGCGCGACCTCAGCAAGCAGTCCGATGGCACCTGGCGGGTCAAGGTCCGCAACCTGCGCACCGGCAAGGTCCGCACCCTGGTGTCGAAGTTCGTCTTCGTCGGCGCCGGCGGTGGCGCGCTGCCGCTGCTGCAGAAGTCGGGCATCAAGGAGATCAAGGGCTTCGCCGGCTTCCCGGTCAGCGGCCAGTTCCTGCGCTGCACCAACCCCGAGCTGATCGCCCGCCACGACGCCAAGGTCTATGGCAAGGCCGCCGTCGGTGCCCCGCCGATGTCGGTGCCGCACCTGGACACCCGCGTCATCAACGGCAAGCCGGGCCTGCTGTTCGGCCCGTACGCCGGCTGGACCCCGATGTTCCTCAAGGACGGTAAGTACACCGACCTGTTCAAGTCGATCCGCCCGGGCAATATCGCCCCCATGCTCGGCGTCGGCGTCACCGAGATGGGCCTGGTCAAGTACCTGGTGTCGGAGCTGCTCAAGTCCGAGGCCGGCAAGGTCTACACCATGGAGGAGTTCATCCCCCGCGCCGACGGTAACGACTGGGAGATCATCACCGCCGGTCAGCGTGTGCAGATCATCCGCCGCAAGGGCATCGGCGGCGTGCTCGAGCTCGGCACCGCCGTGATCGCGGCCCAGGACGGCACCATCGCCGGTCTGCTCGGTGCCTCGCCGGGCGCCTCGACCTGCGTCACCGCCATGCTCGATGTGCTCCAGCGCTGCTTCCCCCGCGAATACGCCGACTGGACCCCGAAGCTGAAGGAAATGGTGCCCTCGCTCGGGGTGAAGCTGTCGGAGAACCAGGCGCTGTTCCAGGAGGTCTGGGACTGGACCACCAAGGCCCTGCAACTGGATTCCGCCGCCACGCCGCGGACCGTGGGGGTCGCGCCGACGGCGTAGGTGTGATAGCAAGACGCGATGATGTCAACGGTTGCTCTCAAACGGTCATGGGCGCAGGATCTCGATACCGCCACCCTGTACCAGCTGTTGAAACTTCGCGTCGAAGTGTTTGTCGTAGAACAGAAATGCGCGTACCCGGAGCTGGACGGACTCGACCTGCTCCCGGAAACGCGCCATTTCTGGCTCGACGACGAGGGTGAGGTCATCGCGACCCTGCGGCTGCTCGAAGAGCACCACGACGGCGTGAAGTCCTTCCGCATCGGACGCCTGTGCACCGCGGTCCCCGCCCGCGGGCACGGCTACACCACCCGGCTGTTGCAGGCCGCGCTGGCCGAAGTGGGTTCGGACACCGTACGCATCAATGCGCAGACCTACCTGATCGACCTGTACAGCAAGCACGGGTTCGAGGTCGACGGTGAAGAGTTCGTCGAGGACGGGGTGCCGCACGTGCCGATGCGCAAGGGGTAGGCGCGCGGTTCGTATCGGCCGGATCCAGTTGATTCCGGCTCGGGCTCGGCCGGGTCCCGGATCGCCGGGCACATGCTGGCGTGGGTCTCCGAGGCCGGTGGGTCGGCTACCGGCAGCGCGTGCCGCCGAGGCTCGGTGTCAGCGGCGGGGTCTTGCTCCGCCGCTGGCATGCCGCGCCGGCGGGTAGTCGAACCCGAGGTGGCCAGCTGTCCCGCGACCGGGAGCGCGTCCGGAGGTGCTGGCGGCCCGGAGGTCGGCGTCGGGCCGCCGGGCCGATCCGCTTAGAGTCGATGTGTGTCCGTGTCGCATGTCGAAACCGCAGAGTCGTCCGCACCTCGCTCGCCGGGCGGGACCGGTGCCGGTGACGAGTCCGGCTTCCCGTTCTCCGCGGTGGTCGGGCAGGAGCGGCTGCAACTGGCGCTGATCCTGTGCGCGGTGCACCCCGGTATCGGCGGGGTGCTGGTGCGCGGGGAGAAGGGCACCGCCAAATCGACGGTGGTGCGCGCGCTGGCGCAGCTGCTGCCGCCGGTCGTGGATGAGACCGGCGCGCGCCCGGCCCGGCTGGTGGAACTGCCGGTTGGCGCCACCGAGGACCGGGTGGTCGGCTCCCTCGATCTGGAGCGTGTGCTGCGCGACGGTGAGCAGGCCTTCCGCCCCGGCCTGCTGGCGGCCGCCCATCACGGCGTGCTCTACGTCGACGAGGTGAACCTGCTGCACGACCACCTGGTGGACGTACTGCTCGACGCCGCCGCCATGGGGCGCGTGCATATCGAACGCGACGGCGTCTCGCATTCGCATCCGGCGCGCTTCGTGCTGGTCGGCACCATGAACCCGGAAGAGGGCGAACTGCGGCCGCAGCTGCTGGACCGCTTCGGCCTCACCGTCGACGTGGCCGCTTCCCGCGACGTCGACGTGCGGATGGCCGTGGTGCGCCGGCGCCTGGACTACGAGGCCGACCCGTCCGGCTTCGCCGCCCGCTACGCCGCCGCCGACCGCGAGGTCGCCGAACGCATTCTCACCGCCCGGGACCGGCTGCCCGAGGTCGCGCTCGACGATGTGGAGCTGCGCCGGATCGCGGCGCTGTGCGCGGCCTTCGACGTGGACGGGATGCGCGCGGACCTGGTGGTCGCGCGCACCGCCACCGCGCACGCCGCCTGGCGCGGCAGCGAGACCGTCACCGAGGACGATGTGCGGGTCGCTGCCGAACTCGCGCTGCCGCACCGGCGTCGGCGTGACCCGTTCGACGAGCCGGGGATCAGCGAGGACCAGCTCGACGAGGCCATGCGTGAGGCGGCCGAAGAAGCCGATCGGACGCCGGACCCTTCACCCGAACCCGAGGCCGGCAACGACGGTTCCGCCGACCATGCTCCCGATTCCGATCCGGCCGACGGACCCGACGACGATCCCGATGGTCCGCCGGATCCCTCTGGCGGCGGCCAGGATTCGCCGAACGGCCGCGAGGGTGGGCAGGCGAAGGAAAGCCGCACCGGCACCCCGGCGACGACGTCCGCGAAACCACCGCGCTGGGAGGTGCCCGGCGTCGGCGAAGGTGCCCCGGGACGTCGCTCGCGCGCACAGACCAGGCAGGGCCGCATGGTCCGTCCGGATACCGACACCACCGGTGGGCTGCATCTGCTCGGTACCGTATTCGCCGCCGCGCCGCATCAGCATGCGCGCGGCCGGGCGAGCGGGCCGCTGAAATTGGCGTCGGAGGATCTGCGGGGCGCCTATCGCGAAGGGCGCGAAGGCAATCTGGTGGTCTTCGTGGTCGATGCCTCCGGGTCCATGGCGGCACGCGATCGGCTCTCGGCGGTCACCGGCGCGGTGGTCGCGCTGCTGCGCGATGCGTATCAGCGGCGGGACAAGGTCGCGGTGATCACCGTGCGCGGCGCCGAGGCGGAGCTGGTGCTGCCGCCGACGTCATCGGTCGATATCGCGGTGCGGCGGCTGGCCGGAATGCGGACCGGGGGGAAGACCCCGCTCGCCACCGGCCTGCTGAAGGCGCGCGAGGTGGTGCTTCGGGAGCGGGTTCGCGATCCGCGCCGTCGCCCGATGCTGGTGCTGCTCACCGACGGTCGCGCCACCGGCGGCACCGACCCGGTGATCCGCGCCCGCGCCGCGGCGCGGTTGCTCGCGGCGGAGGCGGTGACGGCGATGGTCGTCGACTGTGAACGCGGCATGATCCGGCTGGGGCTCGCCGCCGAGCTGGCACGGGAACTGCGTGGTGAGTGTGTGCGGCTGGGTGAGCTGACCGGGGACGCGGTGGCCGGTGTGGTGCGCGAGTCGGCGTGGGGTTCGGGGTCTACCCGGGCGGCGTGAGTCGTCGTCAGGCGGGGCGCGAAACATAGTGATCAGTGAGGAGATTCGATGCCCAAGGGAGTGCCGGAGACGGTGCCGGACGACGGTCTGACCACGCGTCAGCGCCGGAACCAGCCGGTGCTGGCGGTGCACACCGGTCCCGGTAAGGGCAAGTCGACCGCTGCGTTCGGGATGGCATTGCGGGCCTGGAATCAGGGCTTCGACGTGGCGGTGTTCCAGTTCGTGAAGAGCGCCAAATGGAAGGTCGGCGAGGAGGCGGCCTTCCGGACCCTCGGCCGGCTGCACGAGGAGACCGGCGCCGGCGGGGCGGTGGAGTGGCACAAGATGGGCGAGGGCTGGTCCTGGACCCGCAAGCACGGCACCGAAGAAGACCACGCCGCCGCCGCACTGGCCGGCTGGCGCGAAATCGCCCGGCGTCTCGGCGCCGAACAGCATCGCTTCTATGTGCTGGACGAGTTCACCTATCCGCTGAAATGGGGCTGGGTGGACGTGGACGAAGTCGTCGAGACCTTGCGCAACCGCCCCGGCAACCAGCACGTCGTCATCACCGGCCGCGACGCCCCCGCCGCCCTGATCGAGGCGGCCGACCTGGTGACGGAGATGACGAAGATCAAGCACCCGATGGACGCCGGGCGCAAGGGCCAGCGCGGGATCGAATGGTGATCGGGCCGCGGCCGACTCGGCCCCGGGAACCAGAGCCGATGCGGTCTTCGTGCCGGTATCAGGCTCCCGCTGCGGGGGCTGCTGGTTGCGGAACTGGGCCATCGGTCCACGGTCCGGCCGGTGTCGGCGGTCCAAGGGCGCGCAGGAAACTCGTTGGGGCCGAGTTCGCCACCACCTCTCGGGGGGTGCGGTGAGCACTCCGGCTGTTGTGATCGCCGCGCCCGCGTCGGGCAGCGGAAAGACGACCGTGGCGACAGGGCTGGTCGGTGCGCTGCGGCG
Source organism: Nocardia cyriacigeorgica GUH-2 (assembly GCF_000284035.1). NCBI lineage: Bacteria > Bacillati > Actinomycetota > Actinomycetes > Mycobacteriales > Nocardiaceae > Nocardia > Nocardia cyriacigeorgica. The sequence goes on along the minus strand of NC_016887.1, from coordinate 4,193,252 downwards.
GGCCGGGCATCGGGTGGCGCCGTTCAAAGTGGGCCCCGATTACATCGACCCGGGGTACCACGGGCTGGCGGCGGGACGGCCGGGGCGCAATCTGGATCCGGTGCTGTGCGGCGCCGAACAGGTGGTGCCGCTGTATCGGCACGGGTCGGCCGGTTGTGATCTGGCGGTGGTCGAGGGTGTGATGGGCCTGTTCGACGGTCGCATCGACGCCGATGACGTCAGCCCCGTCGCTGAAGGCTCCACAGCGCAGGTGGCCGCGATGCTCGGCGCCCCCGTGGTGCTGGTGGTCGACGCCCGGGGCCACAGCCAGAGCCTGGCCGCGCTGCTGCACGGCTTCGCCACCTACGACAGCTCCATCCGTCTCGGCGGGGTGATCCTCAATCGTGTCGGCAGCGAACGCCACGAGCAGGTCCTGCGTGCGGCCTGCGACCGCGTGGGACTGCCCGTGCTTGGCTCGCTGCCGCGCATGGCCGAACTCGAAGTCCCGTCCCGCCATCTCGGGCTGATCCCGGCCGTCGAGCACGGGGCCGCCGCGACCGCCGCGGTGGCCGCCATGACCGATCTCGTCGCGGCCCATGTCGATCTGCGTGCCATTGCCGCGCTCGCGGCGTCCTCCGTGACGGGACCGGCTTGGAGCCCGGAAGCGGCGCTGTCCGCCGGGGTGACACGCGAGTTCAGCCGCGCGCCCCACGGCACCCGTGTGAACGAGCCCGACAGGAGAGCCGGAGCCACCACGGCCGGCTCGCCCAGCGAAGAACGCCCGCTGGTCGCGACGACTGGTGCTGGTCGGCCGACGGCCGCCGAGGATCGGCCGGGGGCGACAACCGGCGCGAGTCCGGTCATCGCGATGGCCGGTGGAGCGGCGTTCACGTTCGGATACGCCGAGCACCGGGAGCTGCTCGTCGCGGCGGGTGCGCGCGTCGAGGTGTTCGACCCGCTGCACGACGAACTTCCGACGGGGACAGCGGGGCTGGTGTTGCCCGGCGGGTTCCCGGAAGAACATGCGGCCGACCTCGCCGCCAACACCCGACTGCTCGACGCGGTGGCGTCAGCGGCCCGTCGCGGCCTGCCGATCCACGCCGAATGCGCGGGCCTGCTGTACCTCACCCGCTCGCTCGACGGTCACGCGATGGCCGGAGTCCTCGACGCCACCGCCGAATTCGGCCCCCGCCTGACCCTCGGCTACCGCGACGCCGTCGCCCTGTCCGACTCCCCGCTGTGGCGGGCAGGTGAACGCGTCCACGGCCACGAATTCCACCGCACCCGCCTGACCAGCACCGGCACCGACGACCCCGCCTGGGGCTGGCACTCCGCAGGCGCCCGCATCCGCGAAGGCGCCATCGTGAACCAGGTCCACGCCTCCTACCTGCACACCCACCCGGCCGGGAATCCAGACTCGGTCCGCCGATTCGTCACCGCCGCGGCCGAATTCGCCCACACCGATGCCGCCACACGATCCGGATAACGAGGTCGGCGGCCGGTTTGTGCCGCCGCATCCGCCGGCGCGGTTGCCGGCACCCGAGCCACGGAGAGCGGTCGGCCACTGGTCGATGGCGCCGCAGACCGAGCCGGTGCAGAGCCCGTCTGGCGCTCCGAGATGCCGGGCGGGCGGCAGACCGCCGAGTCCGCCTATGCCGATTCCGTCTCGTGAACCGCGCAGCCGGGACGATGAGCGGCCGGCGTCGAGTTCTCATGCACACGGGCCGGCACCCCGGCCGAATAGCGCTATCGGCGACGAATCGGTCCCACCGAGTTCGCTCGAGCCAACGCGACTGCCCGGGGCGAGCAGCAGCGACAGTGCGCCCGGGAGGCGAGTCGAGCTGGCGGTCGGTCTGGGGCTGCGTCCGGGAACATCGGCTGAGCGGATCGTCGCCGCGGTGCGAACCATGCTCGGTGAGCAGCCGATCGCCTGCCTCGCCACCGTCGACCGGCGGGCGGCCGAGCCCGGGCTTCGAGCGGCAGCCGCCCAATTCGGTGTCCCCATCTCGTCGTTCACGGCCGCAGAGCTTGCCGCTGTGCCGGTGCCGAATCCGTCTGGACATGCGATGAGTGCGCTGGGCGTCCCGGGTGTGGCCGAGGCGGCGGCGCTGCTGGCAGGAACCGGGGCGCTGGTGTTCAGCCGCCGCGTTGTCGACGGGGTAGTGATCGCTGCCGCCGCTCACCGTTGACCGCACTGCATCAGCTCCTACTCCAGATGCGGCGCCTGCTGGGTCCAATGGAATCCGCGCTCGATCAGTGCGAATCGCTCGAGCGGAATCTCGTCCAGCACCATACGCACCTGCCGAATTCCCAAGGTGCCGTCGAGGATCAGGCGATCCGGTGCCGGTTGCTCGTAGGTGAACTTGCCGAGCTGCCACTGGCCGGCCGGGTCGCGGAACAGGGTGATGGTGCGCCGGCCCGGGTCCACGGTGGCGGCCACCCAGGTGAGCCTGTCGTCCAGGCCTTGCAGGTGGAGGCCGTCGACGGTGTCGAAGACAATGCGGCGCGGACGGGCCGCGGTCGGGTCGGCGAACGGATTCGGCTCGGCCAGCAGCGGCGGCACCTGTTGTCCGGCGACGGAGTACTCGGTCACCGTCCAGATCCCGTACAGCGGCGAGCGCGGCCGGGCGGCGCCGTAGGTGTGCCAGGCGTCCCAGCCCTCGAGCGCGGTCGTCACCAGCAGCCACAGGCCCAGCAGCACCTGGGCGACCAGCGAGAAGCGGTTCGCCCGCGCGGTGCGAAACAGCGGGGCAGCGCTGGACGGCGCGGCGGCCCGGCCGGAGAACAGCACGGTGGCCAGGCGGCGGCCGTCCGGGGCGAGCAGGGCCAGCGACAGCAGCAGCATGTGGAAGCTGAACAGCTTCACCGGGACGTCGAAGGTCATGTTGAGCAGGAAGACCTGCGCCATCGCCACCGTCGACAGCAGCGCGCCCGCGGTGACGGTGGCGGGCAGGATCAGCAGCAGCCCGGCGCCGATCTCCGCGCAGCCGAGGGCGATCTCATAGGGTTCGGAGGCGGCGGTCTGCGACCACAGCACACCCATCGGGGTCATATCGCCGAACGGTTCGATCAGCCGGTGCAGCGCGAAGGTCATCTGCGATGGCATCACCTTGACCATCCCGTACAACATCAACGCACCCGCCAGCGCGAACCGCAGCAACACCCGCGACCAGCTGTGCAGCCGGCGATAGTCGGTGCGCGGCCGATCGAGCACAGTCCAGATCGCGGCCGCCACCGCCGCCACGGCCACCCAGCTGAACGCCGCCACCCAGAGCGTGACCGTGTCGCCGCTACCGGTCGGCGCGTATCCGAGCGGTTCCTCGATTCCGAACAGGTTGGTGGCGAACCAATCGGTCAGCGGTGGCAGCGCCCACCACCGGCTGACGCTGAGTACCGCGGTCTCCGGCACGCCCACCGAACGCAGCAGTTGCGCGAGCAACCACTGCGCCGCGGTACCGATCCCGAGGTAGACGAAGGCGAACCGGAACAGCACGCGGGTCGCAGGATGCCAGGGCAGCGGCCCGGCGGAGGGGCTGTCACCCTGGTCCCGCACCGGCGCCTGCGACTCGACCAGGGTTGCCACTGTTCACCTTTCCCGATTCCGCACGGCACATGAGCTTGCCCTGGCACGCTATGTCAGCTCGGGGGTGCGCCGCGTCCGGGAAAACCTGTGCCCCCATCGCTGGGTGCACAGGTTTTCGGGGGTGTCAGCGGAAGTCGGGGTAATCCTGGACCCAGCGGAAACCGGCGCCCCGCAACGGGAAAGCTTCCAGGTCCATCTGATCCAGCACGATGCTGGTGGGTGTGCCGTTCAGTTCGCCGGTCAAGCGCAGCTGCTCGGGCGTCGGCTGTTCGAGAGTGAACCTGGCGATCGGCGCGGGCGGTGTGTCCGGCGCGGCCGGCGCGGTGAGTGTGAGGGTGTGCGCTTCGGTGTCGATGGTGGCCGACACCGGCGTCAATTCGCCGTCCATGCCTTGGATGAACATCACGCCCGGATCCTCGAACACCGCGCGCTGCCAGCGGTTCTCATCGGTCAGCAACGGCGGCACCGGTTGGCCCGCGGTGGTGAACTCGCTGACGGTCCAGATGCCGTACAGCGGCGATTTCTCGCGGCCACCGCCGACCTCGTCCCATGCCCGCCAGCCCAGATCCACCACCCCGACCAGCATCCAGACTCCGATCAGCACCTGCACCAGGGCGGCGATCCGATTGGCCTTGACGCTGTCGAACAGCCGCGGCTGCGTCGCCGGCTCCGAAGGGCGCTCCAAGATCAAGATGTCGGCCAGCCGCCGCGCCTGCGGGGCCAGCAGCACCAGCGACAGCAGCAGCAGATGCAACGACAGGATCTTGACCGGCACGTCGAAGGTCATGTTCAGCACGAACACCTGTGCCATGCTCACCACGCTCAGCATCGCGCCGACGGTGGCGGTGCGCGGCCAGAACAGCAATAGACCCGCCAGCATCTCGGCGATCCCGAGCGCCACCTGATACGCGGGCGACGACCCGACCTGCAACCACAGCACCGAGGTGATGCTGAAATCGCCGTACGGTCGCAGCAGCGCCGTCAGCGGCGGCTCGGGCATCTGCGTCGGAATGGCCTTGGCGATGCCGTAGAACAGCATCTGACCGGCCAGGCACAGCCGGATGAAGGTGAAGAACCACGCACTCAGCCGGGGGTAGCCGGTGCGGCGCCGGTCGAGCAGCGACCACAGCAGGGTCGCCACCACCGCGACGACCAGGATGCAGAAGATCATCACCCAGATGACGGCCTGATCGCCGCTACCCGAATCCTCGTGCAAAACCGCGTCGACCCCGAACCCCGTCCGGCCGACCCACTCGTACACCGGCGACAGCAGATGCATTTGCCACAGGATCGCGCGCTCCGGCAGCCACTGGCCGGCGAGGCCGGTGAAGGCGAACAGGATCTGCGCGAACAGCAGGCAGAACAACCCGAAGTAGACGAAACAGAACCGGAACGCGATGCGCGTCAGCGGATGCCACGGGCGCGGCTCGGCCGGCTCGGTGGGAGCCTCGTCATCGCGCCGCTCGAGAACTTCGACCCCGACCACTGGCAGCCCCTCACTGTGCCGATCCGATGTGCGTGAACCGAACCTATCGACAACGCGACTCCATTCACCACCGGATAAACCCGGAGTGAAACCCCCATTTCCGGTCATTCATGGGATGTATCCAGCATCATCCTTTCGGCGTATGCCGGTGGTCTGATGGGTGGGAGCGCACCTATTTCCCGCTTTCCCCGATGGCAAACTTGAAACGCGTTACAGTTTCCGCAACCACGGCATGACGCCGGGCGATGCCGCTGCACCCGCCCGGCTGTACGGCATCAGGAGGACGATGATGGCCGACGATCCCGCACCCACCGAACAACGTCGGCTGACCACCAGCGATCGCGATCTCGACTCCTTCACCGCCGACCTGTCGCGCTGGCTCGGCGAACGTGTCGGCGCCGACGCCACGCTGGCGATCTCCGGCCTGTCCCGGCCGCAGGCGGGCGGCATGTCGAGTTCGACGGTGCTGTTCGACGCCGAATGGACGGTGGACGGCCAGCGCGACGGCGGCTCCTTCGTGGCCCGGATGGCGCCGGAGGACGAATCGTTCCCGGTGTTCGAAACTTATGACCTGGCAACGCAATACCAGGTGATGGCCGGTGTCGCGGAGGCGACCGATCTGCCGGTGCCGCGGCTGCGCTGGCTGGAGAACGACCCCGGCGTGCTCGGCACCCCGTTCTTCGTGATGGACCGCGTCGAGGGACGGGTGCCGACCGACAACCCGCCCTACGTCTTCGTGGGCTGGCTCTTCGACGCCACCGATGAGGAGCGGTCGCGCTTGACCGACGCCACGATCGAAGTGATCGCGAAAGTGCACGCCATCCCCGATCCGGTCCGGCGGTTCCCGATGCTGGCCGGGCCCGGTGACGCCCTGCGCCGCCACGTCGACGCCCAGCGCGCCTGGTACCGCTGGGCCCTCGCCGATGACGGCTACCGCATCCCGATCATCGAGCGCGGCTTCGACTGGCTCGAGGCGCACTGGCCCGCCGATCCCGGCCCCGACGTGCTGACCTGGGGCGATGCCCGTCCCGGCAATATCATCTACCGCGGTTTCGAACCGGCGGCGGTGCTGGACTGGGAGATGGCGGCCATCGGCCCGCGCGAACTCGACGTCGCCTGGATCATCTTCCTGCACCGCTTCTTCCAGGACATCGCCACCCGCTTCGACCAGCCCGGCCTGCCGAATTTCCTGCGCCGCAGCGACGTCGTCGCGAAATACGAAGCGGCCAGCGGTCATACCGTGCGCGATCTCGACTTCTACCTGGTCTACACCGCGCTGCGGCACGCCATCGTGATGGCCCGGATCAAGCGCCGGATGATCCATTTCGGCGAGGACACCGATACCGACGACCGCGACGACTACGTGATGCACCGGGCGAGCCTGGAAGCTCTGCTCGACGGAACCTACGAATGGGATTGAGCGACACCATGACCGACGCGCCAGGCCGGGTCCCCGGATCGTCCCCCGCACCGCTGGACGAATTCCCGATCCATCAGACGCCGCTGTCGCTGGCCCGGGTGGCCAGCAGCGACCGCAACTTCTACGACCGCAGCTATTTCAACGCCCACAACCGCGATGGCGCGACCATGCTGGTCACCGGGTTCGGCGTCTACCCGAATCTCGGTGTGACCGACGCCTATCTCGCCTTGCGCGAGGGCGATTCGGTGCGCACGGTGCGGTTCTCCGACGCGCTCGGCGACCGCAGCCTGGACATGCGGGTCGGCGGCTACCGGATCGAGGTACTCGAACCGCTGCAGCGGATCCGGGTGATGTGCGAGCACGACGAGCTCGGCGCCGACCTGACCTGGACCGGCGCGTTCCCCACCGTGCAGGAGCAGCCGCATCTGATCCTCAACGGCAATCGCCCGATCATCGAGGCCTCGCGGTTCGCCCAGGTCGGATCCTGGTCGGGGACACTGCATGTCGACGGCCGGGAGATCAGCGTGGATCCGGCGGTGTGGACCGGCACCAGGGACCGGTCCTGGGGCATCCGGCCGGTCGGCGAATCCGAACTGCCGGGGCGGGCGGCCGCGGAACCGTCGGGCGGATTCTGGTGGCTGTACATGCCCTTGCGATTCGACGACTTCGCGATCGTCGTCATCGTGCAGGAGGAACCCGACGGCCGGCGCACCCTCAACGACGCCACCCGGGTCTGGCCCGACGGCCGCACCGAACAACTCGGCTGGCCGCGCATTTCCATCGACTACCGCTCCGGCACCCGGCTGCCCACGGCCGCCCGCATCGAACTCACTACTCCCGACGGCAAACCCCTCGAGGTGGAGATCCGCACGGTCACCGACATCCCACTGCACGTGGGCTGCGGCTACGGCGGCGACCCGGACTGGCAGCACGGGCAGTGGAAGGGCCGCGCCTGGACCTCGACCGACCGCTACGACCTCACCGACCCCGCCGTGGCGGGGCGCATCCCGTACGGCGTCATCGACCACGTCGCCCACGCCCGCTGCGGCGATGCCGAAGGCTGGGGCCTGTTCGAGCACGCCAGCATCGGGCGCCACGACCCGACCGGATTCGCGGACTTCCTCTCCGTAGCGCCCTGAGCTAGGCCGGCGCGAGCTCGATGACGACGGGTATCCCGTTGTCGAACCAATGCCGATGCAGGCGTTGGATCTTGGCCCGCGTCGGCCGCTCGGCGATGTGAAACCGGAACTCGGCGAAATCGAACGGCCGCACCGCCGTGGTGTAGATCCGGCGCGCGTGCGCCGCTTCTGCCGGGTCGGTGATCTCCCTGGCGACGCCGGCTCTGGTCCTGCCCGGGATCTTCAACCGCACATTCGGGTCGGCGCGGATATTGCGCAGCCCCTCCACCGGTGCCGGCGAATCGCCGGTGGTCTCGTCATCGCTCATCGTGCACCACCTGACCCGAGGGTGTGACCGTCCGATGAGCTCGACGATAGCCCCGGCGAAGCCTCCCGCGCGGCGCTTCGCACCAGGACGGGCCGGGTCGTTGCGGTAGCTGCCCGGCCCGCCCCGTAATCTCGACACTTGTGCCGAACACGTCAGCCGAATCCGAGGACCAGCCAGCAGGCGACCCGAACTACCTGGTCGGGCTCGATCTGAGGGGGCGGAGGGTGGTCGTCGTCGGCGGCGGCAGCGTCGCTCAGCGCCGGCTCGGGCTGCTCATCGCCTCGGGCGCCGACGTGCACGTCATCAGCCGGGAGGCCACGCCGGCGGTCGAGGGCATGGCCACCTCCGGCCAGTTGACGCTCACCCTGCGCGCCTACGCCGACGGTGATCTCGACGGCGCTTGGTACGCGATCGCCTGCACCGACGAACCGGAGACCAATGCCGCGGTCGTTGCCGAGGCCGCCCGCCGCCGCGTGTTCTGCGTGCGCGCCGACAACGCCCGGCTCGGTACCGCCGTCACCCCCGCCACCGCCCGCTACGACGGCTTGACTCTCGGTGTGCTCGCCGGCGGTAGGCACAAGCGGTCGGCCGCGGTGCGCAACGCGCTGCTGGAAGCGCTGCAATCGGGTGTGGTGACCGATGATTCGACTCCCGTCGCGCCCGGTGTCGCGCTGGTCGGCGGCGGCCCCGGCGACCCCGACCTGATCACCGTGCGCGGGCGCAGGCTGCTCGCGCGCGCCGACCTCGTCGTCGCCGACCGGCTCGCGCCGCCGGAACTGCTGGCCGAACTCGGACCCGAGGTCGAGGTCGTCGACGCCGCCAAGATCCCGTACGGGCGGGCCATGGCGCAGGAGGCGATCAACACCACGCTGGTGGAGGGCGCCAAGGCCGGCAAGTTCGTGGTGCGGCTCAAGGGCGGCGACCCCTACGTCTTCGGGCGCGGCTTCGAAGAGGTCGAGGCGTGTGTGGCGGCGGGCGTGCCGGTGACCGTCGTGCCGGGCATCACCAGCCCGATCGCGGTGCCCTCGGCCGCCGGGATCCCGGTCACCCATCGTGGCGTGACCCATGAATTCGTCGTGGTCAGTGGCCATGTCGCGCCGGATCACCCGGACTCGCTGGTCGACTGGAACGCGTTGGCTCGGCTGCGCGGCACGCTGGTGCTGATGATGGCCGTGGAGCGGATCGAGCAGTTCGCCGACGCGCTGCTGGCCGGCGGGCGGCCCGCCGATACCCCGGCCACCGTCATCCAGGAGGGCACGCTGCGCACTCAGCGGGTGCTGCGGGCCGATCTGGCGACCGTGGCCGAGCGGGTGCGGGCCGAAGGTATTCGCCCGCCCGCCATCGTGGTGATCGGACCCACCGCCGCGTTCTCGGCGGACTCCGGGGGATAGCACCCGATACCGCAGCGCACGCGCGACCACCCAGCCGAATAGCAGCGGCTGCCCGCTCGGCCGGGATGCGAGAGCGGCCCGTCTCGACGTACCGATCGGTGTGCTTGTGACCGTCGATTACAGTGACTCCCTGTGCTCGACAAAGCCGCTGCTACGACGCAGTACCCCGTGACGCGGCGGGCCTTCGGGCTCGCGATCCTCGTCCTGAGCGGACTCCAGCTCATGGTGGTGCTCGACGGCACCGTGGTGATCCTGGCGCTGCCGCGGTTGCAGGAGGAGATGGGGCTGTCCAGTTCCGGCAGTGCCTGGATGGTCACCGCCTACGGTCTGCCCTTTGCCGGCCTGATGCTGCTCGGCGGCCGCATCGGCGATTCCTTCGGGCGGCGGAAGATGTTCCTGCTCGGCGTCTCGTTGTTCACGCTGGCCTCCCTGCTGTGCGGGCTGGCGCAGAACGAAGGCATGCTCATCGCGGCCCGCGCCTTCCAGGGCACCGGCGCCGCCCTGGCCGCGCCCACCGCGTTCGCGTTGGTGGCCAGCACGTTCGCGCCCGGACCGGTGCGCAATCAGGCCTTCGCGATCTTCGGGTCGATGGCGGCCCTCGGTTCGGTCGGCGGGCTGGTGATCGGCGGTGCGCTCACCGAGGTCAGCTGGCGCTGGATCTTCCTGATCAATGTGCCCATCGGCGCGCTCATCATCCTGGGCGCGGTGATCGCCTTGCGCGACACCACACATCACCGGCTCACCCTCGACGTCCGTGGCGCGATTCTCGGCACCCTGGCGTGCGCGCTGATCGTCTTCGGCGCCACCGAAGGGCCGGAGTTCGGCTGGGACAGCCCCTACGTCATCGGCGCGCTCATCAGCGGTGTGGTGTTGCTGGTGGTGTTCGTGCTGGCCGAACGCGCGGTGACCAACCCGCTGCTGCCGTGGTCGCTGTTCGACCACCGCGACCGCAACGCCACCTTCGTCATCATCCTGCTGGCCAGCGGCGTGCTCGGCGCCACCACCTACTTCGCCGGACTGTTCGTGCAGAACGTGGTCGGCTACAGCCCGCTGGTGGCGGGGTTGTCGTTCATCCCGTTCACCATCGGGATCGGCATCGGCGGTGCGGTCTCGTCCAAGCTGGCCATGATGGTCGCGCCGCGCTGGCTGCTCAGCGGCGCGGCCGTGGTGCTGGTCGCGGGGCTGGGATTCGGCTCCACCCTCGACGGTGACGTCAGCTATGTGCCGACGCTGCTCAGCCTGTTCCTGGTGATCGGTTTCGGCATGGGCTTGGCCATTGTGCTCATCCCGCTGTGCGTGCTGGTCGGAGTGCCGCAGGACGAGATCGGTCCGCTGTCGGCGATCGGCCAGATGTTCCTGAGCCTCGGCACGCCGATCGCCATCGGCCTGCTCACCCCGCTGGCCGCCTCACGGACTCTGTCCGAAGGCGGACGCACCGGCAAACCCGCCGATATGACCGACGCCGAACTCGCCGCGCTCGGCAGTGGCTACACCCTGGTGCTGTTCGTCGCCGCCATCGGCGCGCTGCTGGTCGGGCTGCTCGCGCTCACCCTGCGCTACACCCCGCAGGAAGTCGCGCAGGCGCAGCACGCTCAGGAAGAGGCTCAGCAGGCCTGAGCGCGGCAGTCCGGTAGCCGGTTCAGAGCCGGCCGACCACCTTGTGCGGTGCGACCCGCACGGTGATCCGCTCGGCATCGTGCACCCAGGCCGGGTTGAACTCCCGGTAGGTCTTGCCCGTGTACTTCAGCGACAGCTTGTCCGGCAGCGCCCGCTCCGGGTCCGGGGTGACGGTGGCCGTCCCCTTGATCTCGGCGTAGACGAAGGGCCGGTCGGGCGGGTTGATCATCACCGTCACCCGCGGGTCGCGCTGGATATTGCGGCCCTGTACCCGGCCGACGGTGGTGGAGAAGATCAGCTCGTCGCCGTCGCGCTCGAGCCAGACGACGGTCAGATGCGGATGCCCGTCCTTGCCGACGGTCGCGACGGTGGCGTAGACCCGCTCCTCGTCCAGGTACTTCTTCAGGTCATCGGACAATGCGGCTGTAGTTGTGCTCACAACAGTCGCCAACACCTCGGTCCGCCGGCGCATTCCGGCGCAGCGGTCAGGTGATGATGAGAAGTTCGGTGGGCGAGGCGATCTCGGTGCGCAGCCCGGCCTTGGCCGCGACCCGGGCGACGCCACGAATGTCGGTGGGCTCGGCGCGGGTGAGCACCAGCGCCCGCGCCAGCAGGCCCTTGTGATGCTTGTTGAAATGCGAGACGACGGTACGGGAACCGTCGGGATGCTCGGTGAGCACATTCGCGGTGATCGCGCCGGGAACACGGCCCAGCTGCTGGTAGGTGCCCGACCGCAGATCGATCACCAGCTCGTCACCCGCCTCGGCGCGCAGCGCGCCGGGCAGCTGCTCGCGCCAGACCGCCGACAAGGTGGGCAGGCCGGGCAGTTTCGATCCGCCGGAGAGCCGGTAGGCCGGAATCGGGTCTCCGGCGCGCACGGCACCGAACAGCGCCGAGCCGATGCCGAGCCGGGCGTAGGCCTTGGCCCGCTGCGCCTTGGTGAACGAGCGCGCGTCGAGGGCGTCGTAGAGCACACCGGTGTAGCGCTCCAGCGCGGGCCGGGTGGGGGAGGTGCGCAGCGCGGCATTGCGCGCGATCTCGGCGTCGGCACCCTTGCCGAGACCCAGTGCGGTGCGCGAGGCCTCCGCGTCACCGGCCAGCCGGACCACTTCGTCGAGCAGCCGCTCCCGCACCGCGGTGAGCTGCGGCATCGCCAGCTCGCCGAGTTCCAGCGGCGCACCGGAGCCACCGTCGGACTTGGTTTCGGAGGGAGGCAGCAGCACCAGCACGAGCGACAACGGTAATCGGCGGCCGGTGCTCACCTGCCGGCCGGGTGTCAGCGCACCGCGCGCAGGAAGGCCCGGGTCCGCTCGTTGTGCGGGTCCTCGAACAACTGCTGCGGCGGGCCCTGCTCCACCACGCGGCCGCCGTCGAACATCATCACCCGGTCGGACACATCGCGGGCGAAGCGCATCTCGTGGGTGACGATGAGCATGGTGATATCGGTGCTCTCGGCGATATCGCGCAACAGGTCGAGCACATCGCCCACCAGTTCCGGGTCCAGTGCCGAGGTCACCTCGTCGAGCAGCATCACCTTCGGGTCCATGGCCAGGCAGCGTGCGATCGCGACGCGCTGCTGCTGCCCGCCGGACAGCTGGGAGGGGTGCGCGTGCGCCTTGTCGGCGAGCCCGATCATCTCCAGCAGCTCTGTCGCCCGCGCGCGGGCCTGATCCTTCGGGCGCCCGAGCACATGCACGGGCGCCTCGGTGATGTTCTCCAGCACCGTCATATTCGGGAACAGGTTGAACTGCTGGAACACCATGCCGATCTTCTTGCGCACCGCACGGAGGTGTTTCTCCTTGGCAGGCACCAGTTTCGCGCCGCGCTGTTCGTGGGTGAGCGGCTGCCCGTCCACCCAGATGACGCCGTCGCTGACCCGCTCGAGGGTCATCAGCAGCCGCAGGATCGTGGTCTTGCCCGATCCCGAGGGCCCGATCAGAGTGACCTTCTCGCCGCGGCCGACGGTGAAATCGAGGTCGTCGAGCACCACCAGCTTGCCGAACCGCTTGACCACCTTGTCGAAGCGGATCATCGCGTCCCGGTCGGGGCCGACGGTGGGGTCCTGCGCGGGGCCGACGGTGGGGTCAGTAGTAGGCAAGGCGCTTCTCCAGTCTTCTGATCAGCACAGACGTCGGGTAGCTCGCGATGAGGAAGAACACGCCCGCCAAGGTCAGCGGCTCCAGGTATTGGAAGTTACGCGCGCCGAACTGCTGGGCCGCGGTGACGAGTTCGACCACCGAGATGGCGAACAGGAACGGGGTGTCCTTGAACATCGACACCGCATTGGTGCCCAGCGCCGGAACACTGGCGCGGATGGCCTGCGGCAGCACCACCGCCCGCCAGGTGCGATACGGCGGCAGCGACAACGCCCGCGCCGCCTCCCACTGCCCGGCCGGCACCGCCTCGATCCCGGCCCGGTAGACCTCGGCCAGATAGCTCGAATAGTGGATGCCGAGCACGGTGATGCCGATCTGCAACGCCGAGAACTGCGGCAGCAGGTTGTAGGCGAACAGCAACTGCACCACCAGCGGTGTGAGCCGGATGAATTCGGCCACCGCGTGCACCGGCGCCGCCACCCAGCGCGGACACGACTGCCGCACGATCGCGATGGCCAGCCCGATCACCGCCGCGATCGCGAAACCGATCACGGTGGCCAGCAGGGTGATCTCGAATCCGTCCCACAGCACCGGCAGCGATTCCCTGGCGCGCTCCCAACTCCATTCGACGGTCATCGCGCCACCGCCTCGACCGGCTCGTCCGGGGCGAGCCGCAGCATTTCCTTCAGCGTCGGCCCGCGGCCGAGCTTGCTCTTGGCGCGGGTCTCCACCAGGTTCATCAGCACCGTCAGCACATAGGCCAGCACGAAATAGATCAGCAGGCCGACGCCGAAGGCGAACAGGGTGTCACCGGTGGATTGGCGCAGCTTCCCGATCTCGAAGGTCAAGTCCTGCAACGTGATGTAGGAGGCCACCGCGGTGCCTTTGAGCAGGTGGATCAGCAGGTTCGTCAGCGGCGGCACCATCAGCGCCCACGCCTGCGGGAACAGCACCCGGTGCAACCGCTGCCACGGGCTGAAGTTCAGCGCGACCGCCGCCTCCCACTGCGTGCGCGGCACCGCGTTCAACGCACCGCGAACCACCTCGGCTCCGTAGGCGCCGTAATTGAGGCCCAGCGCCAGGATCCCGCAGAACACCGGCTCGAGCTGATAGCCGAACAGCGGCAGCACATAGAACAACCAGAAGATCTGCACCAGCAGCGAGGTGCCGCGAAAGAATTCGATCAGTACCCGCGAGGCGCCGCGCAGCGCGAGATTGCGCACCCGCACCACGGTCCCGAGCAGCAGCGCGATCAGGAAGGCCAGCGCGGCGCCGCCCAGGGTGAGTTGCAAGGTGACGAGAATGCCGTCCCAGATCCCGGGCAGGGCGTCGCGCAAGGCGTCCATATTGCTCATGACGCGGCCCGCTCGGTCAGACTTCGCCCTTGCACAGTTGTTCGGTGGTCAGATTCGGGTCGGGCAGCTCCCGCTCGGTGAAGCCGAACGGCCCCACGATCGCCAGGTACCGCTCCTTGTCGGAGGTGATCTTCTTCAACTCGGCGTTGTAGGCGGCCAGCAGATCCGGATTCTCGGTGCGGAAGACGGTGCCGCCCGCCCCGATCTGCGGTTTGCCGTCGATGACCGCCACGAACGACGGCGTGACCTCGACGTCGGCGCCGGGGGAGTGGCTCTTCAACCAGTTCAACGAGATCGCGGTCAGCGCGAACACATCCGCGCGGCCGGAGGTCACCGCGTCCAGCCCGTCCTGCGGGCCGGGCACCAGCATGGCGTCGATGCCGAGGGCGGCGGCGTAATCGGATTCGATGGCGCCGGTCATGGCGGCCATCCGCGCGCCGCTGTCCTTGACCGACTGCATATCCGTGAGGTTCAGCGGGTTACCGGACTTCACCATCAGCGCGGTGGTGTACATGAATTCGGGCTCGCTGAACGCGGCCTGCTCACAGCGCTGCGGCAGGATCGACATGCCCGCGCTCACCGCGTCGAAGCGCCGGGCCTGCAAGCCGGGGATGAGCGCGCCGAACTCGGTCTGCACGCCGTCGACGGTGTCGATGCCCAGATTCTTGAAGATCTCCCGGTGTAGCGCGACGGTCGCGCCGGTCAACTGCTTGTCCTGCTCGAAGGAGTACGGCGCCTCGCCGGCGAAGCCGACGGTGATGGTGCCGCTGTCCTGCAACGTTCGCAGCAGCTCGCCCTCGCCGGCGGTATCGGTCTTGGTGCAGCCGGCCAGCGTCGCCGCCGACAGCGCGGCCGCGGCGAACGCCGCAGCCCAGCGAATGATTCTCCGGTGTGTGTCGACCACTGCCTCACCTTTCGACAGGGGTGGCTGGCCATCGTTTCGCGGAGATGATCGGGGCGGACCGAGTTATCGACACCCCCGCAGGTCAGCGGCCCTTTATGTGGTTATATGTGCCGGTATCGCGGCTCCTCAACAATATTCAGCACGCATAATTCGCATGGCGGAATTCATATTTTTGTGATCTAAAGTTTGACGGTCTCCGGATATGGGTAATTCAATTTCCTGTTCGTGTGCCGAGATCGATTCGGTGCCCGCGCGGATCACCGCCGGGCCGCGAACCGGTAATCCGGTGTCATCGGCCGTGGACCAGCGACTACCCTGTGCATCCGTGATCACCCGCCTCTCCCGCCTGTTCCTGCGCACCCTGCGAGACGATCCCGCCGACGCCGAGGTGCCGAGCCACAAGCTATTGGTGCGCGCCGGATACGTGCGCCGCGTCGCCCCGGGCGTCTACTCGTGGCTGCCGCTGGGCCTGCGGGTGCTGCGCAAGGTGGAGCAGGTGGTGCGCGAGGAGATGGACGCGATCGGCGCCCAGGAGATCTCGCTGCCCGCGCTGTTGCCGCGCGATCCCTACGAGACCACCAACCGGTGGACCGAATACGGCGACGCGCTGTTCCGGCTGAAGGACCGCAAGGGCGCGGACTACCTGCTCGGCCCCACCCATGAGGAGCTGTTCGCACTCACCGTCAAGGGCGAATACAACTCCTACAAGGATCTGCCGGTCACGCTCTACCAGATCCAGGACAAGTACCGCGACGAGGAGCGGCCGCGGGCCGGCATCCTGCGTGGGCGCGAATTCGTCATGAAGGACTCCTACTCCTTCGACCTCGACGAGGACGGCCTCAAGGCCAGCTACAACGCCCACCGTGAGGCCTACCAGCGCATTTTCAGCCGGCTGGGCGTCAAGTACGTCATCGTCGCCGCCACCTCCGGCGCCATGGGCGGCAGCGCGTCCGAGGAGTTCCTGGCCGACAGCCCCGTCGGTGAGGACACCTACGTGCGCTGCCCCGAGTCCGGGTACGCCGCGAACGTGGAGGCCGTGGTCACCCCCGCGCCCGAACCGCTGCCCATCGAAGGACTGCCGGAGGCCGTCGTCCACGACACCCCCGACACCCCCACCATCGCGACCCTGGTCGACTGGGCCAACGGCACCGGCCTCGCCGAACGCTACGGCCGCCCGGTCACCGCGGCCGACACCCTCAAGAACGTCATGGTCAAGCTGCGGCACCCGGACGGCAAGACCGAGATCGTCGGCGTCGGCATCCCCGGCGACCGCGAGGTCGACGACAAGCGCCTGGGTGCCTCGGTGGAACCGGCCGAGGTCGAGCTGCTCACCGACGCCGACTTCGCTGCCAACCCCTTCCTGGTCAAGGGCTACATCGGTCCGAAGGCACTGCAAGCCAACGGCATCCGCTACCTGGTCGACCCGCGCGTGGTGGCAGGCACCGCGTGGATCACCGGCGCCGACGAGCCGGGCAAGCATGTGGTCGGCCTGGTGGCCGGTCGTGACTTCACCCCCGACGGCACCATCGAAGCCGCCGAGGTGCGCGACGGCGACCCCTCGCCCGACGGCCGCGGCACCCTGGTCTCGGCGCGCGGCATCGAGATCGGCCACATCTTCCAGCTCGGCTACAAGTACACCGACGCCTTCGAAGTCGATGTGCTGGGCGAGAACGGCAAGCCGGTACGCCTGGTCATGGGCTCCTACGGCATCGGCGTCTCCCGCATGGTCGCGGTGATCGCCGAACAGCAGCACGACGACAAGGGCCTGCGCTGGCCCGCATCGGCCGCGCCGTTCGACATCCACGTCGTCATCGCGAACAAGGACGCCGCCGCCCGCGACGGCGCCGAGGCCGTCGTCGCCGGGCTCGACGCGCAGGGCCTGGATGTCCTGTTCGACGACCGCACCGCCTCGCCGGGCGTGAAGTTCAAGGACGCCGAACTGCTCGGCATGCCGTGGGTGCTCGTCATCGGCCGCGGCTGGGCCGACGGCACGGTCGAACTGCGCAACCGGTTCACCGGCGAATCGGAGGAGATCGCGGCCGATTCCGCCGTAGACGCGGTGCTCGCCAAGATCCGTCGCTGATATGACGCACTGCCTACGCCCCCGGCTCCGACTCGGACCGGGGGCGTCGGCGTAGCTGGAGCACACCGCGTCGGCCATGTGCGGTGTGTGAGTTCGCCGAGCCGGCACAGCAGTTCCCGCTCAGAGGGATGCGCGGGGACAACCCGTCGCCTCGCCCAGCACCATGGCCCGTGGACTCGGGATGAGACCACCGGCTGTGGAAAGGAATTCGCTATGGGTGCCGTGCGGTTCGACGAGGAATTCGACGTGGTGGTCCTCGGGGTCGGAGCGGCCGGGGCCGCCGCGGCGCTGAGTGCGCAGGCAGCGGGTGCGCGGGTCGTGGTGCTGGAGAAAGCGGATCCGGCGACGGCGGGCGGCAACACCAGGGTCTCCGGGGCGGGGTGGTTCATCAATCGTGATCCGCGGCGGGCCGAGGTCTTCCTGCGATCGCTGTGCGGGCCCTACCCGGTCGCCGACGACGTCATCGCCACCTGGGCGCGGGAAACCGCGCTCAACTCCGAGTGGCTGCGCGCGCTGGGTGCCGAGGTGGGGCCGAGCGCGCAATACCACACCGAGGCCGAATATCTGAGCCTCGACGGCAGCGACTGCTATGCGGGCATGGATACCGTCGGCGCGCGGATGGGCAACTTCCTGCTCTACGACTTCCTGCTCGGCGCGCTCACCGAACGCGGCATCGAGGTGCGGTTCTCGACGCCGGCCGAGGAACTGCTCACCGAGTCCGGGGCGGTGGCCGGGGTGCGCACCGCCGATGGTCGGCGGATCCGCGCACTGGGCGGGGTGGTGCTGGCGACCGGCGGTTTCGCCGCGAACTCCGAGATGGTCCGCGATTACCTGGGGCTCAGCGATGCCCCGATCTGGGGATCGCCGCACAGCACCGGCGACGGCCACCGCATGGCCCAGCGCCTCGGCGCCGACCTCTGGCATATGGGCAACATGATGACGATCACCGGCGTGCGCATCGACGACGGGCCGGGTGCCTTCCTCGCGCTGTGGGCCGCCCACCACTACCTGTTCGTGGGCCCGGACGGGCGGCGGTTCGTCGACGAAACCGCCGAGAACCGGCACGGCCACATCTACCGCAACGGTGCGCTGGAACTGTTCCCGCTGCGCCCGTTCCACCTGATCTTCGACGAGCGGATGCGCACGGCCGGACCGCTCAGCCCCAGCCGCGAGGTGCTGCCGGTGGGCTGGAAGCTGCTGATGGAGAACTTCACCTGGAGCGCCGACAACAGCGCCGAGATCGAGCGCGGCCTGATCCGGCGCGCGGATTCGATCGCCGAACTCGCCGGCCTCATCGGCGTCGACCCGGCAACACTGGAGGGCACCGTCGCCCGCTACAACAAGGCCTGCGAATACGGTCGCGACGACAGCTTCGGCCGCGCCCCGAAGACCCTCGCGCCGGTATCGCAACCCCCCTTCTACGTCCTCGACGTCGCGCCGCTGCTCGGGTGGAGCAACGGCGGCCCGCGCCGTGATGGACGATCCCGGGTGCTCGACGTATCCGGCGACGCGATCGACGGCCTGTATGCCGCCGGTGAGGTGAGCTCGACCTACAGCTGGGCCAAGGACGGCGGATTCCACATCGCCGACGCCCTGGCCTTCGGCCGCGTCGCGGGCCGGGAGGCCGCCGCCCGCGCCGCCGGGGCACCCGGGCGGCAACCCCGCCTGCTGAGCGGCGAACCTACGGTTACGTAAGGGAATGGGCTGGTCAGGCCGCTGAAAGTGGGCTACCCACTGGTAGGTTGACGGCCATGACGAGCTCTGACGCGCTGCTGTTCAACCCGGCCACCTACGATCCGCAGCATTTCGATGCCGAGACGCGTCGGCTGCTGCGGGCGACCATCGACTGGTTCGAGCAGCGTGGCAAGAAGCAGCTGCTGGCCGATGACGACGACGCGGTGTTCACCGCCGACTTCCTGGAGTTCGTCAAGCGGGAGAAGCTGTTCGCGACCTTCCTCACCCCGTCGGCCTACGCCGACGGCGACCCGAACCGCCGCTGGGACGCCGCCCGCAATGCCGCGCTGTCGGAGATCTTCGGTTTCTACGGCCTGGCCTACTGGTACGCCGAACAGGTCACCATCCTCGGTCTCGGCCCGATCTGGCAGAGCGACAACGAGGCCGCCAAGCAGCGCGCGGCCCGCGATCTGGACGCCGGTGAGGTGATGGCGTTCGGGCTGTCCGAGCGCGAACACGGCGCCGACATCTACAACACCGATCTGGTGCTCACCCCGACCGAGCCGGGCAGCGCCGACGCCGAGGCCGGCATCCTGTTCCGCGCCAATGGCGAGAAGTACTACATCGGCAACGGCAATGTCGCGAGCATGGTCTCGGTGTTCTCCCGGCGCGCCGACATCGACGGCGCCGACGGCTACGTCTGGTTCGCCGCCGACAGCAGGCACGAGAACTACCACCTGCTCGGCAATGTGGTGCGCCAGCAGATGTATGTGAGCACCTTCCGGCTGGAGAACTACCCGGTGCGTGCCGAGGACATCCTGCACACCGGGCCGGAAGCCTTCAGCGCCGCGCTCAACACCGTCAACGTGGGCAAATTCAACCTGTGCCACGGCGGCATCGGCATGGTCGAGCATTCGTTCTACGAGGCGATCACCCACGCCAACAACCGGATCCTCTACGGCAACCCGGTCACCGACTTCCCGCATGTGCGCACCAATTTCGTCGACGCCTACGCCCGCATCGTGGCGATGAAGCTGTTCAGCGACCGCGCCGTCGACTACTTCCGCAGCGCGAGCCTCGACGACCGCCGCTACCTGCTGTTCAACCCGATGACCAAGTCGAAGGTGACCTCCGAGGGCGAGGTCGTGATGACGCTGCTGCTGGATGTGCTGGCGGCCAAGGGTTTCGAGAAGAACACCTACTTCGCGCAGGTCGCCCGGCTGATCAACACCCTGCCCCGGCTCGAGGGCACCGTGCACGTCAATGTCGGCCAGATCCTGAAGTTCATGCCGAACTACCTGTTCAACCCGAAGGACTATCCGGAGATCGGCACCCGCCTCGATGCCGCCGACGACGAGTTCTTCTGGCATCAGGGCCCGGCGCGCGGTGCGGGCAAGGTGCAGTTCGCCGACTGGACCCAGGTCTACGACAAGCACACCGACATCGCCAATGTCGCCCGCTTCTACGAGCAGGCCCAGGCCCTGCGCACCCTGCTCACCACCGCGGCCCCCGACGCCGATCAGCAGCGTGACCTGGACTTCATGCTCACCGTCGGCCACCTGTTCTCGCTGGTGGTCTACGGACAGCTGATCCTCGAGCAGGCCGCCATCACCGGCCTGAACCCCGATCTGCTGGCCCAGATCTTCGATTTCCAGATCCGCGACTTCAACACCTACGCCACCACCCTCTACGGCAAGCCCTCTGCCACCGAAGCCCAGCAGCAGTGGGCCCTCGGCGCACTGCGCACCCCGGCGGCCGACCGGGACCGCTTCGACCGGGTATGGAGCGAGGTCGCCTCCTACGACGGCGCCTACGCGATGCATCCCTGACCGCACCGGCTTCCTGACCGCGTTTCGTCGGCGAGGTTCCCGCGAATCCGGAACGGCCGGCACCCGAACGCCGCCTCAGCACGCCCCGCCCAGCGATACCAGGCGGGGCGTGCTCATGGCCGCGGGAAAATTGCCATGTGCGCGTGCCGGTGAACCCTGGCAAGAATGGCTGAGCGGGCTCATTCGATCAGGGAGGACATGCGGTGACGATCCTGGTGACCGGTGCGACGGGCAATATCGGCCGGAAGGTCGTGGATCACCTACTGACACGGGGAGCGACAGGGGTGCGCGCCCTGACCACCAACCCGGCCAAGGCCGCCTTGCCTCCGGAAGTCGAAGTGGCGCACGGATATCTGCGGCGGATCGAGACCTTGCCCGCCGCTCTGGAGGGTGTGGACAGCCTGTACCTCGCACCGGCCGCCGAGACCGTCGGCGAGGTGCTGGAGCTCGCGCGGGCGGCGGGCGTGCGACACGTGGTCGATCTGTCCGGCGAACCGGAGAGCTGGTGGGGGAGTGTGACCGCCGCGGTCGAGGCCAGTGGCACGGCCTGGACGCATCTGTGGCCCGGTGACTTCATGGAAAACACCCTGACCTGGGCCCAGCAGATCCGCGATACCGGCGCCGTGCGGGAACCGTATCCCGATATCGCCAGTGCGCCGATCGCGATGGACGATATCGCCGCCGTCGCCGCGGTCGCGCTACTGGAACCCGATGCCCATATCGGCAAGGCGCACTGGCTGGCCGGCCCCGAAATCCTGACCAGGCGAGAGTTGGTGCGTCAGCTCGGCATAGCACTGGGGCGGGACATCGAGTTCCGCCAGGTCTCCCGCGACGAAGCGGTGGTGGCGCTGACGCCGAGCATGGGCGATACCGCCGAATGGTATGTCGACAACGTGCTCGGCGGCGGTGAGGAGAACCCGACCGCCCCGACCGAGAGTGTCGAACAGCTCACCGGCCGTCCCGCCATCACCTTCGCCCAATGGGCGAAGGACAACGCCGCCGTTTTCGGAGTCCAGCCCGCCCCGGGACGCTGACGGGGCTACGGCTGACCGGGGAACGCTGTCGTCGGCGGCGACATACCGAGAATGGACTGCCAGACCGTAAGGCGCAGCGCGCATTCGGTGAGCGCATCCACCCCCATGCGGCGCACGGCCTCCGACTCACCCTGTTCGACCACCGAACGCCACGCCGCGGCGGTATCGGACTCCACGGTGGCGGCCAGGCGCGCGGCGGCGACCGGATCGGTCACCGGGAACGGCATGGTGTAGGCGGCATCCGGCGGGGGTGCGGTGATACCCGCCGCCTCGATCGCATCGATGGTGCTGTCGCGCCGGGCCCGGTGGGCGGCGGTGTGCTCGGCCACCACCTGGTCGCGTTCGGGGGAGGCGTAGGCCGCGATCAGGCCGTAGGCGTAGACGGCGGCGTGTTCGGCGCCGAGTGCGTCGAGCAGGGCGCGGCGTTCGGATTCGGTCATGCTCATGCCAGCAGCACCCCCGCGTGCACCGCGCAAGCGGCGCTGATCGAGGCCAGCAGCCCCGCCCGGTAGCCGGACTGGGTGCGCGCGAGATCGGCCGCCGACCGCTGCGCGGCAGTGAGCTGATCGCGCAAGGTTGCGGCGTCGACCGGGGCGGCGGGCGCGACGGTCACCTCGGGCTGACGCCGGCTCGGCACGGTGCCGTCGCCGTACACGCCGACGAGCCGGTCGATCTCGGTGCGCAGCGCCTCGGCGTGCGCGGTGCGTTCGGCGGCGATCAGCGTCAGCGCGCCGTGGCGCTGCGGCTCCACGGCGACGGCGGCGGTGGCCGCGGCGGCGTCGGTGCGCGCGAGAAGTTCTTGTGCGAGAAGCGGATCGGGTTCGAGCTCGGACTCCTGCGCGCAGCCGGTGGCCGCGGCCAGCGCGGCGGCACCGACCACGCCGGCGCCGGCCAGCCGCAACGCGGTGCGCCGGTTCACCGGGCGGAAGCGGGAATCGTGCCGAGCGATCGGTATGCCGGAAATACACCCGGCCTCGGACCGGATGGGAAGGCGGTTGGGCACCGCACTATCGTGCCAGACGCGCGTGCGCGGACCACGCAAGGCCGACGCGATCCCCTGGTCGGCCGGCGCACCGGGCGTCGCGGCGACCGGTCTCGGCCCCGCGCGCTGCGGAAACTTGCTTGTGGCCGATCGTCCTTTACACTCTCCGGGCGCGTTACGCTAGACCTTCGGTACAGAAATTTCCGCTCGCGCCACAACTGAACCAGGAGCCGCCCCACATGCCGATGCCGACCGAGGAAAGGGTGAGCCAGCTCGTTGCTGGACTCGTCGAACGCCGGGGATTCGATCTCGAGGGCGTCGAGATCTCGACGGCCGGACGGCATGCCGATGCCCAGGCTCGGGTTCGGGTGATCGTGGACAGCGACGACCCGGCCGACCTCGACGCCATCGCCGAACTCAGCAACGAGCTCTCGGCCCAGCTCGACGACGCGGGTGACTTCGGGGAATCGCCGTATCTGCTCGAGGTCTCCACCCCGGGCATCGACCGCCCGCTGAGCACCGAACGGCATTGGCGGCGCGCTCAGGGCCGCAAGGCGCGGATAACGCTGCGCCCCGGCGCCGAACCACCCGATCCCGGCGCGAAGGCGACCTTCGACGCGCGCGTGGGCAAGCTGGCCGGCGACACCGTCGCGCTGGTGCTCGGCGGCAAGGCCAAGCCGCACCGGGTGCACGTGCCGCTGGCCGATATCGCGACCGCCGTGGTGCAGGTGGAGTTCTCCCCGCCCGGCCCCCGCGAACTCGAACTGGCCGGCGGCGTCGCGCCGGGCCGGCCGATCCCCGGCAGTGAGCCGGGCACGACTGTTCCCGCGGGAGAGGACGCCGCGGACACCGGAGGAACCAGCGGGGCGTCGCCCCAGCCTGTAGCAGCGTCCGATTCGATCGAAGGGACCGTGGAATGAACATCGAAATCGAAGCCTTGCGCGCGATCGTCGCCGACAAGGGGATCTCGATCGAGACCGTGATCTCCGCGATCGAGTCCGCGCTGCTGACCGCCTACCGCCATACCGAGGGCCATCAGCCCAACGCGCGCATCGACATCAACCAGAAGACCGGCGTGGTCCGGGTGATGGCGCGCGAACTCGACGCCGACGGCAACGTCATCTCCGAATGGGACGACACCCCGGAGGGTTTCGGCCGCATCGCCGCCACCACCGCCCGCCAGGTCGTGTTGCAGCGGTTGCGCGATGCCGAGAACGAGAAGTCCTTCGGCGAATTCTCCACCCATGAGGGCGATATCGTCGGCGGTGTCGTCCAGCGCGATGCCCGCGCCAACGCCCGCGGCACCGTGGTGGTGCGCATCGGCAGCGAACTGCACGGCGCCGAGGGCCTGATCCCGCCCGCCGAACAGGTGCCGGGCGAGAGCTACGAGCACGGCGACCGGATCAAGTGCTACGTCGTCGGCGTCTCGCGCGGCCCGCGCGGCCCGCAGATCACCCTCTCGCGCACCCATCCGAATCTGGTGCGGCGGCTGTTCGCGCTCGAGGTGCCCGAAATCGCCGACGGGTCGGTGGAGATCGTCGCCGTCGCCCGCGAGGCGGGGCACCGGTCCAAGATCGCGGTGCGCTCCACCGTCGCGGGAGTCAACGCCAAGGGCGCCTGCATCGGGCCGATGGGCCAGCGCGTGCGCAATGTGATGAGCGAACTGGCCGGGGAGAAGATCGACATCATCGACTACGCCGACGATCCGGCGACCTTCGTCGGTAATGCGCTCTCGCCGTCGAAGGTGGTGTCGGTCACAATCGTGGACCCGGACGCCCGGGCCGCGCGCGTGGTCGTCCCCGATTTCCAGCTCTCGCTGGCCATCGGCAAGGAGGGCCAGAACGCCCGCCTGGCCGCCCGGCTGACCGGCTGGCGTATCGATATCCGCAGCGACGCGGCCCCCGACACCGGTGGTGGCGTGCGGACCGAGGCCCAGCACAGTTGACCCACTCGCGACGCGTGCGGCCCGGCGCGGCGCCGCGGGGAACAACCGGCCGGGATGACATGTTGGTAACTTCGGCAGGGGCGGGGTTCGGTGATCGGACCGTGGCAGCGGTAGAGTGGTCCAAGGTTCAGCACGAGCCACCGGCATCCCCGCCCGAACGCACCACCGAGCATCCCCCGGCGCCCCGGCGCCCGGCAGCTCCGGTGCGAACGTGTATCGGATGCCGTAAGCGCGAGCTGGCCGCCGATCTGTTGCGGATCGTGGCCCGGAACGGCAGCGGCGACGTTGTCGAGATCGTGCCCGACCCGCGGCGCAGACTTCCCGGACGGGGTGCCTGGTTGCACCCCTTTTCGGCTTGTCTGAGCCTGGCGGTTCGGCGCCGAGCGATCGGCAGAGCACTACGAGTGTCCGGACATCTGGATATCTCAGCCCTGGAGCATTACCTCGAGAACAGGCACGAGCACTCATGAGCACACCGTGAAGTACCAACGATGAACGTCCATCGGAGATAACCCGAGGTCGTGCGGGCCGCCGTCCCCTGAACAACGGTGGCGCTGCTCGACCTCTCAGTGAGGAGAGCAGTGGCAGGCAAGGCCCGCGTGCACGAGTTGGCCAAGGAACTCGGTGTCACGAGCAAGGAACTACTCGCAACGCTCAAGGAGCAAGGCGAGTTCGTGAAGTCGGCGTCGTCGACGGTGGAAGCACCCGTCGCGCGCCGGCTGCGTGAATCGTTCGCATCCAAATCCGCACCGGCGAACGGTGCCAAGGCCGGGGCCAAGCCCGGTCCGTCGACCGCGGCCCGTCCGGCCGCCAAACCCGCCGCGGGTGGTCCGCGTCCGGGTCCGCGTACCCCGGCGCCGGCCCAGGCCGCCGCTCCCGAGGCGCCCGCGACCCCGGCCCCGCGTCCCGGCCCGGCCGTGAAGCCCGGTCCCGCGCCCGCTCCCGCCAAGGAAGCCGCGCAGGCCCCGAGCCCGGCCCCGGCCGCCAAGGCCGCCCCGCAGGCCCAGCCCGGTGCCCGGCCAACGCCGGGTGCTCCGCGTCCCGGTCAGCAGCAGCGTCCGGGTGCCCCGGCGCAGGGTGGTCCGCGTCCGGCCGGTCCCAAGCCCGGCCCGAAGACCCCGCGCGTCGGCAACAACCCCTACTCGTCGGCTCCCGCGCCCGAGCGTGAGCGTCCGGCCCCGCGTCCCGGCCCCGGCCAGGCCGGTGGTCGTCCGGTGCCCGGTCAGGGTGGTCCGCGTCCGGGTCCGGCGCAGGGCGGTCCCCGTCCCGGCCCGGCCCAGGGTGGTCCGCGCCCGGCCGCCGCGCAGGGCGGTGGCCCGCGTCCCGGCGGTCCGCGTCCGAGCCCCGGCTCGATGCCCCCGCGTCCCAGCCCCGGTGCCATGCCTGCGCGTTCGGCGCGTCCGGGCCCGACCGGCGGCGGTCGTCCCGGTCGTCCCGGTGCCGGCGGCGCCGGTCGTCCCGGTGGCGGCGGCGGTGGCGGCTACCGCGGTGGCGGTGGCGGTGCACCCGGTGCCGGTGCCGGTGCACCCGCGGCCGGTGGTTTCCGCGGTCGTCCCGGTGGCGGCGGTGGTCGCCCGGGCGGTCCCGGCGGTCGCGGTGGTGCGGCCGGTGCGTTCGGCCGTCCCGGTGGCGCTCCGCGTCGTGGCCGTAAGTCGAAGCGGGCCAAGCGCGCCGAGTACGAGAACATGCAGGCGCCCGCCGTCGGCGGCGTGCGGCTGCCGCGCGGCAACGGCGAGATCATCCGGCTCGCCCGCGGCGCCTCGCTGTCGGACTTCGCCGAGAAGATCGACGCGAACCCGGCCTCGCTGGTGCAGGCCCTGTTCAACCTCGGTGAGATGGTCACCGCGACCCAGTCGGTGAACGACGAGACCCTCGAGCTGCTCGGCAGTGAGATGAACTACGTCGTGCACGTGGTCAGCCCCGAGGACGAGGACCGCGAGCTGCTGGAATCGTTCGACCTCAGCTACGGCGAGGACGAGGGCGGCGAGGAAGACCTCGAGCAGCGTCCGCCGGTGGTGACCGTCATGGGTCACGTCGACCACGGTAAGACTCGACTGCTGGACACCATCCGCAAGGCCAACGTCCGCGAGGGCGAGGCCGGCGGCATCACCCAGCACATCGGCGCCTACCAGGTGCTGACCCACCTCGGTGAGGACGATCGCCTGATCACCTTCATCGACACCCCGGGTCACGAGGCGTTCACCGCCATGCGTGCCCGCGGTGCCAAGGCCACCGACATCGCGATCCTGGTGGTCGCCGCCGACGACGGCGTCATGCCGCAGACGGTGGAGGCGATCAACCACGCCCAGGCGGCCGACGTGCCGATCGTGGTCGCGGTCAACAAGATCGACAAGGAAGGCGCGAACCCGGAGAAGATCCGGCAGCAGCTGACCGAGTACAACCTGGTGGCCGAGGAGTACGGCGGCGACACCATGTTCGTCGACATCTCCGCCAAGCAGGGCACCAATATCGACGCTCTGCTGGAAGCGGTGCTGCTCACCGCCGACGCGGCGCTGGACCTGCGGGCCAACCCGGACATGGACGCCCAGGGTGTCGCCATCGAGGCGCATCTGGACCGCGGTCGCGGCCCGGTCGCCACGGTGCTGATCCAGCGCGGCACGCTGCGCGTCGGCGATTCGATCGTGGCCGGCGACGCCTACGGTCGCGTGCGCCGGATGGTCGACGAGCACGGCGAGGACGTCGAGGCGGCGCTGCCGTCGCGGCCGGTCCAGGTCGTCGGTTTCACCTCGGTGCCCGGCGCCGGTGACAACCTGCTCGTCGTCGACGAGGACCGCATCGCGCGCCAGATCGCCGACCGGCGCAACGCGCGCAAGCGCAACGCGCTGGCCGCACGCAGCCGCAAGCGGATCAGCCTGGAAGATCTGGATGCCGCGCTGAAGGAGACTTCGGAGCTGAACCTGATCCTCAAGGGCGACAACTCCGGTACCGTCGAGGCCCTCGAAGAGGCGCTGCTCGGTATCGAGGTCGACGACGAGGTGCGCCTGCGGGTCATCGACCGCGGAGTCGGTGGCGTCACCGAGACCAACGTCAACCTGGCCTCGGCCTCGAACGCGATCATCATCGGGTTCAACGTGCGCGCGGAGGGCAAGGCGACCGAGCTGGCCAACCGCGAGGGCGTCGACATCCGGTACTACTCGGTGATCTACCAGGCCATCGACGAGATCGAGAAGGCCCTCAAGGGCATGCTCAAGCCGATCTACGAAGAGGTCGAGCTGGGCCGCGCGGAGATCCGGGCGATCTTCCGGTCGTCGAAGGTCGGCAATATCGCCGGTTGCATGGTCACCTCGGGTTCGGTCAAGCGCAATGCCAAGGCGCGCCTGCTGCGCGACAACGTGGTCATCGCCGAGACCGTCACCATCTCCTCGCTCAAGCGGGAGAAGGACGACGCGACCGAGGTCCGCGAGGGCTTCGAATGCGGTATGACGCTCACCTACTCCGACATCAAGGAAGGCGACGTCATCGAGGCCTACGAGTTGCGCGAGAAGCCGCGCGACTGATCGTGACGAACACCGGGTGACCGGCGGGTGATCGCCCGCCGGTCACCCGGTCGCGTCGCCCGGAACTGGAGGTTGTGTGTACCTCGGTGCACTCGAGTTCGACATCCTGCTCGGAGACGTGCATTCGCTGAAAGAGAAGCGTTCGGTGATCCGGCCCATCCTGGCCGAGTTGCAGCGCTTCGGGGTGAGTGCCGCCGAGGGCGGGGAACATGACCGCTACCGTCGCTCGTTGCTCGGAGTAGCCATGGTCAGTGCCGGAATGGACCATCTGACCGAGGTGCTCGACAAGTGTGAACGGCATGTCGCGGCACGTCCGGAGTTACAGTTGCTGGCGGTACGCCGCCGGGTCTTCGGACCCGAAGATTAGCGGTGGCAGCGACGGGCCCGGAGGAGGCAGCCTGCGTAACCACGTAGGGCCCCGCTGCTACCGCAAATTGGATATTGATCTTATTCTCAGTGAGGAAGGAGCGGCCATGGCGGATCAAGCCAGGGCACGCCGACTCGCCAAGCGGATCTCGGCGATCGTCGCTACGGCGATCGAATACGAGGTGAAGGATCCGCGGCTGCGGTTCGTGACCGTGACCGATGCGAAAGTGACCGGCGATCTCCGCGACGCCACCGTGTACTACACGGTGATGGGCGAAACCGTCGACGCCGAACCGGATTATGCCGCCGCGGCAGCGGGTCTGGAGAAGGCCAAGGGCGTGCTGCGTTCGAAGGTGGGCGCGGGAACCGGGGTCAAGTTCACCCCGACGCTGGCGTTCGTCCTCGATACCGTGCCGGACGCGGCGCGGCAGATGGAGGACCTGCTGGCCAAGGCCAGGGCCGCCGACGACGAGGTGGCGAAGGTGGCCGCCAACGCCACTCACGCCGGCGACGCCGACCCGTACAAGGTGGACTCCGATGAAGACTAGGGCGCGGCTGTCGTCGCGTCCCGGCCGTCGTCAGCGCTTCCCGCGTTCGCGGGGATGATCCGGAACTCGCGGTAGGCGATGACGACAACTGGACAGCGGGCGGGAGCGGCCGGTCCGGCCCCCGAACCGATCGATGGCGCGGCGGCCGAGCGGCCCGGCGCCGCCGATTTCGAAGCGGCCGCGCGAGCGCTGGCGGCAGCCGGGTCGGTCACCATCGTGTGCCACGTGCAGCCCGACGCCGACACCATCGGCAGCGGGCTGGCGCTCGCGCAGGTGCTGGACCGGCGGGGGACCGCGGTGCGGGTGTCGTTCGCCGAACCCGCGCAGCTGCCGGTCTCGATGAGTTCGCTGCCCGGCGCACACCATCTGGTGCCGCCCGGCGAGGTGCCCGCCGAGACGGATCTGCTGGTCGCCGTCGACTGCGGTAGTGCGGCCCGGCTGGGCGCGCTGGCCGACCGGCTCGACGGCGCGCGCAGCACGCTCGTCATCGACCATCACCGGTCCAACACGCGCTTCGGCACCATCAATCTCGTCGACCCATCGGCCGAATCCACCACCAGCGTGCTCACCCGGCTGTTCGATGCCTGGGGTGAACCGATCGACCGGCCGGTGGCGCACTGCCTGTACGCGGGCCTGGTCACCGACACCGGTTCGTTCCGGTGGGTCCGGCCCGGCACCCATGAACTGGCCGAACGGCTGCTGGCCACCGGCATCGACGGCGCCGAGATCGCCCAGACCCTGCTCGACACCCATCCCTTCGGCTGGCTGCCGATGCTGTCGCGGGTGCTCGGTTCGGCCCGGCTGGCGCCGCAGGTGCACGGGGGAGTGGGCCTGGTGTACGCGTTCGTACGGCGCGCCGACCTGGACGGGGTGACGCAGGAGGAAGCCGAGAGCGTCGTCGATATCGTGCGCACCACGGCCGAAGCCGGGGTGGCCGCGGTGTTCAAGGAATCCGCGGAGCCCGGCCGCTGGACGGTCTCGCTGCGCTCCAAGGACAGCGGCCCGGACCGCCACGACGGACTCGATGTCTCCGCCGTCGCCACCGCGCTGGGCGGCGGCGGACATCGCTACGCCGCGGGCTACACCGCGCACGGAACGCCGGAGGAGATCGTCGCCGAATTGCTCGCGGGTCTGGGGTGAGTGCGCCGAGGCGGGCCGAGGCCTGCGGCCATGGCGGTCCGGCAGCCCCGCCGGAAGCCGATCCGGTCGCTGACGCCGGGCCGCGCCGCATTCTCGGGTTGGCGTTACCGACGCTGGGTGTCCTCGTCGCCGAACCTCTGTATCTGCTGTTCGACCTGGCGGTGGTCGGCAGGCTGGGCGCGTTGGCGCTCGCGGGCCTGGCCGTCGGCGGATTGATTCTGGCGCAGGTGAGTTCGCAGCTGACCTTCCTCGCCTACGGCACCACGGCGCGGGCGGCGCGCAAGCATGGGGCGGGTGACGAGCGCGGTGCGGTCGCCGAAGGTGTGCAGGCGAGTTGGCTGGCCGCGGGGATCGGGCTGCTGATCGTCGCGGTGGTGCAGATCTTCGCGGTGCCGATCGTCGCGGCGATCTCCGGCGGTGGTGATATCGCGGCCGAAGCGCTGGACTGGGTGCGGATCGCGCTGTTCGGCGTCCCGCTGATCCTGCTGTCCATGGCGGGCAATGGATGGATGCGTGGCGTGCAGCAGACGCGTCGGCCGTTGACATATGTCGTTGCCGGCCTGGCGTTATCGGCCGCGTTGTGCCCGGTGCTGGTGCATGGGCTACTCGGTGCGCCGCGAATGGAATTGCCCGGTTCGGCGGTGGCCAATGTCATCGGGCAGGCGGTGACGGCCGCGCTGTTCGTGTCGGCGCTGGTTCGCGAACGGGTCGAGCTGCGCCCGCACCCGTCGGTCATGCGCGCGCAACTGGTGCTCGGCCGGGATCTGATCGCCCGCAGCCTCGCCTTCCAGGCCTGCTTCGTCTCGGCCGCCGCGGTCGCCGCCCGGTTCGGTGCGGCCTCGGTCGCGGCGCATCAGCTGGTGTTGCAGCTGTGGAACTTCCTCGCCTTGACCCTGGATTCGCTGGCCATCGCGGCGCAAACACTGGTCGGTGCGGCACTCGGCGCGGGCAACGCTTCCGGGGCTCGTGGGCTGGCCCGCCGGATCACCGGCTGGTCGGAGATCTTCGCGCTCGGCCTGGCCGCGCTCTTCGCCGCCGGTGCCGCGGTGATTCCGCCGCTGTTCACCGACGATCCCGCCGTGCTCGATCGCACGGGAGTGGTGTGGTGGTTCTTCGTCGCGTTGATCCCGGTGGCGGGCGTCGTCTTCGCGCTCGACGGCGTACTGCTCGGTGCCGGCGACGCCGCCTATCTACGCACCACCACCCTCGGCGCCGCGCTGCTCGGCTTCCTGCCCGCCATCTGGTTGTCGCTGGTCTTCGATTGGGGGATCGCCGGTATCTGGTCGGGCCTGATGGCGTTCATGGTGCTGCGGCTGATGGCCGTCGTCTGGCGGGCGTTGTCCGGCCGCTGGGCCACCGTGGGCGCCGAGGTGCCGCGTGCCGCACGGTGAGCGCGTCGCCGGCGGCCGGCGCATCCCGCGAGGTCCGAGCCGACGCGACGGTGGTCCCCGCGCTCGTAGTCACACCGGTATGCCAAGGTGGGTGTGGTGATACCCAAGTTGATGGCGGTGAGCGACATTCATGTCGGGCACCAGGGCAATCGTCCCGTCGTCGAACAGATCAAACCCGACTCGCCGGAGGACTGGCTGATCGTCGCCGGTGACGTCGCGGAGAAGTCCGATGACATCCGGTGGGCGCTGGAGCTGCTGCGCAGCCGCTTCAAGACGGTGATCTGGGTGCCGGGCAACCATGAACTGTGGACCACGGCCAAGGACCCGGTGCAGATGCACGGCCTCGCGCGCTACGAGTACCTGGTCTCGATCTGCCGGGACCTGGACGTGCTGACCCCGGAAGACCCGTTCCCGGTGTGGCGGGGCGCGGGCGCGGAACAGTACGGCGGCGCGGTGACGCTGGCGCCGATGTTCCTGCTCTACGACTACTCGTTCCTGCCCGAGGGCACCAAGACCAAGGCCGAGGGCCTGGCGCTGGCGCGCGAACGCAATGTGGTCGCCACCGACGAGTTCCTGCTCTCGCCCGATCCCTACCTCACCCGCGACGCCTGGTGCCACGCCCGCGTGCAGGTCACCGAGCGCAAACTCAACGCGCTGCCCGAGGGCACTCCGCTGGTGCTGATCAACCATTTCCCGCTGGTCCGCGAACCCACGGACGTGCTGTTCTATCCGGAGTTCGCGCTCTGGTGCGGCACCGACCTGACCGCCGACTGGCATATCCGCTACAACGTGGTCTGCTCGGTCTACGGCCACCTGCACATCCCGCGCACCACCTATTACGAGGGTGTCCGCTTCGAGGAAGTGTCGCTGGGTTATCCGCGCGAATGGCAGCGCCGCGGCCTTCCCGACAATCTGCTGCGCCAGATCCTGCCCGAGCCGGAGTATCCGCCGGGCACGCTCAACTCCTGGGGCGGGCATTTCAAAGTGACGCCGGAGATGGAAGCCGCTGCCGCGGAGATGCGCAGCAAAGCACAACGCCGCCGCGGGATCTAGCCTGGCGGTGTGCCGCAGGCCGGAATGAGGGTTCGGCCCGATGCGCCGTCGGGGTATGCGCCGGCGGAGCTGTCGGCGTGCGGTATCCCGCTGCCCGGGCAGCGACCGGGGCGCCACGCGCACCTACTAGGCTCGATCGCGATGATCGAGAACATTCTGCCCGCCGGGGTCGCGTCGGCCGAGCTGCTGACCTACCCGGAGGGTCTGCGGGCGCATCCGGCCGAAGAGCATCTGATCGCGAAATCGGTGGAGAAGCGCCGCCGCGATTTCATCGGCGCACGCCACTGCGCGCGGCTGGCGCTGGCGCAGCTGGGTGAGCCGGAGGTCGCGATCGGCAAGGGTGAGCGCGGCGCGCCGGTGTGGCCGCGCGGGATCGTCGGCAGCCTCACCCATTGCGACGGTTACCGGGCCGCGGCGCTGGCCCACAAGCTGCGCTTCCGCTCGGTCGGCATCGACGCCGAACCACACGATGCCCTGCCCGAGGGCGTACTCGATTCGGTGAGCCTGCCCGCCGAACGGGAATGGTTGCGCGCCACCGATTCCGCGCTGCATCTGGACCGCCTGCTGTTCTGCGCGAAAGAAGCCACCTACAAGGCGTGGTTCCCGTTGACCGGCCGCTGGCTCGGCTTCGAGGACGCCCACATCGCCTTCACCGTCGACGATTCCTCCGACAAGGCCTCGGGCACCTTCCGCAGCGAACTGCTCGTCCCCGGCCAGGTCACCGACGGCGGCGTGCCGCTGACCTCGTTCGACGGCCGCTGGCAGATCGCCGACGGCCTCATCCTCACCGCGATCGTGCACGCCTGATGGCCACCGACAAGCCGGTGCTCGGGCCGGACGGGCTCGGCGGTCTGCTGATCGTCGACAAAGACGGCGGGCTGACCAGCCACGACGTCGTCGCCCGATGCCGGAAACTGTTGCGCACCAAGAAGGTCGGGCACGCGGGCACACTCGACCCGATGGCCACCGGCGTGCTGGTGCTCGGTGTCGAACGCGCCACCAAACTGCTCGGCCTGCTCACCCTGACCACCAAGGCCTACACCGCCACCATCCGGCTCGGCCAGGCCACCACCACCGACGACGCCGAGGGCGAGATCCTCTCCACCCAGTCGGCAGCTGCCGTCACCGAGGCCGATATCGCCGCCGGGATCGCCGCGCTCACCGGCGAGATCCAGCAGATCCCGGCCACGGTCAGCGCCATCAAGGTCGACGGCGAACGCGCCTATGCCCGTCACCGTGCCGGTGAGGAGGTGCGGCTGGCCGCCCGGCCGGTCACCGTGCACCGCTTCGACCTGCTGGACCGGCGCACCGCCGGTGACTTCATCGATCTCGATGTGGTGGTGGAATGCTCCTCGGGTACCTACATCCGGGCCCTGGCCCGTGATCTGGGCGAAGGGCTGGGCGTCGGCGGTCATCTCACCGCGCTGCGCCGCACCCGCGTCGGACCGTTCACCCTCGACCACGCCCGCACCCTCGACCAGCTCGCCGACGAGCCGGGGCTGAGCCTCGATATCGACGCCGCCATCCGCACCGCGTTCCCGCATCGCCGCATCGATAAGGCCGAGGCCGAATCGCTGCGCGACGGCCGCTGGCTCGACCCGATCGGCCTGTCCGGGGTGTATGCGGCGCTGACCGAGGACGGCACCGCCATCGCGCTACTGGAGGAGAAGGGCAAGCGGGCCGCGCCCGTCATGGTGGTCCGCCCGCGCGGACTGGCCTGATCGGCGTCAGCCGGCGGAGTTCGCAGCGCCCAGCAGCGGCTGCAGGGCGCCGAGCAGGGCGCCGACACTGACCTGATTCATCTGCTCGCGGGTCAGGCTGCCGTTTTCCAGCCAGTCGATCGTCAGCACGCGCACGTAGGTCAGCCACGACATCAGCACCGCCGACGTGGCCTCGCGCAGTTGGCCTTCCACGCCGAGCACATCGAGCAAACGCCTGCGCAGCTCACCCAGTTCGCCGGAGATGATCGCCTGGATGGTCGGGTCGGTGGCGAGCACGCGGTTGGCGGCGATCACCGCATGGGCATTGGCCTCGAAGTAGTCGAAGTGCGCGTCCAGGCCGGCGGCCAGCTGCTCGGCGAGCGGGGCGGCGGGGTCGAGTTCGGTGGCCACCAGCAGGTCCGCCGATGCCTGCTCGTAGACGGCGGCGAACAGCTCCCGCTTGGACGGGAAGTGCCGGTAGAGCAGTGCGCGCGACACTCCGGCCGCCGCGGCCACGTCCTCCATCAGCACCTTGTCGTAGGGGCGGTCGGCGAACAGGCCTGCACCGGCGTCGACGAGCAGGCGGCGGCGTTGTTCCGGGGCGAGCCGGCGTCGGTTGCTCATCCGCACATCGTAGTTGACGCGTGTCTACTAATGCTCGTATGGTCTTGGTAGACGCACGTCTACTAACGCGCCGGGTGGGCGGCGCAGCAATCGATGTCACGCCGACGGAATTGCGGCTGATCGGAGGGTCCTGATGACTCGCGCACTCACCTGGCTGACCTGGACGATGGGCGTCGCCTGCGTCGCCATCGGCTGCTACCACCTGGCGCTGGGCAAGGATTCGGTGCCCGATATGGAGTGGAACGGGGTGACCGCCGACAGCCAGAGCCGGTTCTTCGGCGCGATCTTCGTCGGCTACGGCCTGGCGTGGATCTGGGCGGTGCGCCAGTCGCCGATCAACCTGTGGGCGGTGCGCTGGCTGGCCGCGATCTTCGCCCTCGGCGCGGTCGGGCGGTTGATCTCGCTGGCGGTGCACGGGTGGCCGCACTGGTTCCAGATCGTGCTCACCGTCATCGAGATCGTATTGTCGCCGGTGTTTTTCGCGCTGGCCGCGGTGATCGAGCGTCGGCAGCAACCGGTGGCCGTTGCCGCATGAGGCCGGGCGCACGCCCAGTCAGTCGGAAATGCCCGGCGTGGATCACATCACCGGCCGGCTGCCAGTCCTGGACCAGGAACCGTTGACCAGGGTGCTATGCGCCTGGCCGAGTCGGCCGGGGTGAGTTCGGGATCGGCTGTTGTGCAGCGACTCTGCCGGGCCCGATGATGGATGGATCGCGCCGCGTCGCCGCCGAGTGAGCACGCCGACCTGCGGTAACTCCCGGCGATTCGCGCGCGATAGGCGGGTAATAACCGGTCGACCACAGGCGGTGACCATGCGCGCGATCATGCACACGGTATTCGGCCTCGCCGCCGCGGCGGCGTTGCTGACGGCCTGCGGGGACGACAGCGGCACGGCCGGAACGGCCACCTCGGCATCTCCCGGCGCCACCTCCGCGACTACACCCGGCCCCGCGGTCGCCACACCCGCGCCCTTCCGGATCCCTCCGCTGAACGGTCCACCCGAACCCGCACGGCCGCAACAGCCGCCGGGCGCACCCTCGCAACCGGTTCCGCCACCGGCGCAGGCGTACGGGACCGCCGTCATCCGCACCCAGACGCTGTCCGGCGTCGGCGTGCCCGCTGTGCCCGTCAATGTGCGCCTGGTCCAGCCCTGTGATCCGGCCACCCGTGACATCCCGGTGGGGGAGACGACTGAGGTGCTGCGCCGCGACGGCGTCACCGATGCCAGCGGCGTGACCAGCTTCGAAGTCCCGGTCGGCTGTTACTACTTCGGCATGGACCCGCCGCCCGGCACCACACCGGTCCCGGAGGGCATGCACAGTCTGTTCATAACCCGCGCCGGCGAAACCGTCGACGGCACATTGCGTTTCGAAGAGCCGGGGCTGCCACCACCGTGCGCCGCCGAGACGATCGAGCGCGATCTCGGCGTCGGACCCGAACTGGCGAACGCATCCGCCACCGTCAGCGACTGCGACGGCCGGTGGGCGATCATCGTGTGGGATACCCCCGGCGACAGCCAGCGCCTGGTCCGCCACGACGGCACCACGTGGTCAACCTATGTCGCCTTCCCGCACGAGACCTGCTGGTCCCAGGCAGTCGCCGACGGCGTGCCGGGCCGTTTCGAGAAGTACTTCCCGGCCTGCTAGACCGGCGAGCCGGCCGGTCCGTCGCACGGACCTGGTGCTCACTCCGCGTAGCGATCACGCAATCTGCGGACCGCATCGTCCATGTGCTCGGCGAGCATGGCATGGGCTGTGGCGGCGGGCGCGGACTTGATGGCTTCGCGGAGTTCGATGTGTTCGCGGGCTTGTTCGCGCAGGTCGGGGTAGGTGGTTTGGAGGGCGCCCAGGCACATGCGGGTTTCGATCAGCAGGGTGCGGGCCGCGCGGACGAGGCGGGGGCTGCCCGCGCTGTCGACGAGGGCTTCGTGAAAGGCCTGGTCGGCGTCGGAGACGGCGGTGGCGTCGGCTTGCTCGGCGTGCGCGAGCATGGCGGTGACGCTCGGTTCCAAGGCCTGGTAGGCGATCTCGCGACGGCCGTCGAGGATCAGGGTGAGCGCTCCGCCCTCGAGGGCGGAGCGGGCGCGGTAGATGTCGACCAGATCGTCGAGGGTCAGGTCGACGACGAAGATGCCCCGATTGCGAATGCTGGTCGCCAGGCCCTCCGAGACCAGCCGCTGCAGTGCCTCGCGCACCGGGCCGCGGGACACCCCGAAGCGTGCGGCCAGCTCGGCCTCACCCAGCTGATCGCCCGGAGCCAGCCCGCCCCGCATGATCGCCTCGCGCAGCCGGTCGGCGATCATCTCGGCGGTCGACTGCCGATTCACCGGCTCGAAGTCAACGACTGGCATGGTGAGGAC
The DNA here is from genome assembly GCF_000284035.1 of Nocardia cyriacigeorgica GUH-2. Classification (NCBI taxonomy): domain Bacteria; kingdom Bacillati; phylum Actinomycetota; class Actinomycetes; order Mycobacteriales; family Nocardiaceae; genus Nocardia; species Nocardia cyriacigeorgica. The sequence continues at coordinate 4,155,729 of NC_016887.1, read as the reverse complement.
CTTTCGCTCCAGGGCCGGGTCCGACCCCCTGTCCGCAATGATTACGCACGCTGCCGCCATCGCTGCGGCCGGTCCGCACTGGTGAACAGTGCGCCGAATCCGGTGTGCTCGCGCGCGATGCCGCTCAGCCGCAGCCCCTCCCAGACGGTGACCTGATTCGCGGTGAGCACCGGTTTGCCCAGCACCGCCTCCAACTCGGGGAGCACGCCCAGGGTGTGCATGGCGGTGTCGGGAATCAGCAGCGCCTGCGCCTCGGGATGATCGTTGCGCACGGCGAATTCGCGAACCTGCTCGGCGGTCAGGGTGCCGACCTCGGCGGCGGTGTCGATGCCCGCGCTCGACATCGCCACCACGGTGATGCCGGCGTCGGCGAGGAAGTCGACGAACAGCCGAGCCACCTCGTCGGGATAACTGGCGGCCACGGCGACCGTGCGCACGTCCAATGCCCGCGCCGCCTCGACGAACGCGATGCTGGTGCTGGAGGCCGGGACCCCGGCATACGCCGACAACTCGCGCACCTGCTCGCGGGCGCCCTCGGGGCCGAACACGAAACTGCCCGAGGTACAGGCCCAGACCAGCGCAGTCGGCCGGTGCCAGGCCAATAGCCGCGCGCCGCGGCGCAGCTTGTCCGGACTGCCCAGATCCAGCAGTTCGGGCACCGCGTGCAGGTCGGTACCGTAGATGTGGGCGACCTCGAGCCGGACGCCGAGCGCGGCGGCGGCCAGCGGGTAGTCGTCCTCGGCCGCGTGGTCGGGGTAGATGAAACCTACGGTCGGAGCGGACATCTGCCACCTCTTTCACGCCGGAGACCGGTCTCAGAACACATCGAGCAACCACTTTCCCGGCCCCATCATCGGCAGCTTCATCCGCCCGAGACAGGCCCACATGGTGAGTTGATTCGCCGTCAGCACCGGTTTGCCGAGCGCCATTTCCAGCGGCTCGATGATGTCGTAGGTCGGCAGATTGGTGCAGCTGACGAAGATCGCCTCCGCGTCAGGATGGTCGGCGCCGAAGATGCGCTCGGCGATGGTGCGGTAGTTGACCTTCCAGATCCCGCCGCCGAGCCCGAGATGATCCGACCGCACCACCGCGCATCCGGCCTCGCCGAGGAATTCGTGCAGTTTGCCGGTCAGGATCTCGTCGTAGGGGGTGATGACCGAGATGCGGGAGATGCCGAGATGGCCGATCGCCTCCACCAGCGCCCCCGAGGTGGTGACCGCGTCTTGCGCGCCGGCGCGGCAGATGATCTCGCGCAGCAGCCGCTCATGCGCCAGCCCTTTGATGAAGCTGCCCGACGTGCACAGGTAGGCAACGACTTCCGGCTCCACGTGCAGCACGTCGCGGGTGGCGGCGGTCAGATGCGCCGGGTTGGACACCAATTCGGCCATGGCCAGCGAGACCGGAACCGGTTCGTACGGCGTGCGGGCCAGGTGCAGGCTCACTTCGAGCGGCGCCCAGCGCCAGAGTTCCCGTTCGAGCGCGAGATCGAATGGCGCGATGATGCCGATTCCCCGCTGCGCGACCGGGCCTTCGATATCGGGGAAACCGATGTCCACTGCGGCCCCTCTCGCGCTCAGCTGGATAGACCTCCGAACCCGATCGGATTGTTGACAATCATACGATGTGATCTTACGGTGTCAATGTGAAAGAGGGCCCTATTGTCGCCGTCTTGCACAGTGACAGTGTGCCCGACTCGGAATTGATGGCCCGGGTGAGCGCCCGGGCCACAGTGCGCTACACGGAGGCATCCGGGCTGGCCGAGGCACTGCGCGGGGCAGAGGCGCTGTTCGTCTACGACTTCCTCAGTCGTGCGCTGCCCGGCGCGTGGCATGCCGCCGACCGGCTGCGCTGGCTGCATATGGGCGCGACCGGCGTCGACCCGGTGATGTTCCCGCAGCTGCGCGCGAGCGAGGTCGTGGTCACCAACACCCGGGGCGTGTTCGACGACGCCATCGCCGAATACGTGCTCGGCCAGATTCTCGCCTTCGCCAAGGACCTCCCGGAATCGGTGCGCCGCCAGCAACGCCACGACTGGCACCATCGCGAGTCCGAGCGGGTGGGCGGCGCCACCGTGCTCATCGTCGGCACCGGCGCCATCGGGCGCACCATCGCGCGGCTGCTGCGGGCGGTCGGCATGCGGGTGCGCGGCGTCGGCCGGCGAGCGCGCGCCGAGGATCCGGATTTCGGCAGCGTGAGTGCGGACCTGCATGCAGAACTGCCGTGGGCCGACTACGTCGTCGCCATCGCACCGCTGACCGAGCAGACCCGCAAGATGTTCGACGCCAGGGCCTTCGCCGCCATGAAACCGCACGCGAGGTTTGTCAACGTCGGGCGTGGGGAACTCGTGGTTACCGACGATCTGGTCGCGGCACTCGGGGCGGGCACCATCGCCGGTGCGGCGCTGGATGTGGTGGACCCGGAACCGTTGCCGCCGGGCCATCCACTGTGGGACCTGCCGAATGTGCAGATCACCCCGCACAATTCGGGCGACATCGTCGGCTGGCGCACCGAGGTCGTGCGGGCGTTCACCGACAACTTCGATCGGTGGATGGACGGCCGTCCGCTGGACAACGTGGTCGACAAGACGCTGGGGTACGTGCCCGGCTGAAGGAGGGCCAAGCCATGAGCTACCCCGATATCAACCGTCCCACCGATCCCGCCGCGATGACGGCGGTCGAACTGGTCTCCGCCTACACCGCCGGCGCGCTGTCGCCGGTGGAGGCGACCGAGGCGATCCTGGCCGCCATCGCCGAGCGCGACGGCGCGCTCAACGCCTACTGCCTGGTCGATCCGGATCGTGCGCTGGTGCAGGCCAAGGAATCGGAGGGCCGCTGGCAGGCCGGGCACGCGCGTGGATTGCTCGACGGTGTGCCGATCTCGATCAAAGACGTGTTCCTCACCGAGGGCTGGCCCACCCGGCGCGGCTCCACCTGCATCGATCCGGCGGGCCCGTGGCCGGTGGACAGCCCGGTGGCCGCCCGGCTGCGCGAGGACGGGATGGTGCTGCTCGGCAAGACCACCACACCCGAGATCGCGTGGAAGGCGGTCACCGACAGCCCGCTCACCGGCGTCACCCGCAATCCGGTCGATCCCGCGCTCACCGCGGGCGGTTCCTCCGGTGGCAGCGCCGCCGCGGTCGCCGCCGGACTGGGGCCGGTCTCGGTCGGCACCGACGGCGGTGGCAGTGTGCGGATCCCGGCGTCGTTCTGCGGCATCGTCGGATTCAAGCCGACCCACGGGCGGATTCCGCTCTATCCGGCCAGCCCGTTCGGGCCGCTGGCCCATGCCGGTCCGATGGCTCGCACGGTGGAGGATGCGGCGCTGCTGATGGACATCCTGTCGTTGCCCGACCCCCGCGACCCCACCGCGCTGGCCCCGACGCTGAGCACCTTCCGCAGTCAGATGCAGCGCGATGTTCGCGGCATCACCGTGGCCTGGTCGCCCACGCTGGGGTTCGCCGATGTCGACCCGGAGGTCGCGGCCATCGTCGAGAGCGCGGTGCAGCGCCTGGGTGCGGCCGAATTGCGGGTCGTGCCCGCCGATCCCGGCTTCGGCGATCCGCGCGAGGCGTTCGAGGTGCTGTGGGCGGTGGGCGCGGCGGCCATGCTGGCCTCGTTCGGCCCGGAGGCGCGGGAACGGGTCGACCCCGGCCTGCGCCGGGTGTGGGAGCTCGGTGAATCCCTCAGCGGCGTCGATTATCTCGCTGCCCGCGAGACCGCCGCGGCCGTCGGCATCGCCATGGGGCTGTTCCACACCGCCTACGACGTGCTGATCACCCCGACCATGCCGATCACTGCCTTCTCCGCGGGCCACGACGTCCCGCCGGGCAGCGACCTGACCGGCTGGCCGCAGTGGACGCCGTTCACCTACCCGTTCAACCTCAGCCAGCAGCCCGCCATCAGCATCCCCGTCGGCACCACCGCTGCCGGGCTGCCGGTCGGCATGCAGATCGTCGGCCCACGCCATTCCGACGATCTCGTGCTCGCCGTCGCCCGCTACGCGGAGCACGTGCTCGGGTCCTGAGGGAAGCGCGAGCCGCACCCGGCCGCGGCGTCGTCACGCCCGCGCGAAGGCGAGCGTTTCACCCTCGACGCCGTAGCGCCACAGGTCGTTGCACGCGGCGGCGATCTCGGCGAGCCCGTCGTCGATGGTGGCGAAGACATTGCCCGGCACCCAGCCGAGATCGCCGTTGATCAGCAGATTGTTGCGGCCGTAGAAGATCGCCAGATCGGTCGCGCCCTGACCCTGATGGGCGGTGGAGCCGGGCTCGTAGCCGTAGGCGGGGTTGCCGATCTCCCACGGCTCGAAGTCGAACAGGCACACATCACCCGGGATGGGCGTGACGGTCGGGTTCTCCCGATGCGGCGCAGCGGTGATCCGGGGGACGAGCGTGTAGACCTCGTTGCGGGCGTATTTGGCGTGATAGGCGTCGCCGGTCTGGGGCAACGCATCCCAGACGGCTGCGCAGGTCAGCGGCGCCTCGGCATCGAGCAGCCGGGCTCGGCAGGTGACGCCGGCCTTGGTGAGGGTGATGGTGATATAGCGGTCCATGAAGCCTGCTTTCCGATCGCGCCGCGCTGGCAGGGGGCCGGTGATCCCGGCTACGGCTGGGCGGTGCCGGGGAGTTCGGCGAGGACCTGCGCCCAGATCGCCAAGGCGTCCTCGATCTGGGACCGGCTCACCACCAGCGGCGGAATCATCCGCACCACGTTCATGTGCGCACCGCAGGTGAGCAGCAGCAGCCCCTTCTGGACCGCCAGCTGTTGTGCGGCGGTGGCGGTCTCGCGATCGGGTTCGCCCGCGGCCGTGACGAATTCCGCGCCGACGAGCAGACCAAGCCCGCGCACATCGCCGACCGCTTTGCTCTCCAGCGCCTGCATCCCGGCCAGCAACTGCGCGCCGCGCTCGGCCGCGTTCTGCACCAGGCCCTCGGATTCGATGACTTCCAGCGTGGCGATGGCGGCAGCGCAGGCCACGGCATTGCCGCCGTAGGTGCCGCCCTGCGACCCCGGCCAGGCCTTGGCCATCAACTCGCGCGACGCGGCGATACCCGACAGGGGGAACCCGCTCGCCAGGCCCTTGGCAATGGTGATGACGTCGGGTTCGACGTCGAAATGCTGGTGGCCGAAGAACTTTCCGGTCCGGCCGAACCCGGTCTGGATCTCGTCGAAGACCAGCACGATGCCGTGCCGGTCGGCGCGCTCGCGCAGCCCGCGGAAGAACGTCCGGTTGCCGGGGACATAGCCGCCCTCGCCGAGCACCGGTTCGACGATGAAGGCCGCGGTCTCCTCCGGTGCGGTGAGTGTCGCGAACAGATAGTCGAGTTCGCGCAAGGCGAAGGCGGTCGCTTCCTCCTCGCTCCATCCGTAGCGGTAGGCGGTGGGGAACGGCGCGACGTGTACGCCCGCCATCAACGGACTGAACCCCGCCGAGAACCGGGTTCCCGAGGTGGTCATGGAGGCCGCGGCGACGGTCCGGCCGTGGAAACCGCCGTGGAAGACGACGACATTGGGCCGTCCGGTTGCCTGCCGGGCCAGCCGCAGCGCGGCCTCGATCGCCTCGCTGCCGGAGTTGGCGAAGAACAGTGAATCCAGCCCGTCCGGCAGCACGGCCCCGAGCCGCTCGGTGAGTTCGAGCAGCGGACGGTGCATGACCGTCGTGTACTGGCCGTGGATGAGCCGGGCGACCTGGGCCTGCGCGGCCGCGACGACGTGCGGATGGCAGTGGCCGGTGCTGGTGACGCCGATGCCCGCGGTGAAGTCCAGGTAGCGGCGGCCGTCGGTGTCGTAGAGGTAGCAGCCCGCGCCGTGGTCGACGGTCACCGGAGTGGCTTGTTTCAGGATGGGCGATAACGCGGTCATAGTGCTCGGCCTCCCGGGCGTGCGGGCGAGGCCCGCTACCGATGATCGTCGGGTTGTAGGATTGTTGACAATATGCATAACATGGGGCCCGGGGTCGCAGCAATGGATCGGGCGGCCTCATTTCGCGATGATCGCCCCTCCGCCCGAACAAGGGAGTTCGCGTCGATGCTCACCGAGATCAGCCCCGACCAGGCGCAACGCACCGCCATCTCGTCCGTGCCCACCGGCCTATTCATCGGCGGTCAGTGGCGCGCGACGGTGGCGGAACTACCCGTCCTCGACCCCGCCACCGGCCAGGTGCTGTGCACCGTCGCCGACGCGAGCCCCGCCGACGGCCTCGACGCCCTCGCCGCCGCCGCGGATGCCCAGGCCGAATGGGCCCGCACACCCGCTCGCGATCGCGCCGACCTGCTCATGCGGGCCCATCAGAGCTTGCTCGACGACACCGAGCGCCTCGCCCTGGTGATGACCCTGGAAATGGGTAAACCGCTGGCCGAGGCCCGCGGCGAAATCGCCTATGCCGCAGAGTTCTTCCGCTGGTTCGCCGAGGAGGCCGTGCGCATCGAGGGCGGCTACCGGCCGGCACCGCGCGGCGGCTCCCGATTCCTGGTGACCCGCCAGCCCGTCGGGCCGAGCCTGCTCATCACGCCGTGGAATTTCCCGATGGCCATGGGCACCCGCAAGATCGGCCCCGCCCTCGCCGCAGGCTGCACCTGCGTGATCAAGCCGGCCGCACAGACCCCACTGTCGACGCTGGCCCTGGCCGAGATCCTGCGCACTGCCGGCCTGCCCGACGGCGTCGTCAATGTCGTGACCACCTCCGATCCGGGCGCGGTGATGGAACCGATGATCCGCGACAGCCGGTCGCGCAAGCTCTCGTTCACCGGATCCACCGCCGTGGGTAAGAAGCTGCTGGAACAGTGCGCGCACACCGTCATGCGGACCTCGATGGAGCTCGGCGGCAATGCCGCGTTCCTGGTCTTCGACGATGCCGACCTGGATGCCGCGGTCGAGGGCGCCATGGCCGCCAAGATGCGCAATATCGGACAGGCCTGCACTGCCGCGAATCGCTTTCTGGTGCATCGCAGTATCGCCGTCGAGTTCGCCGATCGGCTCACCGCGCGGATGGCGGGGCTGCCGATGGGGCCGGGCATCGAACCGGGTGTGGTGGTCGGCCCGCTGGTCGACGAGGCGGCGGTCGCGAAGGTGCAATCGCTGGTGGACGACGCGATCGGCCGCGGCGCCACCGTCCGCACCGGCGGCACCCCGATCCAGGGTCCCGGCAATTTCTACCCGGCCACGGTGCTCACCGACGTCGGCGACGACGCGCTGCTGACCCGCACCGAGATCTTCGGCCCGGTCGCCGCGATCTCGGTCTTCGACACCGAGGACGAGGCCGTCACCCGCGCCAACGACACTCCCTACGGGCTGGTCGGCTACGTCTTCACCGAGAACCTGCGCCGCGGGCTGCGGGTGTGCGAGGCTTTGGAGACCGGCATGGTCGGGCTCAATCGCGGCGTCGTGTCTGATCCGGCCGCACCGTTCGGCGGGGTCAAGGAGTCCGGGCTCGGCCGTGAAGGCGGGACCAGCGGCATCGACGAATTCCTGGAAACCAAATACATCGGAGTCGACCTGTGACCTATCGGATCGCGACCATCCCCGGCGACGGCATCGGCGTCGACGTCACCGCGGAGGCCGTGGCGGTCGTCGACGCGGTGCTGCCCGGCGTCGAATGGACCGAATTCGACTGGTCCTGTGAGCAATACCTGCGCACCGGCGCGATGATGCCCGCCGACGGCGTCGAACAGCTGGCCGCTTTCGACGCGATCCTGCTCGGCGCGGTCGGCTTTCCCGGTGTGCCCGACCATATTTCGCTGTGGGGGCTGCTGATTCCGCTGCGCCGCGCCTTCGGTCAATACGTCAACCTGCGGCCGGTGCGGCTGCTGCCCGGCACCACCTCCGCGCTGCGCGAACGCACCGCCGACGATCTGGATCTGCTCATCGTGCGGGAGAACTCCGAGGGCGAGTACTCCGAGATCGGCGGCGTCCACCAGCGCGGGCGGCCCGGTGAATTCGTCCTCCAGGAATCGGTGTTCACCCGCGCCGGCTGCGAACGCATCATCCGCTACGCCTTCGACCGGGCCCGCGAGCGGCGCAAGGGCTTGTGCTCGGCCACCAAATCCAACGGGCTCATCCATTCGATGCCGTACTGGGACAGCATCGTCGAACAGGTCGCGGCCGACTATCCGGAGGTGCCGGTGCGGCATATGCATGTCGACGCACTGGCGGCCGAGATCGTGCTGCATCCGGACCGTCTCGACGTCATCGTCGGGTCGAATCTGTTCGGCGACATCCTCTCCGACCTGGCCGCCGCGGTCACCGGCGGGCTCGGGCTGGCGCCTTCGGGCAATATCAACCCCGACCGCACCGCGCCGTCGATGTTCGAGGCCGTGCACGGCAGCGCCCCCGATATCGCCGGTCAGGGGATCGCGAACCCGGTCGCGCAGATCCTGGCCGCGGCGATGATGCTCGAGCACCTGGGCGAGCAGTCGGCGGCTGCCGCCGTGGATCGCGCGGTCTGCGAGGTCCTCGCCGCCGGGACCGTCCTGACGCCGGATCTGGGCGGCACCGCCACCACCAGCGAACTCGGCGCGGCCATCGCTACCGCCGCTGCGGCCGTCCTGGCCCGGGGGTAGTTCTCGACCGCGGCTGGATCAGAGCGCGGTCAACCAGATGGCGTCCGCGGCCGGGGTGCCCAGATCCACCGGCTGATCGCTCGCACCCACCCGGATGGCGATGGTGCCGGCGAAATCGCGCCGCTCCACCACCGTGATCGGGGTGTCCAGGGCGATGCCGACCTCGTCGAAATAGCGCAGCATGGCCGGATCGGAATCGGAGATGCGCGCCACCCGCCCGCGTTCGCCGTCACCGAAATCGCTGAGCTGACGGGCCGGGGGAGTGGGCACCGCGCCGTCGACCGACGGAATCGGGTCACCGTGCGGATCGCGGTCCGGAAACCCGAGCTTGGCGTCGATGCGGGCCATCAGCAGGTCCGAGACCGCGTGCTCGAGCACCTCGGCCTCGTCGTGCACCTCGTCCCAGCCATAGCCGAGCTCGTTCACCAGGAAGGTCTCGATCAACCGGTGCCTGCGCACCATCGCCACCGCGGCCAGCCTGCCGTGCTCGGTGAGCGTGATCGCCCCGTAGCGGGCATGTTCGACCAGGCCCTGATCGGCGAGTTTGCGCACCGCCTCGGACACCGTGGAGGCCGAGACCCCGATCCGTTCGGCGAGCAGTTTGGTCGACACCTTCTCCTGCGACCACTCCTGCGCGGTCCAGATGACCTTCAGGTAGTCCTGCGCGACCGACGACAGCACCGGTGCGATCGTGGTCGCACCGGCGTGGCTCGCGTCAGGGTTGCCGGTGAGGGCATCGGCCAGTTCCCGCCGGGTGGCGACATCTCGTTTACCGGGCACATCTTCGAGCTTAGGCATAGGAGCAGCGATACACACATCGCGCCATGCGCGAGAAACCCGCCATTCGCCGGGACCTCACCACCACTACACCGAGGCGGTGCGCCGGGCATGCCGGAATACTGTTCGACACCGGATTTGCGTAGGCTGCGCACTGTGCAGAGATGGCGAAGTCTCGACGAAGTTCCCGCGGACTGGGGCCGGTGCGTGCTCACGATCGGTGTGTTCGACGGGGTCCACCGTGGGCACGCTCAGCTGATCAGCCGTGCCGTCAAGTCGGCTGCCGCACGCGGGGTTCCGGCGGTACTGATGACCTTCGACCCGCACCCGATGGAAGTGGTGCGCCCGGGTTCGCATCCGGCCCAGCTGACCACGCTGACCCGCCGCGCCGAACTGGCCGAGGAACTCGGCGTCGACGTCTTCTGCGTCATGCCGTTCACCCAGGAATTCATGAAACTGACCCCCGCCCGCTACGTGCACGACCTGCTGGTCGAGCGCCTGCACGTGGCCGAGGTCGTGGTCGGCGACAACTTCACCTTCGGCAAGAAGGCCGCAGGCACCGTCGAAACCATGCGCGAGCTGGGCCATCGCTTCGGCTTCGAGGTCGACGCGGTGACGCTGCTGGGCGAGCACGCGGTCACCTTCTCCTCCACCTACATCCGCGCCTGCGTCGATGCCGGCGACATGGCCGCGGCCGCCGAGGCGCTGGGGCGCCCGCACCGGGTCGAGGGCGTGGTGGTGCACGGTGACGGCCGCGGCCGCGAGCTCGGATTCCCCACCGCCAATGTCGCACCGCCCATGCACGCCGCCATCCCGGCCGACGGCGTGTACGCGGGCTGGTTCACCGTGCTCGGGCCCGGGCCCACCATCGGCACCGTCACTCCCGGTGAGCGGGCCATGGCCGCCATCTCCGTCGGCACCAACCCCACCTTCTCCGGACGCGCCCGCACCGTCGAGGCGTACGTGCTCGACGGTGAAGCCGACCTCTACGGCCAGCACGTGGCGGTCGACTTCGTCGAGCACCTGCGCGGCATGCAGAAGTTCGACTCGCTCGACGACCTGATCGAGGCCATGCGCCGCGACGTCGACAGCGCCCGCAAGGTGCTCGGCGCCGCCCAGTCCTGAACCGGCTGACCTCGCGATTCGGTCCGCCGCACCCGGTCGGGTAAGGTGGATCCTCGGGTTTGCTGCGGTCCGCGGCGGCGCCCCACCGGTTCGCCGGATCCTCGAGCGCGGAACTGAGAAACAGGAGTGGATGCCCCATGGCGTTGACCACCGAGCAGAAGAAGGCGATTCTCGCCGAGTACGGCCTGCACGAGACCGACACCGGTTCGCCGGAGGCGCAGATCGCGCTGCTGTCCAAGCGCATCGCCGACATCACCGAGCACCTCAAGAAGCACAAGCACGACCACCACACCCGCCACGGCCTGATGGCGCTGATCGGTCGTCGCAAGCGCCTGTCGAAGTACCTGGCCGACAAGGACATCGCGCGCTACCGCACCCTGATCGAGCGCCTCGGCCTGCGGCGCTGATCATCGCGTCCACGCCCTGCCACCGCATGCGACACGCGGTTACGGTAAGGCAGTAGACGACCCGGCCAACGGGGAGCTTACAATCTCCTCGTTGGCTTTTTCGTGTCCGGGGGAGGAATAACCCCTGCACGACAACACAGCCGTATGCACCCGTCCTCGTGGCGTCGGTCTTCGGTAGTGGCTTTTCGGCCGGTGGCATACCGCCGGAGGGCTTCGATCGATGACCGCCTCCGCGTCGCCGTATCCAAGGGGATACCGGCCGGGTGTGCGCGTCGCAGCCAGGAGGGCTGCCGCGTGCCCCGTCAGGTACGGCTGACACAGCCGGATCGCGCCATGGGCGCCGGGTCCGGCGAGACGAGAGGTTGAGAGAAGAAAAATGTCCGAAACCACCGAACGCGCGAATACCTCGGCCGTCGAGGTCGAGCCCGGAGTCTTCGAATCCGTCGCGCTGATCGACAACGGGAGCTACGGCACCCGCACCATTCGCTTCGAGACCGGCCGTCTGGCCCGTCAGGCCGCAGGCTCGGTCGTGGCCTACCTCGACGACGAGACCATGCTGCTGTCGGCCACCACCGCCGGTAAGCACCCCAAGGACCAGTTCGACTTCTTCCCGCTGACGGTCGACGTCGAAGAGCGGATGTACGCCGCGGGCCGCATCCCCGGCTCGTTCTTCCGCCGCGAGGGCCGCCCCTCCACCGACGCGATCCTCACCTGCCGCCTGATCGACCGGCCGCTGCGCCCGTCGTTCGTCGACGGCCTGCGCAACGAGATCCAGGTCGTGGTCACGGTGATGAGCCTGGACCCGAACGACCTCTACGACGTCGTCGCGATCAACGCCGCTTCGGCGTCCACCCAGATCGCCGGCCTGCCGTTCTCCGGCCCGGTCGGCGGCGTGCGCGTGGCGCTGATCGAGGGCCAGTGGGTCGCGTTCCCGACCGTGGAGCAGCTCGAGGGTGCGGTCTTCGACATGGTCGTCGCCGGTCGCGTGGTCGAATCCGGTGACGTCGCGATCATGATGGTCGAGGCCGAGGCCACCGACAAGGTCATCGAGCTGGTCGAGGGTGGCGCGCCGGCGCCCACCGAAGCCGTCGTGGCCGAGGGCCTCGAGGCCGCCAAGCCGTTCATCGCCCGCCTGTGCCGCGCCCAGGCCGATCTCGCCGCGCTGGCCGCCAAGCCGACCGGTGAGTTCCCGCTGTTCCCGCCGTACGAGGCCGACGTCTTCGAGGCCGTGGAGGGCACCGCCAAGCGTGAGCTGAACGAGGCGCTGAGCATCGCCGACAAGCAGGAGCGCGAGGCGAAGATCGACGAGATCAAGCTCGACGTGCTCTCCCGCCTCGGCGAGGACTTCGTCGGCCGGGAGAAGGAGCTGGGCGCGGCGTTCCGCTCGGTCACCAAGAAGCTGGTCCGGCAGCGCATCCTGACCGACGGCTTCCGCATCGACGGTCGTGGCCTGGCCGATATCCGCGCGCTGTCGGCGGAGGTCGCCGTGGTGCCGCGGGCGCACGGTTCGGCGCTGTTCGAGCGTGGCGAGACCCAGATCCTGGGCATCACCACCCTCGACATGGTCAAGATGGCCCAGCAGGTCGACTCGCTGGGCCCCGAGACCAGCAAGCGCTACATGCACCACTACAACTTCCCGCCGTTCTCCACCGGCGAGACCGGCCGCGTCGGCTCGCCCAAGCGGCGCGAGATCGGCCACGGCGCGCTGGCCGAGCGGGCACTGATCCCGGTGCTGCCCAGCCAGGAGGAGTTCCCCTACGCCATCCGTCAGGTGTCGGAGGCGCTGGGCTCCAACGGCTCCACCTCGATGGGTTCGGTGTGTGCCTCCACGCTCGCGCTGCTGAACGCCGGTGTGCCGCTGAAGGCTCCGGTCGCCGGTATCGCGATGGGCCTGGTGTCGGACACCGTCACCAACGACAAGGGTGAGGACGAGGTGCGCTACGTCGCGCTGACCGACATCCTCGGCGCCGAGGACGCCTTCGGCGACATGGACTTCAAGGTCGCCGGCACCCGTGACTTCGTCACCGCCCTGCAGCTCGACACCAAGCTCGACGGCATCCCGTCCAAGGTGCTGGCCGGCGCGCTGAGCCAGGCCCACGACGCCCGCAACACCATCCTGGACGTGATGGCCGAGGCCATCGCCACCCCGGACGAGATGAGCCCCTACGCGCCGCGCGTCACCGCGATCAAGATCCCGGTCGACAAGATCGGCGAGGTGATCGGGCCCAAGGGCAAGGTGATCAACCAGATCACCGAGGAGACCGGCGCCAACATCTCCATCGAGGACGACGGCACCGTGTTCGTCGGCGCGACCGACGGCCCGTCGGCGCAGGCCGCGATCGACCAGATCAACGCCATCGCCAACCCGCAGCTGCCCAAGGTGGGCGAGCGCTTCCTCGGCACGGTCGTCAAGACCACCGCCTTCGGCGCCTTCGTCTCGCTGCTGCCCGGCCGCGACGGCCTGGTGCACATCTCCAAGCTGGGCAATGGCAAGCGGGTGGCCAAGGTCGAAGACGTGGTCAACGTCGGCGACAAGCTGCGCGTGGAGATCGCCGACATCGACAACCGCGGCAAGATCTCGCTGATCCCGGTCGAGGAGAACACCGAAGAGACCACCGGCGATGCGGACGCGCCCGCGGGCGAGTAGTACTTGACGGTGTGACGAAGCAGAACGCGGCGACCCCCTTGCTCAGGAATGGGCAGGGGGGTCTGTCGCTGGATTGGCGAATGAGCAAAACGGAGACGGCGACCGAGACCGGTGTCCGGCGCACGGTGCTGCCCGGCGGGTTGCGGGTGGTGACCGAGCACCTACCCGGTGTGCGTTCGGCATCGATCGGCGTGTGGGTCGGGGTCGGTTCGCGCGATGAGGGCCCGACGGTCGCCGGTGCCGCCCATTTCCTCGAGCATCTGCTGTTCAAGGCCACCCCCACCCGCACCGCGCTCGATATCGCCGAGGCGATGGACGCGGTAGGCGGTGAGCTGAACGCGTTCACCGCCAAGGAGCAGACCTGCTACTACGCCCATGTGCTGGACGAGGATCTGCCGCTGGCGGTGGAGCTGGTCTCCGATGTGGTGCTCAACGGGCTGTGCCGGTCGGTCGATGTCGATGTCGAGCGGCAGGTGGTGCTCGAAGAGATCGCCATGCGCGACGACGACCCCGAAGACCTGGTCGGCGACGCGTTCCTGACCGCGCTGTTCGGCGATCACCCGATCGGGCGGCCGGTGATCGGCTCGGTGGAATCCATCGAAGGGATGCGCGCCACCCAGCTGCGCTCGTTCCATCAGCGCCGCTACCGGCCCGACCGGATGGTGGTCGCGGTGGCGGGCAACGTGGAGCATGAGCACACCGTGGAGCTGGTGCATCGCGCCTTCGCCGACCGGCTCGACCCGACCGCCGAGCCGATGCCGCGGCGGGAGGGACGATTCCGGACCCGGACGGCGCCGCAACTGCACTGGAGCCACCGCGACAGCGAACAGTCGCATTTGGTGTTCGGGGTGCGCGCCTTCGGCCGCCATGAGGGCGAACGGCGCTGGCCGCTGTCGGTGCTCAACACCGTCGTCGGCGGCGGGCTGAGTTCGCGGCTGTTCCAACGCATCCGGGAAGAACGCGGCCTGGCGTACTCGGTGTACTCGAGCGTGGACACCTTCGCCGACACCGGCGCGTTCTCGGTCTACATCGGCTGCCAGCCGGAGAACCTGGCCGAGGTCGCCGCCCTCGCCCGCGGCGTGCTGGAAGAGGTGGCCGCCAACGGCATCACCGATGCCGAATGCGCTCGCGCCAAGGGCTCGCTGCGCGGCGGGCTGGTGCTCGGGCTCGAGGATTCCTCGTCACGGATGAACCGCATCGGCCGCAGCGAACTCAGCTACGGCAACCACCGCAGCGTCTCCGAGACGCTGGCCCGCATCGACGCGGTCACCACCGAGGAAGTCAGCGAAATCGCGCGCACGCTGCTGGAACGGCCGTTCGGAGCGTCGGTGGCGGGGCCGTACCGGCGCACGCGGGACTTGCCGGCGGCGGTGCGGCGGCTCGTCGAAAGCTGATGCGGGCCGGCCGGTCGGTGCGGTCGAATCTCGCGTGACCGGTCACGCCGGAAGATGACACACTGGCTCAGCTCGGCGGGGCAGCAGGAAATGCTCAGGGGGGACGATGGATTCGGTGGAGTTGGCGCTCGCGCGGTCGGTGGTGGAGGTGGCGGCCGGGCGGCGGTCGCTCGCGCGTGACGTGCTCGAACAGGCGTTGAACGAGGCGCCGGACGAGGCTCGGCTGTTGGCGCGGCTGGCCGAGGAGCACCTGGAATCGGGCGATATCGCCCGGGCTCGGCAGACGGCGGATGTGGCGTGCCGGGCCGATCCGAAGCAGGCCGACGCCTGGATGGTGGCCGCGCTGGCCGCAGGAGCCCAGGCTCGGCACGAGCAGGCCGTCCGGCACGCTCAGCGCGCAATCGAACTCCTTCCGGCCGACCCCGCGGCGCGGCTGCTGTACTGCCTCATGGTCGACCGGTACGCCAAGAGCACCAAGGCGATGCGAGCGGAGGGCAAGTTCTCGCTGACGATCGCCGGATTGCACGCCGCGCCGGGCAGCCGGGTGAAGGTAGCGGGAGCGGAGGTCGCCATAAGTGCGATCGATCTCGACGCGCGGTCGGGCCCGAACCGTGCCACCGTGCGTGACCTGCGGACGTTGGTCGGTGCCGGGGTCGACACCGCGCCCGCGCACCAACGGCTCACCGAATACGTCTGGCGGACGCTGCTGCGGCTGGTCGGATTGTTCTGGGGCTGGGCGGCTATCGTGGCGGTGACCTCGACGTTCGCCGGGCCGTCGGTGCTGCGGCTGGTGGATTCAGCGGTACTGGGCGCCTTCGGTTTCATCGGCGTGCGTTCGCTGCGCCGAGCCCGGCGGCGGTTGCCCAAGGGCTATCTCGGGATGCGGGCCAGGCGGCCCGAAGCGGTTCTCGGCCTCCTCGTCTTCGTCGTCGCGTTGCCGCTCGCGCTCATCGGCCACGCCGCGATCACCATCGACCGTGGTGATACGGCCACGACGCTCGGGTATGTGGTGGTACTGACCGCGTTGGGGGCGTCGGCACTAGCTCATCTGCTGCTGTTCATCGCGTGGGTTC
Source organism: Nocardia cyriacigeorgica GUH-2 (assembly GCF_000284035.1). Classification (NCBI taxonomy): domain Bacteria; kingdom Bacillati; phylum Actinomycetota; class Actinomycetes; order Mycobacteriales; family Nocardiaceae; genus Nocardia; species Nocardia cyriacigeorgica. The sequence goes on along the minus strand of NC_016887.1, from coordinate 4,139,749 downwards.
GGCCCGCCTGCGGCGCCGAGGATCGCGACGCGAACTGGGTGTACGCCATGTCGGGAGTGATCCTGGTCGTTCCGCCCGCTGTGGTCATCGGGGGTGTGCTCGCCCTCCTGCACGGCGTGGCCTTGCGGCCGGACGGCGCGTGGGCATTCGCGGTGTTCGCCGCAATCGTCGTCGCGACCCTGTGCGTGGAGGCCGCGCTGTCGTTCATCGCCGAGACCCCCTGGGTCCCCGGCGCGATCATGCTGCCGATTCTGCTGCTACCGGCTGCCGGGTGCGCCCTGCTGATGGTGTGGGCGTTGCGGCGGTTGGTGTTCGGATAGCGCGACAAGACGGAGCAGGAGTCGCCCTGCTCGCGTTGGGGGCGTCCCTCAGTCGCCCTGTGCCCGGTTCGCTGCCTCGACCACCGACGCCAGCAACCCCGGCAGCGCCTCGTCGAGGGCATCGGTGCGCAAACGCTGGCAGGTCTGGCCGTCGACGACCAGCCGTTCGATGACGCCGGCCTCGCGCAGGATCTTGAAATGGTGGGTCGCGGTGGACTTGTTGATCACGTCGTAGAGCGCTCCGCAGCGCACCGCGGTGCCCGCATTGCTGAGCCGGCGCACCATCTCCAGGCGCACCGGATCCTGTAGCGCGCCGAGCACAACGGGGAGCGCGGCCACGGGATGGACCTCGGAGCCGGTGACCGCTGTGGTGTCCGTCATGATCTTCCTCACTGGGGGGTTTGATGATCGTCGTACCGTACGTTACTGTCGATTCGGTTCGATCATTATCAAACTTACCTGATCGGGGTTTCGATGGCAGCGACAATGGCCGTGCCCGGGGCGGAGCGGGCATCGCAGTCGTGGGCGTACGCGCTGGTGCTGGCCGCCAGCGGCGTCGCGCTCGGGGTGTCGGGGGTTCCGGCGCCGCTGTATGGCATCTACGAGCGGGAATGGCATCTGTCGCCGCTCACCACCACCATCGTGTTCGCCGTCTACGCGGTCGCGGCGCTGGGCGCGGTGCTGGTCTCGGGCCGGGTCTCCGATGTGGTCGGGCGCAAGCCGGTGCTGCTGGGCGCGTTCGCCACCATGATCGTCGGCCTGATCGTGTTCGTGCTGGCCGATACCGTGCCGATGCTGCTGCTGGCGCGGGCACTGCACGGCTTCGCGGTCGGCGCCACGGTGGTGGCCGGCGCGGCGGCACTGCTGGACCTGCGTCCGCATCGCGGTGCGCGGTCCGGCCAGCTCACCGGTGTGGCCTTCAATGTCGGTATGGCGGTGGCGATCCTGGGGTCGGCGCTGCTCGCGCAGTACGCGCCGAATCCACTGCGCACCCCCTATGTGGTGATCAGCGTGGTCTGCTTGATCATCGGTGTCGGTGTGCTGGCGTTGCGGGAGCCGCATGTCGCGCGGGCCGCGGGCCGCATCCGGATCGCCAAGCCGGCCGTCCCGCAGGAGATTCGCGGTGATTTCTGGTTCTCCGCGATCGGGGTGATGGCGGCATGGTCGGTGCTGGGTGTGCTGCTGTCGCTGTATCCATCGTTGGCCGCGGAGCAGACCGGCATCCACAATCTGGTCTTCGGTGGGCTGGTGGTGGCGTCGACGGCGCTGTCGGCGGCGCTGGCACAGCTATTCGCGACCGGGGTGCCGGCACGGGCGGCGGCCATCATCGGCGATATCGGCATGGCGATTGCCCTGCTGCTGACGGTGCCGGCCCTCGGCACACACAACTGGGTCGCGGTGATCGGCATCGGGCTGGCCCTCGGCGCCACCTTCGGGCTCGGGTTCGGTGGCTCGCTGCGCCACCTGTCCAATGTCGTACCGCAGCACAAGCGCGGCGAGACCATGTCGGCCTACTACCTGCTGGCCTACTCGGCGATGGCGCTGCCCACCGTCGTGGCGGGCTGGGCCGCGACGACGTGGGGTCTGGGCACGGTGTTTCCGTGGTTCGTCGGTGCGGTGGCGGTGGCGTGCCTGATCGCGGCGGGTCTGGGTGTGCGTCGTGGACGCGCCGAGGTGCGCACGCAGGTCTGAAGCGCGGCCAGCTGATCAGCTCGCGGCGACCGGGGTTTCGTGGACGGTCAGCCAGCGCAACGCCGGCTCGCCGTCGGCCGCGACCAGCACTGCGGTCACGCGACGACGCGATATCTGCCCGGCGTGGTGGTGTGATTCCAGGAATCGCACCACCACCATTCGGTTTTCCGCCGCGACTTCTTCGAATTCGCTGATCTCGATACGCAGTCCCGGACTGGCATTGCGGGCGGCACGAAGGCCGTCCAACAATTCACTTCGCCGCAGCGTTTCGCCCGCCGTGGTCACCATGGAGAACGCTTCGTGTTGTGCGTCGGCGAATCGTTCGAATACCGCATCGTCGGCTTCGGAACCGAGCCAGGCGGCCAGATCGTCGTGCAGTTGTTCGACGGCTGTTTTCACGTCGATGCCCATTCGGTATCCATTTCTTCGCAGGCGACCGAGCTCGACGAGTGGTGTTGCCGTCGAGCCATGGCGGTACGAGTGGAATGCGATGAGGCCGGGTGTCGCCACCCGGCCTCATGCGCTTACTGGGGCCAGCCGCCGTACGGGACGGTGATCAGCTCCACGAAGTGCCCGCTGGGGTCGAGGAAGTAGATGCCTCGACCGCCATCGTTGTGGTTGATCTGCCCCGCGTCCTGCTGACGTGGATCGGCCCAGTAGTCCAGCCGGTACCGGCGGATCTTGTCGTAGGCGGCGTCGAACTCGTCCTCCGAGACCAGAAACGCGTAATGCTGGGGCTGGATATCGCCGATATGTGGCGGGACGTTCGCGAAATCGAAGGTGACACCGTTATCGACGGTGACCGGAATGAACGGCCCCCATTCGGTTCCGGCCGTGACACCCAGAATGTCCGCCCAGAATTCGGCGGACACGCGATTGTCCTTGCATCCGACAATGGTGTGATTGAACTGTACTGACAGGGGATTTTCTCCTCGAGTAGTGACGGTCCCGACCCCGGGCTCGGTACAAGGCGGCCAACGGGAGCACCGTCACAAGAGATCACGATAACGTTTGTTCCGCGACGCTGCCAACCCCCATTTCCGTTGTGTCCCGGCGGCATCCGGCGACTGTGACCGGGCCCGCAGGTGGGCCCGGCGACCGCGCGCCGCCGCCGCGTTAGGCTCGGCGGAAACAGCCGGACGAGAAGTAGGGAGACCAATCGTGACCGCACCGATTCGGGTGGGTGTGCTCGGCGCGCAGGGCAAGGTCGGACAGGCGATCTGCGCGGCGGTCGAGGCCGCCGCGGATCTGGAGCTGGTCGCGGGTGTCGACAAGGATGATCCGCTGGAGAAGTTCCTGGAGACCGGCACCCAGGTCGTCGTCGACTTCACCCATCCCGACGTGGTGATGGGCAACCTGAAATTCCTTGTCGAGCACGGCATCCACGCCGTGGTGGGCACCACCGGTTTCGACGCCGCGCGGCTCGACGAAGTCAACGGCTGGCTGGCGGGCAAGCCGCACGTCGGGGTGCTGATCGCGCCGAACTTCGCCATTGGCGCGGTGCTGTCGATGCGGTTCGCCGAGCAGGCCGCGCGCTTCTTCGAATCCGTCGAGGTCATCGAGCTGCATCACCCGAACAAGGCCGACGCGCCGTCGGGTACCGCCTACCGCACCGCCGGGCTGATCGCCCAGGCCAGGGAGAAGGCCGGCGTGGGTCGCAGCCCCGACGCCACCAGCACCGAGCTCGAGGGTGCCCGCGGCGCCGACGTCGACGGTGTGCGGGTGCATTCGGTGCGCCTGGCCGGGCTCGTCGCCCACCAGGAGGTGCTGTTCGGCACCCAGGGGGAGACGCTGACCATCCGCCACGATTCCATCGACCGGTCCTCCTTCGCGCCCGGTGTGCTGCTCGGGGTGCGCCGCATCGCCGACCGTCCCGGACTCACCGTCGGGCTCGATCCGCTGCTGGACCTGTGAGCGCGCAGGATCCAGCCGAATCGGCCGGTGCCGGGCCGAGCCGGGATGTGGTCAAGATCGTCGCCATGGTGGCGGCGCTGGTGCTGGTGCTGGTCTTCTATTTCCTGCTGCTCGGCAAGATCGCGATCAGCCTGATCGGCTCCGGTGACGGCGCCGCGATCGCCATCGGCATCGGCGTGCTGATCCTGCCGCTGCTCGGTGTCTGGATCGTCTACGCCACCGTGCGCGCCGCGCTCGCCCACCAGCATCTGGCCCGGCGCATCCACGACGAGGGCCTGGAACTGGACGTGTCGGAGCTGCCGCGCCGTCCGTCCGGCCGGATCGAGCGGGCCGCGGCCGACGAGCTGTTCCTGCAGGTCAAGCAGGAGTGGGAGGCCGACCCCGACAACTGGCGGGTCTCCTACCGCCTGGCCCGCGCCTACGACTACGCCGGCGATCGCGGCCGCGCCCGGGCCACCATGCGCCGCGCGGTCGAGCTGGAGCGTCACGAACGCGAGCAGCGCGGATAGCCCCGGGATACCCTCGTCGTCGTGGCGCGACTGCTGATCATCCATCACACCCCGTCGCCGTTCATGCAGGCGATGTTCGAGGCCGTGGTCTCCGGCGCGACCGATCCGGAGATCGAGGGCGTGGAGGTGGTGCGCCGGGCCGCGCTCGCGGTCACCCCGTCCGATGTGCTCGAAGCCGACGGCTACGTGCTCGGCACGCCCGCCAACCTCGGATACATGAGTGGCGCCCTCAAGCACGCCTTCGACGTCATCTACTACCCGTGCCTGGATTCCACGCGCGGGCGCCCGTTCGGCGCGTATTTCCACGGCAACGAGGGCACCGAGGGCGCGGAGAAAGGCCTCACGTCGATCACGACCGGGCTCGGGTGGTCGAAGTCCGCCGACTACGTGGTGGTCTCGGGTAAGCCGAGCAAGAGTGACCTGGAAACCTGCTGGGAGCTGGGCGCGACGGTCGCGGCAGGCCTGGCGCCCTGACATGCCCCCGATTATTGGTGGCTGACCACGCGCGGCTTCGGCGGGCATACTGCTGAAGTACCAATGTGCGGTCCGCGGTGGACCGGGTTGCTCGGGATGGGAGTTGTCGAGGTGACGTGGGCCGAAGGGGTCGAAAGCACGCCACGCCGGATAGGGCTGGTCGAAGACCATGAATCGGTCGCGATCGGCTTGGCGGCGATGCTCGCTCCGCATCCCGATCTCGACCTGGTGGCGACCGCGGGCACGGTCGCCGAACTGCTCGCCGATCCCGCGGTGGCCGAGCCGATCGATCTGGTGGTCCTGGATCTGCGCCTGGCCGACGGCTCGACGCCCGAGGACAATGTGCGCGCGCTGCGCGAGCGCGGCATGGAGGTGCTGGTGTTCACCGGCGCCGACAACGCTTTCCTGGTGCGCTCGGCGGCCCGTGCCGGTGTGCTCGGGGTGGTGCGCAAGTCCGAAGACGTGCCCACCGTGGTGGCCGCGGTGCGCCGGGCGGCCTCCGGTGAACAGGTCGTCACCACCGACTGGGCCGCCGCCATCGATGGCGATCCGCAGTTGTCCAGCGTGGGGTTGAGCCCGCGTCAGGAAGAGGTGCTCACCCTCTACGCGTCGGGGGAGAAGGCGTCGCGGGTGGCTCGGCTCACCGGGTTGTCGGAGCAGACCGTCAACGACTATCTGGGCCGGATCCGGCAGAAGTACGCCGACGCAGGCAGGCCCGCGCCGACCAAGACCGATCTGTACAAGCGCGCGGTGGAGGATGGATGGCTGCCGGTCCCCGAGCGGCATCCGCGCCCGTGACCGCGTCCGGCTTGCTGGACACCGCCCCGACCACGCCCGCCCCGCTCGATCGCCTGCGCGCGACCCGTTGGTGGCGCCGGTTGGCCGCCGTGTCGCGAGATCAGGCCGCCGATGCCTCCGAACGGATTCTGCGCCGATTCGGGCTGGTCGTCGGATTGGCCGGGGTGATCGCCGCCCTCGTCGAACTGCCCGAGATCGCTGATCAGAGTCGCGATATCGCCCCGGGGTGGACGATTACCGCGGTCCTGCTGGCCTTTGGCATGTTCCCGGTACTGGCCGTGGCGTCGATCAGTGCGCCGCCCCGGACCATTCGCCTGGTCAGCGGTGCGGCCGCGGTGAGCTTTCTGGCCGCCATGGTGGTGATCATGCTGGCCTATTCGCAGCCGGCCGACGCCGCCGGCTCGGTCTGGGTGTACCGGGTGCTCGCCCTCGGCGTGCTCGCGGCGGCGCTGGCCTGGCCCACCGGGCCCGCCATCGGCTATCTGTTCGCCGGTTCGGCGCTGTCGGCGGTGGTGAATCTGTTCGTGGTGCCCGATGTCTCCGCGCTGACGATGGCCGGCGATTTCGCCCGCGCGGCCGGGTTATGCGCGTTGTTCTTGTGGTGCGTGGTCTACGCCAGGGAAGCCGGCATCCGGGTCGACCGGGAATCGGAGGTGGCCAGTAGCCGGGCCGCCGCCGTCGCGGGTGCGGCGGCGCGCGACCGGGAACGCGCCCGGTTCGCGGCCCTGATCCACGACGCGGTGCTGTCGACCCTGCTCGACGCCTCCCGCGGTGGCACCGAGTCGCCGGTGCTGCGCCGCCAGGCCGAACGGACGCTGGAACAGCTCGACGAATCCCGCGCGGGCAGTGGCGACCCCGATCATCTGGACGCCCAATCGGCGATCGGTTTCCTGCGCTCAGCGGTCCACGAGGTGAATCCCGGCATCGAATTCACCGCCCGCCGCACCGCCGGATTCGATGATCTGCGCCTGCCGGTGACCGCGGCGAGCACGATCGCCGCCGCGCTGGCCGAGGCGGCGCGCAACAGTCTGCGCCACGCCACCGTGCCCGACCGGCAGGTGCGTCGCAGCGTCACCGTGACGGTCAGCGCCGGCGGCATCCGCACCGAAATGCGCGATGACGGCGCCGGATTCGATCAGAACCGGGTGCCGGTGGACCGGCTCGGCATCTCGGTCAGCATTCTCGGCCGGATGCGACAGCTCGCCGGCGGCGCCGCATTCGTGGAATCGCAGCCGGGCGAAGGGACGACGGTGACCTTGGTCTGGGGTGGCGATGGCTGACACGAGCGCCGATTTCGGCTTGCGCGATCTGCTGGGCCTGCGCGGGGCCGCGGGCTGGCTGTTCCTGGCCATCCTGGAACTGACCATCGTGCTGTACATGGTGCGCAACTTCACCGAGGCCTCACCCGTGCCGGCCACGGCCGCGCTGGTGCTGCTGGTGGTGGCCGGTGTCGTGGTGCTGATGGTGCCGGAGGAACCGCTGCCCAAGCCCGCGACCGCCTACCTCGTGGTCGCCGGTCCACTGGCCACCGCGTTGACCACCTTCGATGTGCAGGAGTACGCGTCGAGTCAGGTGTGGACGGCCTTCGCGTCGTCGTATGTGCTGGCGGTGCTGGTGCTGCGCGGGCGGATGGGTGCCGCGTGGCTCGGTGTCGCGAGTGTCGCCGTGGTGGTCGCGGTGGTGGGCGCGGTGGCCGGGCTGTCGGCGGGGGTGATCGTCGGCTCGATCGTGCCGGTCGCCACCGTCGCGGGTGTGTCGGTGTGCGCGCTGATCATGCGGCCCACCCAGCGCTCGCTGCGCCTGCTGCGCGAGGAGGCCACCATGCGTGCGGCCGCGGAGGCCACCATGGCCGCCGAGAACGGTGAGCGCGATCGTCAGCTGGCGCGGCTGGACAAGGTGGCGCGCCCGATCCTGGAACGCATCGCCGACGGCGTGGAACTCAGCGCCTACGAGCGCGAACAGTGCCGGCTGCTCGAGGCCGAACTCCGCGACGGTCTGCGCGCCCCGCACCTGGCCACCGACGAACTCAACAGCGCCGCTCGTGGTGCGCGCGCCCGCGGCGTCGAGGTGGTGCTACTCGATGACGGCGGATTCGACGGCGTACCGCCCGCGGTGCGGCGCCGCGTCATCGAGGCGGCCATCAAGGAACTCGACGCGGCCAACGCGGGCTCGGTCACCGTGCGCATCCTGCCGACCGGTCGCCGCATCCTGGCGACGGTGCTGGCCCATGCGCCGGAGCAGGACCGGCGCACCGAGATCGACCTCGCGGGTGAGGTCGCCGTCTCCACCTGAATGTGTCGTACCCCCATGGCAAAGTGCGGCGTATGCGGACGATGAGTGCGGCGGCGGCGCGGCGGACGGCGCTGGCGGCGCAGGGCTTCGGCAAGGCGAAGCCCGCCAAGGCGACCAGGCGGACGATCCTCGCCGCGCTGGACAGAACCCAACTGCTGCAATTGGATTCGGTCTCCGCCGTGGTCCGCGCGCATTACGCACCCGTGTTCAGCCGCATCGGCGCCTACGATCGCGGCTTGCTGGACGAGGCGTCCTGGCATGCGGGCACCCGCAGGCCCCGCGCCCTGGTGGAGTACTGGGCGCACGAGGCGGCACTGATCCCGGTCGAGGACTGGCCGCTGATGCGCTGGCGCATGCAGCGCTACCGGCACGGACGCTGGGGAGGGGCGCGTGCGGTCGTCGAACGCAATCCCACGCTCGGCAAAGACATTCTCGACGTCATCACCGAGGTCGGCGCGGCCAGTGCCGGTGAGGTGGAACGTCATCTGGAACTGGACAAGCCGCGTCCGCCGGGATCGTGGTGGAACCTCAGCGATACCAAGGTGATCTGCGAGCAGCTCTTCGCCGCCGGGGAGCTCTCGGTGAGACGACGGGTCGGCTTCACCCGTCACTACGACCTCGCCGAGCGGGTCCTGCCGGCCGAGGTGTTCGCGCGATCGGTCCCCGAAGACGAGGCCGTGCGCGAACTCGTGCTGCGCGCGGCCACCGCGCTGGGCGTCGCCACCGAGCCCGACCTGCGCGACTACTACCGGCTCTCCAGCGCGCAGACCAAACCCGCGATCGCCGAGCTGGTGGACGCGGGCGAACTGATCCCGGTGCAGGTCGCCGACTGGGCGGCACCGGCCTATCTGCGCGCCGGGGCCGCCACGCCGCGCCGGATCGCCGGCGCCGCCCTGCTGTGCCCGTTCGACCCGTTGATCTTCTTCCGTGCCCGCACCGAACGCCTCTTCGACTTCCACTACCGGATCGAGATCTACACCCCGGAAGCCAAGCGGATACACGGGTACTACGTCTTTCCGTTCCTGCTCGACGGCGAGCTAGTCGGCCGCGTCGATCTGCGCGCCGACCGAGGTTCCGGGCGGCTGCTGGTGCCCGGTGCCTTCGCCGAACCGGGCCGCTGTGACGCGCACACGGCGCAGGCGTTGTGGACGGCCCTGCGGGAGATGGCCGACTGGCTCGAGCTCGACGACGTCGTCATCGGAGAGCGGGGCGACCTGGCGCCGCTGTTGCGCACGGCAGGATGACCCGACCGGCGCTCGAGTCCGCCCAGGTCATCGCCGGTGCAGCGAGAATCGGGTGCGGCACAGCGAGCGACAGCCGACGGCCGCCGGGTCCGTGGCCCAAGCGGTGGTGGTCTGTCGGAACTGCCGCTGGTCAGTCGGAACTGGCGGTGCCGGGGTCGGCATCGCGGCTGTCACCGCCTGCGTTGCGATCGGACCCACGGGACTCGTCACCGGAACCGGCGTTGTCGCGCGAACTCGGGTACCGCTTGGGCCCGCCACCGTATCCGCCATAACCGCGCATCTGATCGCGCAGCGCGCCCGACACCACGCCCGACATCCACGAGTTCAGCGATTGCCCACTCTGTGCCGCCGCCTCCTCGGCGCGCGACTTCAGCTGCTCCACCAACCGCAGGGTGACCCGGCTGATATCGCCGGTCATGTCCTCGAAGGTGGGGTGCTCGGATTCGGTGGCCGGATTGTTGCGGACGTCGACGGTGGCGTCGGTGCCGTCCACTGAGACGTGCACGGTGCGGTCGCCCAGCGTCGTGCTGACCTCGGTGGCCAGATCGGACAGCGCCGACAGCAGCACCAGCCGCGTCGAACTCTCCACGGCCGCGGCCAGCGCGGCGGCCGTGGCCTGGGTCTTCTCATCGCCGAGGGCCGCCGCCGCGACCAGATCCGCGCGCAAACGGGCGGTGTATTTGTCCAGATCCATGACATCAGTCTGACGCCAGAGATGATGTCTTTCAAGGAACGATTTGGCGTCATCGCGACGTAATGAGACGGGTATCATGTCCGCGCGGTCGCCGAACGGCGACGAGGGTGTCGAGGGTGTGTCCCGGACCGGGTAGCCTTTCTGACCATGACGAACGGTGAATCGACGCCGACACCGCGGTGCGAGGCGCAGGCCCGGAGGCGGCAGCATGCGTAACCACCCAGGGCCCGGCAGCGCCGGCGATTCGAGTCGGCTGCATGCCTCCGGCACGGTCGGCGTCGCGATGGTGACCCCCTTCAGTGCCGAGGGCAAGCTCGACGTCGACACCGGCGTCGCGCTGGCGGCCCGCCTGGTCGACCGCGGCGTCGACCTGCTCGCGATCTCCGGTACCACCGGTGAATCGCCGACCACCACCGAATCGGAGAAGGCCGATCTGCTGCGCGCCGTCGTCGACGCCGTGGGCTCGCGCGCCACCGTGATCGCCGGTGCCGGAACCTATGACACCGCGCATTCGGTGGAGCTGGCGCGCAACGCGCAGCGGGCGGGTGCCCACGGTTTGCTGGTGGTGACCCCGTACTACTCGCGGCCCACCCAGGAAGGCCTGATCGCACACTTCACCGCGGTCGCCGACGCCACCGATCTGCCGGTGACCCTCTACGACATTCCGCCGCGCTCGATCGTGCCGATCGCCTCCGACACCATCCGCCGCCTGGCCGAGCATCCGCGCATCGTCGCGGTCAAGGACGCCAAGGGCGATCTCAACGCCGGTGCCGAACTCATCGCCACCACCGGCCTGGACTTCTACTCCGGCGACGACACCCTGAACCTGCCGTGGCTGTCGATCGGCGCGACCGGATTCATCAGTGTCATCGGACATCTGGTGCCGGAACGGCTGCGCGAACTGGTCGACGCCTACACCGCCGGTGACGTCGTGCGCGCCCGTGAGATCAACGCCGGGCTGGTGCCGTTGAACGCCGCCATGGCGCGCCTGGGTGGTGTGGCCATGTCGAAGGCGGGCCTGCGCCTGCTCGGCCTCGACGTCGGCGAGCCGCGGCTGCCGCAGCTCATGCCCGGTCCCGATCAGCTCGACCTGCTCAGCGCCGATCTGCGCGCGGCGGGAGTGCTCGGATGACGGCTCCGCTAGGCCGTCGTCCCCGCCGTTCCGCCAGCCGCAGCGCCGGCCCGGCCACGCCGCGTCCGCCGCAGCCCCCCGCCGCACCGGAAAAGCCCTCCGCCGCAACCCCTCCCGCTCCCAGCGAAGCCGAAGCTCCCGCAGCGCCCGTGCAGCAGGCGGCGCCGGAGAAGAGCACTGCCCCCGCGAAGGCCGCCGAATCGCGTACCGGCCAGGACCGTCAGCGCAAGCAGGGACGCTCCCGTCAAGGTGGTCGTGGCCGCGGCGATCAGTCCGCACCGCAGCCCGATCCCCGCGCCGCCGTCGCGCCGCAGGATCGCCTGGGTGCGCCGCCGAAGGCGCCGAGCAACGGCCTGCGGGTCTTCGCGCTCGGCGGTATCGGTGAAATCGGCCGCAACATGACGGTTTTCGAGTACGGCGGCAAGCTGCTCATCGTCGACTGCGGCGTGCTGTTCCCCGAGGACCAGCAGCCCGGCGTCGACCTGATCCTGCCCGACTTCCGTCCCATCGAGAACCGGATGGACGACGTGGTCGCGGTCGTGCTCACCCACGGCCACGAGGACCACATCGGCGCCGTGCCGTTCCTGCTGCGGCTGCGCCCCGACATCCCGGTCGTCGGATCGAAGTTCACCCTCGCCCTGGTGGCGGCGAAATGCCGCGAGCACCGCCAGCATCCGAAGCTGGTGGAGGTCACCGAGGGTCAGCACACCACGCACGGCCCGTTCGGCTGCGAGTACTTCGCGGTCAACCACTCGATCCCCGATGCCATCGCCGTCGCCATCCGCACCCCGGCCGGCGTCGCGCTCCACACCGGTGACATCAAGCTCGACCAGCTGCCGCTGGACGGCAGGCTCACCGACCTGGCCGGTTTCTCCCGGCTCGGCGACGAGGGCGTGGACCTGTTCCTGGTCGACTCCACCAATGCCGAGGTTCCCGGCTTCGTCACTCCCGAACGTGAGATCGGCGGCGTCCTCGACACCGTCATCGGCAAGGCCAAGGGCCGAGTCATCGTGGCCTCCTTCGCCAGCCACGTGCATCGCATCCAGCAGGTGGTCGATGTCGCCCAGAAGTACGGGCGCCGCATCTGTTTCGTGGGCCGGTCGATGGTCCGCAATATGCAGATCGCGCAGGACCTCGGCTATCTGAGCGTGCCCGACGGCCTGGTGGTCGAGCTGGATCAGGCCGCGACGCTGCCCAGCGACAAGCTGGTGCTGATCTCCACCGGTTCGCAGGGCGAGCCGTTGTCGGCGCTGTCGCGGATGGCGCGCGGCGACCACCGCCAGATCAATATCCGCGCCGACGATCTCGTGGTACTGGCGTCCTCGCTGATCCCGGGCAACGAGAACTCGGTGTTCACCGTCGTCAACGGCCTGGCCCGGCTCGGCGCCTCGGTGATCACCCAGCAGAGCGCGAAGGTGCATGTCTCCGGGCACGCCTCCGCGGGTGAGCTGCTGTACCTGTACAACGCGGTGCGGCCCACCAATGCGATGCCCGTGCACGGTGAATGGCGGCATCTGCGCGCCAATGCCGCGCTCGCGGTGGCCACCGGTGTGCCCGAGGACCGGGTGGTGCTGGCCGAGGACGGCGTCGTGGTCGATCTGGTCGACGGCATCGCCTCCATCGTCGGCCGGGTGCCGGTCGGCCACGTCTATGTCGACGGCCTGTCGGTCGGCGATGTCGGCGAATCGACCCTGTCGGACCGGCTGGTGCTGGGTGAGGGCGGTTTCATCGCCATCACCGTCGCGATCGACGAGACCACCGGCAAGGCGGTCAGCACGCCGGAACTGAGCGGTCGCGGCTTCTCCGACGATCCCACCGCGCTGTCGGAAGCCGCCCAGCTGGTCGAATCCGAACTGCTGCGCCTGGCCGGTGAGGGCATCACCGACACCCACCGCATCGCCCAGGGCGTACGCCGGGTGGTCGGGCGCTGGGTGGCCGACACCTATCGGCGTCGTCCGATGATCGTGCCGACCGTCATCGGAGTCTGAGCCGAGTCACCGCCCGCGAAACCCGCCGGATGTCTGATCGTCCGGCGGGTTTTCTGTCTGCGCAGACGCGACGGCGCCGGTGTGTCGGCGTGTCCTGGATCGCGGTCCGGGGCATGATGAACCCCATCACCTGGGCATTCGCCCCGCTCATCAGCACAAGTTACAGGCGATACCAGTGTTGCGGATGGTCCTGATGGTGCGTTTACGGCTAGCCTGAGTTCATGGCAGGTAAGTCCCGCAGCACCACTACGACACGTGCGCGGGCGGGATCGGCACGGGGGCGGACAACGGCGGCCTCCACTCGTTCGGCGACGAACCCATCTCGTTCGGCGACTCGCACCGGTTCGGCCGCCCGAGGCCGCACCTCGGCGGCCCGCGGCCGCGCTTCGGCGGGACGGGTTCGCGCCTCGGCCGCGCGACGTCCGGCGCGCCGCCGGTCCGACACCGCGCCGCTGGCCGTCATCGGGCGCGGGATCAGCGGCGGCTGGACCATGCTGGCGCGCGGTCTCGGCGCCACCACCCGCACGCTGAGCCGGGCGGGGGAGATCGAGCACGGGCACCGCCGCGACGGGATCGCGCTGGCCTTGATCGGCCTCAGCGGCGTCATCGCGGCGGCGGTGTGGCTGTCGGCGGGCGGGCCGATCGGGCATTTCGTCGAAGACGTGATCCGGGCGGTCTCCGGATCGGCGTCGGCGGCGCTGCCGTTCGTGGCGGCCGGTATCGCGGTGATCCTGATGCGCACCGAACCGCATCCGGAGATCCGGCCCCGGCTGGTGCTCGGCGGACTGCTGGTCGGGCTGCCGATGCTGGGGCTGTGGCATATCGCCGCGGGCGCCCCGACCGACGCGCACGGACGTTCGCGCGCGGCCGGTTTCGTCGGGTTCGTGGTCGGCGGACCGCTCACCGACGGGCTGACGGCTTGGTTGTCGGTGCCGATCCTGTTGCTGGCCATCGTCTTCGGCGTGCTGCTGGTCACCGGCACCACGGTGCGCGAGATCCCGGCCCTGTTCCGGCACTACTTCGGCACCGCCAGCGGCGGCGACGAATACGACGACTACGACCCCGAATTCGCCTCCGGAGGCTATGACGCCGACGGATTCCCGCTTACCCGCAGTGGATCCCGGCGCCGGGGTCGCACGCCGGAGGAGAACTATCCGACCGACGAGTTCGCCGGATCCGACGCCGTCACCGAATCGCTGGGGGAACCGCCGCTGCGCGATGCCAAGCCGATCGCCGCCGAACCCCCGGCCGCCGCGCCGAAGGCCAAGCCGAAGCCGGCCAAGGTTGTCGATCAGACGCCGCCACCGCCGAAGGAACCGGAGTTCGTCGCCGACCGGGTCATCGAGGGCGATTACACGCTGCCACCGATGAGCCTGCTCACCGATGGCGAGCCGCCCAAGAAGCGCAGCGCCGCCAACGAATCGATGATCGAGGCGATCACCGAGGTGCTGGTGCAGTTCAAGATCGACGCCGCGGTCACCGGTTTCGTGCGCGGGCCGACGGTCACCCGGTACGAGGTCGAGCTCGGCCCGGGTGTGAAGGTCGAGAAGATCACCGCGCTGGCGCGCAACATCGCCTACGCGGTGGCCACGGAGAACGTGCGCCTGCTCGCCCCGATCCCGGGCAAGTCGGCGGTCGGCATCGAGGTCCCCAACTCCGATCGCGAACTGGTGCGGCTGGCCGATGTGCTCAAGGCGCCCTCCACCCGCAACGATCACCATCCGCTGGTGATCGGCCTCGGAAAGAACATCGAAGGCGAGTTCCTGGCGGCCAACCTGGCCAAGATGCCGCATCTGCTGGTGGCCGGTTCCACCGGCTCCGGTAAGTCGAGTTTCGTGAACTCGATGCTGGTGTCGCTGTTGCAGCGGGCCACCCCGGAGGAGGTCAGGATGATCCTGATCGACCCGAAGATGGTGGAACTCACCCCGTACGAGGGCATTCCGCATCTGATCACGCCCATCATCACCCAGCCGAAGAAGGCGGCGGCCGCGCTGGCCTGGCTGGTCGAGGAGATGGAGCAGCGCTATCAGGACATGCAGGCCAACAAGGTCCGCCATATCGACGACTTCAACAAGAAGGTGAAGTCGGGCGCGATCACCGCGCCGCTGGGCAGCGAACGCGTCTACCGGCCCTATCCCTACATCCTGGCCATCGTCGACGAGCTCGCCGACCTGATGATGACCGCACCGCGTGACGTCGAGGACGCCATCGTGCGGATCACCCAGAAGGCGCGCGCGGCGGGTATTCATCTGGTGCTGGCGACCCAGCGTCCGTCGGTCGACGTGGTGACGGGCCTGATCAAGACCAATGTGCCGTCGCGGCTGGCGTTCGCGACGTCCTCGCTCACCGATTCGCGCGTCATCCTGGACCAGCCCGGCGCGGAGAAGCTGATCGGTATGGGCGACGGGCTGTTCCTGCCGATGGGCGCGGGCAAGCCAACCCGTTTGCAGGGCGCCTACATCAGCGACGAAGAGATCCACGCGGTCGTCGAGTTCACCAAGAACCAGGCCGAACCCGAGTACACCGAGGGCGTCACCGCGGCGAAGGCGGGGGAGAAGAAGGACGTCGACCCCGATATCGGCGACGACCTGGACCTGTTCTTGCAGGCGGTGGAACTGGTGGTGACCTCACAGTTCGGTTCAACGTCGATGCTGCAGCGCAAGCTACGGGTCGGCTTCGCCAAGGCGGGCCGGCTCATGGACCTGATGGAGACCCGCAATGTGGTGGGTCCGAGCGAGGGGTCCAAGGCGCGCGATGTGCTGGTGAAACCGGATGAGCTGGAAGGGCTGCTGTGGTCGATCCGCGGTGGTGGGGACGAGCCGCCGCCGGAGCCGCAGGACTGATCGGCGCTCGTCGGGAGGTTTGCTCTGGCCGATCCGTCCGCTCGGATGCGGGCGGTATCGGACGAGGAGTGACCTCCATCGAAGCTCACCGTGGAGTCGAACCACGTGACCGGGGCTTATGAGACCCCGGCGGCAACCTGCGTGAGCCATGCGCCGAGTGCTGGACGGCACTCGGCCCGCGTGCGCTCGGGAGGATTCGAACCCCCAACCTGCTGAGTCGTAGTCAGCTGCTCTGTCCGTTGAGCTACGAGCGCGAAAATCGCATGCCTATTGCGGAATTCGACGATCGAATCGAATTTCCGTGAATTCCGGAAGCTGCCGAAATTCTTCGTGCACAAGAATTGCGCACGAAAAAGGGGCCATTCCTGGCTTTCGCCCTGGAATGACCCCTGCCGGATCCGAAAAGGTCTGGCTAGGGGCTGCTCCGAGCGCGAGCCGGGCTATCGGCATACCGCAGGGCGGCAGGCAGGACGAATTCGCCGAATCGGCGTGCGACGCCGAGCCGGCACATCTGCCGCTCGTGAATGCGCTGCACGTTCATGGTCCGGCCTTTCGCCTGAGGTGTTGGTATAGCGGGTGTTTCGATGACGGGTATCACGGTAGCACTCGAATAACATTCAGGAAAAGGGGTTTTCGGCGTCGAATTGTTCTCGGGGGTCGTCGAGCGGTGCGCATGCCTCGACCTGTCGGCCGGACTCCGGTCGGCCTGCCGCAGGCCGGTGCGCCGTGGGTGTGGCCGGGCGGCGATCGGGCATCCGGCGCTCGGGCGCGCGGTGATGCGTGCACGTGCCGGGCCTGGCCGTGCTGCCGGGTCAGACCCCAGGCGTCTGCCACCGGCGTCGGCGAGAACCGCGCCGATCGCCCGCGCGCCACAACCGGCTCTCGGACGGGCCGCGGCAGCGCAGCCCGCTCCGCAGCTCGTGCGGAACTCGCGGCCGAGAGAGAGATCACGCCGCGCGGTGACCTGCGCGAGATGTGAAATCATGGTGAGCAACCAACCCGCAAGCCGAGCGAATCGGGCAAATCGGGCATGATTGACGCCATGAGTCTTACTGCCGATCGGAGCGCACCATGCAGGTGACCGCGCTGGAGTGGGGGATCACCATCGCGGTGATCCTCGGTTTGTTCGTCTTCGATTTCTTCGCCCACGTACGCACCCCGCACGAGCCGACCTTCCGTGAATCCGCGTTCTGGTCGGCGGTCTACATCGGCCTGGCGCTGGCCTTCGGCGGTTTCATCGCCTGGAAGTGGGGCGGCACCTTCGCCGGGGAGTACTACGCGGGCTTCGTCACCGAGAAGGCACTCTCGGTGGACAACCTGTTCGTGTTCCTGATCATCATGTCGACCTTCGCGGTGCCGCGGATGTACCAGCAGAAAGTGCTGCTCATCGGCATCGTGGTGGCGCTGGTCATGCGCGGTGTGTTCATCGCCGTCGGCGCGGCCGCGATCAGCGCGTTCAGTTGGGTGTTCTACCTGTTCGGCCTGTTCCTGGTCTACACCGCGGTCAAGCTGCTGCGCGAGAGCGGGCACGAGGTCGAGGAGGAGCAGAAACGCGACAGTCGCATCGTCGCGCTGACCAAGAAGCTGGTGCCGACCACCGACGAATACGACGGCGACAAGCTGCTCACCAAGATCAACGGCCGCCGCGCGGTCACCCCGATGCTGCTGGCGCTGCTGGCCATCGGCTTCGCCGACCTGCTGTTCGCCCTCGACTCGATCCCGGCCATCTACGGCCTCACCGAACAGCCCTACATCGTGTTCGTGGCCAATGCGTTCGCGCTGATGGGCCTGCGTCAGCTGTACTTCCTGATCGGCGGCCTGCTCGACCGGCTGGTGTACCTGTCCTACGGCCTGTCGGCGATCCTGGCGTTCATCGGTGTGAAGCTGGTGCTGCACGCTCTGCACGAGAACACCCTGCCGTTCATCAACGGCGGTGAGCACGTCTCGGTGCCGGAGATCTCCACCGCGTTCTCGCTGTCGGTCATCATCGGCATCCTGGTGGTGGCGACGGTGGCCAGCCTGTTGCGCACCAAGCAGAGGAACCGGGCGGCTAAGTAGTGGCAACCCGGTGGCGCCGGCCGGTGCTCAGGCCGGCGCCACACGGGTTCAGCCCTCGCTCATGGCCCCGAAGATGGGCAGCCATTCGTTCACCCGGACCTCGGTGATGAGGTTCTTGCGGGCGAACGGGTCCTCGGCCAGCAGCGCGCGCAGCGCTGGCTCGTCATCGGCCCGGAACACCAGCAGCGCGCCCGAACCGTCCGGATACGGCCCGCTGGTCAGCAGCGCGCCCTCGGCCAGCCGGTCGGCCAGCCAGCCGCGGTGCGCAGGGCGATGCTCGTCGCGCCCGGGCACGGTGTCGGCGGTGTAGGTGTAGTGGACGGCGAACAGCGGCACGGTGGATCGCTTTCTGTCGAAGGGGAGGGGCGGCCGCTCAGAGGGTGAGCAGCATCCGGGTGTTGCCGAGGGTGTTCGGCTTGACGTAGCTGAGGTCGAGGAATTCGGCGACACCGGTGTCGTAGGACCGGCACATTTCGGCGTACACCTCGGCCGTCACCGGTGTCCCGTCGATCTCGACGAAACCGTGCCGGGAGAAGAACTCCACCTCGAAGGTCAGCACGAACACCCGGGTCAGCTCCAGTTCGCGGGCCACCTCGATCAGGCGCCGCACGATGAGCTTGCCCACACCCTTGCCCTTCACATCCGGGTGCACCGCGACCGTGCGGACCTCACCCAGATCGGCCCACAGCACGTGCAACGCGCCGCAACCGACCACCCGGCCGTCCTGTTCGGCGACCCAGAATTCCTGCACGGCCTCGTAGAGGTTGACCAGATTCTTCTCCAGCAGGATCCGGCCGGAATAGACGTCCACCAGGGCTTTGATCGCGGGGACGTCGGAGGTTCGGGCACGGCGCACCACCGGGACACGATCGGGTGCGCCTGCCGATGCGGTGGCGGGTGCGTCGGACGACGCCGCGCCTGCGGGATCGGCGGGCACCGCGGCGGGTGCGTCGCTGGTCGAACCACTCAGTGGTCCCCGTGAGGTCATGGGGTGCACAGTAGTCGGCCCGGCTACCGATAGTCTGGAGATGTGCCGCACACCCAGTCGTACCGCTCAACGCATCGCGCCGGGCAGCGCGACTGGAAGCCGGGGCGGCCATGAGCGTGCAACCCGAGGAAATGGATCGCGGATGGTCCGGTCCGGCGCCGCTGCGCCCGGGCCTGGTCCCGCCGCCCGCCGAACCCGCCGTTCCGCTGTTGAACATCGCGAACGTGCTGACCATGGCCCGGATCGCGCTGGTCCCGCTGTTCGTGCTCGCGCTGTTCGCCGGCGGCGGCCACGACACCGGATGGCGGATCACCGCGGCGGCGCTGTTCGGGCTGGCCGCCATCACCGATCGGTTCGATGGGCAACTGGCCCGCAAATACGGTCTGGTCACCGACTTCGGCAAGCTCGCCGACCCGATCGCGGACAAGGCGCTGATCGGGTCCGCGCTGATCGGACTGTCCGTGCTGGGCGATCTGCCCTGGTGGATGACGATCGTGATCTGCGGCCGGGAACTGGGCGTGACGCTGTTGCGGCTGATCGTGGTGCGCCGCGGCGTCATCCCGGCCGGGCGCGGCGGCAAGCTGAAGACGCTGGTGCAGTCGCTGGCGATCGCCGTGCTGGTGCTGCCGCTGGCCGGGGGATTCGCCACCGCCGGCATGGCGCTGATGTGGCTGGCGCTGGTGCTGACGGTGGCCACCGGACTCGATTACGTCGGCCAGGCCGCGCGCGTGTGGTTCGCCGGATCCGCCCGTCATCGCACCGGATGAGCGATCCGCTCACCACCGGGGTGCCCGCCGCCGAGCTGGTGGCCGCACTGACCGCGGCCGGTCAGACCGTCGCCACCGCCGAATCGCTGACCGCGGGCCTGCTCAGCGCCACCATCGCCGGGGTACCCGGCGCCAGCGCGGTGCTGCGGGGCGGCCTGGTGGTCTACGCCACCGACCTCAAACACAGCCTGGCCGGCGTCGCGGCCGACGTGCTCGCGACCGAAGGACCCGTGGCCGCCAGCACCGCCGAACAGCTCGCCGTCGGCGCGCGCACCCGCTGCGGCGCCGATTGGGGCGTCGGCCTGACCGGCGTCGCCGGGCCGGACCGTCAGGGCGGATATCCGGTCGGGACGGTCTTCCTCGGGCTGGCCGGAGCCGGGCATACCGAAGTGATGCGGTTGAAACTGTCCGGCGACCGGTGGAACATCAGACTCGGTGCGGCCCGGACCGCGGTCGCCGAGCTCCTGCGTTGTGTGCGGGGCCCGGAGGCTACGGACTGAATTCGCGGCGAGATCGCTCGCTCGGGAACCAACCGGACGCGCCGGGACGTTGTGCCAGAAAGCGGCGCATGCGCGCCGAGGCCTGGAGACAGGGAGTGAGGAGACCGAGATGACGCTGCTGCGAGAAGCGATCGGTGACAGTCTGCGGCGTGCGCGTCTGGCCCAGCAGCGAACCCTGCGTGAGGTGTCCACCTCCGCGCGGGTGAGCCTCGGCTACCTGTCGGAGGTCGAGCGGGGCCGCAAGGAGGCCTCCAGCGAGCTGCTGGCCGCGATCTGCGAGGCCCTCGACGTGCCGCTGTCGCGCGTGCTGTGGGACGTGAGCACGATCATGGCCGGCGTCGACGACGTGCGTGAGCCCGCCGTGCCCGTCGCCGCCGAGGAGGCCGCGGCCGCGGACGCTGCCGAACTCGAGCCCGCCGAGCCCGCGCCCGCCGCCGCCACCATGTCGGTGGCCGGGGCCGAGGCCCGCCCGCAGATCGACGGTGACACCCGCATCGTCATCCCCGCTCCGCGCTCGGACACCCTGGTTCTGGTGAGGGGCGCATGAGCCCGGAAACGGCGGTCTACCGCGGCAACGCTGCGGGCTACCGGCAAGAACGGATAGATTCGTCATAGGCGGCGGCAACGGACCGTGGCGCAACCTACTTGCTGGGTTGGCCCGGTCCAGGCGCCACATGGTGGAGGATAGGCACATATCGGGTGCGTGACGGTCGCGCACTGGAGTCGCGCACAGCGGCGCAGCAGATGGAGGCGGGATCAATCGATGGCTAATCCGTTCGTCAAGGCCTGGAAATACATGATGGCCCTCTTCGATTCCAAGATCGAAGAGCACGCGGATCCGAAGGTCCAGATTCAGCAGGCTATCGAGGAAGCACAGCGCCAGCACCAGGCCCTCTCGCAGCAGGCCGCGTCGGTCATCGGCAACCAGCGTCAGCTGGAGATGAAGCTGAACCGCCAGCTCGACGAGGTCGAGAAGCTCAACGCCAACGCCCGCCAGGCCGTCACCCTGGCCGATCAGGCGACCGCCGCGGGCGATACCGAGAAGGCGATCCAGTACACCAACGCCGCCGAGGCGTTCGCCGCGCAGCTGGTCACCGCCGAGCAGTCGGTGGAAGACCTGAAGGTGCTGCACGACCAGTCGTTGCAGGCCGCCGCGCAGGCCAAGAAGGCGGTCGAGCAGAACGCCATGCTGTTGCAGCAGAAGGTCGCCGAGCGCACCAAGCTGCTCAGCCAGCTCGAGCAGGCCAAGATGCAGGAGCAGGTCAGCGCCTCGCTCCAGCAGATGGACTCGACGCTGTCGGCGCCCGGCTCCACCCCGAGCCTGGACGCGGTGCGCGAGAAGATCGAACGCCGCTACGCCACCGCACTCGGCTCGGCCGAACTCGCGCAGAACTCGGTGCAGGGCCGCATGCTCGAGGTGCAGCAGGCCAGCATCCAAATGGCCGGCCACAGCAAGCTCGAGCAGATCCGCGCTTCGATGCGCGGCGACGCGCTGCCGTCGGGCGGCGCCACACCGGCAATCAACCCGGCGCAGGCGCAGGCCGATCCGGCACAGCCGCAGCCGCAGATGAACAAGGGCCAGACCGCGCAGCAGTAGGCCGCGGCGAGGAAACAATGGTGGCGAGCGTGCGGGCGTCCGGGAGACCGGTGGACGCCCGCACCCGCCGCCAGCAAGGCCGGCCGTCCGGCGGGACGGTCGTGGTGGTGTCGGCGGAAGGATTGACATGAGCCGCAAGGGTTCACGCGGCCGCGTCGACGGCATGAACATCGTCGGGGCACCGGCCTTCGGCGCCGGGCAGGCCACCAACCTCCCGGACACGCTGCGGGACATGGGTGAGCACGCACTCGTCGCGGTGCGCCGCTGGGCCGACCCGCGCGAACGGGAACTACGCAAACGCCGCCGCGCCCGCCGGCGCAGCATGCAGCTCGGCACCGTCTCCGGTCTGACCACGGTGGGAACGGTTGGGCTGGTGGTCATCTCGGCCCCCGCCTGGGCCGTTGTCGTCGTCGGTGGCGGTGCGGTGGCTCTGGTGACGGGTACCGCGCTCAGCGCGCGCCGCTATCTGCGTCTGCGCGGAAAGCCGCTGCCGCAGGCGGCATTCATCGCGCGGAAGGCGCCGGGTGTGCGATCGGCGGCACGGGCCCCGATCGTGCGGCTGGTGCAGGCCGAGCGGGCCATGCACGATCTCGCCGCGCAGATCGCGCGCTCGCGGCGGCTACCGCCCGACGAACTCGACGACTTGCTCGATACCGCCCGCTCCGGCGCGGCAGCACTGCATGCGCTGGCCGCCGATATCGTCGCCATGGAACGCGCCGCGGCCACCGTCGGCCGCACCAATCCACAGGCGGGCGCCTCGCTCACCGCTAACGCCGGTGTGTCGGTGCAACGGCTGGAATCCGGTGTGGCCGAATACGAACAGCTCGTCGCCGCCGCGGGCCGGGTGCTCGCCGTTCCGGACAGCTCGGTGGTCGCCTACCAGTTCAACGGCATCGTCGCCGAACTCCAGCACGCTGCCGACCGACTCGACGGCTGGGCCCAGGCGCTCACCGAAATCGCTGACAAGCAGGCACCGGCGCCACTGCCGCCGCACGGGCGCTGATCGTCGAGCACGAGCTTCTGGCCCCGGGGCGGCCCTGCCATACAGACGAAGCGAAAGGGGCGCCGGAAGTAGTGTCCGGCGCCCCTTTATCGCGGTCTCCGATGCCCTGGTCAGAGGGAGCGGGCGATGATTTCCTTCATGATCTCGTTGGTGCCCGCGTAGATCATCTGCACGCGGTTGTCGACCCACATGCGCGAGATCGGGTATTCGGTCATGTAGCCGTATCCGCCGTGCAGCTGCAGGCATTCGCTGGCCACCGACATGGCGCGCTCGGTGGTCCACCACTTGGCCATCGCGACGGTCGGGATGTCGAGCTCGCCGGCGATGTGCTTGGCGATGCAATCGTCGGTGAACACTCGGGCGATCTTGGCCTCGGTGGCCACCTCGGCCAGCTTGAACTTGGTGTTCTGGAAACCGAACACCGGACGGCCGAACGCCTCGCGCTCCTTGGTGTAGCGCAGGGTGTGCTCGAGCGCGACCTCCATGCCCGCGACCGAGCCGACGGCGATGATGAGCCGCTCCTGCGGCAGCTGCTGCATCAGCTGGATGAAGCCCTGGCCCTCGGCGGTGCCGAGCAGGTTGCTCACCGGGATGCGCACGTCCTCGAAGAACAGCTCCGAGGTGTCCTGACCCTTCTGGCCGATCTTGTCCAGCACCCGCCCGCGCCGGAAGCCGGGCCGGTCGGCCTCGACCAGCACCAGGCTGATGCCGGAGGCGCCCTGGCTGGTGTCGGTCTTGACCACCACGATGATCAGATCGGCCTGCGCGCCGTTGGTGATGAAGGTCTTGGACCCGTTGACGATGTACTCGTCGCCGTCACGGATCGCCTTGGTCTTGACGTTCTGCAGGTCCGATCCGGTGCCCGGTTCGGTCATCGCGATGGCGCCGACGACCTCGCCGCTGGCCATCTTCGGCAGCCACTGCTGCTTCTGCTCTTCGGTGCCGTAGGCCAGCAGGTAGTGCGCCACGATGCCGTTGTGCAGGCTCTGGCCCCATGCGGTGTCCACGACGCGGGCCTGCTCCTCGATCAGCACGGCCTCGTGGGCGAAGGTGCCGCCACCGCCGCCGTACTCCTCCGGGATCGACAGGCACAACAGTCCGAGTTCACCGGCCTTGTTCCACAGGTCGCGGTCGACGTGGTGCTGCTCGATGTACTTGTCGACGTTGGGCGCGACTTCCTTCTCGAAGAAGGCCCGCGCGAGCTCGCGCAGCGCGTCGAGGTCCTCGTTCATCCAACACGACCGGTAGGTGGTCATCGGGTGTCCTCCCGTTGAGCGGCCCCGGGACGGTATTCGTTACCGGGAATAACGGGTACAGTGTGTCCCACACCGGCCGGTGTGACAAGCCCCACCTTCGGCGATCCGGCCCCGACCTGCGATAGCGTGACGCGACGTGGAACGACAGCGATGGACGGATACCGCCGAGACCCGGCGTTCGGGATCGGACTCGGCGGCGCGCGATGAACGCCGCGCCGCGATCGTCGACGCCGCCATCGCCGCCATCGCCGAACACGGCCCCGACGCGCTGACCGGCCAGATCGCCGACCGCGCCGGTCTCAACCGCACCCACTTCTACCGCCACTTCGCCAGCAAGGCCGAACTCGACTGGGCCGTGGCCAAGCGCGCGCACCTGGAGATCACCGAGCGGATCCGCGCGGCCCTCGTCGTCGACGGCACGCCGCTCGACGCCATCCGCGCTCCCGTCATGGCGCATGTCACCTGGGCCGGCGAGCATCCGAACCTGTATCGCTTCCTGCTCGGCCGCAACTACTACCGGGGCAAGGACATGCCGCGCGTCGGTGGCAGTGCGTTCGCTGCCGAGATCTCCGCGGCCGCGGTGCGCTACATCCCGCGTTTCGACGCCGATCCGGTGGCCGCGGACCGGCTGGTCGTCGCCCTGCTCGGCCTCACCGACGCCACCGTTCAGTGGTGGCTGTCCTACCGCGACACCTCGCGCGAGGAGTTGGTGGAGTTGCTCACCACCCAGGCGTGGCTGCTGATCGACAACCACCTGCGCACGGTCGGCGTGGTTCTCGATCCGCACGCGCCGCTGGATCGCGCCGATCAGGGGTGACGACCCGCGGTGGGCTCGGGGTGAACCCTGAACTTCACCCCGATATCGGCTCTCACCTGGTGATTTATCGCCATCCCGGTGCCATGCTCGCAAGTACGACGAATTGCTGGGAGGCACGAAATGCTGTGGAAGATCATCGGCGTGGTCGCCGTTGTCTGGATCGCACTGGCCGTCATCGGTGCGTTGATCAAGGGCCTGTTTCCGATCCTGGTGATCAGCGCCGTGGTGTTCGGCCTCTACCTGCTGTACAAGGCGGTGTCGGGTTCGGGGGACAACACCGTGAGCAAACTCTGATCCGCAACGTGCCGACCGGGCCGTGCGACTTCCCGAGACGGAAGACGCACGGCCCGTTGTCGTCTCGGCGTCCGTGTTTGAATGGCGGGTATGGAGCAGCTACCGGAGGACTGGCAGCGCGGCTTGGTGATCGTCGCGCATCCCGACGACATCGAATACGGCGCCGCCGCGGCCGTGGCCCGCTGGACCGGACAGGGCAAGGACATTCGCTACGTCCTGGCCACCTCGGGTGAGGCCGGGATCGCGGGCATGGCCCCCGCGGATGCCGGGCCGCTGCGCGAAGGTGAGGAGATCGCCTCGGCGGCCGTTGTCGGCGTCAGCGAGGTCGAATTCCTCGGTTACCCTGACGGGCGGGTCGAGGAGAGCCTGGCCTTGCGCCGCGATCTGGCCGCCGCGATCCGGCGGCACCGCCCGGACATGGTGGTGCTGTTCAACTTCGGCGATGTCTGGGCGCCCGGATACGTCAACAGCGCCGATCACCGCGCCGTCGGCCGGGCCGCGCTGGACGCGGTCTCGGACGCGGGCAATGAGTGGATCTTCCGGGAACTGGCCGAACTCGAGCCGTGGACCCCGCGCTGGGCGGCGGTGGTGGGGCCGAAGATGACCCATGCGGTCGACGTCACCGACACCGTCGACAAGGCCGAGGCCTCGCTGGCCGAGCACCGCCGCTACCTCGAGGCATTGAGCGATGAGCCGGTCGCCGACCAGGTGCGGGCCGTGCTCGACATGACCGCCGGACGTATCGACGGGTTCCCCGCCGAGCGCGCGGTGGGGTTCGAGCTGTTTCACTTCCGCGGCTGAGCACCGGGCGCGGTCGACGCCGTTGAGCGGTGTGGCAGGCTGGGCGGATGCGAGTAGCCGTCGTCGCAGGCCCGGATCCGGGTCACGCGTTCCCCGCTATCGCGCTGTGCCTGCGCTTCGCCGCCGCCGGTGACGAGCCGGTGCTGTTCACCGGGCCACGCTGGTTCGAGGCGGCTCGGGCCGCCGGCATCGGGGTGCGCAGGCTCAAAGGGCTGGCACCGCGCGAGATCGATGACGATGGCGATGCCGGGCAGCGCATCCATGAACGCGCCGCGCACATTTCGACCGAGATCCTGCCCGAGCTCAGCGCGATGCTGCCGGAACTGGTGGTCTCCGATGTGCTGACCGCCGGCGGCGGGATGGCGGCCGAACGGCTCGGCGTGCCGTGGGTGGAGCTGTCGCCGCATCCGCTGTATCTGCCCTCGAAGGCGCTGCCACCCATCGGCAGTGGGCTCGCACCGGGCACCGGACTGCGCGGCCGGATGCGTGACGGATTCTTGCGCGCGATGACCGCGCGCGCCATCGAACAGGGTCGCCGCCAGCGGGCGCGGGCCCGGGAGAGCGTCGGGCTGCCGGGGGAGGACCCGGGTCCGATCGCCCGGCTGATCGCGACCCTGCCTGCTCTGGAGGTGCCGCGTCCGGACTGGCCGGAGATCGCGCATCTGGTCGGGCCGTTGCTGTGGGAGCCGACCGATGCGGTGCTCGAGCTGCCGCCCGGTGACGGTCCGCTGGTGATGGTGGCGCCGTCCACCGCGCATACCGGTGTCGCCGGCATGGTGGAGACGGTGCTGGCCGGGCTGGACGGTACCGGTGTGCGAGTGGCGGTGTCGATGCTGGACGAACCGCCCGCCGACCTGCCGCCCTGGGCCACCGCGGGCCTCGGCCGCCAGGACGAGCTGCTGCGCCATGCCTCCGTCGTGGTCGGCGGCGGCGGTCACGGACTGCTCGCCAAATCGCTGACGGCCGGTGTGCCCGTGGTGACGGTGCCCGGCGGCGGTGACCAATGGGAGCTGGCCAATCGCGCCGCCCGCCACGGCAGTTCGCTGCTGGTGCGCCCGCTCACCGCCGACGCCGTCCGCGAGGCCGTCCTGCGCGTGCTGTCCGAACCCGGTTTCGCCGCCTCCGCCGCCCAAGCCGCCGCGGGCCTGTCGGTGGTGACCGACCCGGTCGAGGTCTGTCACACCGTCCTCGCCACCGCCCGCTGACCCCACCTGCCCCGCCGCGCGCACACGGGTATCTTCGGCACGGTGCGATTGACCGAATTCCAGGAGCTGTTGCACACCGAGTTCGGTGTGTCCCGCGGCGACACCCTCCTCACCGACCACGTCATCCCCTCCCTAGGCGGCCGAACCGGCGCCGCCGCCATCGAAGCCGGCGTCGACCCCCGCGAAGTCTGGCGCGCCCTCTGCGCCGAATTCGACGTCCCCCGCTCCCGCTGGTGAGCGCCGCACCGGCCGGCTGGGATGCGCCGCTGCCGCCGGCCGTCGCGGCTCTCCTCGGCGAATCGCCGAGCTGGTCGGAAGAGCACGAGGGATTGAGCGGCGGTGTCGTCTTCGCCGGCGGCTATTGGGTCAAACGGGGCCCGGAGGCCATTGCGGAGTACGAACGGTTGCGTTGGCTGGCCGGGCGCGACATTTCTGTACCCGAAGTGGCGGCGTTCGACGAGGACGTGCTGGTGCTGGCGGATATGGGGGTGCCGAGTCTGGCGCGGCGGCGTGGGCGAGCCGGTGCTGTGATGGGGGAGGTGCTGCGGGGATTGCACGGGGTGCCTGTCGCTGGATGCCCATTCGATGGGCGGCTCGAGGTGATGCTGCCGAAGGCTCGCAGGCGGGTGCTCGAGGGTTCGGTGGATGCGGACGATTTCGACGACGACAACCCGTTGACGCCCGAGCAGGTGCTGCGGCGGCTGTTCGACGAGCAGCCGGAGGACGAGGATCTGGTTGTCGCGCATGGTGATTTCACGCCGGCGAACGTGCTCGAGGGCGGCATCCTGATCGACGTCGGTGCGCTCGGGGTGGCCGATCGTTACCGTGATCTCGCGCTGGCCGCGCGGGATCTGCGAGAGGACTTCGGCGCCGGCGAGGTCGGGGAGTTCTTCACCGCGTACGGGCTCGGTGAACCGGATCAGCGCAAGCTCGACTACTACCGGCTGCTCGACGAACTGTTCTGAGCGCCGGATCAGGACTTCTTGGCGTAATGGCGCGCGGCCTTGGTGCGGTTGCCGCAGGTGGCCATGGAGTGCCAGCGGCGGGTGCCGTTCTTGGAGGTGTCGTAGAAGAACAGCACGCAATCGGGGTGCGCGCACTGGCGGATGCGGTCGGGGGACGTGGCCAGCAGGCGCAGCAGGTCGTCGGCGGCCAGCCAGCCGGGCAGCCAGACCGGATCGGTGACCTCGGGCGCGTCGACGGGTCCGGCCTCGGCGAGCGTGCGACGGATCCGGCCGTGCTCGAGCACCTCATTGAGTGCGTCGCGGCGGCCGTGGCGGACGGTGTCGTAGATGGCCGCGCGCGCGGCGCGCACCGCCTCCAGCGTGGCGGCGTCCGCGTCGGCGCGATCGGCCAGCCCGGCACTCGCCAACCAGATCCGCAACCCGGCCACATCGATGAGCAGATCCTGTGGTCCGTCGCTCACCCAGCGGGTGTTCAGCAGATCCAAGGCCAGGGGTTCACCGAGGTGAGGGCGTGGATCGAGCATGCCTGAGGGTAACGGCTCACGACGACCGAACGTGACAACCACCTCCTTCTAACTACTTAAAATATTTTAGACGGTTGACACCGGGAGGTCTGTGTCTTTAAGTTCTAACCATTCAAACAAATTACGACGGTTCGACCATTCCGAGGAGGAACCATGACCATGCCCCAGCTCGCCACCGGCCACATCGGGCTCAACGTCTCCGACCTGACCCGTTCGGTCGACTTCTACCGCCGCGCCCTCGGCTTCGAGCAATTGGCGGCCAGCACCGACGACAGCCGGAAATGGGCCTTCCTGGGCGCCGGCGGCACTTTGGTGCTGACGCTGTGGCAGCAGAGTGACGGCACCTTCGTCACCACCAGCCCCGGACTGCACCACCTTTCGTTCCAGGTCGACACCATCGACGAGGTCCGAACGGTAGAGGCGACCCTGCGGGAGCTGTCGGTGGACTTCGCCCACGACGGTGTGGTGGCGCACGGCGAAGGCACCGCCTCCGGCGGCATCTTCTTCACCGACCCGGACGGAATCCGGCTCGAGGTCTACGCGCCCACCGGTGCCGAATCCGCGCCCGCGCCGAGTGGCGCCGCCCCCACCTGCGGCTTCTTCTGATCAACCGCGATCGACTGCTCGGACACCGAAGGAGGTACTCGTGACTACGCCGTTCCACGCCGGGGAGCGCATGGTGCAACAGCGGATGGGTCAGGCCGATATCGCCGCACGGGTCGGCCGGATGATCCGCCGCGATATCCCGGCCGTCGCCGCGGACTTCCTGTCCGAGCAGTCGATGGTCGTGGTCGGCGCCGCCGACAACGAGGGCCGGATGTGGGCGAGTCAACTGGCCGGACCGCCGGGGTTCCTGCGCGCGGCGGGCCCGGAGACCGTGCTGGTCGACACCCGGCCCGCGGCCGGCGACCCGCTGCACGAGGCCGCCTCACGCGACATCCGCATCGGCATGATCGCGCTGCAACCCCAGCGACGCCGGCGGATGCGCGTCAACGGCACCGCTTCGGCCGAGAGCGACGGCCTGCGCATCGCCACCGATCAGGTGTATTCGAATTGCCCGAAATACATCTCGCGCAGGGAGATCCGCTCATACGACCCGGGCGCGGTCGCCGCACCACGGCGCGCTGTCGCATTGGACGAGCGACAGCGCGTCGCCATCGCCGAGGCCGACACCTTTTTCCTCGCCACGGCGGATGCCGAAGGTAATGCCGACGCCTCCCATCGCGGCGGCAACCCAGGCTTCGTCGAGGTACTCTCACCCACCCGACTGCGCTGGCCGGACTATCGCGGCAACTCGATGTTCATGACCCTCGGCAATATCGCGATCGACCCCCGCTGCGGCATCCTGGTGCCCAACTGGACCACCGGGGGCAGTTTGCAACTCACCGGGACCGCCGAATTGTCCTGGAAACCGGACACCTTCGCCGCCGGTGCGCAGTGCTCGATCGAATTCACCGTCACCGAGGTCGTCGACACCGCGGCGGGTCCGCTGCGATGGGGGCCCGCCGAACTCTCACCCGTCAATCCCTGATCCGACTCCACGGAAGGAGTGGTCCATGCGACCCCCACTGCCCCCGTTCGATCGCAGCAGCGCCGAGGCGAAGGTGCGCGCCGCCGAGGACGCCTGGAACACTCGCGAACCCGAGCGCGTCGCCGCCGCCTACACGCCCGACTCGGTCTGGCGCAATCGTGACGAACACTTCGCCGGCCGCGCGGCCATCGTCGAATTCCTGACTCGGAAGTGGGCGAAGGAGAACGGGTACGCGCTGCGCAAGGAGCTGTGGGCCTTTGACGGCAACCGGATCGCGGTGCGGTTCCAGTACGAATGGCATGACGACGACGGCCGCTGGTGGCGCAGCTACGGCAACGAACAGTGGGAATTCGCCGCCGACGGGCTGATGGCGCGCCGGGAGGCGAGCATCAACGATGTCCGCATCGACGCCGCCGAGCGGCGCATTTTCGGACCGCGCCCGGCGGACGATCGGACGCCGTTGCCGCAGTGGTAGCCGCCGTCGGGCGCGTCGCTTGACTCGAACACCTGTTCGGCTAATCTGGTCGCCAGAACTTGTCGGTGCCGCCCTCTAATGTGGGCGCCAACCACAGAACGAGACTCACCCGTCGAAAAGGGGATCAGGACATGGCACCACAGGCGTACGACCGCGACAAGGCGCTCGAGCTCGCCCTGGCACAGGTGGAGAAGAGCTTCGGCAAGGGCGCGGTGATGCGGCTCGGCGAGGAGGCCCGCCAGCCGGTGTCGGTGATCCCGACCGGCTCCATCGCGCTGG
Organism: Nocardia cyriacigeorgica GUH-2; assembly: GCF_000284035.1. NCBI lineage: Bacteria > Bacillati > Actinomycetota > Actinomycetes > Mycobacteriales > Nocardiaceae > Nocardia > Nocardia cyriacigeorgica. The sequence continues at coordinate 4,108,789 of NC_016887.1, read as the reverse complement.
ATGTGGCCCTGGGCATCGGCGGTCTGCCGCGCGGGCGCGTCGTGGAGATCTACGGCCCGGAATCCTCGGGTAAGACCACTGTCGCCCTGCACGCGGTGGCCAACGCCCAGGCCGCGGGTGGTGTGGCGGCGTTCATCGACGCCGAGCACGCGCTCGACCCGGACTACGCCCGCAAGCTCGGCGTCGACACTGATGCGCTGCTGGTCTCCCAGCCCGACACCGGTGAGCAGGCCCTGGAGATCGCCGACATGCTGGTGCGCTCCGGCGCCATCGACATCATCGTCATCGACTCCGTCGCCGCCCTGGTGCCGCGCGCCGAGATCGAGGGCGAGATGGGCGACAGTCACGTCGGTTTGCAGGCCCGGCTGATGAGCCAGGCGCTGCGCAAGATGACCAGCGCGCTCAACAACTCCGGCACCACCGCCATCTTCATCAACCAGCTGCGCGAGAAGATCGGCGTCATGTTCGGCTCGCCGGAGACCACCACCGGTGGTAAGGCGCTGAAGTTCTACGCCTCGGTGCGCCTGGACGTGCGGCGCATCGAGACCCTCAAGGACGGCAGCGACGCGGTCGGCAACCGCACCCGCGTCAAGGTCGTCAAGAACAAGGTGTCGCCGCCGTTCAAGCAGGCCGAGTTCGACATCCTCTACGGCCACGGCATCTCCAAGGAGGGCTCGCTCATCGATATGGGTGTCGAGCAGGGCTTCATCCGCAAGTCCGGCTCCTGGTACACCTACGAGGGCGACCAGCTGGGCCAGGGCAAGGAGAACGCCCGCAAGTTCCTGCTGGACAACACCGATATCCGCGACGAGATCGAGAAGAAGATCAAGGAGAAGCTGGGCATCGGCGCCGACGTGACGGCGAGCGAAGAGGTCCCCGCCGATTTCTGATCCGAGGCCGGCCCGGCGCCCCGCACCCGGTGCGGGTGGCGTGCCGGCTGATCCCGTCGCGGCAATGCGGCAGCAGTTGGCACGCCTCGGCGTCGAGGTCCCCGAATCCACCGGCTCGCGGCCCGAAGGCCGGCGGCCGGCACCGGTTCGCCCGGCCGATGGTGGTTCGGCCGCGGCGAACACACGAGGAACTCGGTCGGACGCGTCCGATCCGCAGCGGACACGTTCGACCGAGTTCCCCGAAACCCGTGGTCGCGGTGGGCGATTCAGTGATCATCGGAACCGCTACGGCGCAGGGGGCGATGACGTTCCGGCGACTCGACGCCGCCGCCGCGGCGCCCGCGGTGCGGTGCCCACGTCCGACACCGACCGCTGTCCGACCAACCAGGACAGCGACCCGTGGGGCGAGCCCGATGGTCCGGACTCCAAGGAGCGAGGCGATCGTGGCCACCGGTCCGCACTGGACGACGACGGCTCCGGCACGCAACCCGGTGACGGTTCCCGGTTAGCCGCTCCGCGGCGGAACAGGGCCGCGCGAGGCGAGGCGCAGCCGACGGGCACCGAATCCGGCGGCACCGTCGAGCAGGCCAAGGACGCATGCCTGCGATTGCTCGCCGTCCGGGCCCGTAGCCGCGCCGAACTCGCGCAACGGCTGGCGGCCAAGGGATACACCCTCGAAGTGAGCGAGCAGGCACTCGACCGGCTCGCCGAGGTCGGGCTCATCGACGACGCCGCCTTCGCCCAGCAATGGGTGCAGTCCCGGCACACCTATTCCGGCAAAGGCCGCCAAGCCCTCGCCCAGGAACTGCGCCGCAAGGGCGTCTCCCAAGACGACGCGGCCCCAGCACTCGCTGCCGTCACCACCGACGACGAACACGAGCGCGCCACCGAACTCGTCCGCCGCAAACTGCGCACCATGCCCGCGAACCTGGACCGCGACAAGTCAATCCGCCGCCTCGTCGGCATGCTCGCCCGCCGCGGCTACAACTCCGCCACCGCCTACACCGTCGTCAAAGCCGAACTCGACACGGCCGGTTCGGACCTCGACCCGGACGAGCCGCTGCACGAGTAGCGCATCCGCTCGACGGCTCGTCGATCGGTCCGTGGGCTCGGCCGGCTCAGGCACGAGCCGGGCTTGGCCGGCTCCCCACCCGTCAATGGCCGACCAGAAACGCAAACGGCGCGCAGATCGCGAACGAGCGATCTGCGCGCCGAAAGACCCTGCGATTACGGAGCCTTGGTGATATCCACCCCCGGCGCCCCATCGGTGACCACGGAATCGGCGGCCACCACCGCGCCGCCACCCTTGCGGCGGCCGGCGCGCAGACGCCGCTCCAACCAGGTGGCGACCTGCGACAGCGTCATGTTCAGCACGATCATGATGATCGCGACCACGATCAACGCCGGGATGGTGTTGGAATCGGCGGCGCCCAGCTGCAAGCCGTTGCGCACCACCTCTTCGTAGGTGATGACATAACCCAGCGCCGAGTCCTTCAACGCCACCACCATCTGCGAGATCAGCGCGGGCAGCATGGCGGTGATGGCCTGCGGCAGCAGGATCAACCGCATCAACTGGCCCTTGCGCATACCCAGCGCGGCGGCGGCCTCGGTCTGCCCCTTGGGCAGCGAGCGGATACCGGCGCGCACGATCTCGGCGATGACCGACCCGTTGTAGATGGTCAGCGCGGTGACCACCGCACCGAGCGCCAGATACTCCGACTCGAACACGTTGTATTCGGAGTACAGCGCGAACAGGAAGATCATCAGGATCAGTACCGGAATCGCGCGCGCGACCTCGACGACCGCGCCCGCCACCCACCGCACTGGCCGGTGATCGGAGAGCCGGGCGATACCGAAGATCATGCCAAGCACCATCGCGAAGACGATCGACAGCATCGCGGCCACGATGGTGCCGCGCAGACCGGGCAGCAGATACGTCGTCCAGACGTCGGCTTCCAGGAACGGCTTCCACTTCTCGGCGTCGAACTGGCCCTGGTTGTCGAAGCCGCGGTAGACGAACCAGCCCGCCGCGATCACCACGGCGAGCACGATCACCGAATAGATGACGTTGCGCACCCGCGCCGCGGGGCCGGGCGCATCGAACAGAACCGACGGTTCCCGGCTCATCGGGCCACCTCGAATCGTTTGGCGATGTAACCGAACAGCAGACCCGTCGGCAGCGTCAGGACCACGAAGCCGAGCGCGAAGATCGCACCGATCGACAGCAGCGCCGCCTCGGTGTCGAGCATCTTGGCCATCAGGAACGAGGCCTCGGCCACACCGATGGCGGAGGCGACGGTCGAGTTCTTCGTCAACGCGATCAGCACACTGCCCAGCGGGGCGATCACCGACCGGAACGCCTGCGGCAACACGATCAGCCGCAGGTTCTGCAAGAAGCCGAGCCCCAGCGAACGACCGGCCTCGGACTGGCCCAGCGGCACGGTATTGATACCCGCGCGCAGCGATTCGCAGACGAAGGCCGCGGTGTAGACGCTCAGGCCGACGACCGCCCAGCGGAAGTTGTTCTCGGCCAGCGAGTTCGGCCCGTCGGCGGCCAGTTTGACGCGCAGCGTCGAATACAGGCCCAGCGAGCAGAACACCAGGATCAGCGTCAGCGGGGTGTTGCGGAAGACGGTGACGTAGACGGTGCCGACCCAGCGCGCCACCGGGACCGGCGAGACCCGCATGGCAGCCACGATGGTGCCGAGCACCAGCGCGCCGATCGCGGACAGCACGGTCAGCTTGATGGTGACCCAGAACGCGTCGAGCAGTTGGGAGTCGTACTCAGAGATCAAATCGAACACGGTGGGTGCGCGCCTCCGATCATGAGGTGAGGGCAGGGTCGGCGATCGGACGACCGCGCGGTGGGCGCGTCATCGGCGCCCACCGCGGTCGATCATCGGATCAGTACCGGTCCACCTGCGGAGCCGGCGGAGTCGGGTAGTTGGCGGCGCGCCCGACCGAATCCTGGAAGGCCTTGTCCCAGGCGCCTTCGCTGATCATCGCCTCGATGGCGTCGTTGATCTTGTCGCGGCTCTCCTGATCGCCCTTCTTCAGGCCGATGCCGTAGTTCTCGGTGGTGAACGGCTTGCCGACCAGCTTGTAGCGGCCCGGGGTCTGCGCGGCGTAACCGGCGAGAATGATGTCGTCGGTGGTCATCGCGTCGACCGCACCGCTGTTGAGACCCTCGAGGCACAGCGAGTAGGTGTCGTAGGTCTGCAGCTGGGTGTCGGGGAAGTTCTTCTCGATGTTCTGGGCCGGGGTGGAACCCTTCACCGAGCAGACCGTCTTGCCCGCGATGGTCTCCGGGCCGGTGATGTCGGTGTTGTCGGCGTTCACCAGCAGGCTCTGGCCCGCCACGTAGTACGGCCCGGCGAAATCGACCTTCTCCTTGCGCTGGTCGGTGATCGAGTAGGTGGCGACGATGAAGTCCACCTGGCCGTTCTCGATCAGCGTCTCGCGCTGCGCCGACGGGGCCTCCTTGAAGGTGATGCCGTCGGGCTGCACGCCGAGCTTGGCCGCGACGTAGCGGGCCACCTCGACGTCGAAGCCGCTGTAGGTGCCGTCGGTGTTGCGCTGACCCAGACCCGGCTGGTCGAACTTGATGCCGATGGTCAGCTTGCCTTCCTTGGCATGGTCGAGAGCGGTCTTGTCGTCTCCGCTACCGCAGCCCGCGGTGGTGGCGGCGGCCAGGGCCAGGGCGATGGCCCCGACTCCGAGACGGAGCGCACGGTTGATCCTCATCGATTTCCTTCTTCCCTCATTCTGGTTTTCGATGGCCGTGGTCGGTGGGCGGTGCAGCGCTCGGCGCGATCAGTGGCTGAGAATCTTGCCGAGGAAGTCCTTGGCCCGGTCGGACTTCGGGGTGGTGAAGAACGTTTCCGGCGGGGCGTCTTCGACCACTTGACCGTCGGCCATGAACAGCACCCGGTTGCCCGCTTTGCGGGCGAAGCCCATCTCGTGGGTGACCACGAGCATGGTCATGCCCTCTTTGGCGAGCGAGACCATGACCTCGAGGACCTCGTTGACCATCTCGGGGTCGAGGGCGGAGGTCGGCTCGTCGAACAGCATCACCTTGGGGTTCATCGCCAGTGCGCGCGCGATGGCCACGCGCTGCTGCTGACCACCGGACAGCTGGGCCGGGTACTTGTCGGCCTGGTTGGCGATGCCGACGCGTTCGAGTAGCCCCATCGCCTTCGTGCGGGCGTCGTCCTTCTTCATCTTGCGCACCTTGATCGGCGCGAGCATGACGTTCTCGAGGATCGTCTTGTGCGCGAACAGGTTGAACGACTGGAACACCATGCCGACATCGGCGCGCAGTGCGGCCAGTCCGCGGCCCTCGGCGGGCAGCGGCACTCCGTCGACGCTGATGTCGCCGGTATCGATCGGCTCGAGCCGATTGATGGTGCGGCACAGCGTCGATTTACCGGATCCGGAGGGACCCAGCACGATCACGACCTGCCCTTTGGGCACCTCGAGGTTGATGTCGCGCAACACGTGCAGAGCACCGAAGTGCTTGTTGACGTTGCGCATCGAGATCATCGGCGGCGCGGTGGCGTCCCCGCTGTCGGCGGCCCCGGTCGTTCCGGGCGCGTCGGTGGCGTCGGTCATGGTCCATGACCTTAAGCGGAAATCCGGGATTTGCCCGGCTTTCCGTGACACACCGAGTCGCCACGCCGAATCGACATGTCGCCGTAACCTGGCCGTCAGCCGGGCGCTGCCGTCTCCGGCGTCCCCGCGAATCCCGGACCGGGCCGAGGCGGCGACCGGGCGCGCGCGGCCGGTGACCTGCGGCACGATGCCGGTGCGGGGGCCGATGCGCCGCGAGCCCGCCACGACCCAGCCCGTACCCTGGACGGGTGGATTCGATCGGACAGGCAGTTGCGCATCCCGCCCTGGTCCCGGAGCGGACGGACGCACGCAGTTACGAGGTCCGCACCTTCGGCTGCCAGATGAACGTGCACGATTCCGAGCGCTTGTCCGGCCTGCTCGAGGATGCGGGTTATGTGAAGGCGGCCGCGGGCGAGACGGCCGACCTGGTGGTGTTCAACACCTGCGCGGTGCGCGAGAACGCCGACAACAAGCTCTACGGCACCCTCGGCCATCTGGCGCCGATCAAGGCCGGGCGGCCGGGCATGCAGATCGCCGTCGGTGGCTGCCTGGCGCAGAAGGACCGCGACACCGTGGTGCGTAAGGCGCCGTGGGTGGATGTGGTGTTCGGCACACACAACATCGGCTCGCTGCCGGTGTTGCTGGAACGCGCGCGGCACAACGACGAGGCCCAGGTGGAGATCCTGGAGTCGCTCGAGGCGTTCCCGTCGACGCTGCCGGCCAAGCGGGAATCCGCCTACGCCGGCTGGGTGTCGATTTCGGTGGGCTGCAACAACACCTGCACCTTCTGCATCGTGCCCTCGCTGCGCGGCAAAGAGGTCGACCGCCGTCCCGGCGATGTGCTCGCCGAGGTGCAGGCGCTGGTCGATCAAGGCGTGCTCGAGGTGACGCTGCTCGGCCAGAACGTCAACTCCTACGGCGCCTCCTTCGCCGACCCGGAGCAGCCGCGCGATCGCGGCGCCTTCGCCAAGCTGCTGCGCGCCTGCGGCGGCATCGAGGGCCTGGAGCGGGTGCGGTTCACCTCGCCGCATCCGGCCGAGTTCACCGACGACGTCATCGAGGCCATGGCGCAGACCCCGAACGTCTGCCCGCAGCTGCACATGCCGCTGCAATCGGGATCGGACCGGGTGCTCAAGGCGATGCGCCGCTCCTACCGGCAGGCGCGTTTCCTCGGCATCATCGACAAGGTGCGCGCCGCGATGCCGCACGCGGCGATCACCACCGACATCATCGTCGGCTTCCCCGGTGAGACCGAGGACGATTTCGAACAGACCCTCGAGGTGGTCCGGCGGGCGCGGTTCACCAGCGCGTTCACCTTCCAGTACTCCAAGCGGCCCGGCACGCCCGCCGCGGATATGCCCGACCAGCTGCCCAAGCAGGTCGTCCAGGAGCGCTACGACCGGCTGATCGCCCTGCAAGAGGAGATCTCGCTCGACGCGAACCGGGCACTGATCGGCACCGAAGTGGAGTTGCTGGTCGCCGAAGGCGCGGGCAAGAAGAACGCTGCGACCGCGCGGATGAGCGGGCGGGCCCGCGATGGTCGGCTGGTGCACTTCCGGCCCGAATCCGCCGAGACGATCCGGCCGGGCGACATCGTCACCGTCGACATCACCGGCGCCGCCCCGCACCACCTGATCGCCGACGCACCGCTGCGCACCCACCGCCGCACCCGCGCGGGCGATGCCCACGAACGCGGCACCACCCCGAAGACCGAACCCATCGGCGTCGGCCTCGGCCTGCCCCGCATCGGCGCCCCCGCCCCCGAACCGGTCGCCGCCGCGGGCTGCGCCACCGGATGCGGGACATGAGCGAGACCCCTCGCGATCCCGAAGACGCGGACCGCTCCCGCGAGGCCGGGAACGGGCCGGAGAGCGGCCCGCCCGCCGGCGATGATGCCGCCGCAACGAACGAACCCGAAGACGCAGCCGAAGGAAACGAGGACTCCGTGAGCTCGGTCGAGCAGACTGACGAATTCGAACAGTTCCGCGACGATCTCGACGCCGTCGAGCGCCGCATCGCCGGCGAGATCGATCCGGGTGTGCGGGCCATGGTGGTCGCCGTCGCGGTGTTCGCCCTGCTGGTGTCGCTGGTGCTCTCGCATGCGGGCGCGGCGCGCGGGTTCGACGTGCTGCTGGGCTCGGAGGTGGCCGCGACCGAGCACATCGGGTTGCCCTCGCGCATCTTCGTCTGGTTCGTCGTGGTGTTCGGCATCGGGTTCTCGCTGCTGGCGCTGATGACCCGGCGCTGGGTGCTGGCCTGGATCGCGGTGGCCGGTTCGGCGATCGCCAGCGCGTTCGGCGTGTTCTCCATCTGGCACCGCCAGACCCCCGGCCTCAACAACTACATCGGCGCAGGCCCCGGCATCGGCCTGGTGATCGGCACGCTCGCCGCGGTGGTGCTGACCTTCCACTGGGTGCGCGTGGTGTGGAGCCGCACGGCCTTGCAGCTGGCCGCCGAGGAGCAGCGCCGCATCGCGGCCGCGGCCGAGGAGGAGCGGGACCGGCGCCGGTTGCAGGGCGACGACTCCTGAGTTTCGAGCGGCCCCACGAGAAGGCGCACCCGGCTCTGTGCTCGGGTGCGCCTTATCTGTTCTCGTCGGTCAGCGGTTGCTGACGGCTCCCTCGGCCGCCTCGGCCCACTCGCGCCACTGCTTGGCCTGTTCGAGCGCCTTTTCCGCGTCCCTGGTCTTCCCGGCGGCGGTGGCCTTGGCGGCCTGCTCCTCGAACTGGGCGACCCGTTCCCGGAACTGCGCGGCGCGTGCCATGGCCTCGGGGTCGGTGCGCCGCCACTGGGCGTCAGCGGCGTCGCGCACCCGCTTCTCGATCGCGCGCAGTTTGCCTTCCAGCTCCTGCATCCGCTCGCGCGGCACCTTGCCGATGGCGTCCCACTTGTCCTGGAGTTCGCGCAGCGCGGCGCGGGCGTTGTCGAGGCTGTGCGCGGGATCGATGTGGGCGTAGGCGGCGAGCAGTTCCTCCTTGGCGGCGGCGTTCTGCTCGAATTCCGCGTCGCGTTCGGAGGCGGCGGCGTTGCGGGCGGCGAAGAACACGTCCTGGGCGCTCTTGAAGCGGCGCCACAGTGCCTCGTCGGCCTCGCGTGGCGCCCGGCCCGCGGCCTTCCATTCGGCAAGCAGATCGCGGAACACCGCGGCGGTGCCTGCCCAATCGGTGGACCCGGACAGCTCCTCGGCCCGCACGCACAGCTCTTCCTTGCGGGTCTTGGCGGCGGCGCGTTCGCGGTCGAGTTCGGCGAAGTGGGCGCCGCGGCGGCGGTTGAACGCCTCCCGGGCCTTCGAGTACCGCTTCCAGAGCGCGTCGTCGACCTTGCGGTCCACCCCGCGAATGGACTTCCACTCCTCGAGGATCTCGCGCAGCCGGTCGCCGGCGGCCTTCCACTGGGTGGATTCGGCGGCGATGCGCTCGGCCTCGGCGGCGAGCGCTTCCTTGCGCTCGGTGTGCTCGTGCCGGGCACGCTCCTTCTCCTCCTTGGCGTGCGCGGCCGCTTCCTCGGAATGCTCGGCGATGGCCTGCAACCGGCGGGCCAGACCGTCGACGTCGCCGATGACGGCGGCGGTCGGCAGCGATTCGGCGATGGCCAGGGCCGCGGCCTTGGTCTTGCGGGCATCGGCGCCCGCGGCCAGCCGGGCCTCCAGCAGCGCGACCTCGGTGGCCAGATCGTCGAAGCGGCGGCCGAAGTGGGCCAGGCCCTCGGCGGCATCGCCGGCCTGCCAGGACCCGACGACGCGTTCACCGTCGGCGGTCTTGACCCAGGCGGTGCCGTCTTCGTCGACGCGGCCCCATTCGCTGGGATCGGTCACCGTGGGGACGATGACCGGATGCGGGTGCTCGTGCGAGGCGCCGGGCGCCGGTTTGACGGCATGCGGTTTGGGGTGGGGAGAGCCGCCGGGTTTCGGCATTCCGGACGGTCGCGGGGTGGTGCCGGGGCCGGGTTTCGCGGTTCCGTTGCTGTCGGTCATTGCTCCTCGTCCCTGCCGCGCGTCACGGCTGCCTGGTTACGCCCTAGCTCATCCCATTGAACCCGGTCCGAGCCCTGGAAACCACATCGATCGAGCATGCACCGCGGTGTGGCGCCACGGACCCCGACCCGCGATGACCTGGGTTGGAGTACCTCGAACACTAGCAATTGTGGCCGGGTTTTCGGCACAGACACTCGAACCCACGCTGGCGCAGCCGGACTGGCAGGGCGTCGGGGCGCCGGGGCGGGCGACTACCGTTGACGGCGTGTTCTGTCTTGCGGCCCTGGTTCCCTCGCCGCCGATCCTGGTTCCCGAGCTCTGCGGTGGGCTCGGTGCGGGCGCGGCGGTCGCCGAGGTGCGCGCGGCGGCGCTGGCCGCGGTCGCCGACCTGGCGGCGGTGACCTCGCGGTGGACGGTGGTCGGCGTGGGCGCCGGCGACCGGGTGGCAGGACCTGAGACGGCCGGCACCTTCCGCGGCTTCGGTGTCGATCTGGCCGTCGGCCTCACCGGCACTGCGGTCGACGGCGTCGTCGCCGACCCGGATCTGCCGTTGCCGGTGCTCATCGCGGCCTGGTTGCGCGAGCAGGCCGCACCGGACGCGGTGGCGCAGGCCTGGATCGTCGACGCCGATACTCCCGCCGGACAGTGCGCCGAGCTGGGCGCGAAACTGCGCGCCGAACTCGACGCCGACCCCGAGCCGCAGGGCGTTCTCGTGGTCGCCGACGGCGCCAGCACACTGACCACCTCCGCTCCGGGCTACTTCCATCCGCGGGCCGCGGACCGGCAGGCCGCGCTGGAGAACGCGTTGCGGACGGGCGACCGCGACGGCCTGCTCGCCTTGGATCCGGGTGCGTGTGCCGAGGTCGGCATGCACGGCCGCGCCGCCTTCCAGGTGCTGGCCGGGATGTTCGGCGCCGACCCGGCCGCGCCCACGGTCGATACCCGCTATCAGGACGCCCCGTTCGGCGTCGGCTACCAGGTCGGCCTGTGGTGCCCGGACCGCGGAGCGGAGCAGCGGTGACCGCTTCGCGCACCCCGATCGCCGTCGTCGGACCGACAGCCACCGGGAAGAGCGATCTGGCGCTCGACCTGGCCGAACGCCTCGACGGCGAAATCGTCAATATCGACGCGATGCAGCTGTACCGCGGTATGGACATCGGCACCGCCAAACTGCCGCCGGACCAGCGCCGCGGCATCGTCCACCATCAGCTCGACGTGCTGGAGGTGACCGATACCGCCACCGTGGCCGCCTATCAGGCCGCCGCGTCCGCCGATGTCGAGGCGATCATGGCCCGCGAGCGCACGCCGGTCATCGTCGGCGGCTCGATGATGTACGTGCAGGCGCTGCTGGACCAGTGGGTTTTCCCGGCCACCGATCCGGAGGTCCGGGCCCGCTGGGAGACGCTGCTGGCCGAGCGCGGGGTCGCGGCCGTGCACGAGGCCTTGCGCGCCGCCGACCCGGCCGCTGCCGCGACCATCCTGCCCACCGACGGCAGGCGGATGGTGCGCGCGCTCGAGGTCGTCGAGCTCACCGGTCGGCCGTTCGCGGCGTCGGCGCCGGTGATCGGGCGGCCGCGCTGGGGCACCGTCATCATCGGCGTCGACCGCGAGACCGCCGAACTCGACGAGCGTATCGCCCGCCGCACCGACCTGATGTTCGACACCGGCCTGGTGGAGGAGGTGCGCGGGCTGGTCGAGCGGGGGCTGCGGGAAGGGCAGACCGCCCGCCGCGCCATCGGATATGCCCAGGTCCTGGCCTATCTGGACGGCGAATACGACCTCGCCCACGCCAAGGAACGGACCTTCATCGGCACCCGCCGCTACGTCCGGCGCCAGCGCTCCTGGTTCCGTCGCGACCGGCGCGTGCGCTGGGTCGACGGCGCCGACCCGGACCTGCTCGCTACAGTCGCCTCGCTGCTCGTCACCCCCGAGCCCGCCACCCCGCCGAGCACCCCGATCGATACTGAGGAGCGCACCCCGCAGTGACCCGACGCGTCAGTACCCGCAACGCCTCGGTGCAGGTGTGGCAGGCCTATCTGAACAACCGCACCAAGCGGCACCGCGACCGCCGGTTCCTGGTGCAGGGCGTGCGCCCGATCACCCAGGCCATCGCCAACGACTGGCCGCTGGAGACGCTGCTGTACCGGCTGGGCGGGCCGGAGCTGTCGAGCTGGGCGCGCGAGCTGCTGGCGACCACCGATGTGCCGCAGGTGGGTCTGGTCCCGGAACTCATGGCCGACCTGGGTGAGAAGTCCGGCGGAGCGCCCGAGGTGGTCGCCGTGGCCGAGTCACGCACCATCGACCTGGAGACCTTCGAACCGGGCGAGCCCGGTGACGCGCCGGTGGTGGTGGTCTTCGACCGGCCCAATTCGCCGGGCAATCTCGGCACGCTGATCCGCTCGGCGGACGCCTTCGGCGCCGACGCGGTGATCGTCACCGGCCACGGCGCCGACCAGTACGACCCGCAGGCCGTGCGCGCCTCCACCGGTTCGCTGTTCGCCGTCCCGGTACTGCGCACCGCGGGCCCGGCCCAGATCCTCGCCTTCCGCGAGCGGCAGGTGAACCGCGGCATCCCCACGCGCGTCGTCGGTACCGACGAAGGCGGCTCGCACGCGGTGTTCGATCACGATTTCACCGAGGCCACCATCCTGGTGGTCGGCAACGAGACCAGCGGGATGAGCGCGGCCTGGGCGCAGGCCTGCGACGACATCGTCGACATCCCCATGGGCGGGACGGCGAGCTCGCTGGGCGCACCGTCGGCGGGTGCGGTCGCGCTGTACGAAATTTCCCGGCAACGCCGGACGTTTGCCAGATGACCACGACGAGAGGCGGCCGGCACGTGCCAGACACCGACAGCATCGAGTTCACCAAGGGCCACGGCACCCAGAACGATTTCGTGGTGCTGCCCGACCCCGAGGTGCGGCTCGACCTCACCGCCGAGCGGATCGCGGCGCTGTGCGATCGCCAGCGCGGCCTCGGCGCGGATGGGGTGCTGCGGGTCGCGCGCGCGGGTGCGTTGCGGGACCGGGGAGTGCTGACCGAGCTGCCCGAAGGTGTCGGCGCCGACGACTGGTTCATGGACTACCACAATGCCGACGGCTCGATCGCCGAGATGTGCGGCAACGGCGTGCGGGTGTTCGCGCACTATCTGGCCGCATCGGGGCTGGAAGGCCGTGCGGAATTCGTGGTCGGCAGCCGCGCGGGTGCGCGGCCGGTGACGGTGCACACGGCCGGGCCGGTGCACGGCGAGGTCACCGTCGCCATGGGCGAGGTCCGTGAGCTGGGCGAATCCACCGCCACCGTGGCCGGCTGGGCCTATGCCGGGATCGGCATCGACGTCGGCAACCCGCACCTGGCCTGCGTCGACCCGGAACTCACCGCCGACGCCCTGGCCAAGCTCGACCTGACCGTGGCTCCGGGCTACGACCCCGACCTGTTCCCGCAGGGTGTGAACATCGAGCTGGTCACCGCCCTGGATGCGGCAGGCGCGGTCGATATGCGCGTCTACGAACGCGGCGTCGGCGAGACCCGCTCCTGCGGCACCGGGACCGTGGCCGCCGCGTCCGCCGCCCTGGCCGCGACCGGTTTCCGGATCACCGAGGACACCGGCGAGGTGACCGTACGCGTGCCCGGCGGCGAAGTCCGCGTCGGCCTGGACGGCGGCCGGGCCTGGCTGCGCGGTCCATCGGTGCTGGTGGCGACCGGCCGGATCGCCGCCGAGTGGTGGCAGAGCGCGTGAGCCGGCCGCCCCGGCGGATAACCACATGCGCTGTCCTGGGATTTCGTGGCAGCATGGATGGTGTATGAGGAATTCAGAGTCTTTCGATATGACCAACGGTAGTGATCTGTTCGACGGCGCCGACGACGTGGACGGCGCCGAGTTCGACGACACCGATGTCACCCCCGTGGCACCGAGCCGCCGCGGCGGCTGGGCGCCCGAACCCACCACCGGTGAACTCCAGCTCGAAGACCGCAGCGCCCTGCGCCGCGTCGCCGGGCTGTCCACCGAGCTCACCGATATCACCGAAGTCGAATACCGCCAGCTGCGCCTGGAACGGGTTGTGCTGGTCGGGGTGTGGACCGAAGGCAGCGCCGCGCGTGCCGAGGCCAGCATGGCCGAACTCGCCGCGCTCGCCGAGACCGCCGGCTCCGAGGTACTCGAGGCGCTGATCCAGCGTCGCGACCGGCCCGACCCGGCCACCTACATCGGTTCCGGTAAGGCCGAAGAGCTGCGCTCGGTCGTGCTCGGCAGCGGTGCCGACACCGTGATCTGCGACGGTGAACTCACCCCCGCCCAGCTCACCGCGCTGGAGAAGGTGGTCAAGGTCAAGGTGATCGACCGGACCGCCCTGATCCTGGACATCTTCGCCCAGCACGCCACCTCCCGCGAGGGCAAGGCGCAGGTCGCGCTGGCCCAGATGGAGTACATGCTGCCGAGGCTGCGCGGCTGGGGTGAGTCGATGTCGCGTCAGGCCGGTGGCCGCGCCGGCAGCAACGGCGGTGTGGGTCTGCGCGGTCCCGGTGAGACCAAGATCGAGACCGACCGCCGCCGCATCCGCGAGCGAATGGCCAAGCTGCGCCGCGAGATCCGCGAGATGAAGACCGCGCGCGACACCATGCGCTCGCGGCGCACCTCCAGCGGCATCCCGTCGGTCGCCATCGTCGGCTACACCAATGCCGGCAAGTCCAGCCTGATGAACGCGCTCACCGGATCCGGTGTGCTGGTCCAGGACGCGCTGTTCGCCACCCTGGACCCGACCACCCGGCGCGCCGAACTCGACGACGGCCGCGAGGTGGTGTTCACCGACACCGTCGGGTTCGTCCGGCATCTGCCCACCCAGCTGGTCGAGGCCTTCCGCTCCACCCTGGAGGAGGTCACCGGCGCCGACCTGCTGCTGCACGTGGTCGACGGTTCCGACGCGCTGCCGTCGGAGCAGATCAAGGCGGTGCGCGAGGTCGTCACCGACGTCATCCGCGAATCGGGCACGCCCGCACCGCCGGAACTGCTGGTGGTCAACAAGATCGACGCCATCGACCCGGTCGAGCTCACCCGGCTGCGCGCGCTGCTGCCGGGGGCGGTGTTCGTCTCCGCGCACAAGGGCACCGGCATCGACGAACTGCGCGACCGGCTCGCCGAGGTGCTCGGCGGACTCGACGTCGAGATCAGCGTGCTGCTGCCCTACACCCGCGGCGACCTGCTCGCCCGCATCCACGCCGACGGCCGGATCGAGAGCTCCAGCCACGAGGAAGCGGGTACCCGGGTGCATGCGCGGGTTCCGCACGCGCTGGCCGCGGCGCTGTCGGAGTACGCGCACGCGGGCACCGCCGTGGCTGACGGACCGGCATCGTAACCACCGCCGGTTTCCGGCACGTGAACAATGCCGCAGGTCAGCCCTGACCGCATATCCGATGCGACACAGTCGATTTCGTTGCGTTATCGTCATCGAATCGACATCAGGAGGGTTCATGTCGCACGACCGTGCCCCGCACGACACCGCCGTGCTCAGTGACGGTGCGCCGCTGTCGGTATCGCTGAGCGATACCGACCTGCGCGTCATCGAGACCTTGCTCGCCCCGCTGCGCGCGTGGACGAGCCCGCGGTTCTACGGGCTGGAGAACATTCCCGCCGAGGGCCCGGTGCTGTTGGTGGGCAATCACAACCTGCTCGGGGGGATCGACGCACCGCTGCTGCTGCCGGAGGTGCTGCGCCGGCGCGGCAGGCTCATCCGCGGACTCGCGGAGAACGTGCTGATCGCCGTGCCCGGCGTGCGGCATCTGCTGCACCACTACGGCTCGGTGCGCGGGACCAGGCAGAACTGCCTGGCGCTGCTGGAACGCGGCGAGGCGGTGATGGTCTTCCCGGGCGGCGGGCGCGAGGCCGTGCGTCGCAAGAATGAGAAGTACCACCTCAAATGGGAGGGTCGCACCGGCTTCGCCCGAATGGCGATCGAGGCCGGCGCGCCGATCGTTCCGGTGGCGATGATCGGCGTGGACGACGCCTACGACATCATCGTCGACGGCGATCACCCGGTGCTGCGGCCGCTGCGCTGGGTGGTCGAGGCGCTCGGCATCAACCGCGAACTCACCCCGCCGCTGGTGCGCGGCATCGGCCCCACGCCGCTGCCGAGGCCGGAGCGGTTCTACTTCGCCGCAGGCGCGCCGATCGACCCGGCGCCCTGGCGCGACGCCCCTGATCTCGGCGCCGCCGCGGTCGAATTGCGGGCCGTGGTGCGCAAGAGCCTGGAAGAAGAGTTGCGGTTCCTGTTCGCCGAACGCGACCGCGATGCGGGCCGCACGCTGGCCGGCCGGGTGCGCGGTGATCTGGGCGCGTTCGCCTCCGGCGCGATCGACCGGCTGCGGCGGTTTCGTTTGTCGTGAATCTCCTTTGATCATCTTCGGCGCCGCTACTCGAGCAGGTGAGGCGACGAATTCGGGGAGTGAAGTGAACAGCGATTCTCATTCCGGGTACGGTGGGTGACAACGACGGACCGGTGCGGACCGGTTCGTGTGGTCACTAGGAGGTTGGTGTGGAGCGCACACTGTTCGAACCCGAGCACGACCTGTTCCGGGAGTCGTTCCGCAAGTTTCTCGACACCCACGTCGCGCCGAACCACGCGACGTGGGAAGAGCAGGGCATCGTCGACCGGTCGGTGTGGACCGAGGCCGGCAAGCAGGGCTTCCTCGGCATGGCCGTGCCGGAGGAGTACGGCGGCGGCGGGGTGAAGGACTTCCGCTACAACGCGGTGATCACCGAGGAGACCGTGCGCGGCCAGTACTCCGGCCTGGGGTTCTCGCTGCACAACGACGTCATCGCGCCGTACCTGCTGGAGCTGGCCAACGACGAGCAGAAGCAGCGGTGGCTGCCCGGCTTCTGTTCCGGCGAGATCATCACCGCGATCGCGATGACCGAGCCGGGCACCGGTTCGGACCTGCAGGGCATCAAGACCCGCGCGGTGCGCGACGGTGACGACTGGGTGCTCAACGGCTCGAAGACCTTCATCACCAACGGCATCAACGCCGACATCGTCATCGTGGTGGCCCAGACCGACCCCGAGAAGGGCGCGATGGGCTTCAGTCTGCTGGTGGTCGAGCGCGATATGCCCGGCTTCGAACGCGGCCGCAACCTCGACAAGATCGGCCTCAAGGCGCAGGACACCGCCGAACTGAGCTTCAACGACGTCCGGGTGCCCGCGGCCAACCTGCTCGGCACCGAGGGCATGGGCTTCATCCACCTGATGCAGAACCTGCCCCAGGAACGCATGTCCATCGCCGTGATGGCCGCCGCCGCCATGGAGGCCTGCCTGGACATGACCTGCCAGTACGTGCGTGACCGCAAGGCCTTCGGCAAGCCGATTGGCGCCTTGCAGAACACCCGTTTCGTGCTGGCCGAGCTGGCCACCAAGACCACCGCCGTGCGCATCATGGTCGACCGCTTCATCGAAGATCTGAACGCGGGCAAGCTCTCGGTCGAGGACGCCGCCATGGCCAAGTGGTGGAGCACCGAGGAGCAGCTCGACCTCATCAACCGCTGCCTGCAACTGCACGGCGGCTACGGCTACATGAAGGAATACCCGATCGCCAAGGCCTACATGGACGCCCGCATCCAGACGATCTACGGCGGCACCACCGAGATCATGAAGGAGATCATCGGCCGTTCCCTGAAACTGGCCTGATTTCCGCGTACCGCGCTGAACGCACCGCCCCGTCCCGCCGATTCCGGTGGGGCGGGGCGGTTTCGGTAGACGCTCGGTCCCGGGCTAGCCGCGCGACGCCAGACCGGCGCCGGTGATCAGGGGCAGGTCGAGGGTGGTGCGGATGCCTGCGGGGGCCGCCACCACGGCGGGGATCGCGTTGACCAGGCGCATGGCGGTGCCGACGAGGCTGGCGTGGTTGTGGTCGCCGTTGTCGCTGAACATCGCCAGGTCGAGGGTGTAGTGCGGTTCGCCGGTGACCTCGACGCGGTAGGAGCCGCCTGCGCGGGCCGGTTGCGGCCAGTCGGGGGCGAGGTCGGCGCGCAACCGGGTGACGTGCTCGAGCACCGTGACGGCGCGCTCGCCGACCATGCCGCGCACCTCGAAGCGCAGACCGGCCGCGGTGCCCTTCTCGATGATGCCGGAGTCGATGTCGAAGGTCTCCGGGGCCGGGATCCGTTCGTAGGTCTGGGTGACGGCGTCGAGTTCGATATCCAGCCCGGCCGCCAGCTGCCGGACCACGCTGCCCCAGGCCAGCGACAGCACACCCGGCTGCAACAGCAGCGGGGTCTGCTCCATCGGCTGACCGAAACCCATGATGTCGAACATGACCGCGGGATTGTCGTAGGTCGAATAGTCGACGATCTCCAGACACCGCACCTGGTCGACCCGGCGGCAGGTGCCCAGCAGCGCCAGCGGCAGCAGATCGTTGGCGAAGCCGGGATCGATCCCGTTGACGAACAGCGACGCATTGCCCGCCGCCGCGGCCTCCTCCACCGGCCCCAGCAGCTCGTCCGGGATGACTTTCCACGGGTACTGCACAAACACCGGCGCGCTGGCCACCACATTGATCCCGGCCGCGAGCAGGATGCGCAGATCTTCGAGGGCTTCCATCAGCCGGTTGTCGGTCATGGCCGTGTACACCACACAGTCGGGCTGCAGCGCCAGGATCCGCTCGGTGTCGGTGGTGGCCGTGACGCCGGTCGGGTCGGCGCCGATGAGTTCGCCCGCATCGCGGCCGTCCTTGTCCGGGCCGGAGACCCGCACACCCACCAGTTCCAGTCCGGGATCGTCGAGCACGCCGGCGAGCGCGTGCCGCCCGACATTGCCGGTGCCCCAGTGCACTACGCGATAGACCATGGTCGTCACCTCACAGATCCGGGATGGGGATATCGAGATTCGGTGCGATGAGGCCGCCGTCGACCTCGAGCACCTTGCCGGTCAGGAACTCACCCGCGGGCGAGGCGAGAAACAGTGCGGCCGAGGCGATATCGGCCGGGTTGCCCAGGCGGCGCATCGGGGTGGCCTGTTCCAGCGCCGTGCGCATCTGCTCGTTGCCGGCCACGACCTCCAGTGCGGAGGTGAGGATGGATCCGGGGGCGATCGCGTTCACCCGGATGCGTGGGCACAGGTCCATGGCGGCGCTGCGGGTGTAATGCGCGAGCGCGGCTTTCGCGGTGGCGTAGGCGGCGAAGGCGCGGCCGGGCAGCCGGCCCATCGTCGAGGTGATGTTGATGATCGAGCCGGTGCCCGCCGTCTCCAGGATCTTCGGCGCGGCGGCGCGCACCAGGGTGTGCGCGGTACCGACATTGAAGGTGAACGCCTCCGACAGTTCGGCAGCGCTGGTGTCCAGCAGCGGTTTCGGCATCGCCCCGCCGACATTGTTGACCACGATGTCGAGCCGGCCGAACTGCGTGACGGCCGCGTCGGCCAGCGCCGCCACCGCATCGAGATCGGCGAGATCGGCGACCACCACATGGGCCTTGCGCCCGGTCGCCTCCACCTGGGCGGCGACCGACCGCAGATCGGATTCGGTGCGCGCCGCGATCACCACATCGGCGCCCGCCTCGGCGAATCCGACGGCTATCGCGGCACCGAGGCCTCGCCCGGCGCCGGTGACGATCGCTACCCGGTCATCGAGCCGGAATCGATCCAGAATCATCGCCGCATTCCTTTCCGTGTCGAATATTCGACTACTATTCGGCGAATAGTCGATGCAGTGTAGGGCGCCACGCGCCGGGCGACAAGGGGCCGAGATGGCAGTACCGGGATCACCACCGACCCGCCGTGTGATCGCGGTGGTCGAGTTGCTGGTCGAATCCGATCGCGCACGCAGTGTCTCGGAGATCGCGGCGGCGCTGTCGCTGGCGCGCGCCACCGTCACCGCGGTCCTGGCCGAACTCACCGACGCAGGCTGGCTGATCCGCGACGATGACCTGCGATATCGGCCGGGCCCCGCCCTGGCGCGGCTGGCGCCCGAATCTCCGACGGCGCTGGGCGCGGTACAGACCGAGCTGGCGGCGCTGGCGGCGGCCGCGGGTTGCGGCGCCACCCTCAGCCGGATCGACAGCGACCGGCTCACCGTGGTGGCCAAGCAGTATTCGGGCGCGCGCGTGGTGCCCGGTTTGAGTGTCGGGCAATCGCTGCCGCTGGCCTATCCGGCGGGTGCGGCGGTGATGCCGTGGCGGGCCGAGGCCGAGCGGCGGGCCTGGCTGGCGACGGTGTCCGGTCCGGTCCGCCGGGCGGCACCCGCGCTGCTGCGGTTCGTGGCCGACAACGGCTACGCGGTGTTCCGGCCCGACGCCGACGATGCCGGCTTGGTCGACGTGCTGGCCGATCTGCTCGGTGCGGTCGGTTCGGAGGTGCTGCAACCGCAGTTGCGGTCGCGGGTGCTGCGGCAGTTGTCGCGGCTGACCGCACGGCCCTACACCGAGGCCGAGATCGCCTCGGCGGAGTCGCTGCCGGTCAGCTATCTGTCCGCGCCGGTCTTCGACGGCGCCGGAGCACCCTATGAAGTACAGATCGGTCCGCTCTCGCCTGCGGTCGGGCCGGACCGGCGGGCGGAGTACATCGCGGCGATTCGGGCGGGCGCACAGGCGATGTCGGCGGCGCTGGGGGAGCGGTAGCGGCGGCACCTGGTGCCGGCATCCGTGCGAGGTCGTTCCCGTCGCACGCGTACCGGTGCCTGCCGCCGCTCGGATGGATCGGCTTGCTGGTCCGTCAGTGTCGAAAAGCCAACGCGATCGGAGCAACCGCAGTCACTGGGTCGAGTTGTCGACGCTCCAGTCGATCTCCGGTGGTGAGCCGGCGTCCTCGGTCAGCAAGGCGACGACGGCCGCGGTGGTCCAGGTGAGGTCGGCGCCGGGGCGGGAGGCCAGGTAGGCGGCGGTGCGCTGGATCGTCCAGCCGTGCGAGGCGATCAGCCCATGCGCGAGATGGCGCAGGTAGGCCGGGGCGGGCGGATTGCCGGGGACATCGTGGCGGCCCCAGGGAGCGGTGAAGGTGAGAATCGGGTAGCCGTCACGGGTTCCGGCGTGCACGAGGGTTTCGTAGCGGCCGGGCCCGAAGCGCGCGCGTCCGGTGCCGAGCGCGAGCGAGAAGTCCAGATCCGTGCCCGGTTCGCGATACATCTCCTGGGCGGCGATATCGCTGAACTGGGCGGCGGTGAGCAGATAGGCGTGGGCGGCGGTGTGGTCGGCGATATCCGGGTCGTAGAAGGCCCGCCCGCCCGTCCACACGGCCGATTCGGTGGCGAAATACAGTAGGCCGGGCAGTAGCAGCGGTACCGAGCGTCGTGGCGGGGTGGCGTCGCGGCAGCCGGGCAGCGTCATCACGCCGCCGTCGGGCGCGCCTCCGCGCAGATAGCAGGCGAGCCTGCGGGGATTCATATTGGAGCCGTAGCTGGCGTACCAGACCAGCTCCGGATTACCGGCTTCCGAATTCCCGGCGGCCGCGTCGACCAGCACGCGACCGCCGGGATCGGAGAACATGCCTGCTCAGATCTTGCGAATGACGGTGACGACCTTGCCGAGAATCTGGGCGTCGTTACCGGGGATCGGCTCGAAATGCAGGTTGTGCGGCATCAGCCAGACATCCTTGCCGGTGCGTTTGAAGGTCTTCACCGTCGCCTCGCCCTCGATCATCGCGGCGACGATATCGCCGTTTTCGGCGACGTTCTGCTGGCGGACCACCACCCAGTCGCCGTCGCAGATCGCCGCGTCGACCATGGATTCACCGACGACCTTCAGCAGGAACAGCGAACCGTCGCCGACCAGCTCCTTGGGCAGCGGGAAGACATCTTCCACGGCCTGTTCGGCCAGGATCGGGCCACCGGCGGCGATCCGGCCGAGCACCGGAACGAAGGTGGGCACCGGGCGATCGGAATCGGCGCCCGCGATCTCGGCGCCGGCGTCGTCCGCGCTCGCGCCGACCGCCGCCAGGCTGGTGACCGCCCGCACCGCCTCGTCGAGGCCGCGCACATCCACCGCGCGCGGACGATTCGGGTCGCGGCGCAGATAGCCCTTGCGTTCCAGGGTGCGTAGCTGATGGGCCACCGACGAGGTGGAGGTGAGGCCGACCGCGTCGCCGATCTCGCGGATGCTCGGCGGGTAGCCGCGCTCGGTGACCGAGGTGCGGATCACCTCCAGCACCTTCCGCTGACGCACGGTGAGATCCGTTCCGGTCCCGGCTGTTTCGGTGCCGAGACCGCTCCCGTCACCCGTGCCGTCTGTCTGGCTCACCGTTGCCGCCCTTTCGTGTCGGTACCCGGCTCGACCGCGCCGTACCGGGAGTCGATGTCGTCCTCCGAATCTAGTCCGGTCGACGCGATCTATCAAACATCTGTTCGAGCATGTCCGGCGTTTCTGCTGACTTTGTCGGTGTCCCGTGGTAGAAATCGAACATCAGTTCTTCGAACACGTGATCGAATGAGGGTCGGGCGAGCCGAAGAGTTCGCTGGTAGGGCGACCAGGCGCCGCGAGGGTGCGGCCGATGACAGCAACGACGGGGTATCACCACGGAGGTTTGTCCGATGAGCACAGCGATCAGCGATATCGACACGATGAGGGCCGGGCGCGCAGCGGTCGCGGCGCCGCTCGACGTCGTTGCGGGCGCGGGCGGCAGCGCAGACGCGGCGGCCGGGCCTTCCGGCGCGACCGGAGCCGGGAGCGGCAGCCGGGGATCGGGCACCGCTGTGCGGGTGCGCCCGTCTCGCGGTATCCAGCGCACCCGGCAGGCGGTCCATCGCCCGTCCGATCGGCGCCCACGCGGCGCCGGCCCGCGAGCCGCGGTGGTGCGCTACGACTCTCGTCCCACTCGGCTGGCGCCCGCGGGCTATCCGGCGGACTCCGTGCAGCGGGTCGAGCAGGCGCGGGTCGGTTTCGCCGTCCTGGCGATCTCCGCGCTGCTGAGCGCACTGGTGGTCACGGCTCTGATCGGTATCGCGCACCTGCGGGCGGAGGCTGTTGTCCCGCAGCAATATCCACAGGGTCCCGCCGTGGTCGAGCAGGCGCCGCCGTCGTTTGGTTCGGCCGATGCGCCGCGCTGAACGACATCGCCTCGACAGCGGTGCACCATCGAGTTGCGGCCGGTGCGGTTCGGCCACCTGTCCGGTGGTGTGGACCGAGTGACAGCGAAGAACGGCCACTGCGGGTGGCCGAATATGTTGATCGACAACTGAAACACGTTGCTACTGTGCTGAACACCTGATCCAGGCAACGCCACCGACAACTGAACCGGGACCGCATGACGCATCAGCACACCGCCGGAGTCCGCCTCCGGTTTCTGGCCAGGACCGCCGTCGTCCTCATCTGTACGGTGCTCGGGTTCGCAGCGGTCCCGGCCGCGCACGCCGCGCCGGCCTACGCCGCCTACCTGGATCTGCCCGCCGTCAACGATGACGGCTCCGGCGCCGGTGGACTGAATCCGGCTCTGCCACTGGACGCCACGGCCCTGCGCAGCGCGCTGGATCAGGCCCGGGCCGACGCGATCGCGCCCAGCCGCTACGCGACCCTGCTGCACCAGTACTGGCTCGTCGTCGCGGTGGACAATGCCGGAATCGAGCTCGCAGCATGGGATCCCGGCCGCGGCCCGGCCGCAGGCGAACATATCTTCAATCAGGTCTACGTCAACTATCTGCGCCTGGCCTCGCAGCATCCGGAATTCTGGTGGGCGGCGCTGGCCGGTATCGCGGGCGGCTCCTTCGCGTCCGGCTACTTCGATATGAGCGATGTCGGCCGGCTGGTCGATCTACCGGCCATCCATCAACTCGGCAGCGCCGTCGCCGATCTGCTGCGCAGTACTCCCGCCGAACTGGTCCGTGGCCTGCCCGCCGATATCCACCTGCTCGCCACCGAAGGCCCACGGCTGACCGCCGACGATCTGGCCTGGTACCAGATCCGGCTGATGACGATGCAGAAACACATCTTCCTCGACCTGGTCCCGATGCACGAGGCCTACCTTGCGGAAGGCTTGCCGGGCATCGAGGAGATGCACCGGGCCGGAATACTCGACGACGGCCTGCGCGCCGCCTGGCATGCGGTGGCCTCGGGTACCCGCGCCGGATACATCGACGCCCTGATCCGGATGACCGACCGCGAGCAGAACTATGTGGTCGCCGATCAGTGGGACGCCACCGCCACCGGACGCGGGTCGATGGGCCGGGTGCTCACCTACGTCAGCACCGTGGCCGGTAAGGCCGGCGTTCCGGGAGTGCGCGCGCCGGGTGTCTACGGCCCCGCCACCGTCACCGTGGCCGCCGGGGATCGGACGATCTCGCTGCGCACACCGCTGCCGAATTGGAACTGGGCCGACCGGGACGCTCGCTGGGCCTACATCACCGGTGACCTGGTGCCACGACATATCGATATGAAATCCGACGCCGCCCTGGCGACCGCTGTCCTTGCCGAGCCGTTCTGGGACAAACTCGCGCGCGGGCGCCTGCTCCAGCGTCTGCCCGACGTCCTCGCCGATATGACCACCCAGTGGCAGCTGACCGGCTGACGTCGGCAGCGTCCGCGGCGTTCCTGGGGGTGAGCAGCACCGACGCGGACCCTACGCGGGTATTCTCGAAGTGCTGTGCGGGTATACCAGAGTTCACCGCGGGTGTACCCGCCGCCGGGCACCGTCCCGGCTCATGCGCTCGCCGGATGGCCGGCCCCGATCGGCGGCGATCCGGACGCGAGCGTACGCATCGACGAAGGATCTCGGATGCACTGCCCGTACTGCCGGCACCCTGACTCCCGGGTGGTGGACTCGCGCGAGGCCGATGAAGGCGCGGCGATCCGCCGCAGACGTTCCTGCCCGGAATGCGGGCGGCGCTTCACCACGGTCGAAACCGCGATCCTGTCCGTGGTCAAACGCAGCGGTGTCACCGAACCATTCAGCCGGGAGAAGGTCATCCGCGGGGTGCGCCGCGCCTGCCAGGGCCGCGAGGTCGATGACGACGCCCTGAACCTGCTCGCCCAGCAGGTCGAGGACACCGTGCGGGCCAAGGGCTCACCGGAGGTCCCGAGCCATGAGGTCGGGCTGGCCATCCTCGGCCCGCTGCGCGATCTGGACGAGGTGGCCTACCTGCGGTTCGCCTCGGTCTACCGCTCCTTCACCTCCGCCGAGGATTTCGAACGCGAGATCCAGGGCATGCGGCAGGCGAGGGCGGCCGCCGTCGGCTCCGGCGACTGAGCCTCGGTTCGCTCGATCGAACGCTGCGGATCAGAGGCAGATGCCCGGCGGGCAGGAGCAGCCGAAGCTGCCCATGGCCTGACCCGGGCAGATCGTCACCGAACCGGAGCCGACCAGGCCCGCGAGCGGGCGCAGCCACATGGTGAGGTTCGACGGTGCCGCCACCGGTGCGGGCGCTTCCGCTGCCGCGGGTCCGGCGCCCAGCGCTGTCGAGAGCAGGAGCGCGGTCCCGATTCCGATGCCGCCGAGAACTTTTCGCATGGCCACCACTTCCTCATGACGCATCACCCGGTTGATCGGGTGGGTTCGGCGCGGCGGCGGTGAGTAGCCCACCGGCCGCGGTACACCGACGACGGTAAGCCGGTCGCAGCTGGATCGGCGCGCCCCATAATCCGCCGCCACCGATTCATGGGGCACGACGCCAGTGCCGGTGAAGTAACGCCAACGGCCGGCTCGGCCGGGCTACCGGCGGATGGCGGCGATCGCCTTCTGGATCCGCTTGACCGACACCGGATACGGCGTGCCGAGCTTCTGCGCGAACAAGCTGACGCGCAGCTCCTCGATCATCCACCAGATCTCGGCCACCTCCGGCGCGTGCCTGCGCGGTTCGGGCAGCCCGGCCAGCAGCCGCTCATAGGCCGCCAGCACGGCGTCGACCTCGGCCATGCCCTGACGGTCGCGCACACCCGAACCGGGCAGCGCCTCCAGCCGCACCACGGCCGCCCGCAGATACCGCGGCAGTTCCCGCAGCCGCGCGCTGCCCCATTCGGAGATGAATCCGTCGAAGACCAGATCGGCGAGCTGAGCGCGGACGTCGTCGGCGATATCGGCTTCGCCGGTGCTCGCCAGCGCCGTCGAGACCCGGTGCGCTTCGGCGAGCACCGGGACCGCCAGCCGCACCATGCGCGCGGCTGCCCCGGCCAGTTCCGGCCGGATCTTCGCCACCAGCGCCTCGAACTGTTCGGGACTGTGCACCGGTCCACCGGCGGCGGCGATGAGTTCGTCGGCCGCGGCCGCCCGGCAATCGGCGACCAGCGCGTCCAGCGAACCGTAGGGATTCTGGCTCACCACCAGCCGGTCGGCGGGGGACAGGCCCGCGGTGACCGTCCGCAGCGAGGTCGGGATGGCGCGCAGCACCAGCTCGCGGGTGCCGGCCCGCATGGCGGTGGCTTGTTCGGCCGGCGAGCTCAGCACCCGCACCGCGACGCCCTCGTCCTCGGGGACCAGCGCCGGATAGCCGGTGATGGTCTGCCCGGCGACCTCTCGTTTCACCGCCGCGGGCACCGTGCCGAGCGATTCGGCGGTCCAGACGATCGCGGGGGCGCGTTCGGCGCCGGCGGTGGCGCGGGCGACCGATTCCGACACCTGTTCCGACAGCCGGGTTTTCAGCCGGGCCAGGTTCTTGTCGCGGGCCAGTACCCGGCCGTTGTCGTCGACGGCGGCGAAGGTCATCCGCAGATGATCGGGCAAGGCCGACGGATCCAGATCGTTCGGTGCGATCGGCACCGATCCCAGCCGCGACAGCTCCCGCGCCAGACCGGTGCGCAGCGGTTCGGCGCGCGGGGTGAGTGCGGCCAGCGCCGCCGCGGCGAAATCGGGCGCGGGCACCACGGCACGGCGCAGATTCTTCGGCAGCGTCTTGATCAGCGCGGTCGCCAGTTCTTCGCGCATGCCGGGCACCAGCCAGTCGAAGCCCATGGCGCGCACATGCGCCAGCTGCGCGACCGGGATCCGGGCGGTGACGCCGTCATCGTCGTTGCCGGGTTCGAATTGGTAGGTGAGCGGAAAACTCAGCTCGCCCTGGCGCCAGGCGTCCGGGAAATCGGTCGGATCCAGCGGCGCCGCGCCCTCGTTGACGACGGTGTCGGCGGTGAAATCCAGCAGCGTGGGATCGGTGCGTTTGGTGGTGCGCCACCACTTGTCGAAGTGGCGCACGGACACGATGTCGGCGGGTATGCGCCGGTCGTAGAAGTCGAACAGCACCTCGTCGTCGACCAGGATGTCGCGGCGGCGGGCCCGGTGTTCGAGATCGGCGACATCGTCGAGCAGTTCGCGGTTGCGGTGGAAGAACTCGTGGTGGGTCTGCCATTCGCCCTGCACCAGGGCATGGCGCAGGAACAACTCGCGCGAGATGACCGGATCGATGCGGCTGTAGTCGACCGGCCGTCGCGTCACCAGCGGAACGCCGTAGAGGGTGACCCGTTCATAGGCGCGGGCGACGCCGCGTTTGGACGACCAATGCGGTTCGGAATAGGTGCGTTTGACCAGATCCCCGGCCAGGCGTTCGGCCCATTCCGGCTCCACCCGCGCGGCCATGCGGCCCCACAGCCGCGAGGTCTCCACCAGTTCGGCGGCCATCACCCAGCGCGGCGGTTTCTTCGCCAGCGACGAACCCGGGAAGATCATGAACTTCGCACCGCGCGCACCGAGGAACTCGCGCGATTCCGCCTCCCGGACGCCGATGTGCGACAGCATGCCCGCCAGCAGCGACTGATGGATCGCGGTCACATCCCACGGCAGCGAGTCGTCCTCGACTACGGCAACCTTGGCGGGCTTGCTGGATGACTTGCCGCGCCCGCCCGTCTTCGCCGCCGCCCCGCGCTGCGGTTCGGCCGCACGGCTGTCGCCCTCGCTGTGCGCCGACCAGCCCAAGCCCTTGGTGATGGTACGCAACTGCCCGTGCAGGTCCTGCCATTCCCGAATACGCAGATAATGCAGGAACTCCTCGCGGCACATCCGCCGGAATTGATTGGACGACAATGATTTACGTTGCACCGACAGGTAATCCCATAGGCGCAGGTACGCCAGGAAATCGGAGTTCTCGACGACGAACCGCGCGTGTTTGGTGTCGGCGGCCTGCTGCTGATCGGCCGGCCGTTCGCGCACATCCTGGATCGACAATGCCGCCACGATGATCAGCACCTCGGCCAGACAGCCGTCGCGATGAGCCTGCACCAGCATCCGCGCCATCCGCGGATCCACCGGCAGGCGCGCCATCTCGCGGCCGATCGGCGTCAGCGACAGGCCGCCGTCGTCGTCCGTGCGACGTCGCGCTCCGCGGCCACGGCTGCGCGAGCCGGCCGCGGGCGACTGTTCGCTCGGCTTCCCGGATGCGGCGGGACCAGTCGCGTTGTCCGCTCCCGAGCCGGACGGCTGCTCAGCGCTATCGGTCGTGGCGCCGCTGCCCGCTGACGCGCGCGCGGACCGGGGCACGAGGGCACCCAGCTCTTCGAGCAGGGCGATGCCGTCGCGGATCGCGCGCGAGTCCGGCGGCTCCACGAACGGGAACTTCTCGATATCGCCGAGGCCGAGCGCCGTCATTTGCAGAATGACCGCCGCCAGATTGGTGCGCAGAATCTCCGGATCGGTGAACAGCGGACGGGATTCGAAATCGTCCTCGGAGTACAGCCGGATACAGATGCCGTCGGCCACTCGACCGCACCGCCCGGAACGCTGCCGGGCCGAGGCCTGCGAGATCGGTTCGATCGGCAGCCGCTGCACCTTGGTGCGCATCGAATAGCGTGAGATCCGCGCGGTGCCCGGATCGACGACATAGCGGATGCCCGGCACCGTCAGCGAGGTCTCGGCGACATTGGTGGCCAGCACGACCCGGCGGCCGGTGTGCGGGGCGAACACCCGATGCTGTTCGGCCGCCGACAATCGTGCGTACAGCGGCAGGATCTCGGTGCGGGGGAGTTTCAGCTCGCGCAGTGCGTCGGCGGCGTCGCGGATTTCGCGTTCACCGGACAGGAACACCAGCACATCGCCGTCGCCCTCGGCGAACAGTTCGGTCACCGCGTCGCCGATGGCGTCCACCGGGTCGCGGTCCAGGACGCGATCCTCGTCGTCCTCGTCAGCGGCGGGCACCGGCAGCGCCAGCGGCCGATAGCGGATCTCCACCGGATACGACCGGCCCGACACCTCGACGATCGGTGCCGGCGTGCCGGTGGCGTCGGCGAAATGGCGGGCGAACAGTTCTGGATCGATGGTCGCGGAGGTGATGATCACCTTCAGATCGGGCCGGCGCGGCAGCAGCTGTTTGAGATAGCCGAGCAGGAAATCGATATTGAGGCTGCGTTCGTGCGCCTCGTCGATGATGATCGTGTCGTAGGCGCGCAACAGCCGGTCACGCTGGATCTCGGCGAGCAGGATGCCGTCGGTCATCAGCTTGACCACGGTGTGCTCGGCGGCCTGATCGGTGAAGCGGACCGTGTAGCCCACGGCATCGCCGAGTTCGGTGCCCAGCTCTTCGGCGATGCGTTCGGCGACGGCGCGGGCGGCGAGCCTGCGCGGCTGGGTGTGGCCGATCATGCCGCGGATGCCGCGCCCGAGTTCCAAGCAGATCTTGGGGATCTGGGTGGTCTTACCCGAGCCCGTCTCACCCGCCACGATGACGACCTGGTTGGCGGCGATGGCGGCGGCGATATCGTCGCGGCGCGCGGTGACCGGAAGGTGTTGCGGGTAGCGGATCTCGGGTACGGCAGACCGCCGGTTCGCGATCCGCTGTTCGGCCACCGCGATCTCGGACTCGATCCGCCCGAGATCACCGCCGCGCGCGCGGTCGAGCTGCCTGCGCAGCCGATGCTCGTCGCGGAGGGTGAGAGTGGCCAGGCGGGTGCGAAGCTCACGCGGGGTGGTTGCGGTCCTGGTCATTGCGGCATCCAGCCTAATGGACGCGGTCTGCGGCGGTCCTCGGGTTTTCCGCCCGGCACCGTCGCGGGCGCAGGGGACGGCCAGCTCATCGAGTCGCGGTAGGCGGGCGAGGTGATCGAATACACATCGGGTTGCCGGTGGTGTGCGCGTCCGCGATTCGCGGGGTCGAAGGCCCGTTGTTATGCGACCATCAGGCCCATGATCACCAGCTCGGGTGCTCCGGTATGGGTTCGGGTGCTGCGGCTTGCCTTCGGTGTGCTCGGCGTGGTCGCACTGGTCTGGATCCCGTTGCGCAATCTCGGCGAGTCCGGGTTCTCGGTCGCCAACTACTTCAGCTACTTCACCATCCAATCGAACGTGCTGGGCGTGCTGGTGTTGCTGGTCGGCGCCCTGCTCGACCCGGCCGATCGGCGCTGGCAGGCCATTCGCGGGGCGAGCACGCTGTATCTGCTGATCACGGGCGTGGTGTACGCGGTGCTGCTGGCCAACATCGACGTCATGCTCACCGACCGCTGGATCAACGATGTGCTGCACCGGGTGCTGCCGCTGGTGATGATGCTCGACTGGGTGCTGGTGCCTGCGAGCCTCGGCCTCACCGGGCGCCTGCTCGGCGCGCTGCTGATCTATCCCGCGGTGTACGGGGCGTACTCGCTGATCCGCGGCCCGATCGTCGACTGGTATCCGTATCCGTTCCTCGACCCGCGCGAGCAGGGATATGTCTCGCTGTTCATCGGCCTGGTGGTGCTCGCCGGCGTGTTCGCGCTGCTCGCGGTGGCGGTCGTGGCGCTCGGCGGGCTCGCGCGACGCTGGCAGGATGGACGGGGCAGGGCCGTCGAACCGAGGAGCGCCTGATGGGATCACTGTGGCACGGATTCGCCGATATGGGCGCCATCGAACGCGACGGCGCCTTCGTCGTCGCGCGGGGTGAGGCTGCCTACATCTGGGACGAGTCGGGCAACCGCTACCTCGACGCCACCGCCGGCCTCTGGTTCGCCAACGTCGGACACGGGCGCCAGGAGATCGCCGACGCGGTGGCCCGGCAGCTGACCCGGCTGGCCCACTACTCCAATTTCGGTGATCTCGCCGCACCGGTCACCCGCGAACTGGCCGAACGGCTGGCGGCGATGGCGCCGGTGCCCGGCAGCAAGATCTTCTTCACCTCCGGCGGCTCCGATGCCATCGACACCGCCGCGAAACTGGCCCGCCGCTACTGGCACGAGCTCGGCAAACCCGGCAAGTCGATTATCGTGGGGCGCCGCCTGGCCTATCACGGCATGCACGTGGCCGGGACCGCGCTATCGGGTCTGGCACCGAACCGGGAAGGCTACGGCGAGCTGATGGCCGATGCCCGCACCGTCGAATGGGACGACGCGAAGTCGCTGCTGGCGCTGATCGAGGAGCTCGGCGCCGAACGCATCGCCGCGTTCTTCTGCGAGCCCATCATCGGCGCGGGCGGGGTGTACCTGCCGCCCGAGGGCTATCTGAACGAGGTACGCCGCATCTGCCGTGATCACGACATCCTGTTCGTCGCCGACGAGGTGGTCACCGGTTTCGGCCGGATCGGCGGATCCTGGTTCGCTTCCACCCGTTTCGGTCTCGAGCCGGACCTGATGACCACCGCCAAGGGCCTGACCTCCGGTTATCTGCCGATGGGCGCGGTGTTCATCGCGCCCCGGGTGGCCGAACCGTTCTTCGCCGGCGGCGTGTGGTGGCGCCACGGGTACACCTACGGCGGGCACGCCGCTGCGGCTGCCGCGGCCATGGCCAACCTCGACATCATCGAACGCGAAGCCCTGCTCACCGCCTCCGCGCACCTGGAATCGGCCCTGCACCAGCACCTCGCACCGCTGGCCGGGCATCCGCGCGTCGCCGAGGTCCGCAGCGGGCTCGGTGCCGTGGCCGCCGTGCAGCTCACCGATCCCGCCGAAGCGCCCGCCATGGTGAAAGCCCTGCGCGCCCAGGGTGTTTCCTCGCGGGCCGCGGGCGCCGGTGCGCTCCAGATCTCCCCGCCGTTCGTCATCACCGACGACCAGCTGGCCGAGCTCGCCGGGGCGTTCAGCCGCGCCCTGGGCTGACGAGCGCGTCCCGGCGTCCTCCGAATGCTGTGGTCCGCGACGTCGCGCGGCCTGGTTCGGGTAGCACGACGTCGTGGTGTCGACTCGATTCGTACCGGGCAGGTCGATCCGATTCGCCACGGCGTCCGCGCACGATCGGCGACGAAAGGACGCCGCAACGCCTGCGCTGATGCGATCATGGAGAGCGCGGTATCCACGGTCGCTGCGGCGAAAGGCGGTGCGGGGTGGCGGAATTCGTGCTCGAATATGCGGCGCTGCGGTGGATGGTGGTGGGCGCATTCGTGATCGCGGCGGCCGTCGTGGTCGCGCGGGTGACGGTACCGTTGCCCGTCCCCACGGGTGCGGTGGCGCCGGCAGCCGTGCCGAACCCGGCTCATCATCGGGAATCGGATGCGGCCCACCTGATCATGTGCATGGTCATGCTCGCGATGCTGGTCTTCCCGGTGCATGCACACGGCCCCGCGATGCGCGGGCTCCTGATCGCGATGACGGTCGCGTTCGCGATGCTGCTGCTGGTCCGGGTGGTGGAATGGCAGGCCGAGGGCCGGGCACTGCCCGTGGCCCGCGTGGGTGCGCTCGGCTACCACGTGGCCGCCGCCGCGGTGATGCTCTACGCCATGTCCGGTCACGCGGGGAGCGGGCATGACGGCGGGCCCGCACCGGGGCCGGTGATCGCGTTGGCGGTGCTCTTCCTGGTGGACGCGGCCGTGCTGCTCGGCTGCGTGGTCACCGGGCGGACGCCGCGCTGGCTCGATCACGCCGGTGCGCGCCCGGTCGCACTGCTACCGCATCTGGTGATGGACCTCGGCACCGCCTACATGCTGATCGCGGCCGTGGCGAACTGAACCGGCCGGGCGAGTCGTCCGGCCTAGAGATCCACGAACGAATCGGCGACGACCCGCCCGCCCAGGCGCACCCAGCCGTCGGAATCCCATTCGGTGAAGATCTGCGACCCCTGGCCCTGGGTGATCTTCAGGCCACGCCGCAGCAGTGCCGTCAGCGCGACCGCCGCGGCACCGGTGGCCTCGTCCTCGGCGATTCCCATGGCGGGCGCGAACATCCGGGAGCGGACCGCACCGCGGTGTTCGTCGGTCCACGCCCACAGATAGTGCGAGCCGTCGGTGTAGTCGGCGGGATCGAGCAGGGCGAGTTCCTCGGGCTGCTCGAGCTGATGGAAGGTGAACGCCGGGGCCCAGGTACCCCGGGCCCGGATCCAAACCATGCCGTCGGCCAGCTCCACCGGCACCGGTCCGGCCGGCACGTCGAGGGTGTGCACGGGCAGGCCGCGTTCGGCCAGCCACCAGCCGGTGCCGACCGAGGGATGCCCGGCGAAGGGCAATTCCACCGCGGGGGTGTAGATGCGGACCCGGGCGATCTCGTCGACCGGATCCTCCACGAACACCGTCTCGCTGTAGCCCAGCCGGGCCGCGACGGCCTGCCGCTGCGGCTCCGCGACCTCGGTAGCCCGCACGACACCCAACTGGTTGCCGAATCGCCCCGCCGTATCGGTGAATACCCGCAACACTTCCGCCTGTGTGCCCATGTCAGCCGAGCGTACTCGGCGCGCGAGCCGCAGTAAGGGGATGAATGTCGCACATCACAGCAAATGTCTGGCAAACACGACGGGATGACGATGGCCCCGACCCGCACGGGGCCGGGGCCATCGACGTGGCAGAAAACGCTGGTCAGACCGCTGCCGTGGCCAGCGCCTCGGTGGTCTGCACGGCCTGGCCGACACCGGCCACGATCGCGGCCGCGCGCAGCGCCTCGAAGATCACCTCACGCGAGACACCCTCTTCGCGCAGGGTGTGCTCGTGCGCCTCCAGGCAGTGCTGGCAGCCGTTGATCGACGACACCGCGAACGACCACAGCTCGAAGTCGGCCTTGTCGACGCCGGGGGTGCCGATGATCTGCATGCGCAGACCGGCCCGCAGATCGTCGTACTTGCCGCCGAGGAACGCCTTGCCGCGGTAGAACACATTGTTCATGCCCATGATGGAGGCGGCGCCGAGAGCGGCGTTGTAGGCCTCCGCGGACAGGGTGTCGGCGGCCTCCTCGGCGATCTCGCGCAGGGTGGTGGCCGAGCGGGTCGCGGCGGCGGTGGCCAGCAGGGTGCCCCACAGCTGCTGCTCGTTCAGTACGGTGGTGCGCGCGATGGAGGACAGGTTGAGCTTGAGGTCCTTCGCGTACTCCGGTAGCGAGTTCTTCAGGTTATCGATGCTCATGGCTGACTACCTCGATCTCAGACGCTCGCGGCCAGCAGCTCGCCGGCGTTGATGGTGGGATCGCCCTTCTTCCAGTTGCAGGCGCACAGCTCGTCGGACTGCAGCGCGTCGAGCACGCGCAGCACCTCGTCGACGTTGCGGCCGACGGAACCGGCGGTGACCGAGACGAACTGGATCTCGTTGTTCGGGTCGATGATGAAGGTGGCGCGGTCGGCGACGCCGTCGGCATTGAGAACGCCGGTGGCGGTGGCCAGTTCACGCTTGATGTCCGACAGCATCGGGAACGGCAGGGTCTTCAGGTCCTCGTGCTGGGCGCGCCACTGGAAGTGCACGAACTCGTTGTCCACCGACACACCGAGCACCTGGGCGTCACGGTCGGCGAATTCGTCGTTGAGCTTGCCGAACGCGGCGATCTCGGTGGGGCAGACGAAGGTGAAGTCCTTCGGCCAGAAGAACACGATCCGCCACTTGCCGGCGTGGTCGTCGCTGGTGATCTGGGTGAAGTAGTCGTCTGGCTGCTGAGCGTCGACCTTCGACAGGTCACCGCCGATCACCGCGGTGAGGTTGTACGCCGGGAACTGGTCGCCGATGGTCAGCAGGGCCATGCTCATCTCCTCTGTCATGTCGGTAGCCGGCGTGGTCGATCGACCAGCCGGCGGGTGCGAAAAAGCTCATCTGTGATCTTGCCCAACAACCGGTGAAAGGTAAAGGTGATAAGTCGCACTACACTGATAGGCGTGACTGATCAGACTTATCAGCCAACCCTGTCGCAGCTGCGTGCGTTCGTCGCGATCGCGGAGTACCGGCACTTCGGCACGGCTGCGGCCCGGCTCAATGTGAGCCAGCCCACGTTATCGCAGGCGCTGGCCGCGCTCGAACACGGCCTCGGCTTGCAGCTGATCGAGCGCAGCACGCGGCGGGTGCTGGTGACCGCGGCCGGAATGCGGTTGCTGCCACAGGCGATGGCGACGCTGGAGGCGGCCGACCGATTCCTGGCCTCGGCCACCGGTGATGGACTCGGTGGCACGCTGCGCATGGGCATCATCCCGACGGCTGCCCCCTACATCCTGCCGTCGCTGCTGCCGGCGTTGCGGCGCAAACTGCCCGCGCTGGTGCCGCAGGTGGTCGAGGATCAGACGGCCCGGCTGCTCGACGGTCTGCGCACCGGGATCCTCGATGTCGCGGTGCTGGCGCTGCCCACCGAGGCGTCGGGCCTGGTGGAGATCCCGTTGTACACCGAGGAGTTCGTGCTGGTCGTGCCCCGCGAGCACGAGCTGGCCGGGCGCACCGATATCGAGCCCGCCAGCCTGGACGCGCTGCCGATGCTGTTGCTCGACGAGGGCCATTGCCTGCGTGATCAGACCCTGGAGTTGTGCCGTTCGGCCGACGCCCACCCGGCCGCCGTCGGCGATACTCGCGCGGCGTCGCTGGCGACGGTGGTGCAGTGCGTCGCGGGTGGACTCGGTATCACGCTGATCCCGGAGATGGCGGTGGCCGCCGAGACCGCGCGCGGCACCTTGGCCACCGCGCGCTTCGCCGACCCGGCTCCCGGCCGCACCCTCGGCATGGTCTACCGAGCCTCGACCGCGCGCGCCGACGATTACGCCTATATCGCCGAGATCATTCGCACGCAGCGCCCGGCGTGACGACGAACGGCCCTCCCGGAGGCGAGAAAAGCCGCTTCCAGGAGGGCCGGTGCCGGTTGCGTCAGTCCGTCTGGCGGAGTGCGTAGGGCTCGATCGCGCCGCGCACCAGGGCGCGCGCGTCGATGGTGGCCGGCCGGTAGGGCAGGGTGGTGAGCCGGTCGGTCATGCCGGGGACGGGGTCGTCGATCTGGTCGACCAGGCCGAACAGGAACGACCATTCGTGCTCGTCGCTGCCGTAGTGCACGACGGTGCCGAAGTTGTCATGGAAGCGCTGCCAGGAGCGTTTGAGGGTGTCGTTGCGCCACATCGTCGCGCAGCCGGCCTGGGCGCTGAGCACCCCGCCGGGGGCCAGCAGGGCGCGACATCGCTGGAGGAACTCCGCCTCGTAGAGCCGGTTGTGCTGGGCGTCCTCGACGCGCTCGTCGGGCAGGTCGATCACGATGACGTCGTAGCGCACGCCCTCGGCCGCCGCGTTCGCCAGGAAGTCCCAGCCATCGGCGAAGTGCACCCGCACCGGCCCCGAACCCTCGACCGCGGCGGCCAATTCACCGGCGGTGTAGCCGTAGGGCAGATGTTCCGCGCACAACTGCACGGCCTCCCGGTCGATGTCGACGTGGTCGACCCGGGTGGCGCCCGCGGCTACCGACATCTGGCTGGCCACGCCCTCACCCGAGCCGATGATGAGCACATTGTCGAGCTTCTCGGCCAGCACGAAGGCCGGCACCATCATCGCCTCGTGGTAGGTGAGCTGGGAGTACTCGGTGGACTGGCGGTCGTTGTCGGAGAACAGGCTGATGCCCTGTTCGGTGCGGGCGATGAGCAGATGCTGGAACTCGGTCCTGGTGTCCACCAGCACATCCGACAGATCCCAGATGCGGGTCAGGCCCGGACCCATGGGTTCTTCGACCCGCTGTCCGGCCCGGCCGCGGCGCACCGTCGACATCCGGACTTCCTTGGGCGACAACGCCTCCCGCAGCAGCTCCACGGCCTTCTCGGCACCGTCGCCGATACTGCCGCAGGTGAACACGTCGACGAAGATGTCACCGGATTCGGGGTAGGTGTGAATCGAGGCGTGCGATTCCGACAGCAGCGCCAGCACGGTCACGCCCTGCGGGGTGAACTGTTTGCGCACCACATCGCAGATGGTGACCCCGGCGCCGGTCAGCGACCGGCGCAACGCCGCGTCGAGCCGTTCCAGGTCGTTGCACAGCTCCGGATCGACCCCACCGAACTCGGCCAGCACATGCCAACCGGTGAACTCCGCCGTCATGGACACACTCACTCTCCCTCAGCGCCCAGGACATGCACGGTCAAGGGCGGAAAACCATTGAAGGACACCGACGAATAACTCGCGGTATAGGCGCCGGTATCGAGAATTCGAACGCGATCACCGGCTCGCAACGTGGTCGGCAGAAGGACCCGCGTGCGTTGATACAGTACATCGTCGCCGTCGCAGGTCGGGCCCGCGACCACGGCCTCGTCCACCGGGTCGCCATCGCGATCGGTGACGAAACGGTAAGCGATGTACTCGTTTTCGGTTTCGGCCATGCCGTTGTAGCGGCCGATGTCCAGATACACCCAGCGCCGCCCGTCGGGGGCGATCCGTACCCCGACCACCTCGGCGTGCACCACACCGGCCGTGGCCACCAGCGCACGGCCCGGTTCCACCACCAACTCGGCGGTCTCGGGCAACAGGCTGCGCGCCGCATCGACGGTGACGGCGGCGATCTCGTCCAGGTCGGGCGCCGGGTCGGCATAGGAGACCGGCAGGCCACCGCCGATGTTCACCGACGACACCGCGATCTCTTTGTCGGACAGCGCGTTCACGATCTGCGCCGCCTGCCCGAGGCCGATCCGCCAGGCCCCCGGATCGAGCTGCTGGGAGCCCACATGAAAGTACGGTCCCGCTACCGTCAAGCCGAGATCGCGGGCGCGCACCAGCAGCCGCAGCGCCTCGACCGGCGCGCAGCCGAACTTGGTGCCGAACGGTGTCTGTGATGGCGGTGCGGCGGCCAGGAACCGGCATTCGACCTCGCAGCCGGGAGCGTGCTCGGCGATGCGCAGCAGGTCGTCCTCGGTGTCGAAGGCGTAACCACGCACTCCGAGCGCATACGCGCGGGCGATGTCGGCGGCCTTCTTGATCGGATTGCCGTAGTAGAGGCGTCTCGGGTCGACGCCGAGGTCCAGGCACATCTGGATCTCGCCGATGCTGGCGACATCGAACTGCGCGCCTTCTGCGTCGAGAATCCGCACGACCTGCGGCACCGGGCAGGCTTTGACGGCGAAACGGATCCGGGCCCGTCGACCGGCCCGGAGCAGGGCGGAATCGAGGGCGCGGTAGTTCGCGCGCACGCGCTCGGGGTCGACGAGCAGGTACGGGGATTCGGGCATCGGTGGATCTTTCGGTCGAGCAGCGGAGCAGAACAGTATCAGCGGCCGGTACCCAGAAACGAATCCGTCAAACCCGGAGTTCCGATGGTCGGTGGCCGTTCATCCCGCGGTCACCGTGACCTCGTCGAATACCACCTCACCGGCGGCATCGGACTCGGCCAGATCGACCACACCGACGATCGCCCAGCCGTGGTCGCCGACCGGGTCGTCGAGGGTTTGGCGGACCTGCCAGAAGCCCGGGCGGGTCTCGATCCGCAACATCTGCGGTCCGCGCGCGTCCGGTCCGGTGCCGATGGCGTCGTACTCGGCGAAATAGGGCGCGAGTTCGGCTTCCCAGTCCGGCCCGGTGCCGAGGTCCTCGAGGGCCTGCCAGTTCCGCAGCGCCGCCAACTCCACCCGGCGGAACATGGCGTTGCGCACCAGGACTCGGAAGGCGCGCTCGTTGGCCGAGATCGGCCGGACCGTCTCCGCGCCGAAGGCCAGCTGCTCAGCGTCGGTCTCGGCGCCGGGGCTGGTGAGCTGCTCCCATTCGTCGAGCAGGCTCGAATCCACCTGCCGGACCAGCTCGCCGAGCCATTCGGTGATGTCGTCGAGTTCCTCGGTGCGCGCGGATTCGGGCACGGTGCGCCGCAATGCGCGATAGGCGTCGGCCAGATAGCGCAGCACCACGCCTTCGGAGCGGGCCAGCTCGTAATGGGAGATCAGCTCGGCGAAGGTCATCGACCGCTCGACCATCTCGCGCACCACCGATTTCGGTGACGGCGCGAATTCCGACACCCACGGGTGGCCGGCCCGGTAGGTCTCGAAGGCGGGCTCGATCAGCTCGGCCAGCGGTTTGGGCCAGCTGACCTCTTCGAGCAGTTCCATGCGCTCGTCGTAGTCGATGCCGTCGGCCTTCATCTCCGCGACGGCCTCGCCCCTGGCCTTGTGCTGCTGGGCCATCAGCAGCTGACGCGGATCCTCGAGCGTCGACTCGATGAGCGAGATCACATCGAGGGTGTAGGTGGGAGATTTCTCATCGAGCAATTCGAACGCGGCCAGCGCGAACGGCGACAGCGGCTGATCGAGGGCGAAATCGCGTTGCAGATCCACCGTCAGCCGGGCCCGGCGACCCTGCGCATCGGGTTCGGAAAGCTGTTGCACCACACCGGCATCGCGCAGCGCCCGATACAACCGGATGGCCCGCAGGATGTGCTTGCGCTGGGCCGGACGCGGTTCGTGATTGTCTTCGAGCAGATGGCGCATGGCGTCGAAACAGTTGCCGGGCCGGGCGATCACGTTGAGCAGCATCGAATTGGTCACCGCGAACCGCGACACCATCGGTTCCGGCGGCGCGGCCACCAACCGGTCGAAGGTCTCCTCGCTCCAGGACACGAAACCTTCCGGTGGTTTACGCCGCTGCACCTTGCGCAGCTTCTTCGGATCGTCGCCGGCCTTGGCCAGCATGCGCGTGTTCTCCACCTCGTGGTCGGGTGCCTGGACCACCACCGTGCCCATGGTGTCGTATCCGGCGCGCCCGGCCCGCCCGGCGATCTGGTGGAATTCGCGGGCCTTGAGCCTGCGGGTGCGCACACCGTCGTATTTGGTCAGCCCGGTCAGCAGCACCGTGCGGATCGGGACGTTGATGCCGACGCCGAGGGTGTCGGTGCCGCAGACCACCTTCAGCAGCCCGTCCTGGGCCAGCTTCTCCACCAGCCTGCGGTATTTCGGCAGCATGCCGGCGTGATGCACGCCGATGCCGTGGCGGATCAGCCGCGACAGCGTCTTGCCGAAACCGGCGGAGAACCGGAAGCTGCCCAGCGCCTCGGCAATGGCGTCCTTCTCGGCGCGGCTGGCGAAATTCACACTGGTCAAGGCTTGTGCGCGCTCGAGGGCGGCGGCCTGGGTGAAGTGCACGACATAGACCGGCGCCTGATGGGTGGTGACCAGTTCCTCGAGCGTCTCGGTGATCGGGGTGCGCGCGTAGGAGAACGTCAATGGCACCGGGCGCTCGGTTCCGGCGACGACGGCGGTGGAGCGGCCGGTGCGCCTGCGCAGGTCGGTGGCGAAGAAATCGACCTCGCCGAGCGTCGCCGACATGAGCAGGAATTGCGCCTTCGGCAGTTCCAGCAGCGGGACCTGCCAGGCCCAGCCACGATCGGGGTCGGCGTAGAAATGGAACTCGTCCATCACCACCTGGCCGATATCGGCGTCCGCGCCCTCGCGCAGCGCCAGATTCGCCAGGATCTCGGCGGTGGCGCAGATGATGGGCGCCTCGGGATTGACCGCGGCGTCGCCGGTGACCATGCCGACCCGCTCGGCGCCGAATACCTCGCACAACGCGAAGAACTTCTCGCTCACCAGCGCCTTGATCGGCGCGGTGTAGTAGGTGCGCTGTCCCCGCGTCAGGGCGTACAAGTGCGCACCCACCGCGACCAGCGATTTTCCGGAACCGGTTGGGGTGGCGAGGATGACGTTGGACTCCGAGGCCAGCTCCAGCAGCGCCTCGTCCTGCGCGGGATACAGCGGCGTGCCCTGCTCGGCCGCCCACGTCCCGAACGACTCGTACAGCGCGTCGGCGTCGGTTCCCGGTATCTCGAGCAGTTCGGTCAGATCCACTCCGACAACCCTACGGGCCGCCGCGGGCCGGACCGATCCCGGTCAGCGCGCGTCGTCGTCGCCGGTGCCGAAGCCGTTGTCGTTGTATCCGCCCTGTTCGGCGAGGAAGCGCTCGAACTCGGCGCCGAGCTCGTCACCGCTGGGCAGTTCGCCGTCGCCGACCAGCAGGCTCGACTGGCGTTCCTGCGCGGAGACGAAGGTGTCGTACTGGCGCTCGAGGGCGTGCACGACCGTCTCGACCTCGGAATTGCCCGCGATGTGCTCGTTGACCTGCTCGCGCACCCGCGCGGCGGCCTCACCGAGGGCGGCCAGCGGGATATCGAGCCCGGCGTTCTCACACACGTGCTCGAGCAGCGTCTGGGCGGCCTCCGGATAGGCGGTCTGGGCCAGGTAGTGCGGCACATGCACCGAGAAGCCGAGCGATTCGTGCCCGTGCTGGGCCATCCGGTACTCCAGCAGCGAGGACGCGCTGCCCGGCACCTGGAGCTCACCCGGCCAGCGCTGGTTGTCCTCGATCAGATCGCGATTGGACGAATGCGCGGTGATACCGAGCGGGCGGGTGTGCGGGATGGCCATCGGGATGGCGCTCAGGCCGATACTGCGGCGCACGCCCAGCTGTTCGGCCAGCAGGCGCACGGCGGTGGTGAACTTCTCCCAGCGCAGATCCGGCTCCAGGCCCGACAGCAGCAGGAACGGGGTGCCTGCGGTGTCGCGCAGCGCCCACAGGTTCAGCTCGGGTTCGGCGTAGTCGGCGAAGTGATCGGATTTGAACGTCATCAGCGGGCGCCGCGAGCGGTAGTCCAGCAGCTCGTCGACGTCGAACGAGGCGACCAGTTCGCTTTCCAGGCTTTCGCGCAGGTGCGTGGTGGCCAGCCGCACCGCGTGACCGGCATCGGTGAAACCCTCGAGTCCGTGCACCAGGACCGGACCCGAACCGTCGTCGGACGACAGCTGCGGAGCGGGGAACTCCAGTTCGTACATTCGCGACTCGTAGTCCATCGCGTACTCCTTCCTGCGCGGCGCACCCGACCTGCCGACGCCGACGGGCCAGTATCTCGCACCGGTCGCCGCGTCGCGTGGTGTACCACAGTCCATTGTCCCCCATGGGCGATGTACTACTGCGCGCCCGGGCGGACATCGACCCTTCGCTGGGAGCAACAGCGTCGGCGGCGCGACAATTCCCGCATCCCGCAGGCGCTGGGATGGCGGTCGGCGTGGCGTGGGCGGGCCGCACCGGGAGTTTGGCAGAGTGGGGCTGTGGGCGTGCCGGATTCGACGCACAGACCGTCGCTGAGCCGCGCGGCGGCAGGCGGCGCGCTGGCGTTGGCCGCGCTGCTGGGCGCCGGTTGCGGATCCGAGATGAGCGGGCAGGCGGTGCCGGCCGAGCCGACCGCGGTCACCCGGCAGCTCGAAACATCGCTGACCACACTGCTACCCGCGCCCGAGGACTTCCCGGATGGTTACCCGGCCGTGGTCCTGCCGCCGGAGGCCGCTGGACAGGCCGCGGGCGACCTCGACGGCGTCGGCGCCGGAGCCACTGTTCAGCCCGCCGAATGCACCCCACCCGAAGCGCGGCCCGGCGCCGACCGCCTCGCCGTCGCGGTGGGCACCGATGACGCGGCGCGTGCCACCCTCACAGTGGAGCTGACCCGCACCGATGACCCGCTGCTGCGGCTGCGCAACCAGGTGCAGCGCTGCGCGGAGATCCGGGTATCCCGCGCCGGTGCGTCGAGCACGGTGACCACCGAGATCGGCCAGGCGCCCCAGGTCGAGGCCGACGATGCCATGGCGCTGCGGCGCACGGTCGATCCCGATGTCGGAGGGCCGGGGCTCACGCAGTCGATGAGCACGCTGATCGGGCAGATCGGGGATGTGCGGATCACGGTGACCTACATGTCGTTCACCGACGCCGAGCCGGATACGCAGGCACTCGAGCAGCTGTTCGACACCGCCGTGAACAAGGTCGCCACCAGCTGAAACGTGGAGTTGTCCACAGGGGGAAGTTATCCACAGGCCGGGTGAAAAGCCCAGGTCGCGTTCGTGGCGTCACACCGGCGCTGAGGCAGGCTGCACCCATGACGACTCCCGCGACACCCACCGAACCCACGGGGCGTGATCAGGCCGGCCCCGCACACTCCACGGCACCACTCGACGATTCCGAGGCCGCGTGCGTGCGCTCCCGCGCCGGCGGACTACGCGGCGCGCCGTTTCGGGCAGGCCGTTCCGGAGCCTGCGGGCCGTGCCATCGCAGCACCTCCGGAGACGAAGGGGGCGGGCCTGGGTCCGGCGGAGCGACCCGGGCGTGCGGGAAGGAGGCTGAGCCGGGGAATCCGGCGTGGCTTCCCTGGAGTGGACCGTGGCTCGGCGATCGCGGACCGGATAAGGCTTCTGGGAGCGGGGCCGGCCCTGGTGGGCTCGGATCGGTACTCCGGCGGCCGCCCGCGCCGAATATCTCGTCCAGTGACCGCACGATGCGGCATGACTGCGATGCCGGCACGCCGAACGACCATTGCCCACCGGGCGCGCTGGAGCCGGGCGAGGCCGACGTCGATGGGCTGGACGGGCCGTGGCCGCCGTGGCTGGCCTCGGTGGACACACCGGATGTCGACAAGCTTCGAGGGATTCTGAGCTGTGCCGACGGTGACGATGGGGACGACGGGACTGCTGGAGGTCGTGCTGAGGCGGGCCGACGGCGCGGCGATGAGGTCGGCGGTGCCGAGGACCTCGCAGCGGCCGACGGCGATGCGGTCGATATGCGGATGGGGGAGATCCGGCTCGCCGAACCGGGGGAGTTCCTGGCCGGCGTTCCGGCGATACTCGGATTCGTTCCGGTGCGGTCGCTGGTGGTGGCGGTCTTGCGGGCCGCGCCGCGGGAACCGGACAGCGCGTTGATCGATGTGGTGGCGCGCTTCGACCTGTCGCCCGCGCCGGCCGGTACCGGGGCGCGGACGCTGGCGGCCACGGTGGCCGATGTGTGTGATCAGCGGGGTGTGGTCGGGGTGCTGGCGAGCGTGGTCGACGACCGTCGCCGGGAACCCGAGTCGGGCATAGCGGGCCGCGATTCGCTGGTCACGGCACTGGCCGCTCAGTTGGCGGCGCGTTCGATTCCGCTGTGCGGAGCGTGGGCGGTGCAGGCCATCGCGCCCGGCCACGGGTGGTGGAGCGTGCTGGGGGCCGATCGGCGGGGTGTGGTGCCCGACCCGGCCGCCTCACCGATCACGCTGAGTCATGTGCTCGGCGGTAAGCAGGTCCGGCGGTCGCGATCGGAACTGATCGCCGTCGTGGCGGTCGATCCGGTGATGCGGGAACGGGTCTGTGCGGAAATGGGTTCGGCGCTCGCGCGGGCACATCAGCGATTCGCCGCGGCGGCTGGCGACGCCGACCGGATCGGATACAGCAGGCGTGCGGTGCAGTATCTGCTGTGGCAGATCGCGAATGTGGAATCCGGGGTGCGGATGTCGGCGGCCGAGCTCGCGGAATTGGCTGCGGCGCTGCGGGATAAGCACGCCCGCGATGCGATGTTCGCGCTCGCGGGCACCGATCACGCCGCGGCCGCCGAACAGCTGTGGGCGATGATGACGCGCGGCCTGCCCGACAGCGACCGCGCCGAAGCCGCCACCCTGCTCGGCTATTGCGCCTACGCCCGCGGCGATGGGCCGTTCGCCGGTATCGCGTTGTCGGCGGCGCTCGATGCCGATCCCGAGCATCCGATGGCGGCGCTGCTGGATGCCGCGCTGCGCTCCGGGATGGACCCGCAGCGGTTGCAGCGCCTCATCAGGTGCGGTCGCGAAGCCGCCATCGACCTCGGCATCGACCTCGGTGCGCGGCAATGACGTGCCGG
Source organism: Nocardia cyriacigeorgica GUH-2 (assembly GCF_000284035.1). Lineage (NCBI taxonomy): Bacteria > Bacillati > Actinomycetota > Actinomycetes > Mycobacteriales > Nocardiaceae > Nocardia > Nocardia cyriacigeorgica. The sequence goes on along the minus strand of NC_016887.1, from coordinate 4,064,737 downwards.
CGCGTGGCCGACGAGACCGGGCTACTTCGCGCTGTGTGCCCGCGGGCCGAGTTCGCGCAGGAAGTTCCAGGCGTCGGTGACGATTTCGTCGAGGTCGTTGTGCTCGGGCCGCCAGCCGAGTTCGGCGATCGCCCGATCGCTGGAGGCGATGAGCACGGCCGGATCGCCGGCGCGGCGCGGCGAATCCTTGGCCGCGATGGGCAATCCGGTAACCCGCTCGCAGGCCGAGATCACCTCGCGCACCGAGAATCCGGTGCCACTACCGAGATTGAACACCCGATGGCTGCCGGGCTGGGCCGAGCGCAAGGCGAGCAGGTGCGCGTCGGCCAGATCACGGATGTGGATGTAGTCGCGGATGGCGGTGCCGTCGGGGGTGGGCCAGTCGGTGCCGAAGACCGCGATGGATTCGCGATGACCAGCCGCGACCTGCAACACCAGCGGAATGAGATGGGTCTCCACGACCCGGTTCTCGCCGAGCCCGCCATAGGCGCCGGCGACGTTGAAGTATCGCAGGCTGGTGGCCGCCAGGCCGTGCGCGACGGAATAGGAGGTGATGGCGTGGTCGATGGCCAGCTTCGAGGCGCCGTAGGGGTTGGTCGGGCGGGTCGGCGCGTCCTCGGTGATCGGCACCTGGTCGGGCTCGCCGTACACCGCGGCGGTGGAGGAGAACACCAGTCGCGGTGTGCCGGTACGGCGCATCGCCTCCAGCAGCTCCAGCGTCTTCACCACATTGCCGTGCCAGTACTTCTCCGGCTGCTGCACCGATTCGCCCACCAGCGACTGCGCCGCGAAATGCAGGACGCCATCGAATTTTTCGGACGCCAGCAGCTCGGGCGCCGCCTCGGCGATATCGCCCTCGACGAAGCGCGCCGCGGCCGGAACGCCGTCGGCGTTACCGGTGGACAGATCGTCGACGACGACCACCTCGTGGCCGTCCTCGATCAGGACCTGCGCGGACACTCCACCCACGTAACCGGCACCGCCGGTGACCAGAAGTTTCACCGGTCAGACCAGCTTCACCTGGACGGCATGGGCCATTTCGTCCGACAGCTCGAACCCGTCGTGGCCGGGCACGGTGATCACCACCGAACCGGGCTTGGTCTCCACGGTCACCCTGGCGTCGGGCACCACGCCGGCCTCCCGCAGGCGGTTGATCACCTCGGGATCGGTCTGGATGTGCTCGGCGAGCCTGCGCACCACGACCGCGTGCGACTGGCCGTGCGGCAGCTCCGAGAGCCGCACGAGGTTCTCGTCGGCCGGTGCGATCGGCGCCACACCCAGCTCGTCGAGGCCGGGGATGGGGTTGCCGTAGGGCGAGGTGGTGGGGTGGTTGAGCACCTCGACGAGGCGGCGTTCGACGTCCTCGCTCATCACGTGCTCCCAGCGACACGCCTCGGCGTGGACGTTCTGCCAGTCCAGCCCGATGATGTCGACCAGCAGCCGCTCGGCCAGGCGGTGCTTGCGCATCACCGCGACGGCCATGCTGCGGCCCTTGTCGGTCAGCTCGAGATGACGGTCACCCGCGACCAGCAGCAGCCCGTCGCGTTCCATCCTGGCGACCGTCTGGCTGACCGTCGGCCCGCTCTGCTCGAGGCGCTCGGCGATCCGGGCACGCAGGGGCACCACGCCCTCCTCCTCGAGGTCGTAGATGGTACGGAGGTACATCTCCGTGGTGTCGACCAGATCCTTCACCTGTTACCCCTTCGTCGGCACGAATTCTACCCACGCGACGACTCGATCCGCGCACGCCACAGCAGCACGCGTCGCGCGTCGGGAACCCTGTCGGCGCACGGCATACCGCCGTGTTCGCTCATGCTTGTATTTCTACTGCATGTGAACGCCGAACGGGGCCGTCAGCTTCCCGCTAGCGTTGCGAGCATGGCCACTACAGTGCCCGACGCGCGTCCGGGACCGGCGCCCGCGGCGACGGTCGTGTGGACCGACCGTTTCCTCGACTACACCTGGACACCGCAACATCCGATGAAACCGGCCCGGCTGGCGTACACGATGGCGCTGGCCCGCAGCCTCGGTGTGCTCGACGGCGTCGAGCTGCTCGAGCCCGCTGCGGCCGGCGCTCCGGAGTTGCTGCGCATCCACACCGCCGACTACATCGACGCGGTCGAGCACGCGGTCGCGCCGCCCATGCCGCACGGTCAAGCTCCGCTGGCGCCGCCGTACGGGCTGGGCTCGGCCGACAATCCGGTGTTTCCCGGAATGCACCGCGCCGCCTCGGTGATCGTCGGTGGCACGCTGGCCGCCGCGCGCGCGATCGCCGAGGGCCGCACCCGCCGCGCGGTGAGCATCGGTGGCGGGATGCATCACGCGATGCCGGCCTCGGCCGCCGGATTCTGCGTCTACAACGATGCGGCCGTGGCCATCTCCTGGCTGCTCGACCACGGTTTCGACCGCATCGCCTACCTCGACGTCGACGTCCATCACGGCGATGGCGTGCAACACGCCTTCTACGCCGATCCGCGCGTGCTCACCATCTCGATCCATCAGCATCCGGCGACGTTGTGGCCCAACACCGGATGGCCCGAGGAGAACGGCAGCGGTGCGGGCACGGGGACCGCGATCAACCTGCCGGTGCTGCCGGGCACGCGGGACGCGCAGTGGTTGCGCGGATTTCACGCGGTGGTCCCCGGCGCGGTCGCAGCGTTCCGGCCGCAGATCGTGGTCAGCCAATGCGGGGTCGACAGCCATCGCGAAGATCCCCTCGCCGACCTCGAGCTGACGGTGGACGGTCAGCGCGCGGCCTTCCTCGCCATGCGTGAGCTGGCCGATCGCTACGCCGAAGGCCGCTGGCTGGCGGTAGGCGGCGGCGGGTACGGCCTGGTCCGGGTGGTGCCACGGGCCTGGACGCATCTGCTGGCCGCGGCGCTGGACCGCGATGTCGCACCGGAGACCGACGTCCCGCAGGACTGGATCGATATGGTGCGCGAAGCGGCACCGCGGGTCGATCCACCACGCACGATGAGTGACGGCGGCGACGTGTCGTTCCAGCGCTGGGACGGCCCGGGTGGGACCGCTGAAACCGGTGACGCCCGGGTGGACCGCGCCCAGCGCGCCATCGATACCGCCGTGCTGGCAACCCGTCGGGCGTGCTTCGGCCCGCTCGGCCTCGACCCGGAGGATCCCCGTGACTGAGATCGACACCCCGGACACCCCCGCGGTGCCGCCACCACCGCCGCAGCACTGGTTCGCCGATGTGCTGGCCTCCGACGGTGGCGTGGTGCGGCTGCGCCCGATCACCCCCGACGACGCCGAACGGCTGCAGCAATTCCATGCCGCGCTCTCCGATCGCACCAGGTACCTGCGCTATTTCGGGCCCTATCCGCGGATCTCGCCGAAGGATCTCTACCGGTCCACCCATGTCGACCATCACAACCGGGTCGGGCTGGTGGCCGAACTGGGCGAGTCGATCATCGCGGTCGGCCGCTATGAACTGCTCGAACGCACCGGGCCGCGGGCCGCGGAGGTCGCGTTCGTGGTGGCCGATGGGCATCAGGGCCGTGGCCTCGGTTCGATTCTGCTGGAGCATCTGGCCGGCGCCGCCGCCGAGAACGAGATCGAGACCTTCGTCGCGGAGGTGCTGGCGGAGAACACCGTGATGGTGACGGTGTTCCGGGAGGCCGGCTATCAGGTCGAGCGCAGCCGCGACGGTTCGGTGCTGCATCTGGAATTCGCGATCGACCCCACCGAGGCCCTGCTGTCGGTGCGGGACGCGCGCGAACGGGCCTCGGAAGCGCGCAGCGTCGGCAATCTGCTGACTCCACGCTCGATCGCCGTCATCGGTGCCACCCCGAGCGCCGGACGTGTCGGTGGCGCAGTGCTGGCCAACCTGCTCTCGGGTGCCTTCCAAGGGCCGGTGTTCCCGGTGAATCCCTCCCGCCGTTCGGTGCGTGGTGTGCGGGCGTACGCGACGGTGCGCGAGATTCCCGACGAGGTGGATCTGGCGGTGGTCGCGGTGCCCGCGGAGTCCATCGGATCGGTACTCGACGACTGCATGGCCAAGGGCGTCAAGGGTTTGGTGGTGCTCACCGCCGGTTTCGGTGAGACCGGCGAGGCGGGACTGGCGGCCGAACGCAACTTGGTGGCGGCGGCGCGGGGCCACGGCATGCGCGTGGTCGGGCCGAGCGCGCTCGGAATCGCCAATACCGATCCCGCGATCGCGCTCAATGCCACGCTGGCGCCGGTGTTGCCGGGGCGGGGGCGGATCGGATTCTTCTGTCAGTCCGGGCCGTTGGGCGCGGCGATCCTCGGTGAGGCCGCGGCCCGCAATCTCGGCTTGTCCACCTTCGTCTCCGCAGGCAACCGCGCCGACGTCTCCGGTAACGACCTGTTGCAGTACTGGGACACCGACCCCGACACCGACGTGGTGCTGCTGTATCTGGAGAGCTTCGGGAATCCGCGCAAGTTCTCCCGGATCGCGCGGCGGGTGGCGCGGACCAAGCCGATCGTGGCGGTGAGCAGTGGCCGGTTGGCGGCGCGGACCCAGCCGGCCGGGGACATGGACCGCTCGATCGTGCGGGATCTGTTCGCGCAGGCAGGAATCGTGCAGGTGGACTCGATTTCGGAGCTGTTCGACTGCGCCGCTCTGCTCGGCTACCAGCCGCTGCCCGCGGGTGCGCGGATGGCGGTGGTCGGCAACAGCGCGGCGTTGAGCTGGCTGGCCGTGGACGCCGCCCGCGGTGAGGGTCTGGTGGCCGGCGAACCGGTGGATCTGGGACCGCAGGCCACCCCGGGTGACTACTTCGACGCCGTTGTCGCCCAATTGCGTTCCGATGACGTCGATTCGGTGATCGTGGTCTTCGCCCCGCCCGTGCCGGTGCCGACCGGTGAATTCGCGGCCGCGATCCGGGAGGCGTCCGAAGCGGTGCCCGAGGCGGGCAAGCCGATTCTGACCACCTTCATTGCCGAGCAAGGCATTCCGAATCTGCTGGCGGTGCGGGGGACCGGTGCGTCCGCCGTGCGCGGCTCCATCCCGTCGTATCCGGATCCGGAGCGGGCCGCGCGGGCGCTGGCCCGGGTGCGCCGGTATGCGGAATGGCGGGACCGGCCGCAGTCGGCGGTGGTGCGGCCCGACGGTATCGACAGTGTTCGGGCTACCGAGCTGGTGGCCGGTTGGATGGCCGATTCGGGCGGTCGCCGGCTGACCGATCTGGAGACGGTGGCCTTGCTGGAGTGCTACGGGATTTCGGTGGTGGATTTCCGCGAGGTGCGCGATGCGGATGCCGCGGTGGCGGCGGCCGAAGAGCTCGGCTATCCGGTCGCGGCCAAAGCCACCAGCGATGCGTGGCGGCGTCGTCCTGATCTGAGCGGAGTCCGGCTGGATCTGTGGCGGCCGGAGGCCGTGCGCCAGGCTTACACCGATCTCGTCGCACTCAGCGGGGAACCGGCCCTGCACATCCAGAAGATGGCGACCAAGGGTGTGGGGTGTGTGCTGCGGGTGCAGGACGATCCGTCGTTCGGTTCGGTGATCGAGTTCGGTTTGTCGGGGCTGATCATCGAGATGCTGGGCGACCGCGCCTATCGCGCGTTGCCGTTGTCACCGGACGAGGCGTCGGCGTTGATCGACGCGCCGCGCGCGGCCCCGCTGCTGTCGGGCACCCCGGCCAGCCCGCGGGTGGACAAGGCGGCGTTGGTGGAGCTGGCGCAACGCATTTCGGCACTGTTCGACGACCTGCCGGAAATGCGGGAACTGTACTTCGACCCCGTGCTCGCCTCACCCACCTCCGCCGAAATCCTGTACGCGCGAGCCCGAATCGGCCCCGAGCCCAGCCGCTTCGACACCGGTCCGCGCAGGCTCGGATGAACGGATCACCGTGTCTGTCGTGCGCGAGTTCTGCCGGAGCCCCGGAGAACGTCCTCAGCTCAGCCGTTTCGATACCGCTTCGCGCAGGCTCGGATGAGGGTGCGCTGTGCCTGTCAGATCGCGAGCGCCGGGTTCTGCTCGTAGCCAGCCGTTTCGAGACCGGGTCGCGCAGGTGCGGCGTGGTCGGGTGCGGGACCCGAGCGCATGCCCACCCACACGTTTACGCCGACCGGTTCGCACGCTCCGGAGGGGGCGGTACGTGCGGACACCGGTCGGCGTCGGGACGGTGACCGCGCGGTCACCGTGGGTCGCTCGTGCCGGGGGGCGCCGGCACGGTGCGGATCAGCTGGCGTAGGCGCGCAGCCTGTCGGCGCGTTCGCCCTTGCGCAGCTTGGACATCACTTCGCGCTCGATCTGGCGGACCCGCTCACGGGACAGGCCGAACAGCTTGCCGATCTGGTCCAGGGTGCGCGGCTGACCGTCGTCGAGGCCGAAACGCAACCGGATGACCTGCTGTTCCCGCTCGTCCAGCGTGGCGAGCACGCTGCGCACGTCGTGGTGCAGCAGACCGGCGATGACGGCGCTTTCGGCGGAGGTGGCCTCGGAATCCTCGATGAAATCGCCCAGCGGGGCTTCCTCGTCGTTGCCGACCGGCATGTCCAGGCTCACCGGATCGCGGCTGTGGTCGAGCAGATCGGCGATCTTCTCCACCGGGATGCCCGACTCGTTGGCCAGCTCGTCATCGGTGGCCTCGCGGCCGAGCTGCTGGTGCAGTTCCCGCTTGATCCTGGCGAGTTTGTTGACCTGCTCGACCAGGTGGACGGGCAGCCGGATGGTGCGGCTCTGATCGGCCATGCCGCGGGTGATGGCCTGGCGGATCCACCAGGTGGCGTAGGTCGAGAACTTGAAGCCCTTGGCGTAGTCGAACTTCTCCATCGCGCGGATGAGGCCGAGGTTGCCCTCCTGGATGAGGTCCAGCAGGGGCATCCCACGCCCGGTGTAGCGCTTGGCGAGGGACACGACCAGACGCAGGTTGGCTTCCAGCAGATGCGAGCGGGCGGCCTGGCCTTCGCGGACGATGACGGCCAGATCGCGCTTGCGGGCGGCCGACAATCGCTTGCCGGTCTCCAGCAGGTGCTGGGCATAGAGGCCCGCCTCGATGCGCTTGGCCAGCTCGACCTCATCGGCCGCCGTGAGCAGCGCCGTCCGGCCGATCCCGTTCAGGTACACACGTACCAGGTCGGCGGCGGGGCTCTGGGCGTCGAGGTCCGAATCGCTGGCGCGCACTCGAGTGGTGGCGGGGCTTGTCATGACTTGCCTCCTGTCGGTGGTGTCTCACTCCGATCAACGGACCCGACATAGGGAAAGTTCCCTGCCCTGGCACGGGTAAACCGCTTCTGAACTGCGGTTTTCGCCACGTTCGGCTGAGAAGTTCCTGAGAACACCCCGCGACGGGAACGGCCGTGGCCTGCGCCGGCCGTTCCGGCAGGTGCCGCTAGCCGGGCAGGACGGGCAGGATCAGCCCGTGGCGGACGAGTCCGGCCACCACTCCCAGTGCCTGGGTCGCGAACTCGGGCGTGACGGTGTCGGATCCGTGAGCGATGGCGAGCAGTTCGATCAGTTCGTGTAACGGCAGACCGTCCGGTCGCATTCCCGCTACCAGGGAGATCGTGGTCTCGTCCACCTCGTGCTGCCAGCGCGGGCCGTCGCCGCGGTGCAGCCGGGCCACCCGCTGCTCCCAGCCCTCCGGGCCCGGCAGATACACCCTTTCCAGTGCGGTCGCGGGATCCACCCGGAAACGCGCCGACCAGGCCAGATCGTTGTCGGCGGCGACCGCGCGCAGCCACGCCGAGCGTTCGAAGTAGCGGGTCGCCTCCGCGCCCAGCGGGTCGTCGAAGCCGTGGGTGAGGTCCTCGGCGAGCAGTTCGGTGGGGCCGTCGATGGCGCGCAGATAGACGAAACCGAAGCCGATGCCCTCCACCTCGGCGGCGGAGAAGGCCTCCAGCCACTGCTCGGCGCGCTGCTGGGCATGCCGGTCGCGCGGATCCAGGCCCGCGTCGCGCAGCCAGGTCCCGACGTAGAGGGCGGGATCGGCGACATCGCGCTGCACCACCCAGGCGTCGACGCCGTGCTCGGGCAGCCAGGACGAGACGCGCTGGCGCCAGTCCTCGCCGTCGCGGTGCACCCAGGCTGCCAGCATCGCCGCGGTGCCACCGGGTGCGAGCAGTCCCGGTGCCTGGGAGATCACCAGCTCGCTGGCACCGTCGAGTGCCAGGCCCGAATCGCGGTAGGTGTGCTCGACTCGGGCGGGACCGACCACGAACGGCGGATTGGCCACCACCTGGTCGAACCGGCGACCGGCCACCGGCTCGAACCAGGAACCCTCCAGCAGTTCCACCTCCAGCTCGTTGAGCGCCGCGGTGGCCTCGGCCAGCCACAGCGCCCGCCCGTTGACGTCGGTGGCGGTGACGCGGCCGGCATAGGAGGCGGCATGGACGGCCTGCACACCACACCCGGTGCCGAGGTCGAGCACCGAGCCGACCGGTTCGGCCGGGGTGGCCCGCAGCAGCGACAGCGAGGCATGGCCGACACCGAGGACGTGGTCGGCGGTGAGGGTGCGCCTGCGCATTGAATCGTCCAGATCCGACAGGATCCAGCGGGTGCCCGCGCCGGTGTCGAGCGGGCGCAGGTCCAGCGCTGCGCGCAGCTGATCGCCGTCGCGTTCCAGCAGGCCCGCCGCGACGGCCTGATCGAGCTCGACCGGCGCCAGCGCCGCCGCGACCTCGGACTCCGGCAGTGCGTCACCGAGCAGCAGCAGGCGGATCAGGGTGCCCAGTTCACCGGCCGCCCGCGCGGCACGGCGCACCGGTACCGGTTCGGACCGTCCGAGTGCGGCGTGCGCGTCGGCGCCGAGGGCCTCCAGCAAGGTGTCGGCGTCGTAGCCGACCCGGATCAGCGCGCTGCGCAGCGCCGGGCACAGGGCGGTGAGCAGCGATCCCGTGGTGGTCGAACGATTCGTAGGCACATCGGTACTCTGCCACCGCGCCGCGGCGCGGCCTGCGCCGATACCCGCGAACGGCGGGTGTCGTGCCGGTCAGCCGTCGATGGCGTTGTGCGGTCGCGATTCCAGCGCCGGCCGCGGCCGATCCCAGCGACTGGGTTCGTTCTTGTCGCGCGGCGGGCGGTCGTTGGCGATCAGCACCGCGATCCAGGGCAGCGGAATCGAGGCGACGATGATCAGGATCGAGATCAGCGCATTGCTGAACGCGCTGTAGGCGATCGCCGCCAGGATCAGCGCCGGAATGCGGAAGGACATGATCATCAGATAGCGGCGGACCCGAGCGCGATGCTGATCTTCGAGCGAGGGCGCCGCCTCGGTGATCAGTACCGGGTGTTTGTCGTCTCCGGGGAAGTAGCCGGCAGAACGGCGGGGCCGGGGCGGCATCGGCGCGCCGGTCGGGTCGTCACGGCCGACGCTCTCGTCGGAAGAATCGCCGTGCTGCTGCATACCCCGAGTCTTCCACTGTCGGGAACGGGGCGCACACCCGGTGGTCACGACGCCGGGGACGGGATGCGGCATCATGGAAGGCGTGAGTACCGACACTCTGGTTCGCCCCGATACGACCACCGACGAGTCGACCGGCGAGGACACCCCGAAGTTCTTCCACTACGTGAAGAAGGACAAGATCGCCGAAAGCGCGGTCATGGGCACTCATGTCGTCGCGCTGTGCGGTGAGGTGTTCCCGGTGACCCGCTCGCCCAAGCCCGGCTCTCCGGTGTGCCCGGAATGCAAGAAGGTCTACGAGCAGCTGCGTAAGGGCGACTGACAGCTCTGCTGCCCCTCGCGCCGCCGTCGGTCAGGGTTCGGGCCCGGTGCGCGAGGGTTGCGGTTTGTCCAGCGGCGGTGGGCCGTGCATCTCGTCGTCGGTGCCCGGCCCGGGCGGCTGCTGCGCCCATGCCGGTTCGATACCGGCCGAGGCGCCCATCGTGTCCCCGGCCGGCGCTGCGGAATCGCCACGCACCTGCTCGGCCAGCCAGGCCTTCACCTGCTCCACCCGGGTGGCCCGGGCCGGCCAGAACTCCTGCACCGCCGCGTTGAACTCCGCCCCCACGATGACGGCGAACGCCAGGAAGAACGTGAACAGCAGGAACGCGATCGGCGTCGCGAGCGCGCCGTAGCTGACGCCGGTGCGGGTGACCCAGCCCAGATACCGGCGCAGCCCCTCACTGGCCGCCATGAAGAACACGCCCGCCACCAGCGCGCCACCAAAGAGCCGATGCCACGGCAGCGAGGTGTGCAGGGCCAGCTTGTACAGCGTGGTCAACCCCACCATCAGCAGCAGGCCGACGCCCGGGTAGTAGAACGCGTCGATCAACCGCAGCCCGGGTTCGCGCCAGCCGTCGGGCAGCGCGCGCCCGATCAGGGCCGGGCCCAGCGCGATCAACGGCAGGATGAACACCGCCGCCACCAGGAACTGCACATACAACAGCAGCGCGAAGATTCGCTGCCAGACCGGATGGCGGGCGTCCTGCTGGTCGTGGGCCTCCACGATCGCGTCGACGAAGGTGGCCATGGCCGAGGAACCCGCCCACAGCGACAGCACGAAACCCACCGAGACGAAGGCCGCGCGGCCCTGGCCCAGCACATCGCGGACGGTGGGTTCGATGAGATCGTGCACCACCGTCGGGTTGAACAGGTCCCGGCTGAAGGTCAGGATCTTGGATTCGACGATCTCGACGGTGTCGGGGCCGAACCAGCCGCCGACATAGCCGAGGCTGCCGAGAACGCCCAGCAACAACGGCGCCAGCGACATGGTCTGCCAGAACGCCGCCGCCGCGGACTTGGCGAAGATCGAATCCTGCCAGGCCTTCACCGCGACCCGGGCCACCAGTCGCCCGGTCTGCGTGCCCGCATGCGCCGCCCCGGCGGCGGCGCGGCGCGCGAGGGCGGCCGCGCTCGCGCGAGTGCCTGACGGGTTGCTCATGGTGTGACAAGCATCGCGCACCGGCGCCGTCTCGGCCGGACCGGTCCGGCATCGTGTCGGCGGGCAGCAGGTGAACCGCTGGTTACCCGGGTGTGTGTTGTGACGCCGGTCGCGCCCGCCGCGTCGGTTTGGCGACTGGCGGCCCCGGACCGTTAGTGTTGGCTTCCGTGACAGGTTCGGGTGGCGCCACTGCGGCGGGAGGAGCGCTACGCGCCTGGCAGCGCCGTGCGCTCACCAAATACCTTGCGACAAAACCTCGTGACTTCCTCGCGGTCGCCACGCCGGGCGCGGGTAAGACCACCTTCGCACTGCGGGTCGCCGCGGAGTTGCTGGCCGACCGCACCGTCGACCAGATCACCGTGGTCGCACCCACCGAGCACCTCAAGCATCAGTGGGCGCAGTCGGCGGCCAGGGCCGGGATCGCGCTGGATTCGCGCTTCTCCAACAGCACCGGCGGCACCTCCGGTGACTATCACGGTGTGGTGGTCACCTACGCGCAGGTCGCCTCGCATCCGTCCCGGCATCGGGTGCGCACCGAGAACCGCCGCACCCTGGTGATCCTGGACGAGATCCACCACGCCGGCGACGCGAAGTCCTGGGGTGATGCGGTGGCCGAGGCCTTCGGCGACGCCACCCGCAGGCTCGCGCTCACCGGTACCCCGTTCCGCAGCGACGACAGCCAGATCCCGTTCGTCACCTACGAACCCGACGAGGCCGGCTTCCCGCGCTCGCGCGCCGACCACTCCTACGGCTATGCCGACGCGCTGGCCGACGGCGTCGTGCGCCCGGTGGTGTTCCTCGCCTACTCCGGTGAGGCGCACTGGCGTGACAGCGCCGGGGAGGAGTACTCCGCACGCCTCGGTGAGCCGCTGAACGCAGAACAGACCGCGCGGGCCTGGCGGACCGCGCTCGACCCGGCCGGCGACTGGATGTCGGCGGTGCTGCGGGCCGCCGACATGCGGCTGGGCCAGTTGCGGTCCTCCGGGATGCCCGACGCCGGTGGGCTGGTGATCGCGACCGATCAGGAACGCGCCCGCGCCTACGCCGAACTGCTCGAGCATCTCACCGGCACCCCGCCGGTGCTGGTGCTGTCCGACGATCCGTCCTCCTCGGCGCGCATCGGTGAGTTCAGTGCGGGCACCCAGCCGTGGATGGTGGCGGTGCGTATGGTGTCCGAGGGCGTCGACGTGCCGCGACTGGCGGTGGGCGTGTACGCCACCAGCGCCTCCACCCCGCTGTACTTCGCGCAGGCGATCGGCCGGTTCGTGCGTGCGCGCAGGCCCGGTGAGGCCGCGAGCGTGTTCCTGCCGTCGGTGCCGGTGCTGCTGGATCTGGCCGCGCAGCTGGAGTTGCAGCGCGATCACGTCATCGGCAAGCCGCACCGGGAAAAGGACGGCCTCGACGACGAACTGCTCATCGATGCCAACAAGCAGAAGGACGAGCCGGGCGAGGACGAGAAGCCCTTCGTCGCCCTGGCCGCCGACGCCGAACTGGACCAGGTTATCTACGACGGATCGTCCTTCGGCACCGCGACCTTCGCCGGAAGCGCCGAGGAAGCCGACTATCTCGGCATCCCGGGCCTGCTCGACGCCGAGCAGATGCGCGCGCTGCTGCGCGAGCGTCAGGCCCGCCAGATCGCCGAGCGGGCGCCGGTCGCGACGGCCGAACCCGCCCCGCAGGCGTCCGGTGCGGCCGAGCGGGTGGCCACCGCCGACCGGCTCGGTGAGCTACGCCGCGAACTCAACAGCCTGGTGGCCATGCATCATCACCGCACCGGCAAGCCGCACGGCGTGATCCACGGTGAGCTGCGCCGCCAGTGCGGTGGCCCGCCGACAGCGCTGGCGAGTGCCGAGCAGCTGGGCGAGCGGATCGCGGCCCTGCGCCGCATGTGAATTCGCCCGCCGCCGTGATCAGTTCGCGGCGGGTTCGGTGGCCGGCCACGCCGCCATGGCGCGGTCGATGGCGCGCATGAGGTCGTCGGGGCCCGCGCCGTCACGCGCCTGGATCGACAGGCCGTAGAGCACGGTGGTGTAGAACCCGGCCAATTCGGCGGTATCAGTGCCCGCGGGCAGATCGCCCTCGCGGACACCGCGGTCGAGCCGGGCCCGGATGTCGGCGCTGGTCTGTTGCCGCTTGCCGACCAGGAATTCGCGAATCGATTCGGTGCGGGTGGTGTAGGTGGAGCCAGCGAGCACGACCATGCAACCGTGCGGTTTATCGGGCGCGGTGTAGGCCGCAGCGTTGTCGCGCAGCATCGCCTCGATCGCGGCGCGGGCGGTGGGTTCTTCGCGCAGGGCGCGGGCGGTGAGCCCGCCCTCGCTGCGGCCGTAGAGTTCGATCGCTTCCCGGAACAGCGCCTCCTTACCGCCGAAGGCGGCGTACAGGCTGGGGGAGTTGATGCCCATGGCGGAGGTGAGATCGGTCATCGACGCGCCTTCGTAGCCGTGCTCCCAGAACACCTCCATGGCGCGGCGCAGCGCGACATCGCGGTCGAAGGCGCGCGGACGTCCTCGTTCTGCCATGGCGAAACCTTTCTGTGTCGATCGTTAAATATACCTCTTGACGGCGGGTGTCCCGTGGGCTTAGCTATTTATGTACTGATCGACACATAAATGGAGGAAGCTCATGCCGGATCTGGACGCAACGGTGGCACTGGTGACCGGAGGTAGCCGTGGGATCGGCGCGGCCATCGCGCGGGAGCTGGCCGCCGGTGGTGCGGACGTGGCCGTCACCTACCAGCACGCCGAACAGCAGGCCAAGGCCGTGGTTGCCGAGATCGAGGCGCTGGGCCGGCGAGCCATCGCGATACAGGCCGACAGCGCCGACGCCACCGCGGTGGTGGCCGCGGTGCATCGGACCGCGGCCGAGCTGGGCGGGCTCGACATCCTGGTCAACAACGCGGGCATCTTCCCCAGCAAGCCGTATCAGGAATTCACCCTCGAGGAGATCGACCGGGCGTTGAACGTGCACGCGCGCGCGGCGTTCGTCGCGGGGCAAGCGGCGCTCGAGCACATGGGGGAAGGCGGGCGCATCATCAGCATCGGTTCCAACTTGTCCGAGCGGGCGCTGTTCGGCGGGCTGAGCCTGTACAACCTGAGCAAATCGGCGCTCAACGGCTACACCAAAGCCCTTGCCCGCGAACTGGGTCCGCGCGGCATCACCGTCAACCTCGTGCAGCCCGGCCCCACCGACACCGACATGAACCCCGCCGACGGTGAGCACGCGCCGGACCAGCTCACCCATAACGCGCTCGGCCGATTCGGTGGCGCCGAGGACATCGCCGCCACCGTAGCCTTCCTGGCCGGTCCGTCCGGACGCAGCATCTCCGGCGCGTTCCTCACCGTCGACGGCGGCACCAACGCCTGATCACTCCGCGAAATACCGCCCGGGCGAGACGCCGACGGTGCGGCGGAACGCGGCGACGTAGGCACTGGTGGTGCCGTAGCCGACCCGCCCGGCAACCCGGGACACCGGCAGGCCTTCGGCCAGCAGCGGCAGCGAGGCGGCCAGGCGGATCTGAGTCCGCCACTGGCCGACGGTCATTCCGGTCTCGGCGGTGAACGCTCGGGCCAAAGTGCGGGCGCTGGTGGCGACGGCGGTGGCGAATTCGTCCAGGGTCCGCGGGTCGGCCGGATCGCGCAGTAGGGCCGCGGCGACGTCGGCGGCGCGGGGGTCGCTGGGCGGGGTGGCGCCGACCGGTATCACGGCCACCGGTTCCAGCAGGTCGAAGACCGTCGCCTCGGCCCGCGCGCGCCGGGGCGGCTCGATCGTGGCGGCGCTGAGGTGTTCGAACAGCTCCCGGATCAACCGGGTGACCCGCAGCATCGACGGTGCCGAAAAGGCGAAGGGGCAGCGGTCCGGCTCGATGAAGATGCCGCGCATATCCGCACCCTCGGCGGTTCCGGTGCGATGTGCGGTTCCGGCGGGAATCCACAGCGCGCGCGTCGTCGGCAGGATCCAGCGTCCGCCCGCGGTTTCGACGGTGAGCACACCGCTTGCCGCCCAGGCGATCTGGTGCTGGGGATGTTGATGCAGCGGGAACCAGTGCCCGCGTGGCAACGCGCCCCCGCCCAGCACCATGGCCGTCGCGCCGGGGGCGGCCGGCATCACCACCGGTTGTCCGTCTTGCGACACAGGTTGTCACCGTAGCCGGTCGTGGCGGCGCGCCGGGATTCCTACCGTGAGGTCATAGCGATGAACCTCGTGCACCGAATGCTCTGCCGATCCGCGCTGTGGGAGCGCGCCAGCGCGACCCGGATCGTGCCGTGGGCGCTGTCGGGGCTCGAACTCGGCGGCGATACCCTTGAGATCGGCCCGGGGTACGGCGCGAATGTGAACGCTCTGCGCACGCGTAGCGGCACGCTGACCGGTGTGGAGATCGACGCGGCGCTCGCGGATCGGCTGCGCGACCGGCACGGCACGGCGATGACGGTGATCACCGGCGACGGCGCGGATATGCCGTTACCGGACAACAGTTTCGACGCGGTCGTCTGTTTCACCATGCTCCATCACGTGCCGTCGGCCCAGCGGCAGGACGCGGTCTTCGCCGAGGCGTTGCGGGTATTGCGGCCCGGTGGTGTGTTCGCCGGCAGCGACGGTCTCGACAGCCGGGCGTTCCGGTTGATCCATCTCGGCGATACCTGTGTGCCGGTGCCGCCCGAGGCCGCGCCGCAGCGGCTGACCCGGGTCGGCTTCACCGACGTCGACATCGACACCGGTGCGAGCAGTTTCCGCTTCCGCGCTCGCAAACCGGCCTGATCCGCATTCGCCGCGCTGGCGCGGGCTCCCTTCGCTGGTTCGCTTGCCCCGGCCACGGTGCCGGAGACGGATCGGCCCGCGCAGCTCAGCTGGGCACCGCGAACCACCCGACCGGGTCGAGGGTGTTGATCGGAATCCATCGTGCCGGTTCCGCGGCGGTCTGCGCGCCCGCCGGGACGTCCGCGCCGGTGAAGTAGCCCTGGATATCGAGAGCCAGCCGCGGGGATTCGTCGACGCGGCGGGCCATGTCGTAGAGCACGGCCAGCACATGCACGCACCGGTCCGAGCGTGCCGAGCACGAACAGTCGACGGCCACCAGGGGCGGTGCGGGGGTGATGTCCGCGGCGACGACGGCGCGGTGCATTTCATCGGTGAGCGTCACCGGATCGGTGCCGACGATCGCGGCGATGGCGTCGATGGTGGGCCGCGGCATCGGCGCCACCTCCACATGCGTCACCGAGGCCTGCCCGCCGCGATGGATGTGGGCCCTGATGATCCGGCCGGTGACGGTGGCCTGCACGCCGTGATTACGGGCGAGGCTGCGGGCCCGTGGCAGCAGTGGATCGGGCCGGGTCTGGCGCAGCGGTTCGGCCAGGCGCACCCAGTCCATGCCCCAGCGGGTGTATCCGAATTCGTTGTCGGCCATCAGTTCTCCCGTTTGCGGCGCAGGATCTCGATCAGCTGGTCGTCGTCGAGGCGGGCCAGCTCGGCGATGCCGGCCGCATCGCCGAGATCGGTCAGCGCCGATTTGCGCCGTTGCATGGCGGCGATGTGTTCTTCGACGGTGGTGCCCGAGGTGAGTGTGGTGACGGTGACGGTGCGGGTCTGCCCGATCCGGTGCGCCCGGTCCGAGGCCTGGGCCTCCACCGCCGGATTCCACCAGCGATCGAAATGGATGACGTCGGCCGCGCGCGTGAGCGTGAGCCCGGTGCCCGCCGCGCGCAGGCTCAGGATCAGCACCGGCGGCCCGTCGGCGGCCTGGAATTCGCTGACGATCCGGGCGCGTTCGGCCTGATTCAGCCCGCCGTGGAAGAACGGTGCGCTCACCCCGAACTGCTCGGCGAAGTGCCGCACCAGCAGTTCGCCGGTCTTGCGGTACTGGGTGAACACCAGCGTGGGTGCGCCGAGATCGAGGTTGTTGGCCACGATATCGGTGCACAGATCGAGCTTGCCGGATCGCCCGGCCAACTCGTCGAGCTCGCCGGTGATCAGGCCGGGATGGTTGCACACCTGCTTGAGTCCGGTGAGCGCGGCCAGCACCCGGCTCTGGCGTTGGGCGCCGTGCCCGAAGCCGTCGTCGATGGCGCGGTCGAGCAGCTGGTCGTAGAGCCGCTCCTGCTCGGCGGCCAGATCGCAGAGCAGGTCGGTGTGGATCTTGGCCGGCAGCGACGCCGCCACCTGGTCTTTGCGCCGGGCCAGCAGCACCGGTTCGATGGCCTCGCGCAGCCGGGCCGCCGCATTCGCCGAACCTTCCTGGATGGGGCGGGCGAAGCGGCGCCGGAACTGGGTGCGATGGCCGAAAAGCCGCGGCGCGACCAGATTCAGCACTGCCCACAGCTCGTCGAGGTGGTTCTCCACCGGGGTACCGGTCAGGGCCACGGTCGCGGCGGCGTCGAGGGAGCGGGCCGCCTTGGAGACCTGGGTGCGTGGGTTCTTCAGCGCCTGTGCCTCGTCGAAGACGGCAGTGGCCCAGCGGATCTCGCGCAGCGCCGCGCCATGCAGCCGCAGGGTCGGGTAACCGGCGACGACCACCGTGCCGGCCTCGGCCTCCACCGCGCCACCGCGCCACGCGACCGGGTGCAGGCCCGGCGCGAACCGCTGGATTTCGTGGACCCAGTTGCCCACCAGCGAGGTCGGGCACACCACCAGCTGCGGTCCGTCGGCGCGGCCGAGCAGAAAACCGATGGTCTGCACGGTTTTACCGAGGCCCATCTCATCGGCGAGCACCGCGCCGCCGTGTTCGGCGACAGCGGCGCGCAACCAGCTCACCCCACGCGACTGGTACGGGCGAAGATCGGCTTTGAGGGTGTCGCGCAGTTCGTTCGCGACCGCTCGGGAGGCGGTGCACGCGGTGCGGGCGAAGTGGGCCGAGACGATCGCGGTGCCGGTCGCGTTCGGCAGTGCGTGCGCGGCGAGCGGGAGTGGGATGTCGCTGGACATGTCGTCGGCGAGCGCGCGTCGCCAGGCCGCGACCGAGGCATCGGGCTCGGGGAGATCCGCCGCGGCGAACTCCCCGGGTTCGAGCAGCGTGCAGTCGACGTCGGCGACCTCGATGGTCGCGCTGCCCGCGGCGGCCTGGGCGGCGGTTCCGGTGGGGACGGCGAGGGCTTGCACCGCCGGTACACCGAGATCGCGCGGCGGGCGTCCCGGACCGTGACCGGTCCAGGTCCACACCGCGAACATATTGCGGTCGGGCAGGTAGGTGGCCTGTGTGCTGGGCAGAGCGGACCCCTCAAATCATCGTATGGTGTACGGAGTAATCTGGTAACGCCCACCGTAGCGGAATTGTTCCGCCGTTGGCACGAGGAGTTCGATGACCGACCGTCCGTTGCCGGAGCCCGCCGACCAGGCCGGGACATTGCTGGCCCTGCTGTGGCGCCACGAGCTACCGCCGCGCCCCGCCGGCCGCGGACCCAAGCAGGCCGTCAGCGTCGACGAGGTGGTGCGCACCGCCATCGCTCTGGCCGACCGCGACGGGCTGGCGAAACTCTCGGTCCGCGCGGTCGCCGCCGAACTGGGTCTGCGCCCGATGAGCCTCTACACCTACGTGCCGAGCATGCGGGCGCTGACCGTGCTGATGGTGGACGAGATCGCGGTCGCCGATGCACCGCTGCCCACCGACGTGTCCCCCCGCGAGCGTTTGGCGGCGGTGGCGCGGCAGGTGCGTGCCGAGGTGATCGCGCATCCGTGGCTGCTGGAGGTCTCGCCTTGGCGGATGGTGCTCGGGCCGGGGCGGATGCGCCGCTATGAACGTCAACTGGCCGCGCTGGACGGGATCGGGCTGAGCGAGGTCGAGATGGACCGGGTGGTGGCGGTGCTGACCGAGTTCGCCACCGGTAATGCCCGGATGGCGGTCGCCGCGGCGCGTGAGGCCGCCGAGATGAGCGATGCCCGGTGGTGGGAGGTGCACGGACCGCTGTTGACGCAGGTGATGCCAGCGCACGAGTTCCCGCTCGCCTCGCGGGTCGGTGCCGCGGTGGGGGAGTTGTACCAGGCGCCCGCCGACCCCGATGGCGCCTTCGAGTTCGGGCTGGCGGCGCTGCTGGACGGCATCCTGGCTGACGGCTGAGGTGCTCCGAACACAGCACAGCGGGCGACCATCAGGTCGCCCGCTGTGGTTTACGCGGTATCCGGTTGTTCGATGCTGTTGTGTCGGACGCGAGGAGCGGTCAGAGGGCGGGAGCCGATTCCGTGTCGATCACGGCCTCGAGCTCACGCAGCCTGTCCATGTGTTCGTTCGCGTGATGCTGGCAGAAGAGCAACTCTCCACCTGCGGGCAGGGTGGCACGCACTCGGGCAGCCGCCCCGCAGCGGTCGCAACGATCGACCGCGGTCAGTGGGGTGCTTGTCAGGGTTCCTGGCATGACTCCTCCGTCCTGGCTCCCGGCACACAGACCGTTCACCTGGTGTGGGGCCCGTGGTCACTCCGCGGGCTCGCTACCGCTACTTCCCAGCAGTGGTATGACTACTCTGTCAGACGTTCGGGACGGGGGCTTTGTTCCCGCAAGCGAATCGATGTGTTTTCCCTAACACGACCAGTGTTTTCCGCTCTGCGCGAACGCCACAGGTCGTGGGCGCGAAAGCCACTCGAATCACCGACTCGAACAGGCCGATCCAGTTGTCTACCGGGAGATTACCCGTGACCTACGACACTCACACGCTGGTTCACCTGTGCACGGTCACAGAATGGCGAACCGCCGAGGCCACGGGTGAGCGCCGGCCACCGTCACTGGATACCGAGGGCTTCGTGCACCTGTCCACCCCGCGCCAGGTGCATCTGCCCGCCAATCGCCTCTTCGCCGGGCGGCGCGATCTGGTGTTGCTGCGACTGGATCCGGCCCGGCTGGGATCACCGGTGCGATGGGAGCCGGGCGTGCCCTCCGACGACCCCGGCATGCTGTTCCCGCACCTGTACGGTCCGCTGCCCGCGGCCGCGGTGGTCGCCGTCGAGGACTTCCAGCCCGACGCGCAGGGTGTCTTCGCCGAGCTCGACCACTGACGCTGCCGGCCCCGCTACCGGTCGCGCAGTTCCCGCGCCAGGATCGCCGCCTGCACGCGCGAGCGAACTCCCAGCTTCGTGAGCACGCGCGAGACATGGGTCTTGACCGTGGTCTCGCCGATGAACAGCCGGCCCGCGATCTGCGCGTTGGACAGCCCCTCGCCCAGGCATTCGAGCACCTCGAGTTCGCGCTCGGTCAGATCGCCGAGACCGTCGGGTTCGCGGTGGGCCGGGGCGCTGGGGACAGCGGCGAAGGCGTCGATCACCGCCCGGGTCACCTCCGGTGCGAGCACACCGTCACCGGCCGCCACCGCCCGCACCGAGGCCACCAGATCCTGCCCGGACACCGACTTCAGGACGAAGCCGGAGGCGCCGGCGCGCAAGGTCCGGAAGACGTACTCGTCCAGATCGAAGGTGGTCAGGATGAGCACCTTCGCCACCCCGTCGGCGGTGATCCGGGCGGTGGCGGCGATCCCGTCGACGCCGGGCATGCGCACATCCATCAGCACCACATCCGGTCGCAGCGCCCTGGCCTGCGCGACCGCCACATCGCCGTCGGCGGCCTCTCCCACCACCTCGATCCCGTCGGCGGCGTCGAGGATCATGCGCAGGCCGGCGCGGATGGCGCTGTGATCGTCGGCGATCAGCACCCGGATCGTCATCGGCGTTCGCCTCCGGTGACCGGTTCGGCCGACAGCGGCAGCTCCGCGCGCACGGTCCAGGTCCGGTCGGCCGCGCCCGCGGTGAACTCGCCGCCGAGGACCGCGGCGCGTTCGCGCATATTGGTCAAGCCTCGATGGGGTAGGTCCGTGGGCTCGGGTTGTCCGTTGCCGCGTGGGGAGAGGGGGTTGCGGATCGCGACGGTGAGCGTTGTCGCGTCGGCGGCGATATCGATGTCGACCTCCTGGCCGGGTGCGTGTTTCATCGCGTTGGTCAAGGCTTCCTGAACGATCCGGTAGGCGGCCTGGTCGACCGCACTGGGCAACGCGATCTCGGCCGCGCCGCCGTGCACCCGGACGGTGCTGCCCGCCGAGCGCGCGGCATCGACCAGCAACGACAACTGGGCGAGCCCGCGCGGGGCGGCCAGATCCTCGGCGCCGTCGTCGCGGCGCAGTAACCCGATCATGGTGCGCATTTCGTGCAGGGCGCTGACGCTGTTGGCCCGGATCGACTCGACCACGCCGGACAGGGCGGGATCGCCGTCGTCGCGGCGGGCCAGCAGCCCCAGCGCCGCCTCGGATTGGATGGCGATGGCCGACAGGTGCCCGGCGATCACATCGTGCAGATCGCGGGCCATCGTCTTGCGTTCATCGGCGATCGCGGCCCGGCGGTCGAGTTCGGCCACCAGTTCCAGCGCCCGCGCCTTCGCCCGTTCGGCCTGCGCGGTCTCCTTGTGCGCCCGCACGGTCAGCGCCCACCAGATCGACGTTCCCAGGAACGCCGACGAGGCGAGCACAGTGATGACGATGGCGCGCCACTCGCCGGTGACGAGCAGCGCGGCCACCGAGCCGGCGACCGTCGCGGTGATGGCCGCGCCGATCACCACCCGCGACAGCCGCCGGGTCCCGTACAGCACGCCCGCGTAGACGAGATCGGAGTAGACGAGCCAGATGGGAATCGTCGGCCCGAGCGCGAAGTCGATCAGCAGCGGCACCAGCCCGGCCGCCAATGCCCACATCGGCTTGCGCCGGCGCCACATGCTCGTCGCGCACAGCAGTGCGAGCAGCGCCATCCGCACCGTCAGCGGCGTCTGCGCGCTGTGCTCGGTCATGGCGTAGAGGCCGAAGCCGTACAGCGCCGCACCCACGGTGAACACGAACGCGACGATCAGCGCCTCCTGCGCCGTCGCCGACAACGCTGCCCACCACTTCACCCACCCATCTCAGCACAGCGGCGGGCCGGTCCGGGTCCGCCGAAGTGATGAGTCGCCCCGGCGGCGCGGACCCGCCACGCCGGCGTCGAACCACGGCTCATCCGGCTCGATGACCTGCTCGAACGCCGGGTAGGCGGCACCACTCGATGGTGCGGGCGAGCCGGGGCTTCCGGGTAGCTCGTGGCGCGCTCGGCGGATCGTTCGGCGACGGTTAGCCTGGACTTGTGAATGTCGATGTCACTGCGTTACCCGGGATCGGGGTGCGAAAAGACTTCGAAGTGAAGTCCGGGCGCCGGATCGGCGTCGTCGCCCACCGCGACGGCGATATCGATCTGATCGTGTCCAAGCTCGAGGACCCGGACGCCTGCGCCGCGCAGGTCGCGTTGACCACCGACGAGGCCGCCGTGCTGGCCAATCTGCTCGGCGCGCCCCAGCTGGTCTCCCGGCTCAACGACGACCATCGCGATATGCCCGGCATCACCACCCGCCAATTGCCGATCTCCGACGATTCGCCCTACAGCGGTCGCACACTCGGTGAGACGCAGATGCGCACCCGCACCAAGGTGTCCATCGTCGCGGTGATGCGGGCCGGGCAGCTGTCTCCCTCACCGGGGCCGGATTTCACCTTCACCGCTGGTGACCTGCTCGTCGTCGTCGGGACTCCCGACGGCCTGGACGCCGCGGCGAAGATTCTCACGCACGGCTGATCCGGTGTCCACGACCGCGCTCGCCCTCATCGAGCTGGGCGCGGTGTTGTTCGCACTCGGGGTCTTCGCCCGGGTAGCGGGCCGGTTCGGCCTGTCGCCGATCCCGCTGTATCTGCTCGGCGGCCTCGCCTTCGGTCAAGGGGGCTTTATTCACCTGGGCGCCGCCAACGAGTTCGGGCATATCGCCGGCGAGATCGGCGTGGTCCTGTTGCTGTTGCTGCTGGGTCTGGAGTACACCGCCGCCGAGCTGATGACCGGCATGCGCAGGTCCTGGCCGGTCGGCCTGCTCGACATCGTCGCCAACGCGACGCCCGGTGCGGTGGTGGCGCTGCTGCTGGGCTGGGGGCCGGTGGGCGCGCTGACCCTCGGCGGCGTCACCTACATCTCCTCCTCGGGCATCGCCGCCAAGGTGCTCAACGACCTGGGCCGGCTGGGTAACCGGGAGACGCCGGTCATCCTGTCGATTCTGGTATTCGAGGACCTCACGATGGCGGTGTATCTGCCGGTGCTCACCACGGTGCTGGCCGGGCTGAGCTTCGCCAGCGGGCTGAAATCGCTGGGCGTGGCGCTGATCGCGATCACGGTGGTGCTGGTGGTCACCCTGCGCTACGGACGGTATGTCTCGGCGGTGGTCGACAGCACCGACCGTGAGGTGTTCCTGCTGAAACTGCTGGGTGCGGCCCTGCTGGTGGCGGGTGTGGCCTCGGCGCTCAACGTCTCGACGGCGGTGGGCGCGTTCCTGCTCGGCATCGCCATCTCCGGGTCGACGGCGCGGGAGGCGGTGCGGCTGCTGGAACCGCTGCGCGATCTGTTCGCCGCGATCTTCTTCGTGGCCTTCGGCCTCAATACCGACCCGACCGCCATCCCGCCCGTCCTGGGCTGGGCGGTGGCGCTCGCGGTCATCACCACCATCACCAAGATCGCCACCGGCTGGTGGGGCGCGCGGCGGCAGGGCATCCGGCGGATGGGCCGAGCCAGGGCGGGTGTGGCGCTGGTGGCGCGCGGTGAGTTCTCCATCGTCATCGCGGGGCTCGCGGTCACCACCGGTGCCATCGACGGCAAGCTGGCCGCGCTCGCCTCGGCCTATGTGCTGATCATGGCGATCATCGGGCCCATCGCCGCGCGAGTGGTGGAGCCGGTGCTCGAACGAGTGTGAAGGCCCGCCTCGGGCGCGGTGCTTCGGTATCTTTCGCACTACAGGTCTGCCGGATTGCGTGCCGAAAGGGGATCGGGCCATGACGGGGTATACGGCGACACTGGCCGGGCACACCTACCGCTTCGACGGGCTGGTCGACCTGCTGGCCAAGGCCACCCCGCGCCGCAGCGGCGACGAATTGGCCGGTTGCGCAGCCGAATCCGACGCCGAACGGGCCGCCGCGCAGTGGGCGCTGGCCGACCAACCGCTGACGGTGTTCCTGAACGAGCCGGTGGTGCCGTACGAGTCCGATGAGATCACCCGGCTCATCGTCGACACCCACGATCGCGTGGCCTTCCGGCCGATCGCGCACCTCACCGTCGGCGATCTGCGCGACCGGCTGCTCGAACTGGCGGGCGGTGCGGTGGACGAGGCGGCGGCGACGTTGCGGGCCTGGGCGCCGGGGCTGACGCCGGAGATGGTGGCGGCGGTCAGCAAGATCATGCGCAATCAGGACCTGATCGCGGTGGCCGGGGCGGTCGATGTGCGTTCGGCGTTCCGCACCACCATCGGACGGCCCGGCACCCTCGCGACCCGGCTGCAACCCAACCACCCCACCGACGATCCGCGCGGCATCGCCGCCGCCATCCTGGACGGACTGCTGCTCGGCTGCGGCGACGCGGTGATCGGCATCAACCCGGCCACCGACTCACCCCGCGCCGCCGCCGATCTGCTCACCCTGCTCGACGAGGTGCGCCTGCGCTTCGACATCCCCGCCCAGTCGTGCGTGCTGGCCCACGTGTCCACCACGCTCGCCCTGATCGAGTCCGGAGCGCCGGTCGATCTGGTGTTCCAATCCATCGCGGGCACCGAGGGCGCCAACAGCGCTTTCGGAGTGAACCTCGCGCTGCTGCGGGAGGCGAACGAGGCCGGACGCTCGCTGCGGCGGGGGACGGTCGGCGACAACGTCATGTACTTCGAAACCGGGCAGGGCTCGGCGCTGTCGGCGGATGCGCATCGGGGTACCGGCGGCCGGCCGGTGGATCAGCAGACGCTGGAAGCCAGAGCCTACGCGGTGGCCCGCGCGTTCGATCCGTTGCTGGTGAACACCGTCGTCGGCTTCATCGGGCCCGAATACCTCTATGACGGCAAACAGATCATCCGCGCCGGGCTCGAAGACCATTTCTGCGGCAAGCTGCTCGGGCTGCCGATGGGCGTGGACGTCTGCTATACCAACCACGCCGAGGCCGACGCCGACGATATGGACACCCTGCTCACCCTGCTGGGCGCGGCGGGCTGCGCGTTCGTGATCGCGGTGCCCGGCGCCGACGACGTGATGCTCGGCTACCAGAGCCTGAGCTTCCACGACGCGCTCTACGCGCGCCAGGTGCTGGGGCTGCGGCCCGCCCCGGAATTCGAGGCGTGGCTGAGCAGGCTCGGCATGATCGACGACACCGGACGTGTCCTCCCGGTAGCGCCGCTGACCTCACCGCTGCACCAGTTGACCGGAGTCCGGCGATGAGCGGCCCTGCCTCGGATCCCGCTGCCCAGCAAGAGTTCTGGGCCGCCCTGCGCGCCACCACGCAGGCGCGCATCGGGCTCGGCCGTGCGGGCAATGCGCTGCCCACCGCTCGCGTGCTGGAGTTGCGCGCGGCGCACGCGGCGGCCCGCGACGCGGTGCACATGCCGCTGGATGTCGATCGGTTGTGCGCCGAGGTCGCCGCATGCGGGCTCGGCGTACCGGCACTGGTGCGCAGCCGGGCTCGCGACCGGGCCGAGTATCTGCGCCGCCCGGATCTCGGCCGCCTACCCGCCGAGCCCTGGCCGCCGGAGTCTGCCGATGAGCCGTGGCGGCCTGAGTCCGCCAACGAGCAGTGGCCGCCGGAGCCCGCCGCCGACACGGTGCCCTCGCGCTCTGCCGCCGCGCCCCGGCCGCCGGGGTCCGCCGGCGAAACGGGTGGTGCCGAGGCCCTTCCACGCGACACCAGCGCGGAGGTCGGCATCGTTCTCGCCGACGGGCTGTCCCCGCGCGCACTTCTCGACCACGGCCCGGCCATGGTCACCGCCCTCGTCGCCGAACTCGGTCCCACCGTGACATTCGCACCGCCGGTGATCGCCACGCAGGCCCGGGTCGCGCTCGGCGACCATATCGCCACGGCGCTGGGCGTCGACACGGTGCTCGTGCTCATCGGTGAACGGCCCGGCCTCTCGGTCGCCGACAGCCTCGGCATCTACCTCACCCACCGCCCGCGTCCCGGCCGCACCGATGCCGAGCGCAACTGCGTGTCCAACATTCATCGGAACGGGCTCGGCTATGGGCAGGCCGCCCGCGTCGTCGCGGGCCTGATCGCCGGGGCGCGGCGGTTGGGGCGTTCGGGAGTCGACCTGAAGGACCTGTCCGGCGCTGATCTGACCGCGGCCGAGCACGATCCGTTGACTCGCGCACACGGCTGACCCGCACGGCCGGCACCGCCCCCGGCGCGCCGCGACCCGGCACCGGCCGGACCCGGCGGCCCGGTTCTCGCGGCGGTGCCCGCAATCGAGCTGGGCAACAACCAGTCGCAGGCGATCGGTCTCGGGCAGCTGACGGTTGCGGACGGCGTCGGCGCGCACCGCGACACAGCGGGATGGCGACACAGCGGGATGGCGACGCAGCGGGACGGCGACGCAGCGGGACGGCGACGCAGCGGGACGGCGACGCAGCAGGACGGCGACGCAGCGGGACGGCGACGCAGCGGGACGGCGCCGGTGGGTTGCCGGTGGCGTGCGTGGGACACCCGGTAGACCCCGCGCACGCGGTGGGTGGAGGATCGCCAGCGGCGGCACCTGTGCGCGCCGAGTCGGCAGTACCAGGCATCCCATTCTTCGGTTGAATGCCATCCTGTTTAAAAGGAAACTAGTACTGTAAATTCCCTACCTGCGGATCCTTGTTCATCGAAGGCTCGGATCATGCTGACCCATGGTCCGAGCTCAGCTAGCTAGGGAGCTCGTGTGCCCACGATCGATCATTTCAGCTACGGGTGGCTCACGCCCGTCGTCGCCTACCTCATGTCGTTCACCGGATCATTGCTAGGGCTACGCTGCATGGCCCGGGCCCGGTCGAACTCACTACGCGACGGCTGGATGGTCGCGGCGGCGGTGGCCATCGGAGGTACCGGCATCTGGGTCATGCATTTCATCGCCATGCTCGGCTTCACCATCGACGGCGCCTCGATCCGGTACAATGTGCCGCTCACCCTGATCAGCGCGCTCATCGCGATGCTGGTGGTGTGGATCGGGATCGGGGTGGCGCAACGGCGCGACTGGGGGCCGGGCGCGCTGCTGCTGGGCGGGGCGATCACCGGCGCGGGCGTCGGCACCATGCATTACTGCGGCATGTACGCGATGAAATCCGATGCGGCCCTCGACTACAACGGCTGGATCGTCGCGGTCTCCATCGTGATCGCGGTGATCGCCGCGACGGCGGCGCTGTGGTTCACCCTGCATGTGCGCGGCACGCTGGCCACCGTCGGCGCGGCGGCCGTCATGGGTGTTGCGGTGTCGGGCATGCACTACACCGGCATGTTCGCCATGCGCGTGCAGCACGTCGCGCACGCGCATCAACCGTCCGGCGCGGGCGCGGCGCAACTGCTGACTCCGCTGACCGTCGGGGTCAGCATGGTGACCGTCGTGCTGCTGCTGCACCTGGCCATGACCGAGGCCGGGGAATCGGAGGCCCGCACCACCCGGTCACGCCGCCCGGCCCAGTACTGGCCCACCCGCGACTGACCCCGCCGACGACAACGGCCCGCGCGCACCCCGAGTGGGCGGCACGCGGGCCGTGGTCGAAGGACCTAGTCCAGGTAGTCGCGCAGGACCTGCGAGCGGCTGGGGTGACGCAGCTTGCTCATGGTCTTGGACTCGATCTGGCGGATGCGTTCACGGGTGACCCCGTACACCTGGCCGATCTCGTCGAGGGTGCGCGGCTGACCGTCGGTCAGGCCGAAGCGCAGCCGGACCACACCCGCCTCACGCTCGGACAGCGTCTCCAGCACCGACTGCAGCTGATCCTGCAGCAGCGTGAAGCTCACCGCGTCGACCGCGACGACGGCTTCGGAGTCTTCGATGAAATCACCGAGCTGGCTGTCGCCCTCGTCGCCGATGGTCTGGTCCAGCGAGATGGGCTCACGCGCGTACTGCTGGATCTCCAGCACCTTCTCCGGCGTGATGTCCATTTCCTTGGCCAGCTCCTCCGGGGTGGGCTCACGGCCCAGATCCTGGAGCAGCTCGCGCTGGATGCGACCGAGCTTGTTGATGACCTCGACCATGTGCACCGGGATACGGATGGTGCGGGCCTGGTCGGCCATGGCGCGGGTGATGGCCTGCCGGATCCACCAGGTGGCGTAGGTGGAGAACTTGTAGCCCTTGGTGTAGTCGAACTTCTCCACCGCGCGGATCAGACCGAGATTGCCCTCCTGGATCAGGTCCAGGAACGCCATACCGCGACCGGTGTAGCGCTTGGCCAGCGAGACCACCAGACGCAGGTTGGCCTCGAGCAGATGGTTCTTGGCCCGGTTGCCGTCGCGGATGATCCAGTTGAAGTCGCGCCGCACCGCTACCGGCAGCTTCTCGCCCTGCTCGGCGAACTCGCGCATCTTCTCCGCCGCGAACAGGCCGGCCTCGATCCGCTTGGCGAGCTCGACCTCCTCCTCGGCGTTGAGCAGCGCCACCTTACCGATCTGCTTGAGGTAGGCGCGCACGGAGTCGGCGGAGGCGGTGAGCTCGGCATCCTTGCGGGCCTGCCGCAGCGCCTCGGATTCCTCCTCGTCCCAGACGAAGTCACCGGAGGCCTTGTCGGCGGCGCTGGGCTCCTCGGCCGCTTCCTCCTCGGCTTCCTCGGCGACCTCTTCGACCAGGTCTTCGCCCTCGTCGGTCAGGTCGTCCTCGGAGACCTCGAGATCGCCCAGATCCTCCACATCCAGCGACTCGTCGTCGAGGTTTTCCTCGGCGTCCTTGCTCTTGGCCGTGGCCTTCTTGGCGGCGGCCTTCTTGGCCGGAGCCTTCTTCGCGGCGGCTTTCTTGGCCGGAGCCTTCTTGGCGGCGGCTTTCTTGGCAGGAGCCTTCTTGGCGGCAGCCTTGCGAACCGGCCGTGCTTCGGTTACATCGGCGGAGTCGGCGTCGGCCGATTCGGCGGTCTGACGGGTATTCGTGGCTACCACGTACGCCCTTTCGTGACGGTCTCGTGCGGCGTCACGCCAGAGTGGATATCCGGCGGAGCGGTCTGTCGGGTTGCACCGGCCAGCGCCGGTCGGGTTTCACCGGCTCACCGCCGGGCAGTTCCATTGTAACGATCGGACCCGCGAGGTCTCGCCTCCGATGCCGGGAACCGCTAAGGTGCGACTCCCGCATCGATGGCCATGGCCGCTCCGACGATGCCCGCGGTGTTCTTCAGGTTCGCCGGGATCACCGGAGTCCGGTTGGTGAGCAAGGGGATCCACTGCGCGGCATCGCGGCTGATCCCGCCACCGGCGACGAACACTTTCGGCCAGAACAGGTTCTCCAGGCCGATCAGCACGGTACTCACCTGGACCGCCCATTGCTGATACGACAGGCCGTCGCGATCCTTGATCGATGCCGCCGCACGATGCTCGGCCTCCATCCCGCCGATCTCGACGTGGCCGAGCTCGCTGTTGGGTACCAGGGTGCCGTTGTAGAGCACGGCCGAGCCGATGCCGGTGCCGAAGGTCAGCAACAGCACCAGCCCGTCGAAATCCTTTGCCGCGCCGTAGCGGTCCTCGGCCATGCCCGCGGCGTCGGCGTCGTTGAGCACGGTCACCGCGCGCCCGCCCAGCGCGGCGCTGAACAAGGTCCTGGCGTCGGTGCCGATCCACGCCGGGTCGACGTTGGCGGCCGAGCGGGCGACACCATCGAGCACCACGCAGGGCAGCGTGATGCCCACCGGGCCGTCCCAGCCGGCCTGCGCGACCAGGTCGGCGACCGTCTCGGCCACCGCGTGCGGGGTCGCGGGCTGCGGGGTAGCGATCTTGATGCGCTGGTGCACGAGCTCACCGGTGGCCAGATCCACCGCGGCGCCCTTCACGCCGCTGCCGCCGATATCGATCCCGAATGCGTGCCCCCGAGCAGACATGCCAGTTCCTCGTTCCCTGTGCCGGCCAGTACGGAATACGCGCCGTCGCACCGGGGCTTCGCGACCGTCGGCCGGGGCCGTGAACGGTGTGCCCGACGACGGCGCTGTGTCGTGCACGACAAGAGTAGTGGGCCCTGACGGCTGCGCGGTCCGCAGGATCTGTGGTGCGATGGAGTGCGTGCCGCATTCGCCGACCTCGCCGCAGCCCACCGCCCCGACCTCCGCGAACTCCGCCGACAGTGCGCCCGACGCCGCCGAATTGCGGCGTATCGCGGTGCGGCTGGCCGAGGCCGCCGCCGCGCATGTGCGTACCCGCAGACCCGAGGTCTTCGGACCCGGCGGCAGCGTGGACGGCGCCGTGCAGGCCAAGAGCACACCCACCGATCCGGTGACAGTGGTCGACACCGAGACCGAGCAGCTCATCCGCACCACGCTGGCCCGGCTGCGCCCCGGCGATCACATCCTCGGTGAGGAGGGCGGCGGCGATCTGGCCCGCGCCGACGACCACACCGTGGTCTGGGTGGTCGATCCGATCGACGGCACCGTCAACTTCCTGTACGGCATACCGGCCTACGCGGTCTCGGTGGCTGCGATGCGGGCCGGGCGTTCCATCGCGGGCGCGGTGGTCGACGTCGCCGCGGGGCAGACCTATCACGCCGGCCTCGGCCTCGGCGCCGAACGCGTCGACGCCGACGGCACCACACATCCGCTGCGCTGCAACCCGGTCGAGGAGGTGCGCATGGCGCTGGTCGCCACCGGCTTCGGCTACAACGCGGCTCGGCGGGCGCGCCAGGCCGCGCTGGTCGCCGAGGTGCTACCGCGGGTGCGTGACATCCGCCGCATCGGCGCGGCGGCGCTGGATCTGTGCATGGTGGCCGAGGGCCGCGTCGACGCCCATTACGAGCACGGGCTCAATCCGTGGGACTGGGCCGCGGGCGCGCTGATCGCCACCGAAGCCGGAGCACGGGTACAGGCCCCACCGGCGCATTCCACCGGCGCCGCGGGGGAGTTGTTCGTCGCGGCCGCGCCCGCGATCGCCGACGAACTGCTGGCCCTGCTGGATGAGCTCGGGGTCAGCGCGCCGATCCCCGAGCCCTGAGCGCCCGGCTCAGCAGCGGGCCTGCCTGGCGGCCTCGAGCAGATCGATATCGAGTGCCGGAGTCTCGCCGGAGGCCGGGTTCTTCAGCGACCGCAGCACTTCCTCGGCGTCGTTGGAGGGCTGGATATCGCGGAACAGCGATCCGAGCACCAGGTCGACGGTGTCGTCCTCGCGCTTGTCCTCGATGAGCTCCGCGCACGGCACGGCCAGCTGCACCGAGGCTGCGGCGCGGCGGCCGTTCACCCCGAAGCGGATCTGGCCCATGCATTCCAGATCGCCGTTGACGTATATCGAATCGTTGCCATAGGCCTCGTTCGGCACACTGCCGAAACCGAGGTCGCCGAGCTGGGCCGCGGCATGTGCGGCCTGGCCGCGCTGGTTGTTGGCGTTGAGTACGCGCACCTTGGTGTCGGCCAAGGCCGCCGGTTCCACGTTCTCGAGCCGGCTCGGACCCACCCGCTGACCCAGCGCGGGCTGCGGTTCGGCGCCCGGGTCGGTGGCCGGGCTCGGCGAATTGCATGCCATCGCGGTGTAGTCGGTGTCCTCGGTGGTCAGGGCCTTGATCCACACGATCGTGCAGATGAGAGCCAATACGGCGACCAGGACGAGCCAGGGCTGTAGGCGCCGCCGGATGAAGGGTCGTCCCCGGGAATCCGTTGCGCTGCCTTCGGTGATCAGTGAAACCACCAGCACACTCTACGAAAATGTTCGGGCGAACCTTGCAGCCGCCGTGCCGACGGTCTCGATTCGTGACAGTGATGGTGTCGATTCCCTGACGGTTTCGACTCGGCTGTGTTTTGATTGCGACTTTTGTCTGGGGGTCCGCTATTGTCTGGCGGCCCAGATCGAAACACCGGCCCGAAAATCGGTGGTTGGTCGCGGGAACAAGCAGGGCATGTTCAGCGTTGTCCGACTGCTATCCGGTGCAGAACTTCAGAATCTGCCCTGATAGGGGACCGGTACACGTGTGATGTGTGCCACCGGCGGGGCGGTGTGGACAACCGCGAGGAATGTCCGCGCCGATCCGGGATATACGGAGTAAGGACGAGGGGAAGACGACATGGCAACCGACTATGACGCACCGAGGCGCACCGAATCCGACGACGTGTCGGAGGATTCGCTGGAGGAGCTGAAGGCTCGTCGCAACGAGGCTCAGTCCGCCGTCGTGGATATCGACGAATCCGATACCGCGGAGTCGTTCGAGCTTCCCGGCGCGGACTTGTCCGAAGAAGTGCTGACGGTCCGGGTGATTCCGAAACAGGCCGACGAGTTCACCTGCTCGAGCTGTTTCCTTGTGCACCACCGCAGCCGACTGGCCAGCGACAAGGGCGGCCAGATGATCTGCATGGACTGCGCCGCCTGAGCGCGCGCCCGAGATGGCAACGGCCCCGCGAACCGCGATCGCGCATCCGGTCGCCGGGCCGCTACACCGCGCCCACGGGCAGCGGTATCACTGCGCGCTGGGCAGACCCAGCGCGGCCAGGACCCGTTCGGGCCTGCGCGTACTGATCAGCCAGTACGGCGTCGGATCGTCCGGGTCGTCGAGTACCAGCAGCACCATCGAACCGATCCACGGGCGATGCTGCACATACGCGGCGGGGTCGAGCTGACGACCCAGCGCCGCGCTCTTGGCGCTCGCCGGCACCACCGCCGCGCGGGCGATGAATTCCACCGGCAGATGCGCGCGATCCACACGCAGTTCCGGCTTCCCCTCGGCGTCGGTGGCCACCGCGACGCGGTGTCTGCTCAGCCACAACAGCACCCACACCGGCACCGGGAACAGCAGCACGTACGGCAGCCAGGCCCGTAGGCCCGGTGCGCCCATATGGATCTCGGCGGCCAGCAGTCCGGCGATCGCGAACGCCACCGGCCACCACCACAGCGGCACCCACAGGCGCTCGGTGTACGCGGGTGCACCCGGCCGGGTCACGCGCTGGGTATCGGCTGGTACGGGCTGGTCGGACACAACTCAAGAGTAAGCCAGCGGCTCGCCGGTCCTCCGCACAGGTACGGCCGGGAAAACGCGTAGGCTCGTGCTACGTGAGCGCACTTTCACCGATACCTCTGCTGCGGCTCGATCCCGGCATCCCCGTGCCCACGCGTGCCCATCCCGGCGACGCGGGCGTGGACCTGTGCACCACCGAGGACGTCATCCTGGAACCGGGGGAGCGGGTGCTGGTCGGCACCGGCATCGCGGTGGCCCTCCCGGTGGGCACCGTCGGACTGATCCATCCCCGCTCGGGGCTGGCGGCCAAGACCGGATTGTCGGTGGTCAACACACCCGGCACCGTCGATGCCGGCTACCGCGGTGAGATCAAGGTGTGCCTGATCAATCACGATCCACGGACCCGGATCGAATTGCGGCGCGGCGACCGGATCGCCCAGCTGCTGGTGCAGCGGGTGGAGCTGGTGGATTTCGTCGAGGTCGACCGGCTCGACGAGACCACGCGTGGTGCGGGCGGTTACGGCTCGAGCGGTGGTCACGCGAGCTTGGCCGCTACCGCCGACGCGGCGTCGCCGGCGCCCGGCAAGGAGGAATGACGCGATGTTCGGGAAGAAGAAGTCCAGCCGCCGCGACAGACCCGTCGACGACGACCGCTACGACGAATCCGGCGACTACACCGAATTCGACGGCGACGAGTACGACACCGACGAATACCCCGAGTACTCCGACGATTTCGCCGACGCGATCGACGAGCAGGACTACGACGACGATTCCGACTACCGGCGGGCCGAACACGCCGCCGACGATGCCGAGCCGCCGCGCACCGGGCCCTACGACTACGAGGACGTCGCCGAACTGCTCGAGTCGGTCGCCGATCAGCGCCTGGACCTCGGTTCGGTGATCCTGCCGGTGCCGCCGGGCGGTCAGCTCCAGGTGGAGATGACCCCCGAGGGCACCCCGCAGGCGGTGCATCTGGCCACCGAGCACGGGCGCATCACCGTCGCCGCCTACGCGGCGCCGAAATCGCCGGGCCAGTGGCGCACCGTGGCCTCGGACCTGGCCGATTCGCTGCGCAAGGACGGGGCGAAGGTGGCCATTGAGACCGGGCCGTGGGGCCGGGAGATCTTCGCCGTCACCGAGGGCGCGGACCTGCGGTTCATCGGGGTGGACGGCTATCGCTGGATGGTGCGATTGGTGGCCGCGGGTCCCTCGGGCGCCGCCGACGCCGACACCCCGCTGGTGGACGCCGCGCGCGCGATCCTGTCCGAGACCGTGATCCGCCGCGGCACCGATCCGCTGCCGGTGCGCGAACCACTACCCGTGGTACTGCCGCAGGAATTGGCCGATCAGCTCGCCGCCGCGCATCAGCAGCAGATCCAGGCCCAGCAGCAGGCCATCGCCGCCCAGCAGCAGGCGATGGCGGCCCAGCAGGGCACGCCGGGAGTGGTGCCGGGTATCGCGCCGAGCGCCGGCCGTCCGGTCATGCCGGATCAGCCGCGCCGCGGCGCGGACGGTTCGGCCATGCAGCAGCTCGGCCGCAACTAGCGGCAGCGGGATCGGAGTCGGAGCCCGGCGGTGCGTACCGCCGGGCTCCGGTCGTTCGGGCGCGCTATACCGCCTGCCGGGCTCAGCCGAAGGCGGCCAGGCCCAATCGTCCGAGGACGCCCGGATCGGCGCCCAGCTCGTCGAGGGTGATCTCCTCCAGCGCCGAGGCCGCGATCAGCCGGGCCCATTCCTGGGCAACCGGCCAGGGATGCACCGGATCGTCGAGCGCGCCGATCACGGCCACCGGCGTGGTCAACGTCGCCAACCGTTGTGGCTCCGGCCATTTGTAGGCGGCCGCCTCTTCCAGGGCCTGCGGCAGATCCGGCCACTGCGAGCGCCAGGAGCGCTCCAGCGCGTCGCCCAGCCAGGCCGGGCTGCCCGCCCGCATCCGCGCCACCACTTCCTCGAGGCCATCGGCGCGCAGGGCCGCCGCGGTACCGGCCGCGCTGGCCGCCGCGGGACAGCCGCCGCTGTCGGGCCCGGTCCACGCCGGCAACGCCGCCACCACGCCGGCCGCGGCCTCGGGCCGGGTGCTCGCCCATTCGATGGCCACCGCCGCGCCGAGGGAGATTCCCGCCACCAGGACCGGGCCGCGGCGCGCGGCGTCGTCGAGGGCGGCGACGTAGCTGTCCACTACCGCGCGGGGATCCGGATCGACCGCGATCAGCTCGAGTCCGCGCTGTGCACACTCCGGGCCGAACGCGCGGCGCGCGAAGTGGGCATCGGAGCCGGTACCTGGGAGCCCGACGACGACGGCGGGCGTGGGTGAGTCGAACATCGGAGGTGAGCGTAGCGGTGCCGTGGTTGCCCATCTACAGTGGCGGTGTACGGCCGCAGACGGTCGTGCGAACAACGAGATGGTCGTGCGACCCACGTCCATCAGCTCTACAGGAGACCGAGCAATGTCTTCCTTCGGCGGAAGAAGGGCGGCTTCGAACCCCGCCTCGGGATATTTTCGCAGGCTCGGACGCAGACTGACCGAGGACATCGATCAGCTCGACGCCGAGGAGCTGGCCGAAACGGCCGACGCCTCGGGAGCCTGCCGGGCATCGGAGTGTCGCCGCGGCGACGAAGCGACGATGCTGGGGCGCCTTCGCAGTGTCGAAGCGTGCCCGCAATCCGCCGGCGCGAGTGTGCAGGCGGAGTTCTTCGACGGCACCGACGCCATCACCCTGGTGTGGATCGGGCGCAAGCGCATCCCCGGTATCGAATCGGGGCGGCGGATCATGGTCCGCGGTCGCGTCGGCGATCGGGACGGCCGCAAGGTCATGTACAACCCCTACTACGAATTGCGCGGGAACAACTGACGTATGCCATCGAGCGACGAGAACGCCCCGACGCCCGCCGAACTCACCACCGCCACCGCGCCGGAGCCCGCGCCCGCCGGTGATCAGGCCGAGGCCGAGGTAGCCCGCCAGCAGACGCTGCTCGAACAGCTCGGTGGCTTCAGTGGCCTGATCTATTCGACCCTGCCGGTGCTGGTGTTCGTCCCGGTCAACACCCTCGCCGGGCTCACCGCCGCGATCTGGGCCTCGCTGGGCGTGGCCGCGGCCATCCTGGTCTGGCGGCTGGTGCGCCGGGATCCGGTGCAGCCGGCCATCTCGGGTTTCATCGGCGTCGGCATCTGCGCGTTCATCGCCTACCGGATGGGCGAGGCCAAGGGTTTCTTCCTGTTCGGTATCTACACCAGTCTGGTGTACGGCGGTGTGTTCCTCGCCTCGATCCTGGTGCGCTGGCCGCTGGTCGGCGTGATCTGGGGGGTGCTCAACGGCCACGGCAGCGAATGGCGCGCCGACCGACGAGTGGTGCGGCTCTACGACATCGCCACGCTGGCCTGGGTGCTGGTGTTCGGTTCCCGCTACCTGGTGCAGTCGCACTTCTACGACACCGACCACACCGGCTGGCTCGCCTTCGCCCGTATCGCGATGGGCTGGCCGCTGACCGCTGTCGCGCTGACCGTCACGGTGTGGGCGGTGCGCCGGGCCGGGCATCTGCCCGCGGCGGGCAGCCACTCCGGCGGCCGCCACGCCAAGGCCTGATTCCGCGGGTCGTCCTCGACCCGCCGCGAAGGTGGGGCCCTACCCACCCTGGGGTATCTGTTCGCCGCCTCGGTATCGGCGCACGATCGTTTCATCACCGCGAACGATCGCTGAGAGGACTGGCGAATTGGCTACCCAGCGCACCACCGCCACCACCCGCCCGGGCCGCAGGCAGGACACACCGGCCCTGTCGGAGAGCCGCCGGATCTCGGCCGAGCTGACCGCCCTGATCGGTCCCGCCGCCGCCGGCGACAGTCGCGCCGTCAGCGATATCCTGCGCCTGATCCATCCGCTGGTGCACCGCTACTGCCGGTCTCGGATGGGCAATACCGCCCACCTCCAGGTCACCCCCGACGACGTCGTGCAGGAGATCCTGCTGGCCACCGTGCACGCCATCCCGCGCTACCGGGAGCAGGGCAAATCGTTTCTGGCCTTCGTCTACGGGATCGCGGCCAACAAGGTCGCCGACGCCTTCCGCCGCTCGCAGACGCATCCGGTGTACCCGACCGACGAACTGCCCGATACCGCCTCACTGGCGGCCGGGCCCGAGGAGCGGGCCCTGGTCTCCGAACGTCAGCGCGCCACCCGTCAGCTGATGCAGGTGCTCGCGCCGGTGCACCGCGAGGTGCTGGTGATGCGGATCATCCTGGGCTGGACCGCGGCCGAGACGGCCGACGCGATCGGCACCAGCCCCGGCGTCGTGCGGGTGATGCAGCATCGCGCGCTGAACAAGCTGCGCGCCGAACTGAAAGTCGCCTCGTGAGACTCAGGGGTTGGCGCCGTGCGGGGCCAGCGCCGCGCGCAGCTCGTCCTCACCTTCGGGTGAGGTGACGAACAGCAATTCGTCCTCGCCTTCGAACGGATCGTCGGCCTCGGGCACGATCACCCGGCCGCCGCGCAGGATCGTCACCAATGCGGTATCGCGGGGCAGTTTCAGGGTGCGCACCGGCTTTCCGGCGAGCGAGGTGTCCGGCGGCAGGGTCAGTTCGACCAGGTTCGCCTGGCCCTGACGCAGCGTCATCAGCCGCACCAGATCACCGACCGAGACCGCTTCCTCCACCAGCGAAGCCAGCAGCCGCGGGGTCGACACCGCCACGTCCACACCCCAAGAACCGTCGAAGAGCCATTCGTTGCGCGGGTCGTTGACCCGGGCCACCACCCGGCGCACCCCGAATTCGGTCTTGGCGAGCAGGCTGTGCACCAGATTGGCCTTGTCGTCGCCGGTGGCGGCGATGACGACCTCGTAGGTTTCCAGGTCGGCGTCTTCGAGCAGGGCGAGCTCGCAGGCGTCGGCCTGCACCCAGATCGCATCCGGAATGGCGGCGGGATCGATGTGGTCGAGCTGGCGTTCGAGCAGCATCACCTGGTGTCCGCTGCGCAGCAGCTCCCTGGCGATGGATCGGCCGACGGCTCCGGCGCCGGCAATGGCCACCTTCATATCTCAGTCCTCGTTCGCTGGGGGCTTACCGGCGAGGGCGACGGCTTCGCCGACCGATCCGGATGTGGCGGCCACATAGATGACGTCGTCGGCCTGCAGCACGGTCTTGCTTTCCGGCAGCACGCCCTGGCCGAAGCGGATGATGAACGCCACCCGGGCCCCGACCGTGCGTTCCAGTTCGCGCACGGTGCGCCCGTACCAGTCCTCGTGCAGGGTCAGCTGGGCCACGGCCACCGTGCCGGTGGGGTCGCGCCAGGTGGTGGTGCCTGCGTCGCCGATCAGCGTGTGCAGGAAGCGGTCGGTGGTCCACGGCACGGTGGCGATGGTGGGGATGCCGAGCCGTTCGTAGACGGCGGCGCGTTTGGCGTCGTAGATCCGCGCGACCACGCGTTCGACGCCGAACATCTCCCTGGCCACGCGCGCGGAGATGATGTTGGAGTTGTCGCCGGAGGAGACGGCGGCGAACGCACCGGCGCGCTCGATCCCGGCCCGGGTCAGCACGTCTCGGTCGAAGCCGACGCCGAGCACCCGCTCACCGGGGAAGTCCGCGCCCAGGCGCCGGAAGGCGCTCTGATCGCGATCGATCACGGCGACCTCGTGACCTATCCGGACCAGGGCGCGCGCCAGCGATGAACCGACGCGTCCGCACCCCATGATCACTACGTACACCGTGCAACCTCGTTCCTGGAAACCGTGGCGTCCGGTCTGTTCGTCCGTCCGGGATCGAACCGTACTCGCCGCGTGTCCCCGCAGCCATGTTCCCCCCACCAGGTCACATCAAACATGTCGGCAGTGCATCGAACCGGGGAACTACCGTGACGTCCCGGGGCGGTTCGATTCGGCGGGGCCTATGCTCGCTCCAGTGTCCAAGTTGACGACAGCGGCGAAGCGGATGCTGCTGGGCAGGCCGTTCCGCAGTGATTCGCTCGGTCATACCTTGCTGCCGAAGCGAATCGCGCTGCCCATTTTCGCTTCCGACGCCATGTCGTCGGTCGCCTACGCGCCCGAAGAGATCTTCCTGGTGTTGTCGGCGGCGGGGATCTCGGCGTTCGTGTACGCGCCGTGGGTCGGTATCGCGGTCGCGATCGTGATGGCCGTGGTGGTCGCCAGCTACCGGCAGAACGTGCACGCCTACCCGTCCGGTGGTGGCGACTACGAGGTGGCCACCACCAATATCGGGCCCAATGCCGGACTGACCGTCGGTAGCGCCCTGCTGGTGGATTACGTGCTCACCGTCGCGGTCTCGATCTCCTCGGCCGCCTCCAATATCGGCTCGGCCATCCCGTTCGTCGCCACCCACAAAGTGCTGTTCGCGGTGGTGGCCATCGCGCTGCTCACCGCGGTCAATCTGCGCGGGGTCCGCGAATCGGGCAAGACCTTCGCGATCCCCACCTACGCCTTCATCTTCGGCATGGTTTTCATGCTCGGCTGGGGTCTGCTGCGCATCTACGTCTTCGGCGAGGACCTGACCGCCGAATCGGCCGGTTTCGGACTGGAGGCCGAGGAGGAGCACCTCTACGGCATCGCCTTCGCCTTCCTGATCGCGCGGGCGTTCTCCTCCGGCTGCGCCGCGCTGACCGGTGTCGAGGCCATCAGCAACGGTGTGCCCGCCTTCCGGAAACCGAAGTCGCGCAACGCCGCGACCACGCTGCTGATGCTCGGCGTCATCGCGATCATCCTGCTGATGGGCATCATCATGCTCGCGCAGAAGATCGGGATCGTCTACGCGCACAACCCGGACCACCTGATCGGCGCACCGCCCGACTACCACCAGAAGACGCTGATCGCCCAGCTGGCCGAGACCGTCTTCGCCGGCTTCCCGGTCGGCTTCTTCTTCCTCACCGTAGTCACCGCGCTGATCCTGGTGCTGGCCGCCAACACCGCGTTCAACGGCTTCCCGGTGCTCGGTTCGGTGCTCGCCCAGGACCGCTACCTGCCGCGCCAGCTGCACACCCGCGGCGACCGGCTCGCCTTCAGCAACGGCATCCTGTTCCTGTCCGGCGCCGCGATCGCGTTCGTGGTGCTGTTCGACGCCGAAGTGACCAAGCTGATCCAGCTCTACATCGTCGGGGTGTTCGTCTCCTTCGTGCTGAGCCAGTTCGGCATGCTGCGGCACTGGACCCGGCACCTGCGCACCGAAACCGATGCCGCCCAGCGGGCGCGGATGAAGCGCTCCCGGGTGATCAACGCGATCGGCCTGACTCTGACCGGCACGGTGCTGGTGATCGTGCTCGTCACCAAGTTCTTCGCCGGCGCCTATATCGCCATCGGCGTGATGGTCGCGATCTTCGTGGTGATGAGGATGATTCGGCGGCACTACGATTCGGTGGCCCGCGAACTCGACGAGCACGAATGGGACGGTGTGCTGCCGAGCCGGTCGCATTCGATCGTGCTGGTCTCGCGGCTGCACCTGCCGACCCGCCGGGCGCTGGCCTATGCCCGCGCCACACGGCCGGACACCCTCGAGGCGATCACCGTCAACGTCGATGATCCCGATACCAGGGCGCTGGTGCGCGAGTGGGAGCAAAGCGATATCAATGTGCCGCTCAAGGTGATCGAATCGCCGTACCGCGAGATCACCAAACCGGTGCTCGACTACGTCAAGCGGGTGCGCAAGGACGCACCGCGCGACGTTGTCACCGTGTTCATCCCGGAATACGTGGTGGGCCACTGGTGGGAGCAGTTGCTGCACAACCAGAGCGCGCTGCGGCTCAAGGGCCGGCTGCTGTTCGAACCGGGCGTGATGGTGACCAGCGTGCCCTGGCAGCTGAGCTCCTCGGCCAAGGCCAGGGCGGCCGGCGTGACCAACGCTCCGGGCGCGGTGCGCCGTGGCTACGAGGACCGCTCATGAGCGAGTACGGGCGATGAGCGACTGGACTGGGCACACCTTCGAGATCCGGTTGGGGCCGCCCGGTCACGGTGGGTTCTGTGTGGGACGCCACGAGGGCCGGGTGGTGTTCGTGCGGCACTCACTGCCCGGTGAACTCGTGCGCGCCCGCGTCACCGAGGACGCCGGCGGATCGTTCTGCCGGGCCGATGCGATCGAGATCCTGGAGGCCTCGCCGGACCGGGTGCCCGCCACCTGCCCGGTATCGGGCCCGGGTGGGGCGGGCTGCTGCGATTTCTCGCACGCCACACCCGCCGCGCAGCGCGGACTGAAGGCCGCGGTGGTGGCCGAGCAGTTACGCCGGATCGCGGGGCTGGACCGGGAGGTCGTGGTCGAGCCGCTGGATGCGGGCACCGGCACCGGTGGCTGGCGCACCCGTGTGCGGCTTCCGGTCGACGCCGCCGGCCGCGCGGGCGCCCACCGCTACCGCAGCACCGAGGTCATCGCCGATCTGCGCTGCCCGCAGCCGGTGCCCGGCGCGCTGGACGGCATCGCCGACTGGTTGTGGACGCCCGGCGCCGATCTGGTGATCGCGGTCGACGGCGACGGCACCCGCCATCTCGTGGAACTGGCGCCGCCGATCGAGACCGACCTCGGCCGCGACCGCGACCGCCGTGGCGACACCGCCGACCCCGGACGGGAGGGCCCGCGCCGCGGACGCGCCGGCGACCGCCCGCATCACGGCAAGCGCGGGGGACCGCGCGGCCGCCGCGGCGAATCCCGCCCCGGCAACGCCGAACGGCAACGCGCGGCCGCCCACCGCGCCGCCGCGCACGCCGCCCGGGACGAATGGCTGATCGAGGGCAGCGGCCGGGCCGTCGAATACGTGGCCGGACGGCGCTGGGAACTGTCGGCGACCGGCTTCTGGCAGGCCCACCGTGCTGCCGCGCAACGCTATTCGGATGTGGTGGCCGAGTGGGGGGCGCTGGATCCGGGGGCCACGGCCTGGGATCTCTACAGCGGAGTCGGGGTCTTCGCGGCCCGGCTGGCCGAACAGGCCGGCCCGGCCGGTTCGGTGCGCGCGGTGGAATCCGGGCGCACCGCCGTCGCCGACGGCACCGCCGCGCTGGCCGACCTGCCCTGGTTGCACCTGGACGGCGGCCGCGTCGAACGCTGGGTGGCCGAGCACACCGGCGGCGCACCA
Organism: Nocardia cyriacigeorgica GUH-2; assembly: GCF_000284035.1. Classification (NCBI taxonomy): domain Bacteria; kingdom Bacillati; phylum Actinomycetota; class Actinomycetes; order Mycobacteriales; family Nocardiaceae; genus Nocardia; species Nocardia cyriacigeorgica. The sequence goes on along the minus strand of NC_016887.1, from coordinate 4,023,021 downwards.
CAGGTCGTCGTGCTGGACCCGCCGCGCGCGGGCGCGGGCAAGGCCGTCATCGGCGCGGTCACCGACGTCGGGCCCGAGCGCATCATCCACATCGGCTGCGACCCCGCATCCTTCGCTCGCGACGTCAGCCTTTACCGCGCGGCGGGCTATGAACTCACCGGCCTGCGCGCCTTCGACGCCTTCCCAGCGACCCATCACGTCGAATGCCTTGCGCTGCTGCAGCGTTGAGCCGGACGTGCCGGATCAGTCGAGTTCCCAGGTGACGCGCAGGTCGGCGGCGAGTTCGGATTCCCCGAGTTCGACCGGCACCGGGGCCGCGGCGTAGGCGATCTCACTGGCCCCGCGCATGCGCGGCCGGGGGACCGGGACGGGTGCGGAGGTGTTCTCGGTGATCTCGACGACCATGCCGAGGGCGCGGCCCGCGCGCTCGGCGTACTGCTCGGCCTTGGCCTTGGCGTCGTCCCAGGCAGCGTCGCGGGCGGTGCCGAGCAGGGCGTCGGGGTCGGCGACGGTGAGTTCGGGACCGCCGAGGCGCACATCGTCGCCGCCGGCGTCCACGCAGTGGGCGATGATGGTGGCCGGTCCCGGGTCGGCGTCCTCGCCGATCTCGCGGAGAGTGATCGTCAGCGAGGTGGTCGCCAGATAGCCGGTGATCTTGTTACCCACGCCCTCCGACCACACGGTCTCGGTCCGCACCGACAACCCGCTGGTCGCGATGTCGGTGCCCGGCACGCCGTAGGAGCGCAGCGAGTCGGTGACCGCGGCGACCCGCTCGCCGGCCCGCCCGTAGGCCAGGGCCACCTTGCTCGCGCGGCTTTCCACCGACAGCGTGACGCGCATGAGATCGGGGGTCGCGCGGACGGTCCCGTGACCGAACGTGGTGACCGTGCCCGACGCCTTCTTCTTGCCCACGAGTTCTCCTGTCCACGGTTGTTCGCGCCCGCCCACGGCCCACTCTAAGCTGGGCCACGTATGTCGAGTCTCACATTCACCGGCCATGTCCGCTGGTGGGGATCCGTCGTCGTGTGAGGCACACAGAGTGGCTCCGTAGACTGATCGGATCAGATGCGCTATCCGGAGGGAGCGAGTTCAGGTGGGAATGCTTTCCCGGGTCGACACGCCCGAAGACCTGCGGCAGCTGACGGTGCCGCAGCTGCGCGAGCTGGCGGCGGATATCCGTGAGTTCCTGGTCCGCAAAGTCGCGGTCACCGGCGGTCACCTCGGCCCCAACCTCGGCGTGGTCGAGCTGACCATCGCGCTGCACCGGGTCTTCGACTCGCCCGCCGATCCGCTCATCTTCGACACCGGACATCAGGCCTACGTGCACAAGATCCTCACCGGCCGCAAAGACCAGTTCGACACCCTGCGCAAACAGGGCGGACTGTCCGGCTACCCGAGCCGCGCGGAGAGCGCCCACGACTGGGTGGAGTCCTCGCACGCCTCCGCCGCACTGTCCTACGCCGACGGCCTGGCCAAGGCGTTCGCGCTGTCGGGCCAGGACCGGCATGTGGTGGCGGTCGTCGGTGACGGCGCGCTCACCGGCGGCATGTGCTGGGAAGCGCTGAACAATATCGCCGCCGCCCCGGATCGTCCGGTGGTCATCGTCGTCAACGACAACGGCCGCTCCTACGCTCCCACCATCGGCGGCCTGGCCCAGCGGCTGACCGCGCTGCGCACCCAGCCCGCCTACGAACACGCCCTCGACGCCGGGCGCCGGCTGCTCAAGAGCATCCCCCGGGTGGGCGATTCGGCGTATTCGATGATGCACGCGGTGAAGGCGGGCATCAAAGACGCGGTCAGCCCGCAGGAGCTGTTCAGCGATCTCGGGCTCAAATACGTCGGCCCGGTCGACGGCCACGACATCGCCGCGCTCGAGGGCGCGTTGCGTCACGCCAAGGACTTCGGCGGTCCGGTGGTGGTGCACGCGGTCACCCAGAAGGGCCGCGGCTTCGAACCCGCCGAGAACCACGAGGCCGACCAGATGCACGCCTGCGGGCCGATCGACCCGCTCACCGGGGAGCCGGTGGGCAGCAGCAAGGCCCAGGACTGGACCTCGGTGTTCTCCGCGGAACTGATCGAGCACGCCCAGCGCCGCGACGACATCGTCGCCATCACCGCCGCCATGCCCGGCCCGACCGGTCTGGCCGCCTTCGGCGAGCGGTTCCCGGAGCGGATGTTCGATGTGGGTATCGCCGAACAGCACGCGGTGGCCTCGGCGGCCGGTCTCGCGCTGGGCGGCATGCATCCGGTGGTCGCCATCTACTCGACCTTCCTCAACCGCGCCTTCGACCAGCTGCTGATGGACGTCGCGCTGCTGAAACAGCCGGTCACCCTGGTGCTCGACCGCGCGGGCATCACCGGCTCCGACGGCGCGAGCCACAACGGCATGTGGGACCTGTCGGTGCTCGGCATCGTCCCCGGGATGCGGGTGGCCGCGCCGCGCGATGCCGTCACCCTGCGTGAGGAGCTGGGCGAGGCGCTGGCGGTCACCGACGGGCCCACCGCGCTGCGATTCCCCAAAGGCAGTGTGGTCGAGGAGATCTCGGCGGTGGAGCGGCTCGACGGCGTCGACGTCCTGCGCCTGCCCGAGGGCGACGGCACCGCCCGCACCCAGCACGGCGACGTGCTGCTGGTCGCGGTCGGCTCCTTCGCGAGCACGGCGGTCGAGGTCGCCGAACTGCTGGCGCCGGAAGGTATTTCGGTCACCGTCATCGATCCGCGCTGGGTGCTGCCGGTCTCCGACACCATCGTCAAACTGGCCGAGAACTACCGCATGGTGGTCACCGTCGAGGACAGCGGCCTGCACGGCGGCATCGGTTCCACCGTCTCGGCCCGCCTGCGCCACGCGGGCCTGGACGTCCCCACGCGCGATCTCGGTGTCCCGCAACAGTTCCTCGATCACGGCACGGTGGCCGAGGTCCGTCAGGAACTGGGCCTGACCGCCCCCGATATCGCCCGCCGCATCGCCGGCTGGGTCGACGCGGGCTGAGTCGATTCACCGCGCACCATCGGCGTGGTCGCCGCACGGTTCGGCCGGGCCGCCCATGTGCTGCGGCACTGGGAATCGGTCGGGCTGCTCGAACCGGACGTGATGGGCCCAGACGCCGCCGCTACGGTCAGGACGACCTCGTCCGGATCGCGGCGCTGACGCCGGATCACTGAGTCTGCGCCGACTCCGGTTCCTCGGGGACGGTGAGCGCGACCGTGAGCCGCGGCACCGCCAGCTCACGCTGCCAGGGCCGGGCGCCCGCGCCGCGAAGGAATTCGTCGATCTGCTTGCCGAGCTCGGTGGCCGATTCGGGACCGAAGTCGTAACTGGGTAGTCCGTCCCAGCACAGGCGCCGCACCACATCCGGGGTCAGCAGGTTCTCCACCGGGACCAGGACCTCGGTCGACAGTTCACCCATCGCCGCGCGGGCCCGGGTCAGGCGCGCGGCGGCCACCGGGTCGCGCCGCTCCCACCGGTTCACCGGCGGAGGGCCGTCGTAGGGCTGCGACAGCGGCGGTAGCTCGGTATCGGGCAGGGTTCTGGCCCGCTCGACCGCGCCCAGCCATTCCCGGGAGTACCGGCGCTGGCGCGGACCGCCGAACACCGGCAGCTCGCGCAGCTGGGCGATGGTGCGCGGCTCGGCATTGGCGGCGGCGATGATGGCCGAATCGGGCAGGATGCGCGAGGGCGCGATATCGCGCTGGCGGGCCAGTTCGTCACGGGTGGTCCACAGCTCGCGCACGGTGGCCAGCTGACGGGCCCGGCGCAGGGTGTGGATGCCGGAGGTGCGCCGCCAGCGATCGGCCTTCGGCGGGGCCGGTTCGGTGAGCCGCACATGCTCGAATTCCTGTGCCGCCCACTCGGTTTTGCCCTGCTGATGCAGGGCGATCGCCACCGACTCGCGCAGTTCGAGCAGCAATTCCACATCGAGGGCGGCGTAATTGAGCCAGGCTTCCGGCAGCGGCCGGGTCGACCAGTCCGCGGCGCCGTGCCCCTTGCGCAGGGCCCGGCCGAGCAGCCGCTCCACCATCGCCGCCAGGCCGACCCGATCGAAGCCGGCCAGCCGCCCGCCCAGCTCGGTGTCGAACAACCGCGCCGGGCGCAGCCCCAGCTGGGCCAGCCCGGGCAGGTCCTGGTCGGCCGAATGCAGCACCCATTCCAGGTCGTTGATCGCCTCGGCCAGCGGAGTCAGATCATCGGCCACCGGAATCGGATCGATCAGGAAGGTGCCCGCGCCCGCGCGCCGCAGCTGGATCAGATAGGCGCGGGCCGAATAGCGGAAACCGGAGGCCCGCTCGGCGTCGACGGCCAACGGGCCGGTGCCTGCGGCGATCCGGGCGGCGGCCTCGGCGATCTCGGCGGCGGTGCCGAGCACCGGCGGAACGCCGTCGGCGGGGACGAGCAGCGGCACCGCGGTCTCGACCTCGGCGTCCGCCGAGACCTGGGTGGTCGTACTGTCCGTCTCGCCGCTGTCCACGTCGCGGCCGGCCCCGTCTGCTTCCGGCATAGAGGTGAACTCTACGTGGCGCTCAGCTGCGATCGTTATTGGTGTACGACTGTGGCCGCAAATCGGTGATACCGGCCGGTGGTAGTCCGGCGGCGAAGGCCAGCACCTCGGCGAAGGCTTCCACGTGCGGACGCATCTCGGTGGTCATCGCCGTCCAGGAGGCGCGCAGCTCCAGTTGGTGGGCGCGCGGCGGGCCCGCGATATCGCCGTAGCGCACCGAACTGGTGGAGGTGACGGTACCGCCGAGCGCGGTAAACGGCTCCCCACGCGATTCCAACGCGTCCACCAGCCAGCTCCAGGCCACCTCCGGCAGCAGCGGGTCGGTGGCCAGGGCGGCGTCGATATCGGCCTGGATGTAGGCGACCAGCCGGAAGGTGCCGTGCCACGCCTCGTCGCCGTCGGGATCGTGCAGCAGGATCAGCCTGCCGAAGGCGTCGCCCTCGGAGTCGATCGGCACCACGCCGGTCTCGGGATGTTTGACCTCGGCGCCGAGCGCGTAGGAATACGGTGCCAGCCGTTGCGGCGGGCGGATCGGGGCCAGCTCGATACGGGGATGCACGGTTGCGGTGCCCATCGCCTCGACCGCGGCACGAAAGGAAGCTGGTTCGCCGTCGGAGCCCTCGGTCGATGCGGCGCCGTCGCGGTAGTCGAGCGGTGTCACGAGAGGTGACGGTAGACCTCCGGTCCCCGGCGCAGTCGGAGGCGCGCCGCTGAGGGCCCGGTGGACACGCCTACGATAACGATGGTGAGCACACAGACGCGCCGCCGGTTGACCGATGCCCCCTTCCTGGCCGCCGCCACCGGCGCCGAGCCGAGCCGGCGCCCGGTGTGGTTCATGCGCCAAGCCGGACGCTCGCTGCCGGAGTACCGGGAGCTGCGCGCGGGCATCGGCATGCTGGAGTCCTGTTTCGATCCGGAACTGGTCTGCGAGATCACCATGCAGCCGATCCGCCGCCACGGCGTGGACGCGGCAATCCTGTTCTCCGACATCGTCGTTCCGCTCAAGGCCGCGGGCATCGACCTCGATATCGTGCCCGGCGTCGGCCCGGTGGTGGCCTCGCCGGTGCGCAGCACCGCCGATGTGCGGGCCCTGCCGCGGCTGCGACCGGAGGAGGTCGGCGCCGTCACCGACGGGGTCGGGCTGCTGCTGGACGCGCTGGGACAGACGCCGCTGATCGGGTTCGCCGGTGCGCCGTTCACGCTGGCGTCGTACCTGGTCGAGGGCGGTCCGAGCAAGCATCACGAGCGCACCAAGGCGATGATGCACGCCGATCCGCAGACCTGGCACGAGCTGCTCGGTGTGCTCACCGACATCACCATCGCCTTCTTGCAGGCCCAGCTCGCGGCCGGGGTCGACGCGGTGCAGGTGTTCGACTCCTGGGCCGGTGCGCTCTCGCAGGCCGATTACCGCCGGTTCGTGCTGCCGCATTCGGAGCGGGTCTTCGCCGAGGTCGCCGCGGCCGGTGTGCCGCGCATCCACTTCGGTGTCGGGACCGGTGAGCTGCTGGGCGCGATGGGGGAGGCGGGCGCCGACGTCGTCGGCGTCGACTGGCGGGTGCCGTTGACCGAGGCGGTGCGCCGGGTCGGGCCCGGAAAAGCGTTGCAGGGCAATCTGGATCCGGCGATCCTGTTCGCCGGCTGGGACGCGGTGGAGGCCGAGGCCCGCCGGATAGCCCGGGAGGCCGACGAGGCCGTCACCCTCGGTGCCACCGGTCATATCTTCAACCTCGGCCACGGCGTGCTGCCCGACACCGATCCGGGTGTGATCACGGCGCTGGTCGAGCTCGTCCACCAGTTGTGATGTCCGCCGCAGCCGGCGCGCGGTGCAGCGGCCGCGCGCGGTGCGGAATACGTTTCTGTGGCACCGATTCCATGGCGTAGCAGTATTTTCCGGCAATTCTCACGGCGCTGCCGCGTGCCCTGTTCCGGTACCGAAAAACCGCACGAATCCGGGTAATTAAGAACACCCGTCAGGAATTGGTTTCCCGGGTCGGCGGCTCGGTAGCGTCGAATCCATGCAGCTGACTCGCTTCACCGATATCGGGCTCCGGGCCCTGATGCGGTTGGCGGTGAGTGACGAGGCCGACAACCGGGTCACCACCCGGCTGATCGCCCGGCAGGTCAACGCGTCCGAACATCATGTGGCGAAAGCGGTGACGCGGCTGGTCGATCTGGGTTTCGTGCAGGCGCAGCGCGGCCGCTCCGGTGGATTGTTCATCACCGAAGCCGGACGCGGCGCGTCGGTCGGCGCCTTGGTGCGTGCACTGGAAAACGATCGCGAAGTCGTGCTGTGCGAGGGCGATCATCCGTGCCCGCTGGCCGGTTCCTGCCGGTTGCGCCGAATTCTCGCCGAGGCCAAGGAAGCGTTCTATCGGGAATTGGACCGATACACCGTCACCGATCTCGTCACCGGGCCGACGGTCGAATTGCTGCATCTGCTCACCGTGGGATCGGTGGGCGGTAGTTCCGAGGTAAAGGAAAATCAGTGAACACCGACAGCGTCGTCCGTGCCGAACCCGAACTGAACGCCGAGCATGCCGAAACGATCCGCGCCACCCTGCCGTTGGTCGGCGCCCACATCGACGAGATCACCACAGCCTTCTACCGGCGGCTGTTCGGCAACCATCCCGAGTTGATCCGCGACCTGTTCAATCGCGGCAACCAGGCGCAGGGCTCCCAGCAGCGCGCGCTTGCCGCCTCCGTCGCGGCGTTCGCCACCTACCTGGTCGACCCACTGCTGCCGCATCCGGCGGCGATGCTGTCGCGGATCGGGCACAAGCACGCCTCCCTGGGGATCACCGCCGACCAGTACCAGGTGGTGCACGACAATCTGTTCGCCGCGATCGTGGAGGTTCTCGGCGCCGACGTGGTCACCGAGCCGGTGGCGGCGGCCTGGGACCGGGTGTACTGGCTGATGGCGGATGCGCTGATCGACCTGGAGAAGCAGCTCTACGTTTCGGCCGGGGTCGAGCCCGGTGATGTTTTCCGGGACGCGGTGGTGGTGCACCGTGACGACGATCCGGCCGGTGCCGCCGTCTTCACCGTGGAGTCCGCCGACCCCGCCGTCACCTTCCCGGAATTCCTGCCGGGTCAATACGTTTCGGTCGGGGTGCGGCTGCCCGACGGCGCTCGCCAGCTGCGCCAATACAGCCTGGTGAACAATCCGGGCGAGGGCAGGCTGGCATTCGCGGTCAAGCGGGTCGAGGCCGTCGCCGGCTGCCCCGCCGGTGAGGTGTCGAACTGGTTGCACGACCACATCGCGGCGGGTGACCGCCTGGAGATCACCTTGCCCTTCGGCGACCTGACCATCGACACCGACGCCACCACTCCGCTGGTGCTCATCTCCGCCGGGATCGGCATCACCCCGATGATCGGCGCCCTCGAATACCTGGCCGCCCACGGTACGACCCGCACGATCCTGGTGCTGCATGCCGACCGCACCCCGCGCACGCACCCGCTGGCCGACCGCATGCGCGCCCTGATCGCCCGACTGGATTCGGCCACCCTCGAGCTCTGGTACCAGGACGATGCGGGCGACGCCCGGCAGGGACTGCTCGATCTGTCGGGGATCACCCTCCCCGTCGAGGCCGACATCTACGTCTGCGGCGCCGACGGCTTCCTCGATGCGGTCCGCGCCCAGCTCTCGGCTCACGGCGTCCCCGCCGACCAGATCCACATCGAGCAGTTCACCCCGACCGACTGGCGGACCGGAGCATGCCCCGCGTGAGGTCGTGCGGGGTGGCCGATCCACGGCCACCCCGCCGCCACAGCAAGGTGCGTCGACGGCGCGGTGTGACACTGGCCGCGTTCCCGCCACGATGACCTGCTGGTTTCACCGGCCCGTCGTCCCGCGAGGGACCCGCTGGGATTACCGTCGGGGTATGAGAATCGCGGTCGCCGGCGGTGGCATCAGTGGTGTGGTCTCGGCGTATCGGCTGCGTGGCCTGCTCGGGCCGGACGCCGAGATCATCGTGATCGAGCGGGGGGAGCGGCTCGGGGGGATCCTCTACACCGGCGAGATCAACGGAGACCCAGTGGATCTGGGCGCGGAGGCCTTTGTCGGGCGACGGCCCGAGGTGATCGAGCTGCTGTCGGAACTCGGACTCGACGATCAATTGGTGCGGCCCGCCGGATTGCGTCCGCTGATCTGGTCCGCGGGGCGCACCCACGCGTTGCCGGCGCGGACGCTGATGGGCATCCCGTCCGATGCCGAATCACTGCGCGGGTTGGTGTCGGAGCAGACCCTCGAGTGGGTCGCCACCGAACCCGAACGGCCGTTCAGCTGGCGGCCGGGTTCGGATATCGACGTGCACAGCCTGGTCACCGACCGCTTCGGCGCCGAAGTCGCCGATCGCAGCGTGGACCCGCTGCTGGGCGGGGTGTATGCGGGCAGCTCACGATCCATCGGCGTGCGCGCGGCGCTGCCCACCCTCGCCGCCGCCCTGGACAAGGGCGCACCCAACTTGACCGCCGCGGTCACCGCCGCCCTGCCGCCGCCGTCGGACGCGCCGGTCTTCGGTGGTATCCGCGATGGGTACCGGGTGCTGCTCGAAGCGCTCGCCGAACGCTCCGGTGCGAAGTTCGTGACCGGCGAAGCGAGCGAACTCGCCCGGACCGCCACGGGATGGCGGCTCGACCCACTGGGTGAGGTCGACGCCGTCATCCTCGCCACCCCCGCGCCCGTGACGGCCCGCCTGCTCGCGGACGAAGCGCCCGCAGCGTCGTCCGCCCTCGCCGGGATCGAGCTGTCCTCCTCCGCGGTGGTCGCGCTCGCCCTGCCGCGTGACACCCCACTGCCGCAGAACTCCGGCATCCTCGTCGCCACCGGAGAACCGTTGAGCGCCAAGGCGTTCACGCTGTCGAGCCGCAAATGGCCGCACCTTGCCGCCCGCGACATCGCACTCGTGCGCGCCTCCTTCGGCAAGTTCGGCGACGACGCGGTGCTGGCCTGGCCGGACGGTGAACTCGTCGCCGCCGCCGTCGCCGATCTGTCCACCGTCACCGGCGTCCCCATCGCACCGCTGTCGGCCACGGTGCAACGCTGGCCCGGAGCCCTCGCGCAATACGCTCCAGGCCACACCACCCGCATCGCCGAGATCGAGTCCGCCGCGGCCGAATTCGACACTCTGGCGATCACCGGCGCCTACCTGCACGGCGTCGGCGTGCCCGCCTGCGTGGCGTCGGCGACCTCCGCCGCTCAGCACATCGCCGCAGCGTTGAGCTGAGCGATAACGCCACTGGCGAAGCGGCGAGGGGGCTCCGAGGTCGGGCCGGCGTGGTCTCCGAGCGCCGGCCACCACCTGCGCCCTTCCTTGTCGAGTGGCTGAGAGTTCAGTCCTCGCAGCAGTCGCAGTCGTGCCGAGCGGTCCCGCTCGTGCCGAGGCCGCCCGCCGGTACGGCACAGCACGCCTCGCCCCTCCAGGCGTTGCGGCCTTCCTTCACGGCAATACCGGCGATGACCAGTGCGGCGATCGGGTCGGCCCACGACCAGCCGAACGCGCTGTTGAGGAGCAGGCCGATCAGCAGCACCGCCGAGAGGTAAGTGCACAGCAGGGTCTGTTTGGAGTCGGCGACGGCGGAGGCAGAGCCGAGTTCGCGGCCGGCCCGGCGCTGGGCCCACGACAGCACCGGCATGACCGCCAGGCTCACCGCCGCGAGCGCGAGGCCGATGGGGGAGTGTTCGGCCTCGCCTATGCCGAGCAGTCCCCGGACCGATTCGACCGTGACGTAGGCGGCGAGGGCGAAGAACGACAGCGCGATGACGCGCAGCGCGATCTGCTCGCGTTTCTCGGGGTCGCGCCCCGCGAACTGCCACGCCACCGCCGCGGCCGAAGCCACCTCGATCACCGAATCCAGTCCGAACCCGATCAGCGCGGTCGACGACACGCGCGCGCCCTCGGTGAGCGCGATGATCGCCTCGATCACGTTGTAGGAGATGGTCGCGGCGACGAACCAGCGGATTCGCCGCGCCAGCACCGCTTTCCGTGCCGCGCTCGGTCCGGCAGCGACGGAGGGCACGCCCAGCGAAGCCATCAGCAGCACTCCTCGGCGTCCGCGGCCGGGCAGCACGCGGGGTCGACCACCAGCACCAGGCCGAGCAGGTCGGTCAACGCGGCCGCGATCCGGGCGTCGGCCAGTTCGTACCGGCTGCGCCGCCCCTCGGGAACCGCGACGACCAAACCGCATCCGCGCAGGCAAGCGAGGTGGTTCGACAGGATCTGCCTGCTCACCCCGATCTGCTCGGCCAGGTCCGAGGGATAGCCGGGGGCCTCGCGCAAGCTCAACAGGATCCGGGTGCGGGTCGGATCGGAGAGCGCATGACCGAAGCGGGCCAGCGCGTCGTGATGCAGCGAAGTCTCCACGAGCCGATAGTACATCGGAAAATGTATTCAGAAAATGATGAATCATTCTCGCCCCGAGACTTCCGCACACCCGACTTGCGCCCGGGTGTGGTGGGGATGACGGCGGCGGGGAAAGGCCCGAGTGGCACGATGGGGGTATGGCGCGACTCGATTACCAGGCTCTCAATTCGACCATCCGGTACCTGATGTTCTCGGTGTTCCAGGTGCAACCCGGTGCGCTGGGCGAGGACCGGGAAGCGGCGATCAAGGAGGCCCGCGCCTACTTCGATGGTCTGGAAGATCGCGGCGTGGTGCTGCGCGGCATCTACGACGTCGCGGGCCTGCGCGCCGACGCCGATTTCATGCTGTGGACCCACGCCGAACGCGTCGAGGACCTGCAAGCGGTCTACGCCGACTTCCGCCGCACCACCACGCTCGGCAAGGCCAGCGCCCCGGTGTGGAGCAATGTGGCCATCCACCGGCCCGCCGAATTCAACAAGAGTCACATCCCGGCGTTCCTGGCCGGGGAGGACCCGGGCGCCTACATCTGCGTCTACCCGTTCGTGCGCTCCTACGAGTGGTACCTGCTGCCCGACGACGAGCGCCGCAAGATGCTCGCCGACCACGGCAAGGCCGCCCGCACCTACCCGGATGTGCGCGCCAACACCGTCAGTTCGTTCGCCCTCGGCGACTACGAGTGGATCCTGGCCTTCGAGGCCCCGGAGCTGCACCGCATCGTCGATCTGATGCGTGACCTGCGCGCCACCGAGGCCCGCCTGCACGTGCGCGAGGAAGTGCCGTTCTTCACCGGCCCGCGCGTCGACGTCGAGCAGCTGATCACCGCGCTGCCCTGAGTGAGGCCGTCCGCATGCCCCGAATTTTCGGGGCATGCGGGCTGCTGCCTGGTTGCGTACCGTTTGCGCACGGCACGTCGGGTTACTGGCGGGTTGCGGTGTCCGAGGGGTGCAGTCGCAACGCGATGGAATTGATGCAGTAACGCTTGTCGGTGGGCGTCTGATAGCCCTCGCCCTCGAAGACGTGCCCGAGATGGCTGTGGCAGTTCGCGCACAGCACCTCGACCCGGCGCATGCCGAGCGAATTGTCCGCTCGCAGGATCACCGCGTCGGAGTCGGCCGGATCGAAGAACGACGGCCAGCCGCAGTGCGATTCGAACTTTTCCGTACTGCGGAACAGTTCGGCACCGCAGGCCCGGCAGGTGTAGACACCCTCGGTCTTGGTGTCGGTGTATTCGCCCACGAAGGGCCGCTCGGTGCCCGCCTCGCGCAGCACCGCGAACTCTTCGGGACTCAGCTTGGCCTTCCACTCCTGCGGCGTCAGCTGGATCCGCGGGGCGGGCAGGGAGGTATCCGATTCGGAGCTCATCACTCCACGGTAATGCGCTTGTCCTCTGCCGTCGCTGTGTTGTTGTGCGAGGTGGCCGAGTGATCGCGTGCCGGGTCTACGAGCGGGGCAGATGAGCCTGCCCGCTCGGTATCAGCGGAGGTGACCGAAGCCGGTGCGGCGGGGCCGCGGGGATCCGGTGCAGTCGCCATCCATGCCGGATCGATGCCGAACTTCAATCGCCCTTCCCGGCGCGCGGCCAGGTACCGGTCGCCCAGCACGCAGAACACCACGATGAGCAGCAGACCCCAGCCGAAGGTGATGCGCAGGTATTCGATATTTCGGCCGAGGCTCTGCCAGCGATCCGACAGCCATTTGTCGTAGCTGAGGAAACCGAAGATGGCGAGCCAGGCCGGCCAGTTGCGCAGCACCGAATTGCGCAGCACCACCGTCATCAGGAACGGGAACACCAGCATGGAGTAGTACATCTGGCCCAGCGACGACAGCAGCCACGAGGCGATCAGCAGCACACCCGAGGACGTGCACACGAAGAACAGCTCGTCTTCGCGGTAGTACCGGTACAGCAGCCACAGCGTCAGCGCCACGACGACGCACATGGCCAGCCGCATGGTCCAGGTCAGCCACGGTGGCAGCCCGAAGTACTCGGCGTTACCGGAGATTGCGCTGTTGAAGTAGTCGCGCGTCTCCAGGATGTAGGGGCCGGTGCGGGTCAGGAAGGCACTGGCGTCCTTCATCAGCGGCCAGGCGATCGCGTTGAGCGCCAGCGGCACGCCCAGCGCGGTGATGAACACCTTCCACTGCCCGCGTGCGGCGGCGATCAGCAACAGCGGCGCGAGCGTGGGTTTGACCGCGATCGTCAAGCCGAGTATCGCCCCGGACCACAGATCCTTCCGTTGCAACAGCAGCATGATGAACAGCAGCTCGGCCAGCAGCAGGCATCCATTGACGTTGGTGAAGACCAACGTGTTGATCACCGTCTCGGACATGAACATCGCCAGCAGCAGTGCGGGCGCGGCGACCGACTTCAGCGTGTACTTGAACAGCCGCAGCAGCAGGTACCAGGCGATCAGGATGGCGACCGCGTTCAGCAGGATGAACAGCCAGCGCGACTTCTCGTAGTCGATGATCGCGATCGGCGCGATCAGCAGGGTGCCACTGGGCGGATACAGGTAGTGCGGATCGACCGAATCGAAATTGGCCGTGTAGACCGCACGCCCGTTGAGGAAGTCCAGCGACGCCTGGTAGACGGGCCGGTAATCGTCTGTGACGAAACCGTTGACAGCCTTGATGAGGACCCTGTTCAGCACGGTCATGACCGCAAGCGGCCACAGTGCGAACTTGATCACCTCGGCGGTGGTGCGAGCTGTCCGGGGCTCGAGCTGTCGAAGTAACACTGGGGCACGGTACACCGGATCGTGCCCAGATGGTTGCCCGGACCCGCCCAGGCGTGCCCGGGACCGGCCCGACGAGTCCGCCGCGGCGGCGGTCGACGGTGTGCGCACCGCGCCGCTCAGGCCGGGCAGGCGGTGCCGTCGGCGGGCAGCTTCGCGTCCTTCAGGTACTCCACCACGGCTCGCTGCGCGCAGCCGGAGTGGTTGGACACCGGATGGCCGTAGCCCTGCCAGGTGAGGGTGGCGTTGCGGGCGCCCGCGCGCCCGAGCGCACCGGTGACCGAGGCCTGGCCGGCGCCGCTGACCGGATCGGCCACCCCGGCCAGTACCAGCACCGGAAGCGCGAGCTTCTCCGGGCCCGCCGGCGGGGTCAGTACCGGCCATGCCGAGCAGGTCAGCAGGGAGATCGCCGCGGCGCGGCCGAACACCGGGTACTTGACGCCCCAGTCGTCGGCCAGCCCGGCGGCCTGGCCCGCGGTGGGTGGCTGCTGGGTGTCGGTGCAGCCGTTGACGAACTGGCCGTCGTCGGCGGTGGCGGAGGTGGCGCGCTGGACCTGATTCTCCAGCGCGGCGAGGTCGCCGCGGTCGGCGGCCGAGAGCGCGTCGGCGAGTTCGGTCACCCGGTTGTTCTGGTCGGCGCGCGGGCTGCCGAGGAAACCGGTGATCGCGGTGAGCAAGCCGTTTGCCGAGATGTCGCCGAGCTGCCCGGCGGAGGCCTTGCCGAGCAGTGCGGTGACCGCGCCGCGCGGATCGGGCCCCAGCGAGCACTTCAGGCCGACGCAGCGCTGCGCGAACGCCGTCAGTGCCGCCTCAGCCCCCTGCACCTGCTGTTCGCCCCTGGTCACCGCATCGACGCCGACCGGATGCGGCGAATCCAGCACCAGCCGGGCCAGATGGTCGCCGAACTTGCGCGCGTAGGCCATCGCGACCAGGGCCCCGTTGCCGGTGCCGAGCAGCGCGATGTGCTCGACCTGCCACTGCTTGCGCAGCTGCTCGATGTCGTCGGCGGCGTGCGCGGCGTCGAAAGTGCCGTCGTAGGGCTGGAGGAAGTCGCGGCAGGCGATGGTGGCGTCCTGGCTCAGCTCGGCCATGGTGGCGATCTGGTCCTCGCCGGGGGCGAACTGGGCGTTGTCGTGCATGGCGGTGCGGATTTCCGGCGGCAGGCAGTCGATCGGCTGCGAGCTGCCGATACCGCGCCGGTCGACCGCGACGATCGGGTGCTGGGCCAGGATCGCGTTGGCCGGTCCGACCGCCAGCCCGGCCAGCGTCGCGGTCGAGGACCGGTCGGCGCCGGAGGTGAGCACCACCGGCGCCGCGTCGGCCGGGGTCTGCGGTAGCCGGGCGCGGATGGCGCCGTTGCGGAAGGAGCCGAGGATCGCGCCGGAGGCGTCGATGGGTGTGGAGTACTCGGCGCATTCGAGCACCAGGCCCTCGGGCGCGGGGCCGAGACCGAGCAGATCGAGCGTCGGCGTGGTGCATTCACGCCAGTTCAGATCCGTCTTCGGCACCTCGGCCTGCGGCGGCGGCGCGGCAGCGGCCGAGGTGGTGGCCTCGCCCGCGACCGGCGGACGTTCGATGGCCACGCCGGGGCGATCCGAGGGTCCGGCCCCGCATCCGGCGATCATGATCGAAAGTATCGAGGCCGATACCACGGCCCGAGTCCAGCGCATGCGTTACACCCTGCCAGGTCTCGTGCCGTGTTTCACACAAGGCCCTCAGGTGCGCACCCACCGGATGAGCATCGTCGCGTCCTCGTCCAGCAGAATATGGGCCGGGCGCATCGCCACCCGGAACTCCTCGCGCGACAGCGAGATTCGCGGTGCGGTACCGCCGATCAGCACCGGTGCGGTGGTCAAGCACAGCTCATCGACGCGGTCGGCGCCCAGCAGATCGCCGAACAGTCGCGGCCCGCCCTCGCACAGCACCCGCAGCAGCCCACGCTCGGCCAATGCGGCGAGCATGGCCTGCGGCGATACCGCCACGTCACCGGCCTCGATCACCTCCGCCCCGGCGTCGGCGAGCTGCTGCTTGCGGATGGCCGGTGCCGCGGCGGTGGTGATGATCAGCGGGGCGACGGCGAGCGATTCGGGAAACAGGCGCCCGGCCGGGTCCAAGGCGGCGCCCGCGGTGACGACCGCGATCGGCGGGGCAGTGCCGTCGGGATGGCCGCCGAGCCCGAGCTCGTGCAGCCGCCGCCGCAGGGCCGGATCGGTCTTGGCGGGACCGTAGTTCTCCGTGCGCACGGTACCGGCGCCGACCAGCACCACGTCGGCCAGTTCGCGCAACGCGTGGAAGACCTTCGCGTCGGCGTCGGTGCCCAACCCGCCCGACACGCCGTCGCTGCTGACCGCGCCGTCGATGCTGGACACGAAATTGGCTCGCACCCACGGACGATCGAGCCCGGTGGGGTAGCCGTAGAGCTGGAACAGTTCCTCGTCGGTCAGTCCTGTGAGCTGGATCGCATTGTGGATACGCTGCATGAAGACAGATCACACCACGTCATTAGGCTTCGCCCATGCAAGAACGCCTCGTCGATCGCCATCCGGAGGTTCCGGCGGATCAACTCGTCGCCCAGATGGTGCCGCCACCCATGTTCGACGAGGTCAGCTTCGCCTCCTACATCCCCGACCCGAACGAACCCAGCCAGGCCGCCGCGGTGCGCAAGGCCGAGGAGTTCGCCGGACAGGTCGCCAAGATTCACAAGGCCGCCTCGAAGAAGAGCCTGTTCGGTAAGAAAAAGCAGGTCGACGGCGCCGGCCTCTACCTCGACGGCGGCTTCGGCGTCGGCAAGACCCACCTGCTCGCCTCGATCTTCCACAGCGCGCCCGCGCCCAAATCGTTCGGCACCTTCGGTGAGCTCACGAATCTGGTCGGTGCGCTCGGGTTCACCAACGCGGTCGAGCGGCTCAGCGCCAACAGCGTGCTGTGCATCGACGAATTCGAGCTCGACGATCCGGGCGACACCATGCTGGTCTCGCGGCTGCTGACCGAGCTGTCGGCCAGTGGCGTGTCGATCGCGGCGACCTCCAATACCCTGCCCGGCCAGCTCGGCGAGGGCCGCTTCGCCGCGCAGGACTTCATGCGCGAGATCAAGAAGCTGGGCGCGATCTTCGAGGCCGTGCGCGTCGACGGCCCCGACTACCGCCACCGTGACCTGCCGCCCGCCCCCGAACCCACCTCGCCGGACGAGCTCGCCGAACGCGCCGCCGCCACCCCCGGCTCCACCCTGGACGACTACGACCAGCTGCTGAAGCATCTGAGCACCCTGCATCCGTCGAAGTACGGCGCGCTGATCTCCGGCGTGAGCGCGGTCTACATCGACAACGTGCACCCGGTCACCGATCAGGCGGTCGCACTGCGGATCGTGGTGCTGGCCGACCGGCTCTACGACGCCAGCGTGCCCGTCACCGTGTCCGGCGCCAAGCTCGACGAGATCTTCTCCCAGGAGATGCTCGATGGTGGCTACCGCAAGAAGTACCTGCGCGCGATCTCGCGCCTGCTGGCCCTGTCGCGGTTCGAAGTCACGGCCTGATCGGCGGCGACTCGCCGAAACGGGGTTGACCGCACGGTATCCGGCTTGGTTTGCTGGGCGGGAATTGCCGTGGCGCCGTAGGCAGCAAGGCCGGGCGTCGCGCGCCGATGAGGGGAGCTTCGCCATGGTTCACCGTTCCACCATGGCCGGTTACGGCCTGCGGGTGCCGGTCGCATTGGTCGCGGGGGCGGCCATCGCCTTCGGGCCTGCCGCGGCCATCGCGCCGGCGGAGCCACCGTCGGTATCGAGCACGCTCGCCGTCGACCGGTCGCTGCACCTGGAGGGCGCCCGCAATGCGCGCGACCTCGGCGGCTACCGCACCGCCGACGGCCGCACCGTGCGCACCGGGCTGGTGTTCCGCACCGATCAGCTCGATCACCTCACCCCTGCCGACCTGGCCGAACTGAGCAAACGCCGAGTACGCGACGTCGACGATCTACGCACCGTCTACGAACGCGCGCTCGCGCCCGACCGGGTGCCCGCCGGTGCGCGCGCGAACTGGTACGACGTGATCGGCGGTGCGCCACTGCCGCAGCTGGTGTCCAGCCTGGCGGGCGGTGCCGAGATGTATCGCGCCTTCATCACCGCACCGGGCGCCAACGCGGCCATCGCGTCGGTCGTGCGTGACGTCGTCGAGAACGCGCAGGCCGCCGACGGTGGCGCCGTGCTGTTCCATTGCACGGCCGGCAAGGACCGCACCGGCTGGACGGCCGCGGTGCTGCTGAGCATCCTCGGCGTCGACCGCGCCACCGTCACCGAGGACTACCTGCTGTCGAACCACTACCGCGGCGCCGAGCCGGGAGACCTGCTCAACGGGGTCGAAGCCTCCTGGCTCGATGCCGCCTTCGATCAGGCGATCGCCGAATACGGCAGCTTCGACAACTATGTGCGCACCGGCCTCGGTCTGACCGACGCCGAGATCACCACTCTGAAGGCGCGCATGCTGGCCTGAGCCCCGGCTCAGAACACCAGCTGCATCACGTAGTCGTGGTGGACCTGATTGCCGACGGTGAAGGTCTTGGTGCCGACCGTGTCGAAGCCGTGCTTGGCGTAGAAGCGTTGCGCGCGGGCGTTTTCCTGATTCACCCCGAGCCACACACCCGCGTAACCGTCCTCGCGGGCGCGGTCGAGCGCTGCCACCATCAGTGCCGTGGACACGCCAGTCCCGTGGTGGCCGGGCAGCACATACATCTTGCTGATCTCGACCACCGGCCGCACATCGACCGCCGCCGCGACCTCCGGATCGGCGGGTTCACCACCGACGAGCATCGCGTAACCGACGATCTCGCCGCCGGCCACCGCCTTGAGCACCGTGCGCGCCGGATCGGACAGGTATTCGCCGAATCGTTCGCCCGAGAGCACCTCGGAGATGAAGATCTCGATGTCGTCGGCGGTCGCGCCGGGCGGGCACGCCAGCGGGAAGGTCGCCGCGGCGACGTCGCTGAGCGCCTCGGCATCCCATAAACCGGCCCGGTCCACGATGACTGGGGTGTTGCTCATACGTCCAGTACAGCACGAACCGCGCGCGGTGCCCGAGGTTTGCCGGGTGTGCCGTGCCGGACATCGGCAACCGCCTTGCTATGCCTGAGACCGCCCGCCACCACCGTCCCGGGCCCGCCCCGGGAGCGCCGTGACCGGGGCTCCACTTTGCCGGCGGGCCGCGGCGACGTAGTCTCCTGCGCATGAGGAGCGGGAACCGTATCGGAATCGTCGGTGCGGGTATCGCAGGTCTGGCCTGCGCCAAAGTGCTGAGTCGGGCGGGCTTTTCGGTCGAGGTGTTCGACCGCACCCCCGACGTCGGTGGGGTATGGAGCGCCACCAGGCGTTATCCGGGCCTGCGTGCGCAGACGAGCAAGCACACCTATCACTTCTCCGACCATCCGATGCCTGCCGAGTGGCCGCGGGTGCCCGACGGGCAGCAGATGCAGGAGTACCTGGCCGGATATGTGCGCCGGTTCGGCTTCGAGAGCGCATTGCGGCTGGGCACCGAGGTCGTGGCCGCCGATCCGGTGGACGGCGGCTGGCTGCTCGAAATTCGCGAGGGCGACGGCATCCACCGCACCTCCTTCGATCACCTGGTGATCGCCAACGGTGTGTTCAGTGAGCCTGCCATGCCGTACTTCCGCGGTGAGGACGCCTACCAGGCCGGTGGCGGGGCGCTCGGGCACGCTTCGCAGTTCGTCGACGTGGCGGCGGTGCGCGACCAGAACGTCGTCATCGTGGGCTATGGCCGCTCGGCCTGCGATCTGGCCGAGGCCGTCAGCCATGTCGCCGCCTCCACCACCGTGCTGGCCCGCCGGGTGAACTGGAAGCTGCCGCGCAAACTCGCCAAGGGCATCGACGCCGAACGGCTGCTGCTGACCAGGACGGGCGAGGCTCACTTCCGGCACCAGGAACCAGGCCGCTTCGAACGTTTCCTGCACGGCCCGGCCCGGTCGTTCCGCGAGAGCAACCTGGACCTGGTGCAGGCCCTGGCCGCCAAGCGCCTGCGCCTCGATGAGCTGGGGTTGATGCCGCAGGGCCGGATCGAGGAGATCGCCGACCAGTCGGTGAGTGTGGCCACCGAGGGCTTTTTCGAGCAGGTCGCCGAGGGCCGTATCACCGTCCGGCGGGAGACGACCATCGCCGAACTGCACGCCGGTCCGGCCGGCCCGACGGCGATCCTGTCCGACGGCAGCCGGATCCCCGCCGATATCGTCGTGTGCGCGACCGGCTTCCAGCAGCGGGTGCCGTTCCTGACCCCCTACATCCAGCGCCAGCTGACCGACGACAACGGCAACTTCCGCCTCTACCGGCACATCCTGCCGCTCGGCGTACCACACCTGAGCTTCGCCGGCTACAACTCCTCGCTGATCAGCGCACTGGGCGCCGAGGTCGGCGCGCACTGGACCGCCGCGCTGCTGACCGGCGATCTGCGACTGCCCAGCGCCGAGGCCATGGCCGAACACACCGACCGCAGGCTGGCCTGGCTGGAGGAGCGCACCGGGGGCAGGCACGCGCACGGCACCGTCATCGAACCGTTCGCCATCCAGAACCTCGACGACATGCTTGCCGATATGGGGGTGAAGCTGCCCCGTGGCGCGCGTGCGGCGCAATGGGTCCGGCCCATCCGCCCGGCGGCCTATCAGGTGCTCGGCAACCGCCGATCCTCCGGTGCCTCGATGCCGCAGCAGAGTGCGCCGGTCACCGAGGACGCCTACGCCGGCGACTCCTGAAGGCCCGCCTGGGCTGCGGATTACCCGGCGCGGCAAGTTTGCCGCCGGCTCGTTGCGCTGGCGATAATCCGCCGGTGGAGTCGCTGGATATGAACCTGCTGGTCGCGCTGGACGCGTTGCTGGAGACCAACAGCGTCACGCTGGCCGCCGAACGGCTGCACACCTCGGCCCCCGCGATGAGCCGCACGCTCGCGCGCCTGCGCCGCGTGCTCGGCGATCCGCTGCTGGTGCGGGCCGGCCGCAACCTGGTGCCGACCCCGCGTGCGCTGGAACTGCGCCATGAGGTCAGCCGCCTCGTCGACCAAGGCCGCAGCCTGCTCACCCCGCGCGCCGCTCTCGATCCGGCAACGCTCAAGCGCGGGTTCAGCATCCGCGCCGGCGACGGCGTACTCGCCGAACTGTCCGCACCGCTGCTGGCCGCCGTGCGCGCCGAGGCGCCCGGTGTCACGCTGCACTTCCTGCCGGACACGGCCGACGGTGCGGGCGCGCTGCGTGAGGGCCGGGTGGACGTGGAGGTCGGCGTCATCGAGCACACCGATCCGGAGACCGTCGTCCAGCACATCCTGCTCGACCGCTGGATCGGAGTGGCGGCCCCGGAGCACCCGCTGATCACCGACAAGGTCACCGTCGCCGCCTACGCCGGTGCCGCGCATCTGAGCATCTCCCGGGTCGGTCGCGCCCGCGGTCCGATCGACGATCGGCTGGCCCTGCACGGTCGCACCCGCCGCGTCGTCGCCACCGTCCCGGATCTGATGACGGGCCTGCTCGCGGTGCGCGCGGGTGCGCTGGTCTGCCCGGCGCCGGCCCGCCTCTCCGCGGCGCTGCTGGCGCCATTGGGGCTGTGCGCCTTCGACATTCCGCTGCCACTACCCGGTATCTCGGTGGGCATGGCATGGCATCCGCGTAACACCGCCGACAGCGGCCATCTATGGTTACGCGGGCTGATCCGCACGATCCTCACCGACGGAGCAGCCGCGGCCGCCGACACGGTCGCCGCCGACATCACATCGCGGCGGCAGAGCCGTCGCGGGCGAGTCGCATCTGGATAACGCCTCACGGTGAAAGGGTGGCGGGGACCGGCCGGTTGCCGCACCCTGGAAAGTGCCGGTCTGTGCCGGGCAGGTCGCTATGGGATGGGTTAGGTGGGTGGTCGCGTGCAGACGAAGCAGCGGACAGACAACGCGTGCGGGCGCCGGGCAATCCTTGCCGAGTTGGGGATATCGGACGGACCAGGCAAAACGCGTCAGGCCAGGGAGTCACCGGCCGGTTACGGGTGCGGGTGCGCGCGGTGCGCCGCCGCGCAGTGGGATGTCCAGCGACTGAAGTTCTGGCTGGCCGCCCGGATGCTCGCGTTCGGGGCCGACGAGGCCGTGGTGGACCGCCGGATCGGCTCGGTGACCGTAGACGTCTACTGGCGTAAAGGTGACAGCCGCTACGCGATCGAGGTGCGCACCGGACCCCTCACTCAGGAACTGGCCCAGGCACATACGGATCGGTTGCGCGCCATCGGGTTCACCGGGGTGCTGTGGTTGTGCGCGCCCGGTTTCTGGGTGGCGCAGCTGCCCGCGCTCGGCATCGAGGACCTCGAACCCAACTCCTGCGACTATCGCACCGTCTCGGGGCTGCTGGAGCTCGGTCCCGATGGTGTGGTGGTCCCGCGGCAGCAGCCCTACGAGTTGCGCGAGTTCCTGCGTCAGTGGGTGGAAGGTGAGGTCGCGTGGGGTTACCGCGACGAGTTGAGGAAGGGATGGGCACCGGTGACCGATTGGGAGCAGCACACCAAGACGCAGGCGATGATGATCGCCCGTCAGCGTCAGGAACTGGTGAACCAGCGCACCGCGCTGGCGATGTCACGGAAATCGCTGCGCGACAAGACCAAACAGATCGCCAAGCTCTCTCACCGGATGGAGCGCTCGGAACACACCGTGCAAAAGCACGCCGACGCGGTGGCCGAGGCCCAGCGCAAGCTGATCGACCAGCAGCGGTCCGAACGGGCGCTGCGCGCGGCGATCGCCCGGCTGCATCAGACCATCAACCACTGGCAGCTGATCACCATCTTCTCGATGATGCTGCTGGTGACGTTCATGACGGCGACACTGGTGATGCGCTGATCCGGTAGCTGCCGCGATCCCACGACCAGTCATGTCGCAGCACCGCGGCGGCCAGATCCAGTGGTTCGAGGCCGGTATCGGCGCGTAGCTGCCGTAGCGCGGGCCAGCTCGCCTGGCCCTGGTCCACCAGTTCGCACAGGGGTGTTTCCACGGTGGGGTCGATGTGGCGTGTGGCCAGTTCGGGTACTCCGATCGTCGATCCGGTCCACACCAGCAGGCCCCAGCCGTTGTCGTGTGCGTAGGCGCGGGCGGCGGCCGCGCGGGCGCGGTAGTCGCGGAAGGCGATGCGGCCCAGCGGTTGTACCTCGATCAGCGCGATGCGCCCGTCGGCCAGCTGGGTCGCCGCGGTGGGGAAGTGCACGTCCTGCTCGCCGTCCACCTGGTAGAGCACGGCGTCGGGATTCTCCTGGAAGGTGCTGATCCGCTCGTCGGCGTTGAGAATGCCCAGCAGCCGCGCTTCGAGTCCGGAGTCGAAGCCGACGTCGCGACCCACCTTGTCCAGGTAGAAGCGGCCTCGTCCGTCGTCGTCGCCGTCGAGCGTGCGCGCGGAGTCGGTGGGCAGGGGTGTGGGGAAGGTGGAGCCGGTGGGCCATTCGACGCGGTCGAGCCAGGCGTTGTCGTGGCCGACGGGGAACGGTGCGCCGTCGTGCAGTCTGGCCAGCCGGTGGTTGGTCTTCTTGCGCCAGGCGGCCAGGCGCTGGGTGACGAATCCGGAGATCCGTCGGGCGTCGGCCGCGTCGTGCCCGGCCAGTCGCAGTTTCAGGTAGGAGAGTTCGTTGGCGACGAGATCGGTGGCGGTGACGTAGGTTTCGGTCAGCAGCGCCCGCACGAGCTGCTGGTCCTTGGCGGTGGTGGGGTAGCGGGCCGCGAATTCGGCGGCGGGCAGGGCGCCGGCAAGCTTGGCTTGCCGTAGGAGTTCACCGGCGGCTTTGGTGTGCAGCTGCCGGATGCGGTCGCGGGAGAAGTCGAAGCCGGCCGCGATCCTGGTGAGCGTTTGCGGGCCGCGGTCGCCGAGGCCGAGGCGTAGCCGCAGGATTTCCGCTGCTCGCGGCCGGTCCAGCGCGTAGTCGTCGACCAGCCGGGTGAGCCGTTCGTCCATGTCGTCGAGTGCGAAGCCGAGGTGTTCGGCGAGGTCGTCGACCATATCGTCGGCGGTATCCGCGCTGTCGTGCTCCCGAACCCGATCTGTCGCCACCCGTATGACTTTCTGCTGGGGACCGGTGGTGTCCGGTCGCTGCGCCGTTGTCGGCGTCAGCCTAGCGGTGGGCACCGACGGGTTCCGGCTGCTGCGACCGGCGCGGTCGGCCCTCGAGCCGGGTACCGCTGGGAAACACGAAAGCCCCGGCCGAAGCCGGGGCTTTCATGATGGTGCGCGATACTGGGATTGAACCAGTGACCTCTTCCGTGTCAGGGAAGCGCTCTCCCGCTGAGCTAATCGCGCGAGGTGGAGACGGGAATCGAACCCGTGTGCACGGCTTTGCAGGCCGTTGCCTCACCACTCGGCCACTCCACCGCGCAAAGGGGGACGGCGAATAATTATTGCCTGGCCCTACCTCTCGAGCGGATGACGGGATTCGAACCCGCGACCCTCACCTTGGCAAGGTGATGCGCTACCAGCTGCGCTACATCCGCATTTCGCCTCCCGGTGGCGGGTTGTTCGCCTCCGTGGTGCGAGACAGAACATTAGCCGACGTTCGGCGCAACCTACAAATCCGCTGGTAGGAGGGCCCGAAATCGAATTACACGCGGGTAGTTCCAGTGCTGGTTCGGTGGTGAGTGTTCATCGGGTACGGATCGTGGGCCACTGGGTGCGCCGGCGGAGCCGAAGTTGCGCCGGCACCGCCGGATCGCCCGCGCCGGATGTCGGCTCAACCGCCTCCCGCATGTCCCGGCCGGGTGTGAACGACTGCCCGGGAGGGGCGATTTGGTAGTCGGCGGGGGCTGCGTGTTAAGGTTCCTACTCGTTCGGACGGTGCCCCGCAGCGCGGTCCGGATGGCCGCTCGCCGGCCGATGATGGTCTCATAGCTCAGCGGGAGAGCGTCCGCCTCACACGCGGAAGGTCGCTGGTTCGATCCCAGCTGGGACCACTCGAAAAGGGCCCTGACCAGTATCAACCGGTCAGGGCCCTTTCTTGTGTTCGGGCTCGGTCAGCCCAGCGGGCGCGTGGATCTCACTGCTCGACCGAATAGTGCGTGCCCAGCTGCCTGCGGTCGATCTTGCCCGTCGGCGTCCGCGGCAATTCGTCGAGGAAGAACACATCCCGCGGCGCCTTGAAGCGCGCCAGATGCGCCTTGACGAACTCCTGCACGCCCGGCTCGTCCACGGGCCCGGTGCGCACCACGAACGCCGCCAGACGGGCACCGAACTCCTCGTCGGGAACCCCCATGACCGCGGCCTCGGCGATCTCCGGATGGCTGTAGAGCAGATCCTCCACCTCGCCGGGGAAGACGTTCTCACCGCCGGAAACGATCATGTCGTCATCGCGTCCGTCGATGAACAGCCGGCCCGCGGCGTCCAGATGACCCAGGTCGCCGGTACTCATCAGCCCGTCCCGGATCGCCTTGCAGCCGCCACCGGAATAGCCCTGGAAGGCAATGGAATTACCGACATGGACGGTGCCGACTGCGCCCGGCTCGGTGACCCGGCGGCCATCGGCGCCGTAGAGCGCGACGGTGATGCCGACCGGTGCCCGCCCGACCGTGCCGGGCGCGGCGAGCCAATCCTCGGGAGTCGCGATGGTGGCGGTGCCGGTTTCGGTGCAACCGTAGAAGTTGTAGATCACCGGGCCGAAGGCCTCGACCGCGCGATCGCCGAGCGCCGGGGGTAGCGCGGCGCCCGCGGTGAACACGATGCGCAGGGCCGAGGTGTCGTAGCCGGCCAGCGTTTCGGGGCCGAGATCGAGGATCCGGCGCAACATCGTCGGCACCAGAACGACCATGTCGCAGCGATGTTCGGCCAGCTGCGCCACCGCCCGCGCGGCATCGAAGCGACCGTGCAGCACCAGTGTCGAGCCGAGATTGAGCGCGAGGATGAACTGCGACAGCGCGGTGCCGTGGAACAGCGGCGCGCATAACAGGATCGTCTGCTCGCGCCGCAAGGGCACCCGATCGAGGAATTGCGCCGCGGCCAGCGGCGACTCGACCCGTCGCGGTGCGCCCTTCGGTGTGCCCGTCGTCCCGCCGGTGAGCAGTACGAAACCGCCCTGCCTGCGGGGCTGCGCCAGCCGGCAGGTGCCGGTCGGGTCCTCGGCATCCAGTCGCCACACCTCGGCCGGCAGGTCATCGGTCATCTCGTGCAGCTCTGGATCGGTGACGACGGCGCTCACCCCCTCCCGCGCGCACACGTCCTGCATCTGGGTCCGGCCGAACCCGGTATTGAGCAGCACCAGCCGGGCGCCGAGCCAGGCCGTGGCGGCCATCGTGGCGACCAGTCGCACGCTGTCGCGGCCGAGGACCGCCACCGTGTCGTCGCCGCTGATCCCGGCCGCACGCCAGCGCGCCGCCAGGAGCTGGGCCCGGGTGTCCAGGTCGCGATAGGTGTAGGAACCGGATCGATCGATCAGCGCGACCCGGTCGGGCGTGCGGCGCGCCGACTCGTGGATACCCCCGGCGATCGGCCCCAGCCGGCGCATCGTGGCGGCCTTGCGGACGAGCGCGTCGGGCCTGCGCACATCGATCATGCCGCCACGCTGCAAGACGGCGATCTGGCGTGCGGTGGTCCGCCAGCGCGCCGGTGACGCGGCGCTCAACATACCCGCGGCCCCGGGTCGGCCCCGGCGATCACGGCCATCACCCAGGCCACCGTAGCCAGCTCGGGCACGATCTCGGCGCTCAGATGCTCCGAGGCCGGGACGCGGAAGTAGCGCATGTTCACCCCGCGCTCGCAGTAGGACCCGGCGATCCCGTCCCAGGCCAGCTCGGCCGGAAGCAGCTGATCGGTGGTGGAATGCCAGGCCAGGATCGGCATATCCGGCGTGTTCTCGGGACGGCCGAAGCTCGCCTCCGACAGCGCCTTCTGCACCACCGGATGCTGGAGGATCTCCGGATTCTTCAGGTAGTTCACCATCGGCCGCAGCAGCGTGGTCCCGACGACCGTGTAGAGGCAGCGGTTGCTCAGATCCGCGGCGATCCGCGCGCCGTCCGGGGTGAGCTCTTCCTGCAGCAGTCGATCGAACTCCGGGTAGGCGCGCGCCAAGCCGAGCACCGCCAGCCAGCCGGTGAAGTTCGCCTGCGGTTGCGCACCGGAGATGGCGTACGGGGCGATGGCGGCCTTGTCGCCCGGAATACCGCCCTGCGCACTGGCTTTGATCGGCAACTCGGGCGCGTATCGCGCGTGCTGCTCGGCCGCCGAGGCAGTGGCGTTACCGCCACCGGAGTAGCCCCACATGCCGATGGGTGAGTGCTCGAGCCCGCGTCCGGCCCGCTTGGCGGCGCGTAGGCCGTCGAGCACCATGATGCCTTCGCTGGGCGCCATGATGGCGTTGTTCTTGCCGTCGAAGTCCGGCACCGCGACGGCCGCACCGGTGGCCAGGAACTGGCTGATGATGGCGATTTCCTTCTGCAACCCCGCGCGCAATGTGTAAGAGGGGTTGCACTGCGGCCCGAGGCTGTCGATCGCCTCCTGATACGAGATCAGCGGACGCGGGCCGGGGCCGAGCCAGGGAATGCCGGGCATGAGCACCGTGGTCGCCGTGACCACGGGATTGTGCTGGGCGTCGTTGGTTCGATACAGCAGCTGCGTGGTGTGCACCGGGACGGGCACAGCTAGCGAATAGGTCTGCACGACGCGGCTGCGCACGACGTCACCGGGGGCGTAGCGGGCGAGGTCCGCGGGATCGGCGTACCAGGGGTCCTCGTCCGGGGTCGGAATCGGCACCACCGCCGGATACACCTGCGCCTCGTTGGGTAGCGGCGGCAGCGGGATGTCGTCGGCGACGGCCGGTCCCGCGGCGCCGACCAGCGCGACGGCCAGCAAGGCCGGTACGAATACGCGAACGGAACGGTGACAGATCGCCCTGCGTCGTTGCATGGGAACTCCTTCGATCGGGTGACGTCGATTACAGCATGTGCTCTTGTTATGAACAAGAGATCTTGTTCGTATTGGATTGCTCGGTATGGTGGGACCCGTGGTGGCTACCGAAGAAATCGGCTCGGCGCGGCCCACCGGCTCGCGTGGCCGGCGCATCCAGGGCCTGGACGCCGACCAGCGCCGCGCCCGTCGGCGTGAACAACTCCTCGATGCCGCATTCGAACTGATCGCCCGTGACGGATATGCCGGTACCTCCATCGAGCAGATCGCCCAGACCGCCTACGTCGGCAACAAGGCGTTCTACGAGCAGTTCGAGAGCAAGGAAGCCTGCTACCTCGCCCTGCTGCAATCGATCAGCGAGCGCATTCAGCGCCGCGTGCTGGCGGCGTTCGAGGACGTCGAGCCGGGCGGTGACGTGCCCGCGGCCGTGATCGCCGCCCTCGCCCACGCCCTGGTCGACGATCCACGCGTCGCCGCCGTCACCTTCGGCGAAGCCAGCGGCATCTCGCCGAAAGTGGAGGCGCAGCGCCGCGCCAACCGGCGCTGGGCGGCGCAGTTCCTCGAATCTCTGTGGCGCCGTGAGGGAATCGTCGACGAGGGGATCGCTCTCGATACCCATGCGCTCGCGGTGTCGACGATCGGCGGGCTGTTCGACACGATCGCCGACTGGTTGCATCACGCCGACCGGGAGAACCCGGATATCGACTTGCTCATCACCCACCTGACGACGTTCGCCCGCGTCGTGCACGCCGGTATCGCGGCGCTCGGGCAGCGCTAGAGCACCTGCCGGACGCTGTGGCGGTGCGCCCCAATCCTTCCCATCGCTGACAAATCACGACTGTGGCCCGAGTCACAGTTTGATAGCGGTTGTCATCTTCGGGTCCCAAAGCCTTTTCGTCAGCTTTGGTAAGTCTTTACTATCGATCTGTTCCGCGTTACCCGGGCGGTTCGGTCGCCACGAAGAGCCCTCGTTACCGTTTCGCCCGCGCTCGATCTCGATGCCAGTGCATGTTCCACCGATGAACCGGCGCGGCTGCGGTCACACCGGCGAAGGAGAAATATGTCGACCGACACCGACCCCGCATCACGGATCTCTTCGCATCTCGGGCGCCCTGTCCGGCCGCCTCGTCCCGCCTGTCGCGATGTTCTCGAACAGGCGAATTCCCGTTCCGCACAGGATCTTCGGATGGCCGCGCGCGCGGCGGGCCTGCGGCGCGTGCGGGTGGTGCGGGCGCTGTTGAACCGTAGGGGATGACCACGCCACGGCAAGCTTCGTCGTCATCGGTGGGTGCGGGACGAGATATCGCGTCGATGGCGCTACCGGCGCGTCGCCGAGGGGTCTGGTCACTTGTGGCGACTGATGTGGTGTGGCTCACGGGCCCGGCGGATTGTGGCGGATCGTACGAAATGTCCGCTTCTCAGGCTTTGCTAAGTCTTTACTAATATCCTTGTTGTGGTTTAAATCTCGGCCCGCTGCCGTGCCGGGAGCCTCTTCACCGCGAGATGCCGGTTCGCGGTCCTTGCCCGACTGGACATGTTGATCGTCAACCGACCTCGGCGCTTGCCGAGTCGGCGAAGGAGAACAATGGCTACCAAGATCGATCCGAACCCACCGCTGTCGCCGCCAGGCGAGCCGGCGTCCGGATCCACCCTGTCCGACCGTCTGTCTTCGATCCTGCGCTACGATCTGCCCGCCTCGATCGTGGTTTTCCTTGTCGCACTGCCGTTGTCGCTCGGCATCGCGTACGCCTCCGGCGCGCCGGTCGCCGCCGGACTCATCGCCGCCGTGATCGGCGGTATCGTCGCCGGTTCGCTCGGCGGCTCCGTGCTCCAGGTGAGCGGCCCGGCCGCCGGTCTCACCGTCATCGTCGCCGAATCCATCAACCAATTCGGCTGGCGCATCACCGGTTTCATCGTCGTCGCGGCCGGTGCGTTACAGATCCTGTTCGGCCTGAGCCGCATCGCCCGCGCCGCGCTGGCCGTCGCGCCGGTGGTGGTGCACGCGATGCTCGCCGGTATCGGTGTCACCATCGCGCTGCAGCAGGTGCACGTGCTGCTCGGCGGTGATTCGGAGAGCTCGGCCTGGGGCAATATCTCCACCCTGCCCGCGCAGCTGGGCTCGCTGCACGCCGGCGGCGCCTTCGTCGGACTGGTCGTCATCGCGATCATGCTCGGCTGGAAGTATGTGCCCCAACGCATTCGAGTGGTGCCGGGACCGCTGGTAGCCATCCTGCTCGCCACCGTGCTCTCGCTGGCGCTGCCGCTGGACGTGGCGCGCATCAAGCTGGAGGGCTCCCTGTTCGACGCGATCGCGCTGCCGGAGATCCCCAGCGGCAACTGGTCTGCCGTCGCGATCATGATCCTCACCTTCGCCCTGATCGCCAGCGTGGAGAGCCTGCTCTCGGCGGTCGCCATCGACAAGATGCACACCGGCCCGCGGGCGAATTTCGACCGCGAGATGATCGGCCAGGGCTCGGCCAACATGCTGTCCGGCCTGCTCGGCGGCCTGCCGGTCACCGGCGTCATCGTGCGTAGCTCGACCAACGTGATGGCGGGTGCGCGCAGCCGTGCCTCGGCGATCATGCACGGCGTATGGGTGCTGCTGTTCTCGGTGGCGCTGGCCGGGCTGGTGCAGCAGATCCCGCTGGCGGCGCTGGCCGGTCTGCTGATCGTGATCGGCGTGCAGCTGGTCAAGATCGCCCACATCAAGATGGCCCATCGCACCGGCGACCTGGTGGTCTACCTGGTCACCATCACCGCGGTGGTCTTCCTGAACCTGCTCGAGGGCGTGCTGATCGGTCTCGCGCTGGCGTTCGCGCTGCTGTTGTGGCGGGTCGTGCGAGTCGTGCTCGATGCCAAACCGCTCGCGGGCAGTGACCGCTGGCTGGTGAGCATCGACGGGTCGTGCACGTTCCTGGCGCTGCCGAAACTGTCCTCGACCCTGGCCAAGGTGCCCGCAGGCGTGGACGTCACCGTGGAAATGACGGTCGACTTCCTCGACCACGCCGCCTACGAGGCCATCATCGACTGGGCCCGCCAGCACGAAGCCAATGGCGGCACCGTCGATTTCGTGGAGATCGGCTCGGCCCGGATGGAAGCCGCCATCAGCGCGCCGCCGGCCCGCAGCTTCGGCCGCGTCGTCCTCGACGATGTGCTCGGCCCCTGGCGAGTAGGTGAGCGCGACGAGCAGAAGGGCAGCGACGATGTGCACGACCCGATCGTCAGCGGCATCGCCGCCTACCACCGCAGCCACGCCCACCTGGTGCGCCCGCATCTGGACGAGCTGCGCGACCGGCAGGACCCGGATTCGTTCTTCCTGACCTGCTCGGATTCGCGGATCGTGCCCAACATCATCACCAACAGCGGCCCGGGCGATCTGTTCACCGTGCGCAATGTCGGCAACCTGGTGCCCGAACACGGCGACGCCTCGGTGGAATCGGCGCTGGTCTTCGCGCTGCAGAACCTGAGCGTGCGCTCGGTGGTGGTGTGCGGTCATTCCTCCTGCGGCGCGATGACCGCGCTGCACTCCGGCCAGCCGTGCGGGCCCGAGATCGACGCCTGGCTCGAGCATGCCCGGCCGAGCTTGGAGCGCTTCCGCGACGACCATCCGGTGCGCCGGGCCGCCGCGGCCGCGGGCTTCGGTGAGGTGGATCAGCTGAGCATGGTCAATATCGCCGTGCAGCTCGAGCATCTGCACCGGCATCCGGTGGTGAGCCGGGCGGTGGCCGAACGCGGGGTGACGGTGTCGGGGCTGTTCTTCGATATCGCCAGCGCGCGGGTGATCGAGGTCCGCGTCGACGGGATCGCCCATATCGACGAGTCCGGGCGACGTGTCGCCGCGCAGCTCGTCTGAGCCGTCGAACGGTAGCGAGTGCCCGCTCGTCCCGGCACGGGATTGGCGGGCACTCGTGTGCCGCGGGCCGGTGGCCGCGGTCCGGACGCGCTCTAGGCTGGGACTGTGAGCATCGAGCTGGACCCGGAACAGTCCACCAAGCCCGGCCCCTGGCGCGCCTTCCGGAACAAGGTGAGCGCCCGACCTACCCTGAACCTCGCCTACCGGATCGTTGTAGCGCTGGTCGGGACGGTCGTGCTCGTCATCGGCATCGTCGCGATTCCCTACCCCGGTCCCGGCTGGGCGATGGTTTTCGCCGGTCTCGGCATCCTGGCCACCGAATTCGCCTGGGCGCGACGCGCCCTGGGCTGGCTGCGGGACCGGTACCGCCAGGTCATGGCCTGGTACGGCGCCCGCGGGCCGGTGTTCAAGGCGCTGGCCGCGCTGGCCACCGCCGCGCTCGTCGTGGCGACCCTGTGGATTCTCGGAACATTCGGATTGATCGGCGGCTGGATCGGAGTCGAATGGCAATGGTTGCGCAGTCCCCTGATGTCGTGAACACCGTCCCGGGCCGGATGCTCACCGACCCGGACTGGTTGACCGCACGCATCGCGGAGATGGGGCGCTCCTGGGGGACCGGCGCGGCGCGCGTCGGCGGCACCCTGTGGT
Source organism: Nocardia cyriacigeorgica GUH-2 (assembly GCF_000284035.1). NCBI lineage: Bacteria > Bacillati > Actinomycetota > Actinomycetes > Mycobacteriales > Nocardiaceae > Nocardia > Nocardia cyriacigeorgica. The sequence continues at coordinate 3,991,043 of NC_016887.1, read as the reverse complement.
GGTGCATGGTGGCCTCGGCGCTGGTCGAGCCCGTCGCCCGGGCCTACGCCGCCGGGCAGCGCGCACCGCTGGCGCGGTTGGACCGCATCGGCTGCGAGGTGCGACCCGATGGCGGTGTCGACCGCATCGTTTTCGCCGGATCGACCGACGCGCTCCAGGCCGGCGGGGAATCAGGCGGCGACCGATTCCACGACGCCGACGTGACGGTGAACCAGGACCGGCCCGGCGCGGCGCCGTCGGCGGCCGGAACCGCGCTGCGGGACACGCTCACCGCGGTGATCACTCAGGTCGCCGCCGTATCCGGCGCCCGGCCGCCCGCGCTGTGGGCGGTGGTGGCCGACGCCATCGGCAATCGCGCCATCGACGCGGGCGCGCCCGATGCCGCGCCCCGGCTGGCCGCCGAGATCGGCGGCAAGCTGCCCGCACCGCGGTTCGTCGAGGTCGGTGACCGTACCTTCGTCCGCCGCATCTCCTGCTGCCTGGTCTACGAGGTCCCCGGCTGCGAGATGTGCACCTCCTGCCCCAAACGACCCAGCGCCGAACGCGAGCAGCTGCTCGCCCAGACGGCGTCGCGGGACTGATCGGCCGCCAGGTCGCGCCGAGCGGGCCGCGCGCGTCGTACGGTCCGGCCGTGGGTGTCGGACCGGGCACATCGCGCCCGGTCCGTCGTCACATGAGCGCGGACCTCCCGATAGCATGGTCGCGGCCGGGTTCCACCCGGCCTGCGATCGACGGATCGAGCCGTCACGAACCGGGGTGGCCCGGAGTGAACGGCTGTCCGACACCGGAGCGAGCCGGCCGAGACCGGCCGCGGAAACCTAGGAGAGCACAGCCGTGACCACCACAGCGCCCCTCAGCCCAGCCGCCCTCGTCCGGGTGCCGGCCGGGACTACGGCGGGTGCCGCGGTGCGTGAGGCGGGCCTGCCGACCAAGGGACCGGAGACCATCGTCGTGGTGCGCGATGCCGCCGGCGATCTCAAGGACCTGTCCTGGACCCCGGACGTCGACGTCGAGGTGACCGCGGTCGCCGCCAACACCGAGGCCGGCCGCAGCGTCATCCGCCACTCGGCGGCGCATGTGCTGGCCCAGGCCGTCCAGCAGGAGTTCCCCGAGGCCAAGCTCGGCATCGGCCCGCCGATCAAGGACGGCTTCTACTACGACTTCCGCGTCGACAAGCCGTTCACCCCGGATGATCTGGCCAAGCTGGAATCCCGGATGAAGAAGATCATCAAAGGCGCGCAGCGGTTTTCGCGCCGGGTGGTCGAGGTCGAGGACGCCCGGGTGGAGCTGGCGAACGAGCCGTTCAAGCTGGAGCTGATCAGCGACAAGTCGGGTATCGACGACCCCGAGGTGATGGAGGTCGGCGGTAAAGAGCTGACCATCTACGACAACCTCGACCCGCGTTCGGGCGAGCGGGTGTGGGGCGATCTGTGCCGCGGCCCGCACATCCCCACCACCAAGTTCATCCCGGCCTTCAAGCTCACCCGCAGCTCGGCCGCCTACTGGCGCGGCGATCAGAACCGCGAGGACCTCCAGCGCATCTACGGCACCGCGTGGGAGTCGCCGGAGGCGCTCGACGAGTACATGCACCTGCTGGCCGAGGCCGAACGCCGCGACCACCGCAAGCTCGGCCTGGAACTGGACCTGTTCAGCTTCCCCGACGAACTGGGCTCGGGGCTGCCGGTGTTCCACCCCAAGGGCGGCATCATCCGCAAGGAACTCGAGGAGTACTCGCGGCGGCGGCACGTGGCGGCGGGCTACGAGTTCGTCAACACCCCGCACATCACCAAGGGCCATCTGTTCGAGGTGTCCGGCCACCTGGACTGGTACCGCGACGGCATGTTCCCGGCCATGCACCTGGACGCCGAGTACAACGACGACGGCACCGTCCGCAAGCCCGGCCAGGACTACTACGTCAAGCCGATGAACTGCCCGATGCACAACCTGATCTTCCGCTCGCGTGGCCGGTCGTATCGGGAGCTGCCGCTGCGGCTGTTCGAATTCGGTTCGGTGTACCGCTACGAGAAGTCCGGTGTGGTGCACGGCCTGACCCGGGTGCGCGGCATGACCCAGGACGACGCGCACATCTACTGCACCAAAGAGCAGATGCACGCGGAGCTGACCAACACCCTGCACTTCGTGCTGGATCTGCTCAAGGATTACGGCCTCGACGACTTCTACCTGGAGCTGTCGACCAAGGACCCGGACAAGTTCGTCGGCTCCGACGAGATCTGGGAGGAGGCCACCGAGACCCTGTCGAAGGTGGCCGCGGCCTCCGGCCTGGAGCTGGTGCCGGATCCGGGCGGCGCCGCGTTCTACGGGCCGAAGATCTCGGTGCAGGCCAAGGACGCGCTCGGGCGCACCTGGCAGATGTCGACCATCCAGCTCGACTTCAACCTGCCCGAACGGTTCAACCTGGAATACACCGCCTCCGATGGCACCAAGCAGCGTCCGGTGATGATTCACCGCGCCCTGTTCGGGTCGATCGAACGCTTCTTCGGCGTGCTCACCGAGCATTACGCGGGCGCGTTCCCGGCCTGGCTGTCGCCGGTGCAGGTGGTCGGCATCCCGGTCGCCGAGGCCTTCGCACCGCATCTGGACCGGGTGATCGAACTGCTGCACGAGGCCGGGGTGCGCGCCCAGGTCGACCGTAGCGACGACCGGATGCAGAAGAAGATCTTCAACAACACCGCCCAGAAGGTGCCGTTCATGCTGCTGGCCGGTGAGCGTGATGTGAACGCCGACGCCGTCAGCTTCCGGTTCCGCGACGGCACCCAGGTCAACGGGGTGCCGGTGGCCGACGCGGTGGAGACCATCGTCGATTGGATCGCGCGGCGCGACAACAGCTCGCCGACCGCGGAAGGCTTCGAGATCCGTCCCGCCGGTGGCGGTGAGCGTCGATGAGTGACAGCGGCGCCGCCGCGTTGCGGGGCACCGACAACGGCGGCGACATCGTCGATCACGGTGCGGGGGAACCGGATCGGTTGCAGCGGCTGTGGACGCCGTACCGGATGTCCTATATCGCCGAGGCGGCGACCGCCACACCCAAGGACGCGACCGGGCATCCGTTCACCGATATCCCGAAGATGACCGACGAGGACGGCCTCGTGGTGGCACGCGGGGAGCTGGTGTACGCGGTGCTCAACCTGTACCCGTACAACCCCGGCCACATGATGGTGGTGCCGTACCGCCGCGTCGCGGATCTGGAAGATCTCACCGAGGCCGAGAGCGCCGAGCTGATGGCGTTCACCCAGCAGGCGATCCGGGTGATCAAGCGGGTGTCGCGGCCGCACGGTTTCAATGTCGGGCTCAATCTCGGTGGGGTGGCGGGCGGATCGCTGGCCGATCACCTGCACCAGCACATCGTGCCGCGCTGGGGTGGCGACGCGAACTTCATCACGGTGGTCGGCGGGGTCAAGGTGATGCCCCAGTTGCTCAGGGAGACCAGGGCGCTGCTAGCCGCGGCCTGGGACGAGGAGTAGATCGGTGCTCAGCATCTTCGGTCGCGCGACGTTCGCCAAAGCGACGGCGCCGCTCGGCAAGGCGCTGGTGCGCACCGGCCTCACCCCGGACGCGATGACCCTGATCGGGACCGCCGCCTCGATCATCGCGGCGATGACGCTGTTCCCGTCCGGTCACCTGTTCTGGGGCACCATGGTGATCTGGCTGTTCGTCATGTTCGACATGCTCGACGGCGCCATGGCCCGGGCCCGCGGCGGCGGCACGAAATACGGTGCGGTGCTCGACGCCACCTGCGACCGGGTCGCCGACGGCGCGATCTTCGGCGGTCTGGCCTGGTGGGCGGTCTATCACGAGAACAGCAAGCCCTTGTTGTTCGCTACCCTGGTCGTGCTGGTGACCTCGCAGGTGATCTCCTATGCGAAGGCCAGGGCCGAAGCCAGTGGACTGTCCGCCGACGGCGGGCTCATCGAACGCCCGGATCGGCTGGTCATCGTGCTGGTGGGCGCCGGATTCACCGGCATCGGCGGATATTGGGGGATCGAATGGCTGACCTGGGCGGTGCACGTCGCGATGTGGATCCTCGCGGTGCTCAGCATCGTGACGGTGTTGCAGCGCGTGCTGGCGGTGCGCAATTCGGCGGGGGCGCGCGACATCATCCCGATGACGCCGCCGCAGACCGAGAACACCACCGACCCGGAGCGGCGGTCGTGACCGCGACCGAGACCCGCCCCGCACACCCGCAATCCGAGGACGGTTTCTCCGCGCGTGTCAAAGGTGCCCTCAGCGATCGCGCCTACGCCGCGGGCTGGCGCATGGTGCGGGCACTGCCGGAACCAACCGCCCGCAAGCTGTTCGACTGGGGCGCCGACCGCGCGGTGCGTGGTGGCGGCCCGGCCCAGCTGCGCCGCAATCTCGCACGGGTAGTCGGCCTGGCTCCCGATGCGGTGCCCGATGAGCTGATCCGCGCGAGCATGCGCTCCTACGCCCGCTATTGGCGCGAGGCGTTCCGGCTGCCCACCATGGACCACGCGGCGCTCGCGGCCTCGGGCCGGATGCCGGTGGACGGCATTCCCTACCTGGATGCCGCGCTGGCCGAGGGCCGCGGGGTGATCTTCGTGCTGCCGCATTCGGGCAACTGGGATATGGCCGGAATGTGGCTGGTGCAGAACTACGGCACCTTCACTACCGTCGCCGAGCGGTTGAAACCGGAATCGTTGTTCGAACGGTTCGTCGCCTACCGGGAAAGCCTCGGCTTCGAAGTCTTTCCGCTCACCGGCGGCGAACAACCGCCGTTCCCGCAGCTGGCGGCGCGGTTGCGGGAGAACAAGATCGTCTGCCTGATGGGTGAGCGCGACCTGACCGGCAAGGGCGTGCCGGTGGACTTCTTCGGCGAACGCACCTGGATGCCCGCCGGCGCGGCCAAGCTCGCGATCGAGACCGGTGCGGCGCTGATGCCGGTACACGCCTGGTTCACCGTCGACGAGGCCGGAGTCGAGGGCTGGGGTTTGAAAACCGGTGCGCCGCTGGATGTTTCGGGCGGCGTCGGTGCCGCTACGCAGGCCCTGGCCGACCGGTTCGCCGCGAATATCGCCGCGCACCCCGCCGACTGGCACATGCTGCAACCGCTGTGGGAGAACGACCTGTCCGAGCAGCGACGCGCCAGAATCGCGGCCGCGCAGGCCGGCCTGGATAATCCGGGCGCGCGGCGCGGCGGCATCGACGGGGGAGACGCGCAGCGATGAAGATCGGCATGGTCTGCCCCTATTCGTTCGATGTCCCGGGCGGTGTGCAGGCCCATGTGGTCGAGCTGGCGCGGGTGATGATCGAACGCGGGCACAAGGTGAGTGTGCTTGCGCCCGCGTCGGATTCGACTCCGTTGCCGGAGTTCGTGGTCTCCGCCGGGCGTGCGGTGGCCATCCCGTACAACGGCTCGGTGGCGCGGTTGTCGTTCGGTCCCACGGCTTACACCCGCATCCGCCGCTGGATCGACGGCAACGATTTCGATGTGCTGCACATCCACGAGCCGAACGCGCCCAGCCTGTCGATGCTCGCGCTCAAGATCGCCGAGGGCCCGATCGTGGCCACCTTCCACACCTCGACGACGAAATCGTTGGTACTCAGCACCTTTCAGGGTGTGCTGCGGCCCTATCACGAGAAGATCAGCGGCCGCATCGCGGTGTCGGAGCTGGCGCGGCGCTGGCAGGTCGAGGCCCTCGGCTCGGATGCGGTGGAGATTCCCAACGGCGTCGACGTGGCGGCCTTCGCCCGCGCTCCGATGCTGCCCGGTTACCCGCGCGCCGGCGGCACGGTGCTGTTCCTCGGCCGCTACGACGAACCGCGCAAGGGCATGGAAGTGCTGCTCGGAGCGCTGCCCGAGCTGGTGCGCAGGCATCCGGAGGTCGAGATCCTGATCGTCGGGCGCGGCGACGAGGAACGGCTGCGCAAAGAAGCCGGACCGCACGCCGGGCATCTGCGATTCCTCGGGCAGGTCTCCGATGCGGAGAAGGCCTCGGCGATGCGCAGCGCCGACGTCTACGTGGCGCCCAATCTCGGTGGTGAGAGCTTCGGCATCATCCTGATCGAGGCCATGGCCGCCGGCACCGCGGTGGTGGCCAGCGAACTCGACGCCTTCCGGCGGGTGTTGCGTGACGGTGTCGCGGGCCTGCTGGTTCCGGTCGGTGATTCGGTGGCGCTGGCCACCGCGCTGGACACCGTGCTCACCGATACCGCGCGGCGTCAGGAGTTGGTGCGCGCGGCCACCCAGGTGGTCGGCGAATACGACTGGCCGGTGGTGGCCGAACAGATTCTGCGGGTGTACGAGACGGTGACCGTCGGCGACATCCGGGTGAGGGCAGCCGGATGATCACGTTCTCCGCGACAACCGTTCTGGTCCTGGCGCTGATCGCGGCCGTGGTGGTGGCGATCGGCCTGTGGGCCTACTCCACCGCCAACCGGCTCGACCGGCTGCACGTGCGCTCGGACCAGTCCTGGCAGGCTCTCGACGGTGCCCTGGCCCGGCGCGCGGTCGTGGCGCGTTCGGTGGCGATGGCGATCGCGGGTCCGGTTTCCGATCCGGTGCTGTCGGAGCAGGCCAAACAGTTGTCCACGCTGGCCGACCGCGCCGAACGGGCCGGGCGCGCCGACCGGGAGACGGTGGAGAACCGGCTCTCTGCCGCCCTGTCGGCGGTCGATATCGGGCAGTTGCGCCCGCAGCTGGTGGCCGAGCTGGCCGACGCCGAGGCCCGGGTGCTGATCGCGCGCCGATTCCACAACGACGCCGTGCGCGACACCCTCGCCCTGCGCACCCGTCGCCCGGTGCGCCTGCTGCACCTGGGCGGTACCGCACCACTGCCGACCTATTTCGAGATCACCGAACGCGCCACCCCGGCCGCCGCGACCGGGCTCGAGGTCGACACCATCCGTACCTCGGCGCGCGCGGTGCTGATCGACGAACAGGACCGCGTGCTGCTCATGCGCGGCAACGACCCGAAGGTGCCCGAGGTCTCGTTCTGGTTCACCGTCGGCGGCGGCGTGGAGCCGGGGGAGAGCCTGCGCGCTGCGGCGGTCCGGGAGATCCACGAGGAAACCGGCTACACCGCCGACCCGGCGGCGCTACGCGGCCCGATCTGGCGGCGGGTGGCGGTGTTCCCGTTCAACGGCGAACTCATCCGCTCCGAGGAACTGTTCTTCGCGCTGCGGGTGCAGCAGTTCGATCCGCGCCCGGCCAACCTCACCTACGTCGAGCGTCGCTCGATCACCGGACACCGCTGGTGCACCGCCGCCGATATCACCACCTTCGACGCCTCCGGCGAGACCGTGTACCCGTACCACCTCGACGAACTCATCGCCGAAGCCGCCGCCGCGGCCGACGCCGACACCGACCCCGAGGTCCGTTCCATCCGCTGACCAGGCGTGTGTGCGAGCGGTGTGACCGGATTCACCGCCGTGCTACCGTCGAGGCGGTTTGACCGGCCGAGCGAGGGTCGACTCGGTGGGTGGAGGTGAATGAGTACGTGTCGTACATCCTATTCGATTTCCTGATGCCGATCATCGGCGCCGCCGCCGCGGAGTACTGGGCGACATTGCTGGTGATCAACCCGATCTGATCGAATCCGGCGGTTCGCCGGGCCCGTCGACGCCGCATCGGGCCCGGCGAATCCGTACTCCACCAGCCACAGTGAGCGGTCCAGTCCGCACCCACCACAGCGAACGCGCTGGTCGTGGCAAGGCCAGTCGTGCTCAACTGGCTATCAATGGCACTTCGGGGCACGCCTAGAATCGTGTCGTTCTACCGCTGACGACCCATAGGCGCACATGACACAGGAGTTTGCCGTGACCACGCCCGAGACCACCCAGACCACCGAGGCGACCCGTGAGGCGGGTACCGCCCGCGTGAAGCGCGGCATGGCCGAAATGCTCAAGGGCGGGGTGATCATGGACGTCGTCACCCCGGAGCAGGCCAAGATCGCCGAAGACGCCGGCGCCGTCGCGGTCATGGCCCTCGAGCGCGTGCCCGCCGATATCCGCGCCCAGGGCGGGGTGTCCCGGATGAGTGATCCGGACATGATCGACGGCATCATCAACGCCGTCTCGATCCCGGTGATGGCCAAGGCCCGCATCGGCCACTTCGTGGAGGCGCAGATCCTGCAGAGCCTCGGCGTCGACTACATCGACGAGTCCGAGGTGCTGACCCCGGCCGACTACACCAACCACATCGACAAGTGGAACTTCACCGTTCCGTTCGTCTGTGGCGCCACCAACCTCGGCGAGGCGCTGCGCCGCATCACCGAGGGCGCGGCCATGATCCGCTCCAAGGGTGAGGCCGGCACCGGTGACGTCTCCAACGCCACCACCCACATGCGCCAGATCCGCCAGGAGATCCGCAAGCTGTCGGCGCTGCCCGCCGATGAGCTCTACGTCGCCGCCAAGGAGCTGCAGGCGCCCTACGAGCTGGTCCGCGAGGTCGCCGAGACCGGCAAGCTGCCGGTGGTGCTGTTCACCGCGGGCGGTATCGCCACCCCGGCCGATGCCGCGATGATGATGCAGCTCGGCGCCGAGGGCGTGTTCGTGGGCTCGGGCATCTTCAAGTCGGGCAACCCGGCCCAGCGCGCCGCCGCCATCGTCAAGGCCACCACCTTCTACGACGACGCCGACGTGCTGGCCAAGGTCTCGCGTGGCCTGGGTGAGGCCATGGTCGGTATCAACGTCGAGGAGATCGCGCAGCCGCATCGGCTGGCCGAGCGCGGTTGGTGATCCGCTAGGGCGAGAAGGGCTTTCGGAGCGGGCGTACGTCGGAGGACGGGCGCCCGCTCCGCCGCGTTCCGGCCGGTGATCTACTCGCGCACGCGCTCGCGCGCGGATCCGCGCCGTTGCCGTCGGGTTGGCGGATACGACGGCGAATCCGGCGCTGTCGTGCTACTTTCCGAACTCCGGCAAACCTCGCTTCCGCCGGGTCTACGACGCAGGAGGTACGTGCGAGTGAACATTCGCAGGGCCGTTCTCGTCGGATTCGCAAGTCTGGCGGCGGTATTCGGTCCGGCCACCCCGGTCGTGGCCGATAGTTATCCACCACGACCCAGCGCCGAAGAGCTCGACGACCAGCTCACCACCGGCCTCGACCCGACGGCGCGGCTGTGGGCCTGGACCCACCCGGTCCGCAACGAGCACAAGCTCTCCTTCGTCGAGGGCGCACAGGCCGATCCGGATCTGCCGTTCCGGTTGGCGCAGACGGTGCACGAGAGCGGGGCGACGCTGCGCGTCATGGGCGTGAACCCGGATTCCTTCGGTGACGCCCTCCTCGCGAACGCTGTTGTCACGATCAACGGCCAGAGCTCGCCGGTCGAAATTCCGTTCGTGGTCGAGGGCGGGAGATGGAAGGTCCAGCTGATCTGGGCCTGCACCATGCTGTCGATGTTCGGTGAACAGTCACCCGCCTGCGCCTGAGGTTGCCGGCGCGCTCCGCATCGACCGCTCACGGACAGCTCGGCCTGTGGTGTGACCGTGGTCATTCGGCCCCTCCCGCGGGCCGCCCCCTGCCGGTGTCGAGCAGCCTGCGTGCGAATATGGAGGTCCCGTCGGGGACCGGCCGGTCCGTAGTTGCCGTCCGATAACCCGCACGGTTGCGCAGTATTCAGACGACCGGCCCAGTGGCGCGGAGAGGCGGAGACGTGGCGACCATCGAAGAAGCGCTGGAGATCGAGCGGCTCGAGCGGGACATCTTCCGGGGAGCCTCGCCCAAGACCCAGTTGCAGCGCACCTTCGGCGGTCAGGTCGCCGGCCAGGCGCTGGTCTCGGCGGTGCGCACGGTGGATCCGAAGTTCCAGGTGCATTCGCTGCACGGCTACTTCCTGCGTCCGGGCAACCCCGACCAGCCGACGGTCTACCTGGTCGAACGCATCCGCGACGGCCGGTCCTTCTGCACCCGCCGGGTCACCGGTGTGCAGGACGGCGCCGCCATCTTCACCATGTCGGCCTCCTTCCACGTCGGCGACGACGGCCCGGTGCACCAGGACGAGATGCCGGTGGTGCAGCCGCCGGAGGAGCTGCCCGACGCCAAGACCACCATGAGCCCAGAGCGGCTGTGGGCCATGCGGGAATGGGAGCACTGGGACATCCGCCCGGTGCCGCAGGAATCGGTCACCCAGCGACCGGGCGTGGTCTCGCCGCAGCAGGTGTGGTTCCGCTACCGGCACCCGCTGCCCGATGACCCGCTGTTCCACGTGTGCACCCTCGCCTACATGAGCGATATGACGCTGCTCGGCTCGTCGAAGGTCAATCACGCCGACGAACCCACCCAGGACGCCTCGCTCGACCACGCCATGTGGTTCCTGCGCCCGTTCCGCGCCGACGACTGGCTGCTCTACGACCAGTCCTCGCCCTCGGCCGGCTTCGGCCGCGCCCTCACCGGCGGCAAGATCTTCAACCGTGCGGGCGAACTGGTCGCCTCCGTGGTCCAGGAAGGCCTTATCCGCACCCGGCGCGACAAGTAAGGCCACGCGGGCGCCGACCGCAACCGTGAGCGGGCCCACACTCGGGCGCCTCGTAAGCTCTGCGGAGTGAACGGTTCAGCGGTCGCCGCCCCCGCGGCGCAGGACTCGGCGAGCGAAAGCGCCCAGCCCACCATCGGTGTGCTGGCCCTGCAAGGTGACGTACGCGAACACGTCGCGGCGCTGGAACGCTGCGGCGCGCGGCCGGTGCTGGTGCGCCGGGTCGAGGAACTGGCCGCCGTCGAAGGACTGGTGCTGCCCGGCGGTGAATCCACCGCGATCAGCAAGCTGCTCGAGGTCTTCGACCTGCTCGAACCGCTGCGCGCCCGGCTGCGCGACGGACTGCCTGCCTTCGGCTCCTGCGCGGGAATGATCCTGCTGGCCGACGAGGTGCTCGACACCCGGCCCGACGCCAAGCATCTGTCCGGGATCGATATGACGGTGCGGCGCAACGCCTTCGGACGTCAGGTCGATTCCTTCGAAACCGATCTGGACTTCGCCGGACTCGACGACGGACCGGTGCGCGCGGTGTTCATCCGCGCACCCTGGGTGGAGCGGGTCGGCGACGGTGTGGAGGTGCTGGCCCGGGTGCCCAGCGGTCCGGCGGCGGGCAAGATCGTCGCCGTGCGCCAGCGCAACATCCTGGCGACCTCGTTCCATCCGGAAGTCACCGGCGATCTGCGGGTGCACCGGCTGTTCGTGGATCTGGTACGCGCCGCCTGATCCGGCCGGGCCGGAGGTGGCCTCGCCGCGTCACCGCGCAGGGCCCGCGATCAGGCGTATCGACACCGCCTGATCGCCCCGCCCGCCGACCCTCCGAGTAGGCTGGTCGAGTTGTCCGCCCGGCCCTGCCGGTACCGTAGACGACCACACGTGCCATCGACCTGAAGGAAGTAGGGGAATGAGCGGCCACTCCAAATGGGCCACCACCAAGCACAAGAAGGCGGCGATCGACGCGAAGCGCGGCAAGCTCTTCGCCAAGTTGATCAAGAACATCGAGGTGGCGGCCCGGACCGGTGGCGGTGACCCGGATGGCAACCCGACCCTGTACGACGCCATCCAGAAGGCGAAGAAGTCGTCGGTCCCCAACGACAACATCGAGCGCGCCCGCAAGCGCGGCGGTGGCGAGGAAGCCGGCGGCGCCGACTGGCAGACCATCATGTACGAGGGCTACGGCCCCAACGGTGTCGCGGTGCTGATCGAATGCCTCACCGACAACCGCAACCGCGCCGCCGGTGAGGTGCGCGTCGCGATGACCCGCAACGGCGGCAATATGGCCGACCCGGGTTCGGTGTCGTACCTGTTCCACCGCAAGGGCATCGTCACCCTGGAGAAGAACGGCCTCACCGAGGACGACGTGCTGATGGCGGTGCTCGACGCCGGCGCCGAAGAGGTCAACGACCTGGGTGAATCCTTCGAGATCATCAGCGAACCCGGCGACCTGGTCGCGGTGCGTTCGGCCTTGCAGGCCGCGGGCATCGACTACGACTCCGCCGAGTCCGGCTTCCAGCCCTCGGTCAGCGTCGCCGTGGACGCCGACGGCGCCCGCAAGGTCTTCAAGCTGGTCGACGCCCTCGAAGACAGCGACGACGTGCAGAACGTCTACACCAACGTCGACGTCTCCGACGAGGTACTCGCCGAGCTGGACGACTAGCCCGGCCGGTCGCCGGACCACCGGCGACGAGAGTGTCGAGATCCCCGCACTGGTATGCCCGTACCGGTGCGGGGATTTCTCGTTTCGAGGCGTGCCGGGGTCGCGTCGGACCGGCCCGCGCCGGTCATTCGGCGGCAGCCGCGCCCGGTGATGTGACCTTCTGTTCCTCCTGCGCCCAGGCGGCCAACCCGGCCAGGAAGGCCGGCCGATCGGCCGGTTCCAGGCGTGCGATGGCCCGCAGCAGTGCTGCCGAGCGCACCGCGAGGAACTGCTCGAAGATCGGCCGGACCGGGCTCGCGATCGACACCAGGGTGCGCCGGCGGTTGCGCGGATCCTCCTCGCGCAGCACCAGATCCGCCCGGGCGAGATCGCCGACCAGCTGGCTGGCCGTCGACAGCGATACGCCCAGGCGCCGGGCCAGATCGGTGACGCTCGCCGGTTCGCCCGCCATCAGCTGGGTCAGGATCGCGCCGTGGCGCGGCCCGAGTCCATGTGCCTGGAACGTTGCTCGCAGGGCGTCCGGCATGTCGCTGTGCGCGCGCCGGAAGGAGGCCGAGATGAGCGGGACGTGGCTGAGTGCGTCGAGTTCCTGGGCGGAGAGTCGGCGGCCCGGCACGGCCGGATCGTCGGCGAACGGGGGTGAGGCGTCGGGCATGGACTCACTCTAGCAATGTTTGGATATTCAAACTATTCTGAAACGAGAAGTTATTCGAACTCCGGATCAGTCAGGAGACACTCATGCGAATCACGGTTCTCGGTGCTACCGGCGGGGTGGGGCGCCACATCGTCGGCCAGGCAGTGTCGGCCGGCCACGACGTGACGGCGGTGGTGCGCGATCCCGCTCGATTGCCGCACGAGCCCGGCGAACGTCTGCGCGTGTTCCAGGGCGATGCGCTGTCCGCGGACTCGCTCGTCGACGCGGTGAAGGGCGCGGACGCGGTGCTGTCGGGAATCGGCGCGAACGGCCGTCGCGATCCGTTGCGCCCGGCCTCGACCTCGGCCGCCGCGGTAGCCGAAGCGATGGACAGGGCCGGGGTGCGCCGCCTCGTCGTCGTCTCGGCGGGCACGCTCAACCATTCCGGCGCCGGTCAGCCGATGATCGTGCGCGCGGCCTCGGTGCCGTTGCGTGCGGTGCTGAAGGATCTGTACGCCGACCTGGAGCGGATGGAGTCGATCCTGGCCGGCAGCGGGCTGGACTGGACGTCGGTGCGCCCGTCGGGGCTCACCGACGCGCCGGGCACCGGCCGGTACCGGCGCGTCGTCGACGGCGGTCCGGCCGGGCTGCGGATTCCTCGCGCCGATGTCGCCCGCGCGATGCTCGACATCGCCGCCGACGCCTCGACCATCGGGCACACCGTCGGCGTCAGTAGTTGATCCGCCGCGGGCGGCTCAACCGATCTGCTGTGCGTAGTACTGCTGCATGGCCGGGTAGTAGTCGTCGAAATCGGGGCGATCGGTGCCGGCGCGGGCGGCGCCGAGCATGTCGAGATAGAACTCCCAGCCCGGGCCGACCTGCGGAGCCTGGGCGACTTCGTCGTCGGTGCGCAGATGGTGGGTGAAGCGCAGTTCGGTGCTGCCGTCGGTTTCGGTGAGTTCCACATCCAGGAACCAGGATCCGGCCTCGTCCTCGGCGGAGACGCCGAGATGACGGGGCGGCTCGCAGGCGTCGATGCGCATGTCCATCCACGGCTCGTCGTCTTCGAACGCCATCTGGACCTTGATGGTCTTGCCCGGGCCGGCCTCGCCCTCCCAGGGGCCGAACCAGCGTGCGGTGCGGTCGGATTCGGTGATGCTGGCCCAGACGTCCTCGATGGGTGCGCGGTAGGTGCGGGTCAGCACCAGGTCGCGACCGGTCTGGGCGGGGAATAGCCGTCCGGTGGGGCGGGGGGTCATGCGGTGTTCTCCTTCGGGTTCGGATGATCGCCGGTCCGGCGTTCCCGCCTGGTCCGGTAGACCTCGGTGCCGAGCGCGTCCAGGTGGCGTTCCCAGGCGGATTCGCCGGCGCTCGGTTGGCTGATCGCGGCGAGCCAGTGGGTGAGGGGCTCGAGCGGCTCGGTGTCGAGCCGGTAGTAGCGCTGCCTTCCGACGAGTTCGTCGTGCACCAGGCCGCTGCCGCGCAGCACCCGCAGATGTCTGCTGATCGCCGGCCGGCTGATGCTGAAATGCCCCGCGATCTCACCGGCGGTGAGCCGGGCATCGCGCAGCATCTCCAGGATTTCCCGGCGTACCGGATCGGCGATCGCGCTCGCCACATCGTCCACGGGGAAAGTGTAACCAGGTGGTTACGTTTTTGTCCATGGAGCGAGCCCATGGAACAGCGAGAGGATGGGCGACGGCCTACTCGGTGCCGCCGTCCGCAGTGCCGGCGCGGGTTCTATTCCGCGATTTCGGTGCGATCGCTCCAGGTGTAGACGGGCAGCCGGCCTTCGGGCGTGTCCTGCTCACGTCCGGTGGTCTTGAAGTGCTCGTAGCCGCCCTTGAACGGGATCTTCAGCTCGATGCCGGGCGGAGTGATCGGCACGATCCGGGTGGGCAGGTCCTGCGGCCCGCCCTCGAGGACAGCCTTGGCGCCAATGCTCATGCTCGGATGGTAGAAGCGCGACCGCCCCGAATGCGGGACATTCGCCGCCGGTGTGCGCATCGGTTTGCCAACGATATGCCCGGCCGAGCCTCGATTCGCCGGGCGAACCGCTGGCGACGGCGCGGTCCGCCGGTGAGAATCGAGGCATGGTCGAGCTGCTGTTCGTGCGCGGGGACATCACCGAACAGGAGGTGGACGCCGTGGTCAACGCGGCGAATTCGTCGCTGCTCGGCGGCGGGGGAGTCGACGGCGCCATCCATCGCCGCGGTGGACCCGAAATTCTGGCCGAATGCCGCCAACTCCGCGCGTCCCGCTACGGCAAGGGCCTGCCCACCGGTCAGGCGGTGGCGACCACGGCGGGAAATCTGCCGGCGCGCTGGGTCATCCACACCGTCGGCCCGGTGTGGTCGGCGGGCGAGGACCGCTCCGGCCTGCTGGCGTCCTGCTATCGCGAATCCCTGCGTGTGGCCGACGAACTCGGCGCCCGCACGATCGCGTTCCCGGCTATCTCAACCGGCATCTTCGGCTGGCCGATGGACGACGGTGCCCGCATCGCCGTCGAGACGGTCGCCGGCACCAGTACGTCGGTGCGCGAGGCCCGCTTCGTGCTGTTCGACGAGCGCGCCTACGCCGCGTTCGCCGCGCACGCGTCACGCTGACGGCGCCGGACCGCGCGCCCATGAGCGACTGGTCGACGTTGTCGGACCGGCCTAGTAGCGTGCTGGGAGATCGGCGTTTTCACTCGGGACTTCCGCACCGCCGTCCGCACGGGCGCGCGGTATCCGTCAGGGAAAGGCAGGGCTATGACCGCGACCATCACCAAGGTCACCGTGCTCGGCACGGGCGTGCTCGGTTCGCAGATCGCTTTCCAGACCGCCTACAGCGGCTTCGATGTGGTCGCCTACGACATCGACGATGCGGCGCTGGACAAGGCGAAGACTCGGTTCGACGGCTTGGTGCAGACCTATCGGGAAGAAGTGGCCGGTGCCGCCGACGGTAAGGCCGAGGACGCGCGGTCGCGGATCCGGCTTACCGCCGACCTCGCCGACGCCGTCCGCGAGGCCGACCTGGTGATCGAGGCGATCCCCGAGGTACTGAAGATCAAGATCGACACCTACACCCAGCTGGGCAAGCTGGCCCCGCCGTCGACGATCTTCGCCACCAACTCCTCCACCCTGCTGCCCAGCGATATGAAGGACGCGACCGGCCGCCCCGACCGGTTCCTGGCCCTGCACTTCGCCAATCGCGTGTGGACGTTCAATACCGCCGAGGTGATGGGCACCGCCGACACCGATCCCGAGGTCTTCCGCACGGTCGTGCGGTTCGCCGAGGACATCGGCATGGTGCCGATCGAACTGCACAAGGAGAAGGCGGGCTACGTCCTGAACTCGCTGCTGGTGCCGTTCCTCAACGCGGCGGGCGAACTGGTCGCCGACGGCTACGCCGAACCCGAGACCGTCGACAAGACCTGGAAGATCGCCACCGGAGCACCCATGGGGCCGTTCCAGATCTTCGACATCATCGGGCTCACCACCCCGTACAACATCTCCGTGCACGGTGACGCGGCCGCCCAGCGTTTCGCCGCGTTCCTGAAGGAGAACTACATCGACAAGGGCAAACTCGGCATCGCCACCGGCGAAGGGTTCTATAAGTACCCGGGCAAGTGACCGCGGCCCCGTGCAGGTAGCCGTCTGCGGCCCGAGTGCCTGCACTCAGACCGAGGTGGCGAACGCGCGGGAGGTCGGGCGGTTGCTCGCCGAAGCCGGCGTGACCGTGCTCTGCGGTGGTGGCGCGGGCGTCATGGCGGCGGTAGCCGAAGGTGCTTCGCGTGCAGGCGGATTGGTGATCGGGGTGCGCCCCGATGCCGACCGTGGCGGGGCCTGCGCGGGACTGTCGGCGGTGCTCGCTACGAATATGGGTGAGGCGCGCAACGTGATCCTGGTGCGCTCGGCCGACGCCGTCATCGTCGTCGGCGGATCGTGGGGCACGCTGTCGGAACTGGCGCTGGCCCGCCAGCGCGGCACCGTGCCGGTGGTGTCGCTGGGCGGCTGGCGCGTCGTGGATGCCGATGGCGCACCGCTGGATATCGGGATGATCGCCGCTGATCCCGCCGAGGCCGTCGCGTTGGCCCTTGCGAAGCCGCCCCGGCGGCGGTGAGCACACCTCGCTGCGCAGTGCGTCCGGCGGTCGGGGACCGCGTGGCAAAGGCTGAGAAATGCCTGATGAAGTGCGCTTTTGCGACGTACGCCATACTCGCCGGTGCGGCTCACCGCCTACTCTGGCCGAGTGTCGACCTGGTCTCTGGTGTCGGGGCCGCTGCCGGTACTGCTGGCACTGGCGGCGATCGCCGGTGTGGCCTGGCTGCTGGCCGGTCGCCGCAGGCCCGGGAGCCGGACGGTCGCGGCGTGCCTGCTGGCAGCCGTGGTGGTCACCGCCGTCGGCGCGTATCTGGTGCGTGCGGTGTGGCGACTGATTCCCGACGCGCTCGGGGTGAACGTCTACGCGAGCATCGGCCTCGGACTGTTCGTGGTCCTGCTCGGGGTGGTGCAGGGCTTCCGGTCGCGCGGGGCGGCGCGAACGGCGGCGGTGGCGATCATCGCGGCGGTCGCGGTCGCGGCGTGTGCGAACCAGGTCAATCTGGTCTACGACGCCTACCCGACCGTCGGTGCCGCGCTGGGCATCCAGCAGTGGAACGAGATCCCGTTCAGTGAGGTCACCGCGGCGCACCGGCTGCGCCCCGACCACGACCCGGTGGACGCCGGCTGGACCGCGCCGCCGGGGCTTCCGGACGCCGGGCGGCTCACTCGCGCCGCGATACCCGGCACGGTATCGGGATTCCACGCTCGCCCGGCCGAGATCTACCTACCGCCCGCCTATTTCGCCGATCCGCGCCCCCAGCTGCCGGTGCTGGTGCTGCTCGCCGGGCAACCCGGCAGCCCGCGCGACTGGGCCGGCAGCGGCAACCTGCCCGCCACCATGGACGACTTCGCCCGCGCCCACCAGGGCCTCGCGCCGATCGTCGTGGTCGCCGACGGCACCGGCAGCACCTGGAACGACCCGCTGTGCGCCGACGGCCCGCATGCCAAGGTGGCGACCTACCTGGCCGACGATGTCCCCGCCTGGATCCGCGCGCACCTGTCCGTCGACCCCGATCCGCGCGCCTGGGCGGTGGGCGGGTTGTCCTACGGCGGAACTTGCGCACTGCAATTGGCCGCCGGCTACCCGCAGGTCTATCCGACCTTCCTGGCCATGTCGGCGGAAGCGGAGCTGAATCTCACCGACCGCGAACACACCCTGAGTGTCTTCGACGGCGACACCGCCGCCTACGCCCGCGCCAACCCGCACGACCTGCTGGCCGAGCGCCGCTACCCGGGCAGCGCCGGGGTGTTCGTGGTGGGCAGCGAGGACGACGACACCGTGCCCGGTTCGCGCCAGGCCTACCAGGACGCCCGTGCCGCGGGCATGGACGCCGGCTACCTCGAACTGCCCGGCGGACATGATTGGCGGGTCTGGTCGACCGGGTTGGCCCGGGAACTGCCGTGGTTGTCCCAGCGTATCGGCCTCGTTTCGGGATAGGCGGCACACTGGAACAAGCGAGTGCCTCGGTCCCATCGCGGATGAGACCGAGGCACTCTGCTCGGTATCGCGTTCGGTCAGCGAGTGCCGCGGCGTCGCAGCAGGACCACGAGGACGACGATCGCGGCGACGACGCACACGCCGAGGGCCGTCGCGACCCACACCACCGCCGGTACGCCCTCATCACCGGAATCACCGGCGGCGGTGCTCGCCGCATCCCGGTCGGTGGCCTGCGCCGACTTGCCTTCCTTGCCGAAGGTCTCGCCGGTGCCGCTGCGGTACTGCGGTCCGGGCTCCGGAGCGCCGGTCACGGTCAGTTCCAGCTCGACCGGTACCGCGGCCGCGCGCTTGTCCGGGTCGACCGTCTGCCCGTCCTTGACCGCGATGTAGTACCAGCCCGCAACGGACTGGGTGACGAGCTTTCCGCCCTCTTCGCGGTTCAGGTACCGAATCGGCACGGTGGCCAGATCCTTACCGGACGGCAGCAGTTGCTCGGAGCCGGTGTAGGCGCCGGTGTCGGATTCGATCTCGGCCCGATACGGCGAGTAGAGCGTGGTCTCGACATTGGAGGTGTGCTCGCTGCCGCGGCCCGGCGTCGCACCGAAGCGCACCCGGTAGGCCAGCCCCTGGCCCCAGTCGAGTTTCACCCGGTAGAAGACGAACTCACCGCGCTGCACGGTGTCGGTGAACCGGCCGGACCCGGGCAGTGTCGCCGCCACGTTGAACGAGCCACCGCCCACGACCGGCACCACCGCACCGTCCGGCGCGGTGAACGCGACCGGCTCCGACGCCGCCGGCGCGCCCGGATCGGACACGGCGGATTCGACACCGATCGAGACCTCCAGCGGCAGCTGCGCGGGCATGCCTTCGGAGACCGCTCCCCACTCCAGGGTGAAGTAATAGCGTCCGCCGCCGGAGCACGCTTCGTTGCCGCCGGAGCCGGACTCGGCCGCACCGTCCCAGACCGTGCTGACGGTGAGCGCGACACCGTCGTCGGCGCTGCCGGTCAGCTCCTTTTCGGTGACCCCGCAGTCGGAGCCGTCGGAGCCGAACACCTTCAGGTCGAGCCGGTTCACCGACGACCAGTCGCCGTCGCGGCGCGGGAACGAGACGGTGCCGGTGAAGTAGGCCGTCGCGCCCTCGGGCACATCGACGGCGTAGTAGCGCGGCTTCTTGTGGTCGATGACGTCCAGGTACTGGCCCGGACCGGCCAGCGGGGCGCTGCGATAGTCGGCGGCGCCGGTGATCGGGGTGCCGACCGCCGCGTAGTTGCGCAGGGCCGCCGCACTCACCCGGGGCAGCGCTTGCTCGAGTGCCTTGCCGTCGACCGCGTCGGTGTAGGTGCCGCCGGTGCTCTGGGCGATGCAGGTCAGCTGGGCGCGGGAGGCATCGTCGACGCCGAACCCGATCGCGTGCACGACGAGATCGGTGCCCTGGGCCTCGAGCTCACGCGCCACCTCGCACGGGTCGGGCGGGGTGCAGGTGTCCAGGCCGTCGGAGACCAGCACGATCGAGCGCGGCCCCTGCTTCGGCAGCGCGTCGTTCGCGGTGCGCAGCGAGGTGCCGATCGGGGTGTAGCCGCGCGGAACGATCTGATCGACCGCCGCGGTCAGCGCGGACTTGTCGATGCGCTCGGCGGGTTCCAGGACTCGGACGTCGCGGCAGCCCGCGTCCCTCTCCGCATCCGAATTGCCGGTCTCGGTGCCGTAGACGGTCAACCCGACCTCGGCGGCCTCCGGCGCGGCGGCGACGAAGGTCCGCACCGCGGTCTTCGCGGCATCCATCTTCGTACCGCCACCGGGATCGGCCGCCAGCATGGAACCCGAGGCGTCGAGCACGAGCATGGTCGGCGCGTAGTCGGGTTGCGGTGGTTCGGACGACTGCTGGGCGAGGGCGGGTGCGGCGGCCGGGACCAGGCCGATCACACCCGCCGCGGCGATTCCGGCGATCTTCGCCAAGGGGGACACGCTCTTACTACTCCGTTCACTGGTGTCGCGTTCGCGATAACGCGGCGGCACGGAACCATACGTGTCCCGGACGGTTCCGGCCAGACGTGGGAAGCGGGGGCCGGGCGATGCCGTGTCGCTGGAACCGCCCGCCGCGCGGGTCCACTAGACTTCGAACAACTGTTCGCGTGTCCGAAGGGGTGTTCCGTGCGGGTGATGGGTGTCGACCCCGGGCTCACGCGATGCGGGCTCAGCGTCGTCGACGGCGGCGTGGGCCGGAAGGTCACCGCACTCGACGTCGATGTGGTGCGCACACCCGCGGACATGGATCTCGCGCTGCGGCTGATGAAGGTCGCCGACGCCGCCGAACACTGGATGGACACCCATCGCCCGACCGCGGTGGCGATCGAGCGGGTCTTCGCCCAGCACAACGTGCGCACGGCGATGGGCACGGCGCAGGCCGGCGGGGTGATCGCGCTGGCCGCCGCGCGCCGGGGGATCCCGGTCGCCTTCCACACCCCCAGCGAGGTGAAGGCCGCCGTCACCGGCAACGGCACCGCCGACAAGGCCCAGGTGACCGCCATGGTCACCCGGATTCTCGGGCTCCAGGTCGCGCCCAAACCGGCCGACGCCGCCGACGCGCTCGCACTGGCCATCTGTCATTGTTGGCGTGCACCGCTGATGGAGCGCATGGCCCGCGCCGAGGCGCAGGCCGAGCAGGCCCGCAAGCGGTACGCCGAGAAGCTGGATCGACAACGGAAGGCGGTGCGCCGGTGATCGCGTCGGTACGCGGTGAGGTGGTCGAGATCGCGCTCGACCATGTGGTGGTCGAGGCCGCGGGCGTCGGCTATCGGCTCAACGCCACCCCGGCCACCTTGTCCGGGCTCACCCGTGGTGAACAGGCCCGGCTGTATACGGCGATGATCGTGCGCGAGGACTCGATGACGCTGTACGGCTTCGCCGACACCGAGGCCCGCGACCTGTTCGGCCTGCTGCAAACCGTCTCCGGCGTCGGCCCCCGCCTGGCCATGGCCGTGCTCGCAGTGCTCGAACCCGAGGCGTTGCGCAAGGCGCTGGCCGAAAGCAATGTCGCCGCGCTCACCCGGGTTCCCGGCATCGGCAAACGTGGCGCCGAACGCATGGTGGTCGAACTGCGCGACAAGGTGAATCTCGTTCCGGTGCAATCAGGTCCGCCCGGCAGCACGCCCGCCGCCGTCGTCACGCCGGTGCGCGACCAGGTCGTCGAAGCCCTGACCGGGCTCGGATTCCCGCTCAAGCAGGCCGAATCCGCCGTCGACACGGTCCTGGCCGACGATCCGGCCGCCACCACGTCGGTCGCCCTGCGGGCCGCACTCGGCCTGCTCGGCAAGAACCGGTAGGCCCGCATGGAATACGACGACGAGCAGTCACCGGTCGACGCCCATTTCTCCAGTGCCGACGGCGATATCGAGACCAGCCTGCGCCCGAAGTCGCTGGACGATTTCATCGGCCAGCCGCGGGTGCGGGAACAGTTGGCGCTGGTGCTGCGCGGTGCCCGCGGACGTGGCGGCACCCCCGATCACATCCTGCTGTCGGGTCCGCCCGGCCTCGGCAAGACCAGCATGGCGATGATCATCGCCGCCGAACTCGGTACCGCCCTGCGCATCACCTCCGGTCCCGCCCTCGAACGCGCGGGCGATCTGGCGGCCATGCTGAGCAATCTGGTCGAAGGCGATGTGCTGTTCATCGACGAGATCCACCGGATGGCGCGCCCCGCCGAGGAAATGCTGTATCTGGCGATGGAGGATTTCCGCGTCGACGTCGTCGTCGGCAAGGGCCCGGGCGCCACCTCGATCCCGCTCGACATCGCACCGTTCACCCTGGTCGGCGCCACCACCCGGTCCGGCGCGCTGACCGGCCCGCTGCGCGACCGCTTCGGCTTCACCGGTCACATGGACTTCTATGAACCCGGCGAACTGCTCGGCATCCTGCAACGCTCGGCGCGCATCCTCGGGGTGGAGATCGACCACGACGCCGCCGCCGAGATCGCTGGGCGCTCGCGCGGCACCCCGCGCATCGCCAACCGCCTGCTGCGCCGGGTCCGCGACTACGCCGAGGTCCGCGCCGACGGCCGCATCACCCGTCCGATCGCCGCCGCCGCGCTCGAGGTCTACGACGTCGACGTGCTCGGGCTCGACCGGCTCGACCGGGCCGTACTCGGCGCACTGGTCCGCGGATTCGGCGGCGGACCGGTCGGCGTCTCGACGCTCGCGGTCGCGGTGGGGGAGGAGGCGGCCACCGTCGAAGAGGTGTGTGAACCGTTCCTGGTCCGCGCCGGCATGATCGCGCGCACCCCGCGCGGGCGCGTCGCGACGGCCACGGCGTGGGAGCATCTCGGGCTGGTGCCGCCGCCGGATCTGGTCTTCGGATCGATCGAAGTCCGTGGGCGCGAACCACATCCGACGCTGGACCTGTTCGACTGAAAGCGAGCCGCGCAAGGACAGCAGGCGGGACGACTCAGCGCAGCCCGGCAGGCTGCTGCAACGCCGTGATCACCAGATCCAAGAAAGCATCCACCTCATCGCGCTGATAACCGCGCACACCCAGCCGCGCCACCGTGAACCGCACCGCACGCACATCGTCGACGGTCAGGCTGCCCGGCCCGTCGTGTGCCAGCGTCGCCGCGACCAGATCGAGAAAGGCGTCCACCTCCTCGATGTGATATCCGCGCTGTTCCAGCGGCGCGGGGGTGAACCGCATCCGGTGCACATCCGCCGGCGTCAGCAATCGCGCCGGCGCGGGTCCCGGCGCCGCCGCGGGCACCGGACGCACCCCACGCTGCCGGTACTCGAGTTCGGCATGTACCCGGTCGAGGAACTCGTCGACCTGTTCGGCGCGATAGCCGCGACGGCCACCGCGCGGGGCGCCGAAACTGACCTGGCGCAGATCGTCGGCGGTGAGCCCGCCGCTACCGCCCAGGGTGGCGGCGACGAGCTCGAGGAATGCGTCGACCTCGTCGGTGTGGTAGCCGCGAAGTCCGGGCGGGGTCAAGGCGAACGTCGTCCGTCCGACATCCTCGGGAGTCACGGCCGTCATTGTGACAGGAGCTCTGCCGGATTACCGTGCTTCGGGCCAGTTTTCGGGCGCGGACCCCGGATCAGGGCTTGCGCACGCCCTCGATCAGCAGCCGCCGGATCGCCTCGTTCAATGCCGCGATACCGGCCTCGTCCATCTCGCGCAGGCCGTGCACGACGCCGGCCATCAGCATGCCGGTGACCGCGCGCGCGGTGTTGACGGTGTCGAGATCCTCCCGCAGATAACCCAATTCGACGCCGTGCTCGAGATAGCCCGCGGTCAGCATGTCGGCCGTGTCGAGCAGGCCGTACAACCGCTCGGTGAGCTCGTCGTCGATGCCGGTGGCGTGGAACAGCAGTAGCTGCGCCACCCGGCGGTCCTCGATCAGGATGCGGGTCAGCGCGGTGCCGATGCGGTCGAGCTGCTCGCGGTATTCGTCCAGGCTGGTGGCCGCGTCTGGGGCGTTCTCGGTGCCGAGCGCCTCGATGATGCGGGCCGCCAGATCGTCGATGACGTGGTCGATGATGTCGCGTTTATTGCTGAAGTACCGGTAGAAGGTGCCGTGCCCGATCCCGAGGTGCGTGGCGATATCGGCGATCCCGGTCGCGTGATAGCCCTTCTCGGCAAAACACACGAAGGCGGTATCAATGATCTCTCGGCGCAGTTCGGCCTTACGTCGTTCGGCCCGCGTGGATGGCTTCGTCACACCTGCGATGATACTGTCGTCACAAACGGAATGATGTGTCATTCCCGGAGAGTCGGTTCAGAATGCAGGAGGTTCGACGTGGCGCCTCAGTTCGATGCGATCGTGGTCGGTGCGGGTTTCGGCGGAATGGGAGCGGGCATCGAGCTCGACCGGCTCGGCCTGAGTAATTTCGTCATCCTGGAGCGGGAGGACGATCTGGGCGGCACCTGGCATGTGAATCGCTACCCGGGCCTGGCCGTCGATATCGCCTCGGTGACCTACTCGTACTCCTTCGAACCCAATCCGTACTGGTCACGGCTGTTCGCGCCGGGCGCGGAGCTGAAGAAGTACGCCGAACACGTGGCCGGCAAATACGGCCTGCGCCGTCGGATGCGGTTCGGCACCACCGTCGACGGCGCCCGCTGGGACGAGGAAGACCAGCAGTGGGTGGTCTCCATCGCCGGCGGTGAGACGCTCACCGCGCGCTACCTGCTCGCGGCCACCGGCTTCCTGTCCCAGCCCTACACCCCGCCGTTCCCGGGCATCGACTCGTTCGAGGGCACGATTCTGCACACCACGGCCTGGGACGACTCCATTGATCTCACCGACCGCAAGGCCGCCGTCATCGGTACCGGCGCCACCGGCGTGCAGCTGGTACCCGAGGTGGCCAAGAAGGTTCGCGAGCTGACCGTCTTCCAGCGCACCCCGATCTGGGTGGTGCCCAAGGTCGACGCGCCGATTCCCGAGCCGGTGCAGAAGCTGTTCGCCGCCGCGCCGGTCACCCAGAAGGCCGCCCGCCTGGTCAACACCAGCATGCTCGAGGCGCTGATGGTGGTCGGTGTGCTGCACTTCCGGCAGGCCAAGCTGATGAACAAGGGTGCGGCGCTGCTGGCCAAGGCGCACCTGCGCGCCCAGGTCCGCGATCCCGAGATCCGCAAGCAGCTCACGCCGGACTACGACTTCGGCTGCAAGCGCCCCACCTTCTCCAACCACTACTTCAAGACGTTCAACCAGCCGCATGTGCGGCTGGAGACGAACTCGATCGAGCGCATCGAACCCGACGGCATCGTCACCGCCGACGGCCACAAGACCGAGATCGACACCCTCATCCTGGCCACCGGCTTCAACCTGTGGGATGTGAACTTCCCGGCCATCGAGATCATCGGCCGCGACGGGGTGAATCTCGGAAAGTTCTGGCGCGACAACAGGTTCCAGGCCTACGAGGGCATCACGGTGCCCAAGTTCCCCAACTTCCTCAGCCTCAACAGCCCCTACTCCTACAGCGGCCTGTCCTACTTCACCACCATCGAGGCGCAGATGAAGCACATGGGCAGGCTGTTCGGCGAACTGTTCCGGCGCGGCGAAACCACCTTCGAGGTCACCGAGCGCGCCAACACCGAGTTCCTCGACCGGGTCACCAGCAAGCTCGACGATTCGGTGTTCTACGGCGGCAGCTGCTCCACCGCGCGCAGCTACTACTTCAACCAGCACGGTGAAGCCGCCCTGTTGCGCCCGACCAGCACCATCAACGCGCATCGGGAAGCGGTGAGCTTCCCGCTCGACGATTACGTCTACGGCCGCAGCGCCTGAGGTTCGGCCGAGAGCGGGTCCCGCGACCGGCGAATCTGTCGCGGGGCCCGCCGCCGCGCGCTACGGTGGCCGATGGCGCGCACGTCCTTCGGAGGGTGTGCGGGTGCGGTGCCGGTGACCAGAACTGGCAGACTGTGTGAGTACCTGTCCATTCCCACCCACAGACTAGGGACTGACTTCGACGATGGAACTGCTGTTTCCGCTGCTGCTGGTAGCCCTGCTCGTGCCGATGTTCCTCGGCGTCCGCCGCCAGAAGCGGGAGGCCGAGAAGGTCGCCGCCATGCAGGACGGCCTGAAGGTCGGCGACCAGGTGATCACCACGTCGGGTCTGTACGGCACCGTGGTCGAGGTCGATGACACGACCGTCGATCTCGAGATCGCCGAGGAGGTCGTCACCACCTGGCTGCGTCAGGCGATCCGCGAGGTTCGCGTCGACGACGAGGCCGAGGCGACGACTGGTGACACCGACGCCGACGAGGCGCCCGGTACCACCACCGAGGAAACCGCCGAGCAGACCGAAACCCGGCTGACCAAGGACTGACCGTCCGCTCATGCGCCGGCTGCCGACCGCGGTGAACCGCACGGCACCCGGCCTCATCGGCGTGTGCCCGCCTGTTCCACCTCGACTTCCGCCTAGGAGATGACCAACTGTGCCACCTTCCCAGGGATCGGCGCATCCGTTCCGGTTGCTCGGTGTCTATGCCGCGCTACTGGCCGTGATCTACGCGCTGGTGTTCTTCACCGGTGACAAATCCCCGACACCGAAGCTCGGCATCGACCTGCAGGGTGGCACCCGGGTCACGCTGACCGCCCGCACTCCCGACGGCAGCAAGCCCAGCCAGGACAGCCTGAAGCAGGCCCAGGGCATCATCGAGAACCGCGTCAACGGTCTCGGCGTCTCGGGCTCCGAGGTCGTCATCGACGGCGACAATCTGGTGATCACCGTGCCCGGCGACGACAGCCAGCAGGCGCGTTCGCTGGCCACCACCGCCAAGCTCTACATCCGGCCGGTCTTGCAGGCCGCGCCCGCACCGGGTAGCGCCCCGGCGCCGCAGCCGGGTCAGGGCACCCAGCCGCCGGCCACCGGCACGCCGGGCCAGGCCCCCGCACCGACCGGCGCGGCACCCGCACCAGACGGCACCGCGCCCGAATCGAACGGCACCGCGCCCGCGCCGGCCACCGGTCAGGCTCCGGCACCGCAGAACCGGGTCTTCCCGGCTCAGGCACCGACCGAGCCGAGCCCGTCGCCCGAACCCGCGCCGCCCGCCGACCAGGCCGATCTCACGCCGCAGGAACGCACGCAGCAGGAGATCGCGGCCGCGAAGGCGCTGCGCCAGAGCGAGGATCCGGCGACCCAGCAGGCCGCGATGGCGGCGATGGATTGCAGCAAGCCCGACCCGCTGGCCGGTAACGACGATCCCACCAAACCGCTGGTCACCTGTGCGACCGACGGCAGCGAGGTCTACCTGCTCGGCCCCAGCCGCATCGACGGCCAGGAGATCAAGGACGCGACCTCCGGCCTCAACCAGCAGCAGGCGCGCCACGAGGTCACCCTGGAATTCAAGTCCAGCGGTTCCGACGCGTGGGCCGACCTCACCGGTGAGTACGTCTACAAGCGGGTGGCGTTCGTGCTCGACTCGCAGGTCGTCAGCGCGCCGGTGGTGCAGCAGGGCCCGCAGCAGGGTGGCAGCACCCAGATCTCGGGCAACTTCACCGCCTCCAGCGCCAAGGAACTGGCCAACACCCTGAAGTACGGTTCGCTGCCGCTGTCGTTCCAGACCTCCGAAGCCGAGACCGTCTCCGCGACGCTGGGTCTGTCGTCGCTGCGCGCGGGTCTTATCGCCGGCGCCATCGGCATGATCGTGGTGCTGCTGTACTGCCTGCTCTACTACCGCATGCTCGGCTTCCTGGCCGGGTTGTCGCTGGTCGCCGCCGGTGTCGCCGTCTACGGCTTGATCGTGCTGCTCGGCCGCTGGATCGGGTTCACCCTCGACCTGGCCGGTATCGCCGGTCTGATCATCGGTATCGGTATGACCGCCGACTCGTTCGTGGTGTTCTTCGAACGCATCAAGGACGAGATGCGCGAGGGTCGCAGCTTCCGGTCCGCGGTGCCACGCGGCTGGGCCCGCGCCCAGCGCACCAACCTCTCGGGTAAGACGGTCAGCCTCATCGCCGCCGTCGTGCTCTACATCCTGGCCGCCGGACAGGTCAAGGGCTTCGCCTTCACCCTCGGCCTCACCACCGTGCTCGACGTCATCGTGCTCTACCTGGTCACCGCGCCGCTGATGATGCTGGCGTCGCGCTCGCCGTACTGGGCCAAGCCGTCGGTGAACGGACTCGGTGTGATCCAGCAGATTGCCAGGGAACGCGGCGCCGGCGGACCGGCGCTGGTGAAGGAGACCGCACGATGAGCACCTCGAGCCCGACCCTGGAACCCGACGCCCCCAACCGGGCGCCGGCCCCGCGGCACAGCTTCTTCGAACGCCTCTACACCGGCACCGGTGGCTTCGAGATCGTCGGCCGCAGGCGGCTGTTCTACACCCTGAGCGCGATCTTCCTGCTGCTGTCGATCCTGAGCATCGGCTTGCGCGGGTTCACCCTCGGCATCGACTTCGCCGGTGGTTCGCGCATCCAGCTGCCCGCCGGTGACACCGTCACCACCCAGCAGGTCGAAGACGTCTACACCGAGACCATCGGGCACGAACCGGTGACGGTGCAGAAGGTCGGCTCCGGCGCTTCGGCGACCATCCAGGTCCGCTCGGAGACGCTGAACGCCGAACAGACCGCGGCGTTGCAGTCGGCGCTGTTCGACGAATTCCAGCCCAAGAACGCCGACGGCGAGGTGACGCGCAACGCGATCAGCATCGCCGAGATCAGCGAGACCTGGGGTAGCCAGATCACCCGGCAGGCGGTGATCGCGCTGCTGGTGTTCGTGGTGCTGACGATGATCTATATCGCGATCCGCTTCGAACGCGATATGTCCATCGCCGCGATCGCCTCGCTGTTCTTCAACCTCATCGTCACCGCGGGCATCTATTCGCTGGTCGGTTTCGAGGTGACCCCGGCCGCGGTGATCGGTCTGCTGACCATCCTCGGCTTCGTGCTCTACGACAACGTCGTGGTGTTCGACAAGGTCGAAGAGAACACCCGCGGCGTGCTGCACACGACCCGGCGCACCTACGCCGAACAGGCCAACCTGGCCGCCAACCAGACCCTGATGCGCTCGATCAACACCACCGTCATCGGCATTCTGCCGATCATCGGCATGCTGGTCATCGCGGTGTGGCTGCTCGGCGTGGGCACGCTGAAGGATCTGGCGCTGGTGCAGCTGGTCGGCATGATCGTCGGCGCGTACTCGTCGATCTTCTTCGCCGTGCCGGTGCTGGTCTCGATCAAGGAACGCTTCGGTCCGGTGGCCGCGCACACCAAGAAGGTGCTGGCCAAGCGCTCGGGTGCGGGCGCCAAGGCCGGGGCGGGCGCCCGCCGCGCCGCACCGGCCGGTGGTCGCGACACCGCCGAAACGCCGCGGCGCACCCGCGACACCGGGCCGCGGCCCGGAGCCCGGCCGAGCGGAAAACGACACCGGAAGAACCACTGACGACAGGGGGTCGGGTCATGCGAGAGCCGCGAGGATTCCGGCGCCGGCCACATCGTCTGCTCGCGGCCGCGGCCGCTGCGGCGGTGGCGGCCGGGCTGGTGGCCGGATGTTCGAGTGAGAGCCAGGTCCCGTCCATCGGATTCGCCGTCGACGCGGCCGTCGCCAGCTACAACGGCGGCAGCACGCTCGGCGCGAGCACCGGCGCCACCGCGGTGTTCGGGCGGGTGCTGACCGGCTTCTTCTACACCGGTCCCGACGGCCAGCAGGTCGCCGACACCGACGTCGGCACCGCCAAGGAGGTGCCGGGGGAGTCGCAGACCATCCAGTACCGGCTCAACCCCGACGGCGTGTACTCCGACGGCGTGCCGACCTCCTGCGATGATCTGGTGCTGGCCTGGGCGGCCCGCAGCGGCCGGTTCACCCGGCCCGGCGACGTCGGCCCGGTCCCGCTGTTCGACGCCGCGAGCACCGCCGGGTACGAGGACATCGAGCGGATCGAATGCCTTCCCGGCTCCAAGGACGCGACCGTCGTTTTCCGGCCCGACCGCCGGTACCTGCCGTGGCGCAATCTGTTCACCGCCGGTGAGCTGATGCCCGCGCATATCGCGGCGCAGGCGGCGAACGTGCCGAATGTGGTCTCGGCGATGCAGTCCGGGGATCCGAGCGCCATCCAGCGGCTGGCCGACTTCTGGAACAGCGGCTGGACGCTGACGCCCGGTGAGCTGGATCCGAGTCGGTTCCCGTCGTCGGGGCCGTACCGGATCGAATCGTTCACCGAGGACGAGGGTCTGGTCCTGGTGGCCAACGGACGCTGGTGGGGCAACAAGCCGGAGACCGGGCGCGTGGTGGTCTGGCCCAAGTCGACGGATCTGGCGGCCAAGGTGGCCGAGGGCGCGGTGAGCGTGATCGATATCGGGACCGGCTCGGTGCCCGGGCTGGACCTCGGTGGTTTCTCGGTCCAGCAGGTGCCCGGTCGTGGCGTCGAGCAACTGGTGCTGTCCACCGGCGGTGCGCTCGGCTCGGTCGAGGCTCGGCGCGCCTTCGCCTCCTGCGTACCGCGCCAGGCGCTGTTCGACGAACTCGGCAAGGTCCCGGAGCCCCCGGAATCCGGTCTCGGCTCCGCGCCACTGAATTCCCGTATCGTCCAACAGGATTCGCTCTTCTACTCGGCGGTCACCGGCGCTGCCGACCCGTATCGCACCGTCGACGTGGAGGGTTCGAAGGCGGCGCTGGCGGCCGCCGGTAGCCCGGCACTGACCGTCCGCATCGGCTATCAGACCCCTGACGACCGCCGCGCCCGCACGGTCGCCAAGATCGCTGAATCCTGCAAACCCGCAGGTATCACCGTCGTCGACGCCGGCGCCCCCGATTTCCGCCCGGCACAGCTGGCCGCCGGCGCGGTCGACGCCGTGCTCGGCAGCACCGCGAGCGTGCCCGGCCCCGCGGGCTCGCTCGACGGCGTGGCCGCGACCAGCGCGTTGCGGACCGGTAGCGGGCTGAATTTCGGGCGATTCGGCAACGGCCGTTACGATGCGATCACCGATCAGCTTGCGGCCGACGACAACTCGACCACACGGCTGAATCTGCTCACCGAGGCCGAGAGCCTGCTGTGGGCGCAGCTGCCGAGCATCCCGTTGTTCGCCACGCCGCGCACCGTCGCCTTCGGCAACGGTTTGCAGAACGGCATCGCGGCCCCCACCCAGGCGGGTACCGGTTGGAACATGGACCGGTGGGTACTGAAGCGGTGACATGGTGTTGTGGGTGATGTGACTATGGAGAGGTGTCGATGAGCAAGCACGCGGCGATCGAATCCGACGACGCAGTCGCCGAGCGGACCAGCAAGGCCGCGCAGTTGGTCGAGCGGATGACCCGCTGGTGCGATGACTTCCCGGAGCCCGGCGTCCGCTTCGCCGACCTCACCCCCGTCTTCGCCGACCCCGAAGGCTTCCGCACCGTCATCGACTGCCTCGCCGCCAGCGCCCCCGACGCCGACCTGGTAGCCGCCGTCGACGCCCGCGGCTTCCTCCTCGGCGCGGGCGTCGCCGCCACCCTCGGCACCGGCGTCATCGCCGTCCGCAAAGCAGGCAAGTTGCCGCCGCCGGTCGTCACCCGCGAATACGACCTCGAATACGGCAAAGCCGCCCTCGAAATCCCCGCCGACGGCGTAGCCCTGACCGGCCGCCGAGTCCTGCTCCTCGACGACGTCCTCGCCACCGGCGGCACCCTCGCCGCCGCCGCCGACCTCTTCACCCAGGCCGGCGCCGAAATCGTGGCGGCCGCGGTGGTGCTGGAGCTGGAATCGCTCGGCGGGCGGAAGCGTCAGGGGAGCTATCCGCTGACGGCGATCGTCACGGTCTGAACACACTTCGCACTGGGCCGCGGAGGCGACGAAAGTGAACGAAATTCCGCCTGCTGGTGGGTAAAGTTCCTGTTCAGGAAGTGTGCTCCCCGCACGCGCGGGGATGAGCAGCGAGCCGGTGCAGTAGAACTTGGTGCCGTCGTGCTCCCCGCACGCGCGGGGATGAGCCCGTGGACCTCATCGTCGACAGCAGCGACACACCGTGCTCCCCGCACGCGCGGGGATGAGCCCGAGTCGATCCGGGCTTGTGTTTCGCGAATCCGGTGCTCCCCGCACGCGCGGGGATGAGCCCGACCCGCAAGGTCGTCACCGACAGCGGTGTCGGTGCTCCCCGCACGCGCGGGGATGAGCCCTGGCATCGGTCCTCGACTCGATGGCCGTGTCAGTGCTCCCCGCACGCGCGGGGATGAGCCCAACTGACCGGGGTATGGCTGCGGGCCTCCCGAGTGCTCCCCGCACGCGCGGGGATGAGCCCCTCGACGCCCGCCACGCTGTCATCACCGCCATGTGCTCCCCGCACGCGCGGGGATGAGCCCTCGCGGCCAGCCGCAGCGAGCGGGAGGCCGACGTGCTCCCCGCACGCGCGGGGATGAGCCCCTGCTGCCGGACACGATGATCGACGACGTCGAATGCTCCCCGCACGCGTGGGGATGAGCCCAATGTGTGCGATGCTGTGAGGCATGGACCAGCGTGCTCCCACACGTGCGGGGATGAGCCCAAGCCAGACCGCCTGTATATGACATTGCTCGCGTGCTTCCCGCAGGCGCGGGGGATGAGCCCGCGGTGGTGGGCTGCCCGGACGCCGTCGGTGCGCGCGGGATGAGTCCTCCCATTGAGGGCGAGGGGTGCTCCTCGCTCGCGCCGGGAGGATCCGAACTGGAGCGTGCCGGAGAAGACCGCGTGTTTCCGGTGTCCGCGGGCATGATCGGCTTCAGTGCGTGAGCGCCCCTGTGCCGTAGCAACCGTCCTATCCGTAGAGCTCCGGCAGCCCGATCAGTGAGATATCGGAGTCCGCCGCTGCATCCGTCGCCTTGCCGTTGAAACCGGCGCCGCTGAACAGGATCAGCCGAGTGCGGCGGGTGTCGTAGCGGCCGGTCTTTTCGATGAGGGTGCGGATATGCCGGAGGCGGTCGATGTGGGCCTGGCCCATGGTGTCGTTCCATTTTGCTTCGCCGATCGCCAGCAGCGGGGGTTTCCCGCCGTCGCTGAGACCGATAACGGCAACGTCGATTTCGTGGTTCGTACGGGTTGCGGGGTCGTGGACGAGGCCATGCCCGACTCGTGCTGGCAGTTCACCGAACAGTTCCGGATCGGCGTGATGCAAGGACCACTCGCGGCAGATCTGTTCGAAGTGCGGTCCCAGCACGTTGCTGGTGAAGCGGTGTCGGCTGGCCCGCCACACGCGGTGTGCACTCCCGGGACGTTCCAGCTGATCCCAGACCGGGCGCATGATGGCGTGATAGAAGGCGACCAGCGGTTCGGTGATGCGGTACGCCGACCGGTTCTGCCGGAAGACGTCGGCGTCCCTACGCAAGAGACCGACGTCTTCGAGCACATTGATCGGATGGGTTAGGTCGGCGGCCCTGCGTTCGAGGTAGCCGGCGATCCCGCCACGGGTCGCGTTCCCGTTCGCAACTGCACCGAGCACCGATAGGTACAGGCCCGCGTCCCGTAGATCGGGCTCTTCGGCCAAGAGATAGCGGGGCTCCCGGAACAGTGGCGTTTCGGGATTCAACACGGTTCGCTCGACCCACGAATCGAAGTCTGCTGCGTCAGCAGGCACATCGCCGCGAGCGAATTCCCTTCGGTAAGCGGGAGTTCCGCCGACAATCGCATTGACGCGAACCGCTAAGAGTGGATCGGTGATGTCCCAGAACTGGGCGGCCAGCCGATAGTCGAGCGGCCGCACGAGCAACTCGAGGCCTGCTCGGCCGCGCAACGGGGCGCTGCCGGAGAGCAGCTTGCCCATGAACGACAGCGCGGAGCCGCACAGCAGCAGTCGGGTCCGCGAGGTAGCGCGCTGCCCGCGCAGGGGCCGGAACGCTTCCTGGATGATCGACGGAAGCTCCGGATTGGCTTTCGCCAGGTAGGGGAATTCGTCGATCACCACCGGAACCGGACCTTTGTCCCCCAATCCGAGCAGCGCATCGATCACCTCAGCCCAGTGGGCGAAGTGGAACGGGCTCGCCGGCCGCAGATGTTCGGTCAATGCGCTGCTGATCCGTCGCAGCGACTCGGCATCGGCTGCCTCGGTAGCGCCGAAGTAGAACCCGCCCGCCGCCTGGCACATCGCTTCGAGCAGAAACGTCTTGCCTTGCCTGCGCCGGCCAGAGACGACCCCGAGTGTTGCGCCGGCCCGATCGTCGGACACGAAACGGGAGAGCGCGGACCACTCGTGATCGCGGTCGAACATGTCCACGGGTTTGTCCACTACGACTCCATTAATAGAGTTACAGTTTTAAGAACTATACCTCTTAAAGCGAGAAGTTTTGTTCGCCGCGCAGGGGTGTGCCCGGCGGTCACTGCCCGGTGTGGCTGCTGTCGGGGTTCATCCAACGGTCCGGATCGATCCATGCGTGTGGGTCCGCGACTTCCAGGCTGCGCATCGGCGCTGATCGGCTATGCCGTATCAGCCGCTATCCGGGGAACGGATCTGTGCTGTTCCGTGCGCGGCGAATACCCTCACGCTAGACATGTAGCCGGACTCGGTGACGGATGCATGTCGGATCGTCGTCAATGTGGGCAAAGTTGTGCTGGAGGTTGAAACGTCGGTGGGCTGAGACGGCAGGGTGTCGGTCGATGGTTGTCTGGGCTGGATTCGCTGGTGGACTGCGGAGGTGGAAAAGTGAACGAAATTCCCGTTGAGGGTGGGTAGAGTGCCTGGTCAGGAAGTGCGCTCCCCGCACGCGCGGGGATGAGCCCGCCCGGTTGTAGACGTTGGTGTCGGACAGAATGCGCTCCCCGCACGCGCGGGGATGAGCCCAGCAAGGCGCCCCGACCAACCCGGCCGGGGCGGCGCTCCCCGCACGCGCGGGGATGAGCCCAGCATGAACCTCGACACGGCAGTCCAGGAGTTGCGCTCCCCGCACGCGCGGGGATGAGCCCCCCGACTCACCCAACAAGATCGACGCCGCTGTGCGCTCCCCGCACGCCCGGGGATGAGCCCTGAGCATGCTCGAACAACACCAGGTACTCACCGCGCTCCCCGCAGGTGCGGGGATGAGCCCATGGTGGCGGTCCGAGTCGAGGCCGAGTTCGGGTGCTCCCGGACGCGCTGGGATGGGCCAGGCTGCCGCGCAGCGCGGCGACACTGGCCGGGTGATCCCTGCACGCGCGGGGGATGAGCCCACCTGCAACGTCCCCCGGATGCGCCGCCACCGCGTGCTTTCCGCGTGTGCGGGGATGATTCTCAGTGACCCAGCGCAGGGTCGGGCGGTCGTGCCCCCGTGTAGGCGGTGATCATCCAGACGACGGACGAAGCTGCGGAGGCAGAACTTCGCGTACGACCCGCATCTGATTAGACGCAACTCGCGCGCATCCGGTTCCACGATTCGACGACCCGTTTGCCGCTTCTACCAGCGGTGGAGGGACGCATACGTTTCGGCTATGTTGGTCCGGCGCACGTTCCGATCCCTGGAAACTCAGGGCCCGACCGCGGGGGGATTCATGACGCTGGGAGTTGAACCCGATCAGATCAAGGCCATGGCGACATCGTGGCGGCAAGAGGCCGACGAGGTCGGCAAGCTGGCATGGTCGGCGATGGCCGAGGCGACCGGAGAGGGCAGTTCGGTACTCGCTGCGGTCCGCGGCGCCGCAGACCCGGCGAAGCAGGCCATGACGTCGATCGCCACTCGATACACCACGCTGGCGGACCTGCTGGACAAGTTCGCGGTCGATGTCGAGGCCAAGGACGCTGAGATCGGCGCCGAGATCGGAAAGCTGAGCCCCCGCTGATGCGCCCGACGATCAGCCAGCTCGAAGGCTGGAACATCGAGGGACTGCACAACGCCGCCGAGGCGGCCCGCAAGAACGCCGACATCCTCTTCACCTCTGTGAACGACGCCTCCCGCGCCATGTCCGCGGCCGGCGAATGGCACGGCCAGACCAAAGATGCCGCGGGCCGTCGTATCGACGAAGAAGTTGATCACGGGTACGAGGTGCGCAATGTCTTGCTCCGCATTGCCGACGACGCCGAGGACGCCTACCAAGGCATGAAACATGCCCGCGCCTATGTTCTCGATCAGAAGAAGCACGCAGTCGATGCCGGATTCACCGTCCACGACGACGGCAAGGTGACACACGATGATCCGGAGAAGGAAGGCGATGCCGGGGTCATCCAGATCAACATCTCCAGCGGCCTCGACGAGCTCGAGCGCCTCGACAACCAGTACGGCACGACACTGAACGATGCGCTCACCGACCTCGGTGCGATGCGCGACGGCCAGCAAGACATCACAATGCCCGACGGCACGCAGCTGGACCCGGATGCCCTCGTCACGCAGCTGGCCTCGATGTCACCCGACCAGCGCGCGACCGTCATTGCCGGTCTGAGCCCGGAAGCGCAGCGGCAGTTGGTGATCGCCGCACCGGAGAAGCTGGGCAACATGAACGGTGTGCCGTTCACCATGCGGATCGACGCGAACGAGATCAACATCCGCAATGCCCTCACCACGGAAAAGCAGAAGCCCGAGCAGGATCAGGACAAGGACCGGATCAACCAGCTCGAGGCGATGCTCGCGCCGATGCCCAACCCCCACGGCGCCGGCGTTCTGAACTCGGAGCCGCAGGCGACCGGCGCTGACGGTACGCCCCGCCGGGACATGGTCGATCGCAAGTACGTCATGTTCAGCACCGAAGGCAATGGGCGGATGATCGAAATGGTCGGCGAGATGAAAGCCGACGCACCGGGTGTCGGGGTGTATGTGCCGGGTACCAGCACCAACCTCAACGACTCCAGTCCGAATCACACCGCGGCCTGGAATCTCGCCGACCAGACCGGCGGCCCGATATTCCTCTACATGGAGGGCGATTTCCCGCAAAGCCTGGCCAGCCCGACCGATGGCGCGCCGAGCCCCAAGTTCGCCGCCGAAATGGCACCGAAGCTGGTGGACTTCGGCCGCGAGGTCGATCGCGAGGTCGCCGCGCACTCGCCCGGCACACCGGTCTCCTATGTCGGGCACTCCTACGGTGGGTCGATCGTCGGCTCCGCCGAACAACTCGGCTTGCGCGCCGACCGTGTCATACACGCCTCGTCTGCAGGTACCGGCGTGTTCGAAGGCAACTGGAACAACCCGAACCCCAACGTCCAGCGCTACTCGATGACCGCGCCCGGCGACATCATCGGCGTTGTCCAGTCCTACCCGGATGAAGGGCTCCGGCTCCCCGGCGGCATCCAGACACCCGGAAACCCGCACGCCGGCAACCCGCTCGGCGGTGATCCCGACGAGATCCCCGGCGTCACCCGACTCGACACCGGCTACTACGGCACCGAGTTCGACGGTCATAAGGCGGGCGAGGTCGTATTCGGCCCGGACGGGCACGGCAAGTACTGGGACGACCCGAAATCCGATGCGTTCAAGAACATCGTCGGTGTCATCAAGGGCACCGAGGTCACCGAGTACGTCGAACGCGGCATCGAAACCAGCTGGGTGGATGTGGGTCTCGGCGATGACGGCAACGGCGGCAAAGAAGCCTTCGACGCCGGAAAGGCGGCAACAGCCGGAAAGATGTTCGATGTCGATCCGTACTCGAACCCGCATGTGACCGACAATCCCGAGCGCGGGCAAACGATTGACGTGAAATGAGGACGACACTCTGCGCGCTTGGCGCTGCTTCGCTGCTTCTGCTTGCCGTAGGATGCGGCAGCGTGATTGATGAAGGTCCGACGAACGACGACATCAAGAACACCACGGGACTCACAGTCGAGCAGGCGGCCCGCGTCGTCTACGACAACCTGAATCTCGTTTGGCCGAACCCGGTCGAGCCGCGCCTGGACCAAGTGGGAAAAATCGGATGCCGCACCAACCCGAACTCCATGCGCAGCGAAGGGCCACCCTGGCAGGTGGAGAAAAAGATGGTCAAGGAAGACCCGTCGCCGGAGCTGGTCGAGCAGGTTCGGGCCAACCTGGATTCCTTGACCGAACGCGGTTTCGTGCTCGAGGACTTCACCATCATCGACGACCATCCGCTCGACCGCGTCTACACCAACGGCGACGGGTACGTCATCCAGAGCAGCATGGAGATCGACCGGCGGGTGACCGACATCCCGATTCTCGAGGTCGCCTCGCGTTCACCGTGCGCCGCGGAATGAGGTGAGCTGTGGGCCGTGCACGCGGCGAGTGCACCACCAAACCGATGTAATCAAGTGATGGCGAGGTCGCGACGTTGCTGTCGCCTTTAGTTGGGCGCGGGCAGATATCGCGTGGTCCGGTCGTCCGAAGTGGTCAAATTCTCGGTTACTCGCTGGTAGAGTGCCTGGTCAGGAAGTGTGCTCCCCGCGCAGGCGGTGATGATCCCGACACCAAAACCGGCATCACCATCTGGGGAAAGTGCTCCCCGCGTCGGCGGGGATGATTCGGGAGCATGGCTTTGCAGGACAGGTCTCACGGTGCGCTCCCCGCGCAGGCGGGGTTTGTTGCGGAGGCTGGTGTTCGTTGCAGCGCTAATGGTCGGCCGCGGAGATCTGTAGCGAGCTATCTACTGACCAGCGCCCGCTGCCAGCTAGGGACTACAGTTGATGGTCTGGGAGGTTGCGGTGGTCGGATGACGTTCCGGCTGCGGCGTGGAGAGGTGGTGGCATGACTCAGCATCTGGGCGAGGCGAACGTCGAGCAATCGGCTGCCTCGCGGCCCGGCGGTGTGCCGGCCACCTCGTCCGATGGTGCAGCGGGTCAGTCCGCGAAGCCCGCTAACCCAGGGCCCAATCCCGAGGTTGTGCGGCAGAGTGCGGCGGTACCGACGTCGGCGTCGCGGCGGGTGCGGGCGCGGCTGGCGCGGCGGATGACGGGGCAGCGCGGGATCGCGGCGGTCAAGCCGGTGCTCGAGCCGCTGGCGACCGTGCATCGTGAGCTGTATCCCAAGGCCAATCTGACGCTGCTGCAGCGGGCCTTCGACGTCGCCGACGAGCGGCACGCGAAGCAGTTCCGCAAATCCGGTGACCCCTACATCACCCATCCGCTGGCCGTCGCCAACATCCTGGCCGAGCTCGGTATGGACACCACCACGCTGGTCGCGGCGCTGCTGCACGACACCGTGGAGGACACCGGCTACTCCCTCGAGCAGCTCACCGCCGATTTCGGCGCCGAGGTCGCGCACCTGGTCGACGGCGTCACCAAACTGGACAAGGTCAATTTGGGTGCGGCGGCCGAGGCCGAGACCATCCGCAAGATGATCATCGCGATGGCCCGCGATCCGCGCGTGCTGGTGATCAAGGTGGCCGACCGGCTGCACAATATGCGCACCATGCGGTTCCTGCCGCCGGAGAAGCAGGCCAAGAAGGCGAAGGAGACCCTCGAGGTCATCGCGCCGCTGGCCCACCGCCTCGGCATGGCCACCGTCAAATGGGAACTCGAGGACCTCGCGTTCGCCATCCTGCATCCCAAGAAGTACGACGAGATCGTGCGCCTGGTCGCCGACCGTGCGCCATCCCGCGACACCTATCTGGCGAAGGTGCGCGCCGAGATCGTCAACACGCTGGCGGCCAGCCGGATCAACGCCATCGTCGAGGGCAGGCCCAAACACTACTGGTCGATCTACCAGAAGATGATCGTCAAGGGTAAGGACTTCGACGACATCCACGACCTGGTCGGCATCCGCATCCTGTGCGACGAGGTGCGCGACTGCTACGCCGCGGTCGGCGTGGTGCACTCGCTGTGGCAGCCGATGGCCGGGCGGTTCAAGGACTACATCGCCCAGCCGCGCTACGGCGTCTACCAATCGCTGCACACTACCGTCGTCGGCCCCGACGGCAAGCCGCTGGAAGTGCAGATCCGCACCCAGGACATGCACCGCACCGCCGAGTTCGGCATCGCCGCGCACTGGCGGTACAAGGAGACCCGCGGCAAGCATTCCAGCGATACCGCCGAGGTCGACGACATGGCGTGGATGCGCCAGCTGCTCGACTGGCAGCGGGAGGCCGCCGACCCCGCCGAATTCCTGGAGTCGCTGCGCTTCGACCTCAAAGCGCCGGAGATCTTCGTGTTCACGCCCAAGGGTGATGTGATCACGCTGCCGCAGAAATCGACCCCGGTCGACTTCGCCTACGCGGTGCACACCGAGGTCGGGCACCGTTGCATCGGCGCCCGGGTGAACGGGCGGCTGGTCGCGCTGGAACGGCAGCTGGAGAACGGCGAGGTCGTCGAGGTGTTCACCTCGAAGGCGCAGAACGCCGGGCCGAGCCGCGACTGGCAGAGCTTCGTGGTCTCCCCGCGCGCCAAGGCCAAGATCCGGCAGTGGTTCGCCAAGGAACGCCGCGAAGAGGCGCTCGAAAGCGGCAAGGAGCAGATCAACAAGGAAGTCCGCCGAGTCGGGCTGCCGTTGCAGCGGCTGATGAACGTCGACGCGATGAACGCCGTCGCCAAGGAGCTGCACTACACCGACATCTCCACGCTCTACACCGCGGTCGGTGAACACCAGGTCTCCGCCCACCACGTCGTCCAGCGGCTGATGGCCCAGCTCGGCGGCATCGGCGATGTGGAGAACGAGCTCGCCGAACGCTCCACGCCGTCGACCGTGCCGTCGCGCCAGCGCGTCTCCGGTGACGCCGGCGTGCTCATCCCCGGCGCCGAGGGCACCGTGGCCAAGCTGGCCAAATGCTGTACGCCGGTGCCCGGCGACGAGATCATGGGCTTCGTGACCCGCGGCGGCGCGGTGAGCGTGCACCGGGTCGACTGCACCAATGCCGGTTCGTTGCAGGCGCAGTCCGAGCGCATCATCGAGGTGGAGTGGGCGCCGTCGCCGTCGTCGGTGTTCCTGGTGGCCATCCAGATCGAGGCGCTCGACCGGACCCGGTTGCTCTCCGACGTGACCAAGGTGCTCGCCGACGAGAAGGTCAACATCCTGTCCGCCTCGGTCGCCACGCACGGCGACCGGGTGGCGATCAGCAAGTTCACCTTCGAGATGGGCGATCCGAAGCATCTCGGGCACATCCTGAACGTCGTGCGCAATGTCGAGGGCGTCTACGACGTCTACCGGGTGACCTCCGCCGCCTGACGCACGCCAGCGCGCTGTTCTGCCGGGCTCGGTCCGGGCCGTCCAGATGTCATGGGGGCTTGGCAAGTCCGCGGCTCCGTTCGGAAACTTTGGCACGGTTTCGAATCGCCGCGCCGTGGCGTATCCGGGACCGTGTGGTGCGCCGTGTAAACTTTCCACCGCTTCAGCGGTGATAGCCGGAATCTGTTACGGTCTATTGCGTTTCACGGCGCTAGGTAAGTTCTGCAATACGGATTGCGGGTCGCTATGGCTGGATGCACGACACGATTGTCGGGGGTGCTGGTCGCGCTCGCCGTCGCTGTGTCGACCGCTACCGCCGGTACGGTCGCGGGCGGTGCGGCGTCGGCGCAGGCACCGAATGTCGCGGGCCCGTCGACGAATTTGCCGATTGATAGCTGTCCTGCGCTGTATGCGTTGGGAATTCAGGGCACCGGGCAGTCGTCCCCGGATGCCGCGCCCACCACCGACACCGGCATGCTGTCCACGGTCTTCATGCCGATGATGGCCAAAGCACCAGATGACGGGCTCGTCGACCGCGCCTATGTGCCTTACGAATCCGGCTTCGGCGGCGCCACCGGCGGTGGCGTGGTGCCGTATTCGGAATCGGTAGCCGGAGGGTTGTCCAGGCTGCGCAGCATGGCCTCCTCGGTCGCTGAACGCTGCCCGGAAACCAGGTTCGGCATCGTCGGCTACTCCCAGGGCGCGCATGTCGCCTCGATCTTCGCCCAGGAGGTCGGGCAGGGCAGCGGTGTGCTGCCGCCCGAAAAAGTCGCCGCGGTAGCGCTGTTCGCCGACCCCACCCGCAACCCGGGCGCACCGCTGTTCCCCGGCGCACCCGGCAAGGCCACCCCCGACGCCGCCCCGGGCACCGAAGGCGAGGAACTGGCCCGGATCGTTGCGCTGCCACAGGTGCCGGCCAGCGGCGGCGGCATCGGCCCCGAACGCGACAAGGCCGAGAACTTCGGTGCGCTCACCGGCCGGGTGGCCAGCTTTTGCGCGGCAGGCGATCTCGCCTGCGACGCTCCCGAGGGCGCGCCCATCCTGAAGGCGGTGGCCAATATCGCTGGCCAGGCCAAGCTCAGTGGCGGCGACCCGATCGCCTCCCTGGTCTCGGTGGCCCAGGCCCTCGCCTACACCTCGATCAAGACCGCCACGAAGGTGGTCAACGAAGACATCCAGGGCAATTCGCTGGCCAGTCTGTCCCTCTCGCCGAAGAAGTCGATCTCCCAGCGCCTGGCCGAGGCCGCCGATCCGCGCACCCCGCTCGACATTCCGGCCGCCCTGCGCGCCCTTCTCAAGGTCGGGATGATCGGACTCAACGCGGTGGTCACCGTGGTGCGCACGGTGCTGAATCCGGCCGCCCTCGCCGATCTGGCAACTGCCGGGCTGAGCAACCCGCCCGCCGCGCTGGTCTCACTCGGTACCAAACTGGTGGGTGCGGTCCCGCAGCTCATCCCGCCCACCACCGGCGTTCGCCTGGTCAACCAGGCCTTCGACGCGGTGGTGCAGAACATCACCGACAACAAAGAACTGCTCAATACCACCACCTGGGTGCGGTATTGGGATACCGTCCAGCGTCACGGTGCCTACGGCACGGCAACGGTCTCGGCCGACGGCGACGCTCCGACGACGTTCGTGGCCGAGTGGTTCGCCGCCGTCGCCAGGGATCTGGCCGGCACCTTCGGTTCCGATACTGCGCCCCTACCGGGCTCGGAGACCGCGCGCGAGGGGCCCTCGACGCCCGCGCCGGGATTCGCCGAGCCCGGCCCCGGCGCGTCGACTTCACCTGACCAATCGGGTACGGGACAATTCCCGTTTGGGACAGGAGTCGACGGCGCCTCCTTTGGCGGCGCGACTGCGGACCGAACCATCGAACCGATCGCGACGACCGAACGACCCGACACATCCACCACCTACCCGTTCTCCACGAACTGATCGCCGAGAGGGTTCGACGATGCGACACCACGCGCCCCGATCTGCGGGAATGGGGGAATGTTGAAGTCGTACAAACAGCTCAATCGCTGGTACGGCGCACTCGAGCCGGAGACCGGGTCGAGCGCTCCGGCACGCCCGGCCGAGGAGAGCGCGCCGATCGCGGACGAGGACGACGGCCCCGCGAGGTACCCCGACTACATTCCCGACGAACAGCCGGTCGCGCCTCCCGAGCCGCCCGTGCGGCGCAGCGAATTCACCGGCGGCTGGTCGGACTGGGTGGCCGATCGCGCCCCCGGCCCCGATGACGACTACACCCCGCGCAACGGTGACGTGGTCCGGTTCCCGTGGCCCGACGACGATCCCGAGGAGGTCGCCGAACCGGTCCGGCTCCGCGCGGCCCGCGATCTGCGCACCGCCGGGAAGAGTTCCGGCGGTGGCCGGGCGCGCGCGCTCGTCGTGCTGATCGCGACGGTGCTGCTGCTGGCCGCCGCCGCGGCCGGGGTGTTGTATCTGCTCGGTGATTCCGGTGAGCGCCGGGCCGGTGACGAGACCGCGGTCCAGTTCACCGCGGGCAGCTTCGAATCCACCGCGGGCCCGGCCCAGCGGTGTCCCACCGAACGCACCGACGAGGTGGTGCGCAGCGCGGAGGCGGGCGGGACCGATTCCGGCCCCGACGCGATCCTGCGCTTCCAATACGCCTACTACGTGGACCGATCCGCGGTGCTGGCGCGCGAAGTCGTCGCTCCCGGCGCGCCGGTCTCACCGGCGTCGGTGATCCAGCGCGGCATCGACAGCATCGCCGCGGGCACCACGCACTGTGTGCGCATCGTGACCCTCGATCAGGGCCGCTACTCGGTCGAGGTCACCGAATACCGGCCCGATGGTCAGCCGGCCACGTACAGCAAGCAGATGGTCACCACCGCGGTGATCGGCGGCCGCACCCTCATCACGGGTATCACGGCCGGATAGAGGGAGAGCAGAGCAATGGGAGACGACTGGAGCCGTTGGCTCGACGATGCGCCGGATGCCGACGCACCGTCGGACCGCTCCGGGCGCAGGAAGGCTCCGGTGGTGCGGTTGCGCGGCGAACACGGGTCCGCGCGCGGCGCACGCGCCGGGCACCGGCCGGTGTTGGTGGTGGGCGGCTGCGGTGGCGCCGGAACCACCACGACGGCCTTGGGACTGGCGGGTGAGCTGGCATTGTCGGGCGCGCAGACCGTCGCGGTGGACGCGACGGCGGCGGGCAGTGATCTCGGGCTGCGCGGTGCCGACGAGCATCTGCATCCGATCAGTCTGCAGTCGTGGCTCTACGGCCGCGGCGGCGACGAGCCGGCCCCGTTGAAGGAGTGCCTGTCGCGGTCGACTTCCGGGTTCGGACTGCTGTGGCGCGATGCCGCACCGCTGCGCAGGCGTGCGAGTTATCTCACGGTCGCCCGCGCCATCGACGACGCCGGCTACACCGCCGTCTACGACGGTGGCCACCCGATTGCCGGACGGCAGCTGCGGCCGCTGCTCGACGACGCGGATGTCGCTCTGGTACTTGCCATTCCGGCGCGCACCGATGCCGCCAACCGGCTGCGGGTCACCCTGGAATGGCTCGACGACGAGTTCGGTGACAGCGCCGACGGACCGGGCAGCGGCATCGTCGGCGACACCACCATCGTCATCTCGCATCAGCAGCCCGGCGTCGACTCGCGAGTTGCCGACCATTTGCG
The DNA here is from genome assembly GCF_000284035.1 of Nocardia cyriacigeorgica GUH-2. NCBI lineage: Bacteria > Bacillati > Actinomycetota > Actinomycetes > Mycobacteriales > Nocardiaceae > Nocardia > Nocardia cyriacigeorgica. The sequence goes on along the minus strand of NC_016887.1, from coordinate 3,946,693 downwards.
TGAACATCTGTCCGGCTGGGTTCGCGACATCGTCGAGATCCCCTACGACGCGCATCTGGCGCGCGGTGAACTCGTCCGGCACATCTCGCTCGACGACAAGACGCGTCGAGCGTATGGGAGTCTGCTCGCCGGGGTGGCATCATGACCGCCGCCATGAATCTTCGCCGCCGCAGGCCCGAACCCGCACCGGCCGGGGTGATCGCCCCGCCGGAGTCGCGGCGCGCGCCCATCTGGGACCGTCCGGTACCCGGTGCCGGGCGGGCGCCGCTGGTGTGGTTGCTCGGCGTGCACGGTGGCGCCGGAGCCAGTAGCCTCGCGCACGTGCTTGCGCCCGCGGCGGATTCGGGCCGCCGCTGGCCCGGCGTCTTCGACCGCGAATCTCCGTTCGTCGTGCTGGTGTGCCGGGAGACCATCGCCGGGCTGACCCGCGCCCACGATTTGCTGCGCCAGCACCACGCCGGTTTCGCCGGGCCGTCGGAGGTGCTCGGACTGATCACCGTGGCCGCGCGCCCCGGTCGCATGCCCGCCGAGATCCGCCGCTACCGCGAGGTCGTCGGCTCGCTGGCCGGGCGCATGTGGCAGGTGCCGTGGTACGAGGAATGGACCCTGGTCGAACCGGAGAAGCTGCCGGTCTGGGCGCCGGGAGTGGAGCCACCGCTGAAGAAGCGGCGGATCGACCCGCTCGACGAGGTTCCGCTGGAGCTGCGGGAACTGGGTACCGAGATCGTCGCGGCGGCACGAGAGGCCATCGCGGACGAAGCGAATGAGGAGGGGGCGCTGTGAGCACGATGCTGGCGCTACACGAGGGCGCTCAGGCGATCCTGGCGCAGGTCGGCAATCCGACGCCGGAGGCTCCGCCCGCGGCGGATGCCGGTTTGCAGGCGAGCCGGTGGGGATTCTGGGCTCTGGTGATCGGCCTGCCGCTGGCCGCGATCGGCGTGGTGGCCTTCGTCCTGGTGCGGGTGTCGAATTCCGATCGCCGCCACGTCCCCGCCCCGCACGGGTGGGCGGCGCAGGGACAACCGCCCGGCTGGAACGTGCCAGGGCCGCATTCGGTTCCGCTACCGGGACCCGCGCCGTCGGGCTGGAACCAGCAGCCCGGTGCCTGGGGCCCGAATGGCGCCGGTACCGGACAGCCGGGTTGGGACCGGCCGCCCCTGACCACCAACCCGCCGGGGCACTGATGAGCGAATTGCGTGCGATGCCGTCGATATCCACCCCTCCACCCATCGAGAAAGGCACCCGATGAGCACGATCCTCCTCGCCGTGCAGGACACATACGGCACCGTTCTCGCCCAGGTGGGCAATCCGACGCCCGAGGCGCCTCCCGGCTCGGAGAAGATCTTGCAGCTGGTGCGCTACCTGACCTGGTTCGTGCTGCTGTCGGGCATCTGCGGCATCACCTATGCCGGCGGTAAATTCGCCTGGGAGAAGTGGACCGGCGGTGGCCTGGAATCGCCGAAGATGGTGGCGGGCGCCATGATCGGCGGTGTGGTCGCCACCAGCGCGGGCACCATCATGAACGCCGTCATCGGGACGTGAGGTCGACGATGTCCAGTATGCGGGCCATGGAAATGCTGGCCTACAAACAGATGCCGGCCGAGGTCGTGGAGCCGATCATGCAGTTGCTCAACTGGCTGCTGTGGTTCGTGCTGATCGGTTGCCTGGCCTGGATGATCGTGTCGGCGGGCAAGCTGTGGATCGCGTTCCGCGGCGACCTGGCGATGAACGACTCCTCGCACGGCGTCCTCATGAGCCTGCTCGGCGCGGGGGTGGCCAGCACGGCCTCCGGTATCGCGCTGGCCTTCCTGCCTGCATGAGACGACAGCCTCGAACTCGGGTAGGCCGGCTTTGCCGGATCGATGCTCCCCGCACCCGCGGGGATGAACCGTCCACAGTGTGTGCGTCCGTATGCCGCCAGGCGAGGTGGCGCGGCGTCCGCGGTCCGGCCGCGGGCGCTTTCGCCGCGACGATGCTGCTGGCCGCGGTCGGTTGCGCGGACGGCGACAAGGCCGGCCCCGATCTGTCCACCCCGCCGTCGAACGTGCGCTGGGAGTCCTTCCAGGGAGTGGCCCTGCCGCACACCGACCAGGGTCCGAAGCGCGAATCCGACGGCGCGGCAACCGGCTTCGATCATTCGCCGCCAGGCGCCGCGGTCGCCGCCATCACCCATACGGTGCGATTGTCGGTGGCCACCGACAGCCAGTGGCCGAAGGTGGTCGCGGCGGAAGTGATGCCCGGGCCGGGTAAGGACGACTGGGTGGTCAACCGATTACTGCTGTCCATCACCGGGCCGGCGTCACCGGAGTACGCCCCGCGACTGCTCGGCTACAAGATCACCGGGTATAGCGAGGATCGCTCCACCGTGGACGTCTATACCGAGTATTCGGACAGTTCGATGGCGGTGAACCACACCGTTGTCGAATGGTCCGGCGACGACTGGAGGTTACGACTGCCCGACCCGGACTCGGCCGAACCCCGAGTCGATGCCATCGACGAATTACCCAGCGACATCGTGATATTGGAGGCACCGCAGTGAGCGAGAAGAAGGAGCCGTACGCGCGCGATCGCGTCTCCTTCGGCCTCGTCGCCTCCGCGGCGGTGCTGACGCTCATCGTGATCGTCGGTGTCTTCGTCTACCTCGGCGGCGACGACGAGCCGGCGGGACAGGGCAGCGTGTCGGTGGTCGAGGGTGCCGGGGCGGAGGGCTTCGCCGAACCGGAGGTCGACATCTTCGGCCGTCGCGTCGATATCCCGAACAACCCTGCGGGACAGCCGCTTCCGCAGAACCCTGAGTTGCAGGCCAAGCCCTCGGATCCGGATTGGCTGACCGCGGCACCCGCCGGAACCACGCAGCCGCGCGGCTGGCAGCGCGTCTACGGCGCCTCGGTGCCGTTCTCCACCTCGGATGGGCCCACGCGCATCGAGGACGGTCTGGCGGTGGGCTACGCGCACACCCCGCAGGGTGCGGCGCTGGCCGCGGCGCAGATCACCTACCGGCTCAATGCCCGTCCGGCGCACCGGGATCTGTACGTGCGGCAGGTGCGGGCCTCGGCTCAGCAGATCGCGGCCTATGATCGCGCGCTGGAGGCCGACCGGCTTCCGGAGCAGCAACCGGAAAGTGTCACACGGTATTTCGTCGCCCCTGACGCGTTCAAGGTCGACGACTACGCCGACGATATGGCCATCGTGCGCCTGGCCACGCGCGCACAGGTGGTCGATGGCAAGCAGTTGTGGGTGGCCATGCGGATGATCATGGTGTGGGACGCCGGTGACTGGCGGCTGAAGCCGACCACCTCGGAGAACCCGCCGGCGGAATACATCGAATCGCTCGAGGGGTGGACGGCATGGTGACGGAAACTCGAGACCGAGGGGTTCACATGGTGAGGCGTATTGTCACGATCTTCGCGGTCATCTTCACGGTGATGATCGCGACGCCGACGGTGGCCTACGGCCAGACCTACGGCTTCGACGAGGCGTGCAACGAAATCCACGAAACCCTCGACAACGTCGGCATTCCCGGCGTCTCGCTCGGTGACGCGGCCTCGGCGGTGTGCAAGGCGGGCAATGCCGCCTCCCATCCGGGCCAGGCCGCGACGGCGGTGAAGGACAAGGCGTGGGATTCGACGTTCGGCAAGGTCGTCGACTCGCTGATGAACGGTCTCGGTGAGGCCATCATCCTGGCGCTGACCTTCTGGATGAAGGTGCCCAACGAGGCCGTCAGCGATTCCGGTTCGTTGTTCACCAAGATCAACGACTACACCTATCAGGTACAGATCCTGTTACTGATCGCGTCGGTGATGATCTCCGGCCTCAGATTGGCCGAAGCCAGACGCGGGGCCGTGATGAACGAGGCGGCCGAATCGTTCCGGATGTTCGCGCGCGTGGTGTTCAGTTCCTGGATGCTCGGTGCGGTGATCGTCGCGGGCACGGTGGCCTCGGACCGCTTCGCCGAATGGATCATCACCGACTCCACCAACGGCAATGCCAAGAACCTGGCCGAGCTGATGGTGAAAACCAGTAAGCTGCAAGCCTTCTCACCGGGCTTGGTGCTGATCATCGCGATCGTCGGCCTGCTCGGCGCGCTCGCTCAGATCGTGCTCGCCATCGTCCGGCAGGGCCTGCTGGTGATCGCGGCCGGTGTGCTGCCGTTGGCGGCCGCGGCCTCGGGCATGAACACCGGTAAGCAGTCCTATCAGAAGCTGGTGGGCTGGATCATCGCGTTCATGCTGTGGAAACCGGTGGCCGCGATCGTCTACATGATCGCGTTCACCACCGCGGGCCACGTCGACGAACTCACCTCCACCTCCGGGCTGCCGGATGCCGAACAGGCCCAGCGCATGCTGGTCTCGATCGTGCTGCTGTGCAGTGTGGCGTTCGTGCTGCCCGCGCTGATGCGACTGGTCACCCCGGCGGTGGCGATTGTCGGCAGCGGCGGTTCGGGTCTGACCGCGACCGGCGGAACCCTGCTGGCCGCGGCCGGTATCGGTGCCCTCGCCGGAACCAAGGCGGTCGGCGTCAAGGGTGCGGCCGCGCCGGGCTCGGCCGGATACTTCGGCGGTGCGGGTAGTCCGCCGCCCGGTGGTAGCGGCGGACGTGGCGGTGGTGCGCCTCGACCGGCACCGCCGCCGCGTGGTGGTGGCGGGGGCGCGAGCGGCCAACCGCCACGGGCCTCCGGCGCACCGGCGGGCGCGGCCGGGGTACCGTCCGGTGCGGCGCGCGCCGCGGGCCGGATCGGTGCGGCCAGGGCCGCGACCTCCGGGATGAACCGGGCAGATCAAGTCATGGGTGATGTCGCGGGCGACCGCTGGGCCAACCGCTCACCCGACCTCGGGAGGAGCACCATTCCGCGATGACCAACCTCGACACCTACGAGCGCCGTTCCTACGGCCTGTGGCAGAAACCGCGCAGCGCCGGCCTCTTCGGCCTGCGCTGGGAAGAGACCGTGCTCGGGTTCGTCGTCGTGATCACCGCCCTGATCACCGCGATGGTGGGCGGTTTCCAATGGGGGCTGATCGTGGGTGGCGTCGGCGTTGCGGTCATGGTTCCACTGGTGTGGCGGACGGGGGGCCGCTCCGGCTACGAGACGGGATTGATGATGTTCAACTGGATGCGTTCGCGCAGTCGCGGCGAGCATGTGTATCGCGGCGGCCGGTTCTCCCGGATCCCCGGCGGGGTCACCCGGCTGCCCGGCCTGCTGGCTCCGTCGAAGCTGTACGAAGGCATCGACGCGGGCGGCTACAGCTTCGGCATGATCCATCTGCCGCAGTTCGCCCAGTACACCGTGGTATTGCGGGCCTGGCCGCAGGGCCATGAGGCGGTCGACCAGCCGGTGATCGACCGCTGGGTCTCCGCCTGGGGCACCTTCCTGGCTTCGGTGGGCCAGACCAGCGACATCGTCGCCGTCGTCCCGGTGATCGACACCGTGCCCGAGACCGGCAACCGGTTGCTCACCGAGGTCTCCACCATCACCCGGCCGGAGGCGCCGGAGCTGGCCCAGCAGGTGATGTACGAGCTGGCCACCGAATTGCCGCAGGAGCGGGTGCAACTGCTGCCGCGAGTGGCGATCACCTTCAAGGCCACCACCGCCGAACGCCGCAAGAACCCGGCCGAGGAAGCGGTGGAGATCGGGCGCAGGCTGCCCGGCATCTGCGCGGCGCTGGCGGAGGCCGGCGTGCGCGCGCAGCCGATGTCGGCCGATGAGGTGATCTCGTTCATCCGGCGCAGCTACGACCCGGCCGCGCAGGCCGATCTCGAGGTCGCCGCGGGCGAACCCGAAGGCCACGGCCTGGACTGGGCCGACGCGGGCCCGATCTCGCACGACGAGAAATGGGATCACTTCGTGCACGACGGTGGCCGCTCGGTCACCTGGGAGATGGACGCGGCCCCCGAGGGCGCGGTCGACGAACGCGTGTTGCAGCGCCTGCTTGCGCCGAATCCCGAAGTGCCGCGTAAGCGTATCGCCATCGTGTACCGTCCGCATTCAGCCGCCGACGCCGCCGAGATCGTCGATGACGACTTCAAGAACGCGCTGGTGGCTCAGCAGAGCGAACGCGGAGTCGTCTCCGCGTCGGCGACCCTGCGGGTCGGCGCCACCCAGCAGGCCCGTGAGGAGCAGGCGCGCGGCCACGGCGTGACCCGCTTCGGGGCGCTGGTGACCATCACCGAGCCCCTGCGCGGCGATCTGCCGCGGATCGAGGCGATCACCCGCGACCTGTCCACCCAGGCGCGGTTGAAGATCCGGCGGTGCTACCGCTACCAGGCGGCGGCCTTCGCGGCCTCACTCGGCTGCGGAGTGATCCTGCCCGAACACGCGACGATTCCGAAAGCACTTGCGGGGTGAGCGATTGATGGCACGCGAGCACGAGCCACCCGTACGGGAGCGCGAGGACGCCGTTCGCCGGACCCGGCGGACCGAGACCGACCACGACGAATGGGCCCGCCCCGAGCGTCGGCGCGACACCACGCGGGAGGAATCCACCCGGGACCGGCGCAGCACCCGCACGGGCGGACAACGCCCGCGCACCGGTGCGCCGCGCACCGACGGTGATCGCTCGCGTGCCGAGACACCGGCGACCGACAGGCCCGCCGCGCAAGCCGGTCGCGGTGGGCGCGGCCGGCCCGAGCGCACCGGCACGGCCCGTGCGCGGCCGGTGAAAATCGACAAAACTGCCGACCGCGCGATGCGCAGCCCGAAACAGGATCGGGCCGCCCAGCGCGCGAAAGCCAAGGCGGACAAGCGTCAGCAGTCCGGTCCGCCACTGCTCGACGACGACACCCGCGCCCGGCTGGAGATGATCAGCCGCGAGCAGTCCGGGCTGCGCGCGGCGTGGGCCACCTTCCGCATCCGCACCGACGACATCCGCCGCCGCAACTACGCCGCCCGCGCCGAACAGGTCTTCGAGGACGGGTTCGACCGACAGACCGCCCAGCTCACCGACCGCGGCTATGCGGGCCCGGGCGGCGGCCGGATGAACGTGGTGGGCCGCCCGGTCGAATACCGCGCCACCACCGCGCAGGTCGCGGGTCTGTGGCCGTGGTCGGTGGGTGCGGGCGCGCCGCTGATCGGCACCCCGCTCGGTTCGCATCTGCACACCGGGGCGCCGGTGTGCTTCGACCCGATGAACTGGTTCATGCGCGGCAGCTTCATCACCGCGCCCAGCCTGTTCGTGCTCGGGCTCAACGGTTTCGGTAAGTCGTCGCTGGTGCGCCGGATCGTGCTGGGCGGCATCGCCCAGGGCATCACGCCACTGATCCTGGCCGACGTCAAACCCGACTACCGCAAGATGGTGGAACTGGTCGGCGGCCAGGTGATCGATCTCGGTTACGGGCACGGCAAACTCAACCCGCTGGCCGCAGGCGTCCTCGGTCAGGTGGTGCCCAAGCTGGATCATCTTCCTGCCCTGCAATTGCAGGTGTTGCAGGATCTGCGGGCCCGGCAGGTGACGCTGATCGCCGGCCTGGTCGAGCTGGTGCGCGGTGCGCGAGTGCGCGATTTCGAGGAGACGCTGATCTCCACCGCCTTGCGCATCCTGTACCGCCCGGGCAGTGGTTTCACCCCGGACAAGCCGCCCATCATGGATAACCTGCTCGAGGTGATCGTCGCGGGCGGCGAGGAACTGATGCTGGACGCGGGCGCGGACAGCGAATCCGAATACCAGGTGGCGATCAAGAATCTGCGCCGCTCCCTGCGCGCGCTCACCCAGGGCCCGTTCGGCGCGGTCTTCAACGGCCAGACCACCGTGCCCATCGATACCGATTCGGTCGCCGTCTGCATCGACGTCTCGCATATCCCGCAGGGCGACAAGAAGCTCAAGGCCGCGGTCATGCTGGCCTGCTGGGCCGACGGATTCGCCGCCGTCGAGGCCGCGCACACCTTGACCGACGCGGGCATGGCGCCGCAACGCTACTTCCAGGTCGTGATGGACGAGCTGTGGCAGGTGCTCGGCCTCGGCGATTTCATGGTCGATCGCGTCGACGAGCTGACCCGACTGCAACGCGGTATCGCCACCGCGCTGATCATGATCAGCCACACCATCAAGGACTTGCAGTCACTGGGCTCGGAAGCGGCCATCGCCAAGGCACTCGGCTTCCTCGAACGTGCCCGCGCCAAGATCTTCGGCGCCCTGCCCGCCGAGGAGATCAAACGCCTCGACAGCACCATCCCGTTCACCGCGGCCGAGGAAGAAATGGTCACCGGCTGGTCGGCGCCGCAGGCCCTGACCGGTGAGGCGCTCAAACCCGGTCAGGTACGACCGTCCCCGCCGGGTACCGGCAAGTTCCTGCTCAAGATCGGTGAGGATCGCCGGCCCGGAATTCCGTTCCACATGGAGTTCACGTTGTCGGAGAAGGAAAGCGGAATCCACGACACCAATCAGCGGTTCGACGAGTTCAACCGGGTACCGGGCCCGGCGGGTGATCCCGACCCCGGTGGCCCGGATTCGGCGGGTGGGAGCGCAGCATGATGCCGCACCGGTCCTATCGCAAGGTGTCGCCCGAGGTACGCGATGCCGCGGTCGAGCAGGTCATCGCGCTGACCGGCAAGCTGCGCAGTGAGTCCGAGGCGTGCCGGGTGGTCGCCGAACAGATCGGCGTGCACACCAATTCGGTGCGCAACTGGGTGCGGGCCGCCGAAGGCCCCAGCCTGGAGCGCATGGACGCGGTGGCGTTGCGGCGCAAGGTCGCCCTGTTGCAGCAGCAGCTGGCGGCCGCCGCGGAGATGAACCGGGCGCTGGCCGACACCCTCAACGAAGCCCGGCGCCGCACGTGAACCCTGCGAGGGTGTCATGAACGTGCGCTCGGTCCTGGCGCTCGTCGTCGGAGCAGCGCTCGGGCTGATGATGCTGGTGGTGGTGATCGTGCTGCCCTCGGTGGACGATCCGTGCGAGGGCGGCGAGGTACTCGGCCCGACACAGACGATGTTGCCGCCGTTGGGTGGTTATGCGCCCGGGGATCCGCGGGCGGCCGGTGCCGCGTCGCCCAGCTCGGCTACCCCTTCGGCCCAGGCGAATCCGGCCGTCACCGCGACGCCGTCACTGGCCGCGGGTGTGGGTTCGCTGCGGCGGACGTTGCCGCTGGCCACCGGGACCTACAGCATTTCCGATGTCTTCGGTTCCCGCGGCGGCGGGCACAAGGGTGTGGATATGGCCGCCGCCGACGGCACCCCCATCTTCTCGGTCGGCGACGGCCGGGTGGTCGCGGCCGGTCCGGCCTCCGGCTTCGGTAACTGGATCGTCGTCGACTCGGTCGACACCAACGGCCGCGCGTATTCGGCGGTGTACGGGCATATGTGGGACAGCGGGGTGCTGGTCCGGGTCGGCGAGACGGTCCGGGCGGGCCAGCACATCGGCTATGTCGGTTCGGCCGGCGAATCCAGCGGCCCGCACCTGCATTTCGAGGTGGTGCCGGGCGGACGGTTCACCGGTGGCCGCCAGATCGACCCGATGCCGTGGCTCGACGGCGCGCCGACGCCCGATGTCGGTGGCGCGCGCGCGTTTTCCGCCGATCCGCGCTGTGTGCGCGGGTTCGGTAGCGCGGGCGGTGCGCTGGCCGACGGCAAGGTGCCGCCGGAACTCGAGATCTGGTACCGGCGAGCCGGCTCGATCTGCCCGGAGATCACCCCGTCGCTGCTGGCGGCGCAGGGCAGGCAGGAATCCGGTTTCCGGCGCGGCGCCACCTCACCGGCAGGCGCGCAGGGCTTGGCGCAGTTCCTGCCGGGGACGGCGGCGAGCATCAATCCCGATGACGGGCAACCGTATGTGATCGACGCCGACGGCAACGGTGTGGCCAGCGTCTGGGACGACGGCGACGCCATCGTCGGCCAGGGCCGCTACATGTGCGCCATCGCGCACAAGATCTCCGGCTGGATGGCGGAGGGCCGCGTGCAAGGCGACCTGGTCTCCTTGACGCTGGCCGCCTACAACGCCGGCGAGGGTGCGGTGCTCGCCTCCGGCGGCATGCCGAATCAGGTTGCCGCGCACTACTCCGAGACCCATCCGTACGTGGCGAACATCCTGGCCATGGAGCCGGAGTACCGGGCGCCCGGATCGCTGGGCCGCTTCGTCCCGGGGGAGGGGACCGACGGCAGTCAGGTCGTCGAGGCCGCCCACGATTGGCTGGGCACCCCGTACGTCTGGGGTGGTGGCGGCCCGCAGGGGCCCACCGGCGGCGGCCTGGACGGTCCCGGTCTGACCGCGGCGGCGGTGTTCGCGGCGTCCTCCGGAGCGATCACGCTGCCGCGCACCGCCGAACAACAGTGGGAGGCCGGGGTGGAGGTGCCGTTGAGTGCGATCGAACCGGGTGATCTGGTCTTCAGCGATTTCGGTCCGCGTGGCCCCGCGCAGGTCGGCGTCTATGCCGGTGGCGGGCAGATGATCCGCTCGGCGCCGGGCACGACCGCCGATTCCGCCGGTGGAGTGGCCGAGGCACCCGTCCCCGGCGACGCACGAGCGAGGAGAGTGCTGTGAACACGCGTGCGGCAGACCCGAACCGGCGGCCGGGGCGGTTAGCCTGGAAGAACAGGGTATCGGCGCAGGCGAAACTGGTGGTGGTGCTGGTGGCGGGCATCGCGATGCTGAGCGCGGCCTGTGGTCGCGACGCGGACGACGAGGCAGGTCCGGGGAGCGGGCCCGCCACGTCGACCACCCGCCAGCTCGAAGCTGTTCCGGCACCGGACCCGGTCACCCCCGAAGGTGTGGCGGTGGCGGCGCTGCGGGAGATCTACACCTGGAAACCGGTCAGCGAGGATCAGGGCGCGTCGCTGGTTCGGGCACGGAAATGGCTCGGCCCCAGCTTGATTCGAGTGATAGAAGGTACGACCGCGGCAGGCGAGACCCCCAAACCGACGCTGCGCTGGGCGGAATGGGCCGGCGCGGGCGCCCGCATCGATGCCTTCACCTTCGCGTCCGGCGAAAAGGCGCCGACCGGCGCGGATCCGAACGTGCAGCAGTTCAAGATCGGTATCGAACAGACCGTGGTCTACCCCGACGGGCGCGAGGAGCCCCTTCCACCTGCCACCGTCATCGCCACCGTCGTCCGCACCCCGGACGGCTGGCGACTCGATGGCTATCGGTGACAACGCTTTCCACACGGGAATCAGGAGGCAGGTATGGCGAAAAAGAAACCGGTGAAGGATCCGGCAGTCGTCGGTCCCGACGGCACCCTCATCCTGATCTACGTGGTGGGGGGCATCCTCGCGACGCTGTGGCTGGCCCTGCATCTGGGCAATATGCTCGCCGTGACTCGCCAGGACATCCCGATCAACCCGATCGAGATCGTGGCCGGGTTGATTCGCGGCAAACTCGAGTGGCCGCGCGGTGCGACGGTGATCCTGCTGCTCGTCCTCGCCACCGGCGTCGCCGTCCTCGTCATCCGGCGCCGGCTGCAGGCCCGTCGCAACAAGGGCAGGCTCGGCGTCGACGACAAGGCCGACGTGATGGGCAACGGCAGTGCCATCGCCTCACTCACCGAGGCCGGTGTGCGGGAGAAGGCCAAGCAGCTCGGCGTGCGCCTCGGCTACGACGATGCGCCCGGTGTGCCGATCGGCATCGGTGTCGCCGACGGTGTGATGCTGTACGGCTCGTACGAGGATCTGCATCTCGATATCTGGGGTCCGCGCCAGGGCAAATCGACCTCCCGCGTCATCCCCGCCATCCTCACCGCCATCGGCCCGGTGCTGGCCACCTCGAACAAGCGCGACGTGGTCGACGCGACCCGCGACGTTCGCGCGGCCAAGGGTTCACCGACCTTCGTCTTCGACCCGCAAGGCGTGGCCGGTGAGGAGGCCGGCTGGTACTGGGATCCGTTGGGCTGGGTGGATGCCCGCCATGAAGGGTGCGAAATGCGCGCGGCCCGGCTGGCCGGCCATTTCGCCGACGGCGACGACGGTTCCGACGCCAAGAGCGACGCGTTCTTCGACCCGGAAGCCGAAGATCTGCTGGCCGGGCTGTTCCTGGCCGCGGCCGTCGGTGGCAAGCCGATCACTCAGGTCTGGGAGTGGGTGACCAATCCGGGCAATATCGAACCGATTCAGCTGCTGCGCGATACCGGACACGATTTCACCGCCTCCGGCCTGGCCTCGCAGTACAACACCGACGACCGCACCCGCAGCGGCATCTTCGGTACAGCCAAGAAGATGGTGCGCTGCCTCAAGCTCACCAACGTGCATCCGTGGGTCACGCCCGGCGCAAGCCGCCAGCAGTTCGACGAATTGGACTTCATCGAACGCAACGGCACTCTCTACAGCTTGTCGCTCGAGGGCCGCGGTTCGGCGTCACCGCTGGTCAGTGCGCTGACCGAGGCGGTCATCGATATCGCCATGCGCAAGGCCGCGCGCTCGGCCGGCGGGCGCCTGCCGATCCCGCTGCTGGCGGTGCTGGACGAGGCGGCCAATGTGGTGCGCTGGAAGGATCTGCCCAAGCAGTACAGCCACTTCGGTTCGCGCGGCATCGTGGTGATGACGGTGCTGCAATCGTGGGCGCAGGGCGTGCGTTGCTGGGGTGAGGCCGGGATGAACGCGCTGTGGTCGGCGGCCAATATCAAGGTGCTCGGCAGCGGCGTCGACGATACGAACTTCCTGCGCGAGCGTTCCGAGGCCATCGGCGAGCATTCCTCGATTTCGGCGTCGGTATCGGAATCCAAGGGCAGCAAGAGTTATTCGCGCTCGCTCGGTTCGTCGAAGACCTTCACCGTGCAAGCGCTGGCGACGTTGCCGCGCGGGCGGGTCATCGTCTTCCCGTCCGGTGCGCCGCCGGTTCTGGTGCGCACGGTCCCCTGGTGGGAGGGCGATTACGCGGCAGCGGTGCAGCAGTCGATCGAGCAACACGATCCGCAGCGCAAGACCGTGATCACCGATCTGATTCCGCAACCGTCGCTGACCAAGGCAATACCGTCACCGGAACCGGGTGCCGGCTCCGGCCAGATCGAGGAGGTTCGTCCACTTGACCAGCAATGAGCAGCCGGAAACCGAATACCACGATGTCGGGGAGTTCGTGCACAACTACCTGACCGGGCTGTATCAACGGCAGGTCACCGACATCAACGACACCGTGTGGTGCCCGGAATGGTGGCGGCACACCGAAGCGGTGGCGCGCCTGGAAGCGGTGTGGCGGGCCTTCGAGTTCTACCGTCAGGACCCGACCACCGGTATGAGCATCTGGTTGCTCAACCATGCCGACAAACACATGGCGGTGTTGTTCGACCCGAAGGGGCCGTTCAAATATTGCAGTGTGCGGCACGGGCACAAGGAGATGCTCACGAAGCTGCCGGTCGAAACCTACCCGGAGGGTTTGTTCAGCAACCCCGAGGAATACAGCCGTACCACCTGACCCGCGGCGAATACGACGCGGCGCCCGCCGGATTCGACGGGCGCCGGTGAACGGGGTTGGTCAGCGCGTACGTTCGAGCCCGCGCGTGCGCTCCTGGTCTCGCCCGGTGAGGATTTCCAGGCCCGGTTCGGGGCGGGTGCGGATGGCCTCGATGGGCGGTTTGGCCTGCCCGATCTCCATGAACATACGCACGGCGGCGATCTCGGGTGCGATACCGATCTTGGCCAGATGCGCGGCCAGCGCGGCGCGACGTTCCGGCGAGTCGTACCGGATGGCGGCCTTGGCCGCCGCCGCGGCGACGGACCCGCCGCTGGGTGTGGGGAGCGAGGGCCGATCCTTGTGCAGCGAAACGCCACGATAGGGCATGCTTTCGCGCTCGACGGTCGCTGTCGCCTGCTGGGCCAGGCCCATCACCTTCTCCTGGCCGCCCATCACCTTTTCCTGACCTAGCGTCTTCTCCGGCGCGGGCCGGGAAATCATCTGGGCCAGTTCCATATTGCGCGGATCCTTGGACTTGGATTCGCGGGCCTCACGAACCTGCGCTTCGCGCGCTTCCTTGATCTTGGCCTCGGTGAGCTTGGCTCTGGCCTCGGCTTCCTTCTGACCACGTTCCCGGGTCTTGAGCGCGACCAGGGTCGCGATCTGCAACATGGTCTTCATCATGGCCGCGGTTTCCCGGCCGATATCGTCCAGTTCCTCGGACATGGCTGCTCCCGATGCTGCGGTGATCCCTATGGATGATTGTGGTGCTTCGTCATGAACGCCGCTTCATATGTCATCGACTTCTTACGTCATCGATACAACCGCCATGCGAACGGTGCCCGCCCGGCGATCCCTGGCCCGCCTGTGCGAACACCGGGAGTCGCGCAGCCGACTTCGCTACGCGCACTCCGTATTACGAGATTACCCGAGAACACTCGGCCCAGTCCTGCCAGCGGGCCGCCCCTCAGCATATATCGCACATTTCCGGCACGGAACCGAACTCGCCGGATGATCTTCGGTGCGTGGTTGGTGGGACCGGACGATGGCGGCGCGGTAGCGGGTTCAGGCCATACAGTTCGGGCCCGGTAGCGCGCTGCGATACCGGACCCGAACGCCGACGGCCGCAGGTCAGTCGATGCGCACCGAATTCAGCGTCACCGGCAGGTTCGGCTTGCCGTCGCCGGGGCCGTTGGACTCGTCCTGACCGGCCTGGGCGATCTTGTCCAGGGTGGCCAGGCCCGTCTCGTCGACGGTGCCGAAGATGGTGTAGTTCGGCGGCAGCTGGGAATCGCCGTAGACCAGGAAGAACTGGCTGCCATTGGTGCCGGGTCCGGCGTTGGCCATCGCGATGACGCCGCGCTTGTAGGCGATCGGCTCCTGCAGGGCCGGGTCACCGGGGGCGTACTGATCGGTGGGGTACTCGTTGTCGAACTGGTAGCCCGGACCACCCATGCCGGTGCCGGTGGGATCGCCGCATTGCAGCACCTCGAGGCCGGGGCCCTGGGTGAGGCGGTGGCAGCTGGTGCCGTCGAAGAAGCCCTGACCGGCCAGGCTGGCGAAACTGTTCACCGTGCACGGCGATTCGGCGTTGTTGAGGGTCAGGCCGATCGGACCCTGGCTGGTCTCCACGCTGATGCTCAGCGTCGCATTGTCGCCGGAGGTCTGGATGCCCTCGGTACGCGGCTTCTGCGCGGGCTTGTCGGCGGGCTTGGGGCTGTCGGGGTAGGCGCAGCTGACCGTGGCGGGCTTGGCCTGCGCTGGCGGGGGCGGCGCGGCGATCGGGGTGCTCGACAGCGAGGCGTCCGGCGTCTCCGCCGCGGTGTTGTCGCTGTCGTCACCGCGGGTCAGGAAGTACACGCCGGTCACCGCCGCGACCGCGACGACGACGCCGAGGGCCGACATCGCGATGGTGAGTTGCTTGCGCTTGCGCGCCCGCGCGGCCCGGTTGGCCAGCTGGCGCTCCAGCTTGCGTTTCGCTGCCGCTCGACGCTGTTCGTTGCTCGGCACTACCACGTTCCTCCCGTGCGGCGGCCGGACCCGGGGGACCGGCCGTGCGCTGTTTTCTCACTACGAAAGTGTCATGTTCGGCTAAGAGTGTGCCATCTCTACCTGAGACCGCCCGGCACCCGCCGTGACCGGCGCGGACAAACCGGTTGGACTCGAGGCCCGGTGGTGAGGGAAACTGGACCATCGTGACCAAGACCAGCAGATTCTCCGCCCCGAAGGGGGTGCCGGACTACGTGCCCCCCGGCTCGGCCGAGTTCGTCGCGGTGCGCGACGGCCTGATCCGCGCCGCCCGACTCGCCGGGTACGGGCATATCGAGCTGCCGGTCTTCGAGGACACCGAACTGTTCGCCCGCGGCGTCGGCGAATCCACCGACGTGGTGAGCAAGGAGATGTTCACCTTCTCCGACCGCAAGGATCGCAGCGTCACGTTGCGGCCCGAGGGCACCGCGGGGGTGATGCGCGCGGTCATCGAGCACGGACTCGACCGCGGTCAGCTGCCGGTCAAGCTGTGTTATGCCGGCCCGTTCTTCCGCTACGAGCAGCCGCAGGCCGGTCGCTACCGTCAGCTCCAGCAGGTGGGCATCGAGGCCATCGGCATCGACGATCCGGCGCTGGACGCCGAGGTCATCGCCGTCGCCGATGCCGGGTTCCGCGGCCTGGGCCTGGACGGTTTCCGCCTCGAGATCACCTCGCTGGGCGATGAGACCTGCCGCCCGCAATACCGCGAGCTGCTCCAGGAGTTCCTGCTGGGGCTGCCGCTGGACGAGGAGACCCGCCGCCGCGCCCAGATCAACCCGCTGCGGGTGCTCGACGACAAGCGCCCGCAGGTGCGCGAGATGACGGCCAACGCGCCGCTGATGATCGATCACCTGTCCGAATCGGCGAAAACGCACTTCGAGCAGGTGCTCGGCCACCTCGACGCGCTGGGCGTGCCGTATGTGGTGAACCCGCGGATGGTGCGCGGGCTGGACTACTACACCAAGACCACCTTCGAGTTCGTCCACGACGGGCTCGGCGCCCAGTCCGGGATCGGTGGCGGCGGCCGCTACGACGGCCTGATGGCCGAGCTGGGTGGCCAGGCACTGTCAGGTATCGGGTTCGGTCTCGGTGTCGACCGCACGGTGCTGGCGCTGGCCGCCGAGGGCAAGTCGGCGGGCGATCCGGCGCGTTGCGAGGTCTTCGGCGTCCCGCTGGGCGAGGCCGCCACCCAGCGGATGGTGGTGCTGGCCGCGCAGCTGCGGGCCGCGGGCGTGCGGGTCGACCTGGCCTACGGCGGCCGCGGGGTGAAGGGCGCGATGAAGGCGGCCGACCGCTCCGGCGCCCGGTTCACCCTGGTGCTCGGCGACCGTGATCTGGCCGAACACACCATCGGGCTCAAGGACATGGGCACCGGCGACCAGCGCCAGATCCCGCTCGGCGAGGTGGTCGGCGCGGTTACCGCCGCATTGCACCGCGCGGGGTAGTACGGTGCCCGGGACATATCCCGCCGTGAGGACGACTGCGCGACCGTGACACAACCGACTCCCGCACCGGGCGAATCCGATCCGCCGATCGGGCTGGACCTGGTCGCTCCCGAGGTGTACGCCCCGATGCTGCGCCGGCTGACCCTGGCGGCCATCGGCGTCGGCATCGGTGCCGCCCTGCTGGCCGCGGTCTGGGTGAGCTGGCCGATCGCAGTGCTCATCGGACTGGTGGTCGGCGCGCCCACCGTCGGCTACGCGCTGGCGTTGCGCCGCCGCCGGATGTGGTTGCAGGGGACCACGATTCATGCCCGCACGCTGTTCGGGGAGCGGCGGATTCCGCTCGCCGAGGCGACCGGGGTGGAGATCCTGGTGTATCCGGCCCGGTTGAGCCGGATCGTGCTGCGCGTGACGGCCGGGCCGGACACGCAAATCATCCCGCTGGCCATGTACACCGACGCGGGCAGCGGCCGCGAACTGCACCTGCTCGGCCTGCGCAAGTTGGCCGACGCTCTGGCCGCCAGCCATCTGGCGACCGCGGTGGCGGTCTCGGGCATGCTGGTGCAGCAGTTACGGGCCGAGGCGCGCGATGCCGGGCTGGGGGAGCGTCCGCTCTACCGCGCGGTGACCTTGGTCCGGGCCAAGGATTACGTTTCACCGGTCGTGCTCACTGATAGCGAAGTCGCCGAACTGAGCTGAAGTGTCTGTTACCTCACCGTCGGCCGATATCGGCGGTGCGGCTGGATAGGGTGGAAAACGCCAGATCATCCGGCCGACCGCTGAGGAGTCGCTGTGAGTGCTGCCGCCCGACCCGCGCCCGTGACCGTCGCCGTGACCGGCGCGGCCGGCCAGATCGCCTACGGATTGCTCTTCCGGATCGCCTCCGGTGCGATGCTGGGCCCCGACACCCCGATCCGGCTGCGGTTGCTCGAGATTCCGGCCGCGGTGGCCTCGCTGGAGGGTGTCGCGATGGAGCTGGAGGACGGTGCCTTCCCGCTGCTGGAATCGGTCGATATCAGCGACGATCCGTGGGAGGGCTTCGACGGCGCGAATATCGCGCTGCTGGTCGGCGCCCGGCCGCGCACCGCCGGAATGGAGCGCGGGGATCTGCTGGCCGCCAACGGCCCGATCTTCACCGATCAGGGCGCCGCGATCAACGCCAGCGCCGCCGAGGACGTCAAGGTGCTGGTGGTGGGCAACCCGGCCAACACCAACGCCTACATCGCCATGTCCAACGCCCCCGACGTGCCGGCCGAACGGTTCACCGCGATGACCCGGCTCGACCACAACCGGGCCATCGCCCAGCTGGCCAAGAAGACCGGCGCCCCGGCCGCCGCGATCGAGCGGGTCGCGATCTGGGGAAACCATTCGGCGACCCAATACCCCGATCTCAGCCACGCCACCGTCGCCGGACGCCCGGCGCTCGAGGTGGTGGACGCCGACTGGGTGCGCGAGGATTTCCTGCCCACCGTGCAGCAGCGCGGCACCGCCATCATCCAGGCGCGCGGCGCCTCCTCGGCCGCCAGCGCCGCCAGCGCCGCGATCGATCACATCCACGATTGGGTGCTCGGCAGCGCCGGCGACTGGGTGTCGATGGCGGTGCCTTCCGACGGCTCCTACGGCGTGCCCGAGGGCCTGATCAGCTCGTTCCCGGTGACCTGCGCGCACGGCGGATACACCATCGTGCCGGACCTGGAGATCGACGAGTTCTCCCGCGCGCGCATCGACGCCTCGGTCGCCGAACTCGACGCCGAACGCGCCGCGGTGATCGATCTGGGGTTCGCCAAGCCGGCCTGAGCCGCTCAGATCGTCCAGGTTTCGGTACCGGTCAGCAGTTCTTGCAGATCGGCGCGGCGGCCCTGCTTCGCCGCCGCGGTCTGGGCGCGCACGGCGTCGTCGTAGGTGGGGCGGCTGACGTCGCGGAAGACGCCGGTGACGACATGGGAGAGGTCCTGATCGGACAACCGCGACAGCGCGTAGGCGTACTCGGGGGAGTCGGCTCGGGCGTCGTGCACCACGATCTCACGCTCGTCGACGTCGGCGGTGCGGGCCACCGCGAGACCGAAACCGGAACGCACCACCGCGAATTCGCAATCGGCACCGAAGACGATGGGCTGCCCGTCGCGCAACGCGATCAGCCGGGCCGCGCTGTCGCCGCGGCGCAGCACGTCGAAGGAGCCGTCGTTGAAGATCGGGCAATCCTGCAAAATCTCCACGAACGAGGTGCCCCGGTGCGCGGTGGCCGCGCGCAACACCTCGGTGAGCCCGGCGCGATCGGAATCCAGCGCTCGCGCGGCAAAGGTGGCTTCGGCGCCCAGGGCCACCGACAGCGTGTTGAATGGGTGATCCACCGAACCCATCGGCGTCGATTTGGTGACTTTGCCGGGCTCGGAGGTGGGCGAGTACTGGCCTTTGGTCAGGCCGTAGATCCGGTTGTTGAACAGCAGGATCGTCAGGTTGACGTTGCGACGCAGCGCGTGGATCAGGTGGTTGCCGCCGATCGAGAGCGCGTCGCCGTCGCCGGTCACCACCCACACCGACAGATCCGGCCTGGTCACCGCCAGACCCGTGGCGAGGGCGGGTGCCCGGCCGTGGATGGAATGGATGCCGTAGGCGTCGAGGTAGTACGGGAACCGGCTGGAACAGCCGATCCCCGAAACGAACATCAGGTTCTCCTTGCGCACCCCGAGCTCGGCCAGGAAGCCGCGCACGGTCGCCAGGATGACGTAGTCGCCGCAGCCCGGGCACCAGCGCACCTCTTGATCGGAGGCGAAATCCTTGGCCTTGTGCGGGGTGTCCGAGCGCGGCACCGCCGCGGTGCCCGAAGCGTCGGGCATGCCGAGGAAGGCGCCGGTGGTGTCGATGATGGTCATGAGCGGCCCCCGGGGCTGCGGTAGGTGGCCCGCGCCCGGGCGGCGAAGGCCTTGTCCTGTTCCATGTCGTCGAGTGATCCGTCGAGCGCGGCGTCGATGACGCCGACGAGTTCCTGCGCGGAGAACGCGGTGCCGGCGATCTTGGTCCACGGGCGCACATCCACCAGGTAGCGCGCCCGCAGCAGCGTCGCGAGCTGGCCGCCGTTCATTTCCGGCGCGACGACGGTGCGGTAGCCGCGCAGCAGCTCGCCCAGGTTCGGTGGAAGCGGATTGAGGTGACGTAGATGCACATGCGCGACCGGGACGCCGCGGCGCCGGGCCCGGCGGCAGGCCTCGCCGATCGGGCCGTAGGAGCTGCCCCAGCCCACCAGCAGCAGCTCCGCGCGCCCGTCCGGGTCGTCGGCCTCGGCCGGCGGGACCGTGATGGCGTCGATCTTGGCCTGGCGCAACCGAACCATGAGCTCGTGGTTGGCCGGATCGTAGGAGATCTCGCCGCTGCCGTCGGACTTCTCCAGCCCGCCGATGCGATGGGCGAGACCGGCGGTTCCGGGGACCGCGAGCGGGCGGGCCAGCGTCTCCGGATCGCGGGCATACGGCTGGAACGGGCCGTCGCCGGTGGCCTCGGTCTCGAAGCCGGGATCGATCGGCGCCAGCTCGTCCACCCGCGGAATCGCCCACGGCTCCGAACCATTGGCGATCGAGCCGTCGGACAGCAGTAGCACCGGTGTGCGATAGGTCAGCGCGATGCGGGCCGCCTCGACCGCGGTGTCGAAACAATCGGCCGGTGAGCGCGGCGCCAGCACCGCGACCGGCGATTCGCCGTTGCGGCCGTAGAGGGCCTGGAGCAGATCGGCCTGCTCGGTCTTGGTCGGCAGGCCGGTCGACGGTCCACCGCGCTGCACATCGATGATCACCAGCGGTAGCTCGGTCATCACCGCCAGCCCGATGGTCTCGCTCTTCAGCGACAGCCCGGGCCCGGAGGTGCTGGTGACGCCGAGCGCGCCACCGAGTGCGGCGCCGAGCGCGGCCCCGATGCCGGCGATCTCGTCCTCGGCCTGGAAGGTGGTGACGTCGAAACCCTTGTGCCTGCTCAGTTCGTGCAGGATGTCGGAGGCCGGGGTGATCGGATACGAACCGAGGAAGACCGGTAGGCCCGATAGCTGCCCCGCGGTGATCAACCCGTAGGCGAGGGCGGTGTTGCCGGTGATCTGCCGATAGGTGCCCGGCGGCAGGGCCGCGCGGGCGACGGTGTAGGTGGTCGCGAAACTCTCGGTGGTCTCGCCGTAGTTCCAGCCGGCGTGAAAGGCCAGGATATTGGCCTCGGCGACGGCGGGGGAGCCGGCGAACTTCTCCCGCATGAACCGTTCGGTGCCGCCGAGCTCGCGCCCGTACATCCACGACAGCAGGCCGAGGGCGAACATATTCTTGGCGCGCTGGGCGGCCTTCTTGCCGACGTCGGCCGATTCGGTGGCGGCCAGCGTCAGCGAACTCATCGGCACCGCATGCACCACCACATCGGCCAGCGTGCCGTCGGTGCGCGGATCGCTGGTGTAGCCGACACGGGCCAGGTTGCGGGCGGTGAATTCGTCGGTATCGACGATGACGGTGCCGCCACGAGGCAGATCGGCGAGGTTGGCTTTCAACGCGGCCGGATTCATCGCCACCAGGACATCGGGCTGATCGCCTGCGGTGAGGATGTCGTGGTCGGCGATCTGGATCTGGAACGAGGAGACACCGGGCAGCGTGCCCTGGGGCGCGCGGATCTCGGCGGGGAAGCTCGGCTGGGTGGCGAGGTCGTTACCGAAGGCGGCCGCCTCATGGGTGAAGCGGTCGCCGGTCAGCTGCATGCCGTCGCCGGAATCACCCGCGAACCGGATCACCACGCGATCCAGGGCGGTGGCACCGGGCCGGACCGCCGAGCCGGCTTCGCCCGTGCGGCCTGCGGTGTCGTGCTGGTAATCCATGTGCCTGCTTCACTTCCTGTCGAAGAGAGCTGCCCCTGGCCAACCTACTCCGCTCGGCGGGTGGGGTGCCGGGAAAGCGCGTGGATCGTGGGCGCGTCGCACCACGTCAGCGCGGCGCGACCGTCAGGCGAACAGGGCCAGCTGAGGATCGGCGGCCGCCGGAGCCTGGGCCGCCGTCTCGGCGGGCTCGGCGACGTCGCGGGTGAGGCGGTGTCGTTCCAGCAGCGGGTCGATGCGGCCGCGCAACCAGCGCGAGTATTCGGGCGTGACGTAGGCGCCGCGGCCGTAGAGCTGGCGGTAGCGGCGCAGCAGCGCCGGATGGGTCTCGGCGAGCCAGCCGAGGAACCAGCCGCGGGTGCTGCCCCGCAGATGCATGGGAAAGGCGACGACGCTGCGCGCGCCGGCCGCGGCGATGGCGGCGAACAGCTCGTCGAGGTGGGCGCTGCTGTCGGTGAGGTAGGGGATCACCGGGGCCACCATCACATCGACCTCGAAACCGGCGTCGGCGAGTGCGCGCACCAGCTCCAGCCGGGCCTTGGGCGCCGGGGTGCCCGGTTCGACGCTGCGATGCAGGTCGGGATCGAGCATGGCCAGCGAGACGCCGATATGCACCGGGACCTGACGTGCGGCCAGCGTGAGCAACGGCAGGTCGCGGCGCAGCAGCGTGCCCTTGGTGAGGATGGAGAACGGAGTACCGGAATCGGTGAGGGCCCGGATGATGCCGGGCATCAGCCGGTATCGGCCCTCGGCGCGCTGATAGGGATCGGTGTTCGTACCGAGGGCGACGGTTTCGCGATGCCAGCTGCGGCGGGCGAGTTCGCGCCGCAGCACCGCGGCGATATTGGTCTTGACCACGATCTGGTTGTCGAAATCCGAACCGGCATCCAGATCCAGGTATTCGTGGGTGCCGCGGGCGAAGCAGTACCGGCAGGCGTGCGAGCATCCGCGCATCGGGTTGATCGTCCACCGGAACGGCAGCCCCGACTCCTCGGGCATCTTGTTCAGCGCGCTCTTACAGAGCACCTCGTGAAAAGTGATGCCGTCGAATTCGGGGGTCTGTACAGTTCGGACGAAGCCTGCCCGGTCCAGGCCGGGCAGCGCGCCGTCGTCGGCGTCCAGGGTCTGGCTTTGCCACCGCACCCCGCTAGTCGAACATGCGTTCTAACCGGTGTCAAGCGATCTGCCGCGATTGCGGCGGTGTGCTGCCGGTCGGATCGGCGAAGAACGCGACCAGGTCGCGCACCGTTTCGGTCAGCGGGCGCGGCTGGTAGCCGAGTTCGCGAGTCGCCTTGCCGTGGTCCACGATCGGCGCCGACACCAGCGCGCCGATGGCGGCCTTGGAGACGATGTCGGTGCCGAGGCGCTTGCCGATCGGCTCGAGTACCGGCATGAGCCCGGTGATCACCTTGGGCGAGATGACAAACCGCGGGCCCTTCTTGCCGTTGATCTCGGCCGCGGTGCGGCAGACATCGAGCATCGAGGTCATTTCGCCGCCGAGCAGGTAATTCTCACCCGTGCGGCCCTTTTCGCCGGCGAGGATCAGGCCCTCGGCCACATCGCGCACGTCCACCAGGTCGAAACCGCCGCCGATCATCGCGGGCACCCGGCCCATCGAGGCATCGCGCAGGGTGCGGTTGATCCGCGACAGCGGGGAGCTCAGATCGCGCGGGCCGTAGACGCCGGTCGGATTGCACAGCACGGCGTCCAGGCCCTGCTCGATGACCGCGCGCAGCTCGATCTCGCCCTGCCATTTGGAGCGGTCGTAGACCGGCAGCGACGGGTCGGTCGAGCGCACCGAGGTCTCGTCGATACTGCCGCCGCAGGTGTACTGGTCGAAGGCGTGGATGGAGCTGGCGTGCACCATCCGCCGGACGCCGGTGGCCAGCGCGGCCTCGGCCACCACGCGCACGCCCTCGGTGTTCACCCGCCAGGCCAGGTCGTTCTTCTCGGCCAGGGTGATCACCGCGACCAGGTGGTAGACGATCTCCGCGCCGGCCAGCGCCGAGCGCATGGATTCGGGGTCGAGGACGTCGGCGGAGACCCAGGTGACGCCCGCCGGGCCGGGCTGCTGCGGCACGACGCGATCAATCGCCGTGATCTCGTGTCCGCGATCGGCGAGCAGGGGGAGCAAATTCGTGCCAAGGTACCCGGCTGCGCCGGTCACTGCGACCTTCATGTGACAGAGGATATAGAACTTGTTCTAAATTGCAACACGTTCCAGTTTTGCTGCGCGCGTGCGAGAGGGGTCGAGCGGTGTCGGTGTCGTCGGCTATATTGGGCCGCAACCGAAGCGGCCGTGCTGTCGGGTGAACTTGCGCTGTAGGGGCAGACGAGCGGACGTTCGAACAACGCGATGTTGACGACACTGATGTTGATGAGGATTGGGGGGCAGCTCCATGAGTGATGTCTCGGTAGAAACCGAAGGGCTCCGCGCGTTCGGTGCCACGAACGCGGCGATCGCGGGCGATATCGCCGGGGCGGGGAATATGGATGTGGTCGCCAGCGTCTCGGCGATGACTCCGGTGTTCGGGCTGATCGGCGCCGATTATCTGCTGTCGTTCGCGGCGGCCCAGGTCTTGCAGGCACGCGATATCCAGGATCTGTCCGACAAGTACGCCAAGCTGTCGCAGGCGGCGTTCAGCTCGGCGACCAATTACGACGTCACCGATCTCGGTAATGCCGGCGATCTCGGCAAGGTCGCCGGTGAGATCGGCGGTGCCCTGTGAAGCCGCTGGATTCCTCGGGTGCCTCCGGCGTGATCGCGCCGGAAGCCGAACAGTCGCTGGTCGAGCAGGTCCGCGATCAGGCCGCCGCGGCCGCGCAGCAGGCGTCGTCGGTGCCGTTCGAGCAGCAGGCGGTTCTCGATCTGCCGATGCCGCAGCTGCCTGCCGATCTGCCGCCGATCGAGCCGCCGGAATTCGTACTGGCACAAAAGATCACCGACGAGGGGCCGGGTATCGGCGCGGCACCGGTCGGCATGCCGGGGCTGTCGGGTCTCGGTGCGCCCGTGTCGGCGCCCGACGATGTGCTCAGCGGTCTGCCGCCGGAGGCGTCGGCGCTGATCGGTGATGCCGAAGCGGTGATCAACCACGCCGCGGCTCCGGTCCTCGAGGCGGCCCAGGGTGTGCTCGGGCAGGCCGGCGGTGCGGTGAGCAATGTGCTCGGCGGATCCTCGGCCGCCGGTGCCGCCTCGGCCGCGGGTGCGGCGGCCGCCCCGGCCGCTGCGGCGCTGCCTGCCCTGCCCGCCGACCCGGTCGGTGCCCTGATGAGCGGTATCGCGCTGCCCGCGCTGCCGGGTATCGACATGCTGTTCAAGCCGATCCTGGATCTGCTCGGCAGCTTCGGCACCGGCGTCATGGGTGCCTTCGACCCCACCGCCATCCTGAGCCAGTCCTCCAAGGTCATCGAGATGGCGATGCAGGTCGGCAAGGGCAGCCTCGGCGCCGTCGAACAGGTCTGGCAGAGCCAGGCCGCCACCGCAGCCCAGGACGCCGGCCAGAAAGCCAACAGCGAAGGCCACGAGACCAGCCAGCGCGGCATCGACATCTCCGAGCTCACCCAGCGCGCGGCCGCCGTCGTGCAGCAGGGCAACGCGCAGCTCACCACAATCGCCACCTCGTTCGCCAGCCAGGCCGTCGCGCTCGCGCCGGTGATCATGACCCCGCCCGCGCAGGCCACGCTGATGGCCACGGCCACCGAACATCTCGGCCAGGCGGTCAGCGTCGTCAACGCCACTCGCGGTGATCTGGCAGGCAAGACCGCCGAACTCAACGGGCTGGTCAGTCAGCTGGTCGGGCAGAACGGCCCGGCGCCCCAGGAGATCGCGCAGGCGGTCATGCAGAACGTCGGCGAACCGCTCATGGCCCAGGCCGAAGAGGTCGCGACCACCGCGGCCGGCTTCGATTCCGGCGCCAGCGGCACCAATGGCCTGTCGACCAGCGCGGCCGGTTACGGCAGCGGCGGATCGGCCGGCACCGGCGGTGGCACCGGGGCGTTCGGCACGGGCGGATTCGGTCGTGGCGGTGGCGGCGGCTCGGTGGGCCGCGGCGGCAGCGGCGGAGTGGCGGGCATTCCGTCCCTGCCCGGCACCTCGGGCGCACCGGGCGGTGTCGCGCTGCCCGGCGGTATGCGCGCACCCGTCGCCGGTATGCCGATGGGTTCGGGCCTGGGCACCACACCGGCGTCGAGTTCTGGTTTCATGGGCGGCCCCGGCGCGGCCGGCGCCGCGGGACAGCGCAACAACAACGACGACGAGCACTCACGCAACGTCGACCCGTACCGCAGCCGCACCGGCAACGACGATCTCACCGGTCCGCTGGGTGAATCCACGCCGGAGGTCATCGGCGCTACCAATACCGACGAGGGCGACGGCTCCGACTACTACCAGGACCAGTTCTAGAACTCCGTCCCGTCCGGCCCGTCAACGACGACGGCCTCGCACCGAAACCGGTGCGAGGCCGTTGTTTTCGTCAGCTGGTGGCGGCGCCGAGGACAGGCTCAGGTGCGTCTCAGTGCGCGGCCGGGTTGTTCAGATCGCGGGCGGAATAGGTGTCGCACGCCTGCACCTGCCCGGTCTGATATCCGGCGAGGAACCACTTCTGGCGCTGTTCGGACGAACCGTGCGTCCACGCTTCCGGATTCACCCGGCCCTGCGCAGCGCGCTGGATCCGGTCGTCGCCGACCGCCGACGCCGCCGACAACGCGTCGCGGATGTCGGTATCGGTGAGCTTTTCCAGGAACGGCCGGCCGTCGCCGCCCGGTGCGGGCATCTTGTCGGCGAAATGCGCCCAGATCCCGGCATAGCAATCGGCCTGCAACTCGGTGCGCACCGCGCCGGACTCCGGGCCGCGCGGGTCGCGCTGGGCGCGTCCGATATCGCCGAGCAGGGTCTGGATGTGGTGGCCGAACTCGTGCGCGACCACGTACTCCTGGGCCAGCGGACCGCCACTGGAACCGAACCGGTCGACCAGCTCCTGGAAGAAGCTGACATCGAAGTAGGCAGTCTGATCGGCCGGGCAGTAGAACGGGCCGACCGCGCTGGTGGCATTGCCGCAGCCGGTCGACACGGCGCCGGAGAACAACACCAGCTTCGGCTCCACGTACTCGACGCCGGTCTGTTTCGGCAGTTCGGCCGACCACACCGCGTCCAGGCTCTGCGCGGTGAGCACCACCCGGCAGTCGACGTAGCGGTTGGCGTCCGCGGCCGTCTTGCAGTGCTCAGGCGTGCCTGCGGTCGGCTGGGACTGCACATCCTGGGCGCCGGTGAACTGGCCGAGTACCGAACCGGGATCGCCGCCCAGCAGCAGCGTCAGCACCAGCACGATGAGCCCGCCCGCGCCGCCGCCGAGGGCCAGCTTGCCGCCCATCCCGGGTCCACCACCGGATGACGCTCGATTCGGGTCGATCTGCATACCCTCGCTGAAGGTCATGAGAATCCCTATCTGTGACGTGTCCGCTACAGCTTCGCACGCGCGGACCCGATATCGGTTTCCGCTCGGCGAATGTGTCTCACTACGATGGCTGGCACCGGGAGGCGTTCCGGTGCCACATTCGTCGAAAGGAACATCGTGCTGCGCACCCACTTGGCTGGTTCGCTGCGAAGCGAGCACGCCGGTCAGACCGTCACCCTCAGCGGCTGGGTGGCCCGGCGGCGTGACCACGGTGGCGTGA
Source organism: Nocardia cyriacigeorgica GUH-2 (assembly GCF_000284035.1). Classification (NCBI taxonomy): domain Bacteria; kingdom Bacillati; phylum Actinomycetota; class Actinomycetes; order Mycobacteriales; family Nocardiaceae; genus Nocardia; species Nocardia cyriacigeorgica. The sequence goes on along the minus strand of NC_016887.1, from coordinate 3,919,412 downwards.
TCTTCATCGATCTGCGCGACGCCTCCGGAGTGGCGCAGGTGGTGTTCCGGGAAGGTGCGGCCGCCGAGCAGGCGCATCGGCTGCGCGCGGAGTACTGCGTCAAGGTCACCGGCGTGGTCGAACAGCGTCCCGCGGGCAACGAGAACCCCGAGCTGCCCACCGGCGCCATCGAGGTCAACGTCAGCGAGCTCGAGGTGCTCAACGAGAGCGCGCCGCTGCCGTTCCAGCTCGATGAGCAGCCCGGTGAGGAGGCCCGGCTCACCCATCGTTACCTGGACCTGCGCCGGGAGGGCCCGGCCCACGCCATCCGGCTGCGGTCCAAGGTCAACGCCGCCGCCCGCCGCGTGCTGGCCCGCCACGAGTTCGTCGAGGTGGAGACCCCCACCCTGACCCGCTCGACCCCGGAGGGCGCCCGCGACTTCCTGGTGCCCGCGCGCTTGCAGCCCGGCAACTTCTACGCCCTGCCGCAGAGCCCGCAGCTGTTCAAGCAGCTGCTGATGGTCGGCGGCATCGAGCGCTACTACCAGATCGCGCGCTGCTACCGCGACGAAGACTTCCGCGCCGACCGTCAGCCCGAGTTCACTCAGCTCGACATCGAGATGAGCTTCATCCGCCAGGAGGACGTGATCCTGCTGGCCGAGGAGATCCTGGTCGCGCTGTGGGAGCTGATCGGCTACGAGATCCCCACCCCGATTCCGCATATGACCTACCACGAGGCGATGCGGCGCTTCGGCACCGATAAGCCCGACCTGCGCTTCGGTGTGGAGATCACCGAATGCACGGAGTTCTTCAAAGACACTCCGTTCCGGGTGTTCCAGGCGCCGTATGTCGGCGCGGTGGTGATGCCGGGTGGTGCGAGCCAGCCGCGTCGTCAGCTCGATGCCTGGCAGGAATGGGCCAAGCAGCGCGGCGCCAAGGGGCTGGCCTATGTGCTGATCGACGAGGACGGCGGGCTCGGCGGGCCGGTCGCCAAGAATCTCAGCGAGACCGAACGCGCCACCCTCGCCGACCATGTCGGTGCCAAGCCGGGTGACTGCGTGTTCTTCGCCGCCGGCGCGCCCAAGGCGCAGCGTGCCCTGCTGGGCGCCGCGCGTGGCGAGATCGCGCGCAAGGTCGGGCTGATCGACGAGAACGCCTGGTCGTTCGTGTGGATCGTGGACGCGCCGCTGTTCGAGCCCGCTGCCGAGGCGACCGCGAGTGGTGATGTCGCGCTGGGCTATTCGGCCTGGACCGCGGTGCACCACGCGTTCACCTCGCCGAAGCCCGAGTCGATGGACACCTTCGACACCGACCCGGGCTCGGCGCTGGCCTACGCCTACGACATCGTCTGCAACGGCAACGAGATCGGCGGCGGCAGCATCCGCATCCATCGCCGCGACGTGCAGGAGCGGGTGTTCCAGGTGATGGGTATCAGCCATGAGGAGGCGCAGGAGAAGTTCGGATTCCTGTTGGACGCCTTCGCTTTCGGCGCCCCGCCGCATGGCGGCATCGCCTTCGGCTGGGACCGGATCACCGCGTTGCTCGCCGGTATGGACTCCATCCGCGAGGTGATCGCCTTCCCGAAGACCGGTGGCGGCGTCGACCCGCTGACCGACGCGCCCGCGCCCATCACCGCGCAGCAGCGCAAGGAAGCCGGGCTCGACGCCAAGCCGGAAGTCAAGGGCGTGACCCAGGTTTCGGCCGACGGCGTGCCCGCCGAGACCGAAACCGCCAAGCGCTAGCGGCTTACGTCCCGACGGCCGGCTCCTGCGGGGGCCGGCCGTCGGCGTGTCGGGGGCCACTCAGATCGGCGAGACTTGCCCGCCGGTCATGGTGCGGTAGGCGTAGGTGACGGCGATGGTGGCCACCGGGCCTGCGACCAGCAGGCCGAAACCGCAGGCCAGCAGGCCCAACAGCGCCACAACCAGGACCGTCAGCATGAGCAGCAGCACTGGCCAGATATTGGTGATCACCAGTTTGACGCTGGACGTGATGGCCTCGATCGGACCCTGGTTCTGATCGATGACGAAATGTAGCGAGAACATGCAGCCCATGCCGACGGCGATGCCCGGCAGCAGGCACAGCGCGGAGGCGAGGGTGGTGGCGAGGAACGCCAGCACCGCGGTCAGCAGCACATTGCCCGCGTTGCCGATATGGAAGTAGGACCCGAAAGTCGCTGGATAGCCGTTGGTTTCATACAGCGCACCGCGCACCATCGCCGCTTGCAGCAACCACAGACCCACCATGACCGCGAGGAACAGCACGAGCACCGTCAGCGCCGAGCGCGGCGCGAGCAGCTGCACGACCACCACGAACAGCAGGTAGATCACCAGCCCGAGCGCGCTCACCGCCAGCCAGGGACCAGGATTTCGCCGGAATTTCTCCCAGCCGTAACTGAGCGCGTGGCCCACATCGAGCGGGGCGGGCACACCGGTTCCGGTCTGGTGCAGATAGCCGTAGGTCGGCGCCTGCGGATCGGGCCCGGTTCCCGGCGGGCCGTAGGTGGGCTGCGGTGGCGACTGATCCGGCGGCGGCGCGGGTTCGACCGGTTCGTTGCCGTACTGCGCCGCGCCCGGGCCGTCGAACTGCGGGTATCCTGCGGCGCCCGGCATTTCGTGACGGCCGTGCCCGGACGGATAGGACGCGGCCGGGTCGCCGCCGGAGGCCGGCCCGGTGCCGCCGCCCGGCGCGGGCTTGTCGCCGGACGGTTGCGGCGTGGCGGATGGTGTGTCGGTCACGGTGGTCGACCTTTCGGGTCAGCTGGTTTGCGGTGTGGCGCACGGTAGTTGACGACCAGGAAACAGCACGGCAGCCATCGTCTCAAGTGATCGGCGCGCACTACCAGAGCGGCGCGCGGACACGCCGAGCGACACGGAAAGGTTGCCCAACCGCTCGCTAGAAGTGACCCGATGCGAGTACTTTGATCAGTGATGACCGCACTATTGGCCGAACGCGCCACCGAAGTCGTGTCCGCAGCACAACAGTTGCTCACAAAGCGCATGGGTGCTCCGGTGAAGCTGAGCGATCCGATCGAACTCAGCGGTAGTGGTAGGACGACGGTCCTACGCGTGCGAGTTGCCGAGAACGCCTTCTCGCTTCCGCGAACTCTCATTCTCAAGCAGGTGCGCGGCGCCGCACCGATGCCGCGCAACGTCGGCATCACCCCGGGCGTCGCCAGCATCGACTCCGCGTTCCTGCGTGAGGCGGTGTCCTACCAGTTCACCACCGCGCTCAGCCGCGAGCAGCGCCCTGGTGCCTACCTCATCGCGCACAGCCTGCCCGATCGGCTGCTCGTGCTCAGCGACCTGGGGGAGAACACCTCGCTCACCACCGTGCTGCGCTCGGGCGCCGAACCGGCCACCCAGAACGCCATGATGGCGTTCGCGCAGGCCCTGGGCCGGATGCACGCCGCGACCGTGGGCCGCGAGGCCGATTTCGTCGCGCTGCTACGCCGGGTGGATGTGGCCCACCGCATCGACGGCATCGCCCAGCAGGCCGAGGCCGCCGTCGCCGAGGTGCCCGCCCTGCTGCTGCGTGAACTCGGCATCGAGGTGCCCGAGGAACTGGCCACCAAGATCACCCACGGTTCCCGGCTGTTCTCCGGCGGCCGGTTCCGGGCCTTCAGCCCGTCCGATCTGTGTCCGGACAACGTCATCCTCAACGACGAGGGCGCCCGCATCCTCGACTACGAGTGGGGCGGCTTCCGCGACGCCACCCTCGACATCGCCTACGCGCTGGTCTCCTTCCCGGGCTGCCTGTGCGATGTGGAACTGTCGCGCGAGCGCGCCGCCCATATGGTCGAGGCCTGGCGCGCCGAGGTCGTCGGCGTCTGGCCCGCCCTCGCCGACGACGCCCTGCTCGCCGAGAAGATCCTGGAAGCGCGCCTGATCTGGGTGTGGCTGTCCACCTACTGGTTCCTGCCCGCCGACCACGGCCGCATCGCCGCCGCCCGCGAACACGGACTGTCGGTGCCGCGCTCGGACGCGCTGATCAACCGCTGGGCCGCCCTCGCCGAGGACGCGCGCGTCACCGGCGACGACGTCATCGGCGATTTCGCCGAGGCGATGACGGCGGTGCTCGTGGAGCGCTGGGCGGAATAGCACCGATCAGCTCGCGGGCGTAGTCCTCGGCTCCATCCGCCCACCTGCCGGTACCGCGAACGACGCACCGTGGCGCAAACCCGTCCGCGGGTCGGTGACATCGACGACGTAGAACCAGTCCATCTGCGTCTGCGCGGCAGTCACCTCGAGCACGCCGAACCCGTGTGAATCCAGCTCGACGTAGCGCAGATGCCGGTTGACGCCCTTGATCGCTTCCTCCACCGGCACCGCGGCCGTGCGCGGCGGCGCCTGCATCACCTCACCGAGACTCGACGAGGTCACCGACGGCACCACGAACTCCGCGCCGGCGCTGGGGCCGGCCGGATCGGCGGCGTTGACCGGCAAATCCGCCGCCCAGGAGGAGTGGATATCGCCGGTGAGGAACACCACGTCCGACACCCCGTACTCGGTGATCGCCCGGTACAGCCGGGCCCGATCGGCGGTGTAGCCGTCCCACTGGTCGGCATTGACCGGCAGACCGGACTGCGGGATGCCCAGCGCCTGGGTGAAGGCGGCGGTCGTCGCCGGATCCAGCGGCGGGAACACCAGCGGTGCGATCATCACCGAATTGCCCACCAGCTTCCACCGCGCCGTCGACGACGTCAGCCCGGCGGTCAGCCAGTCCATCTGCGCCCGGCCGGTCAGCGTGCGCTGCGGATTGTCCACCTCACGCCAGCCCGCGCCGGGCTTCACCTCCTGATCGCGGTAGCTGCGCAGATCCAGCATCGACAGCTCGGCCAGGGTGCCGAAGCGCAGCCGGCGATAGATCTGCACACCCGAACCCGAACGCGACGCCCGCACCGGCATCCATTCCAGATAGGCGCGCGCCGAGGCCGCTTTGCGGTCGGCCCACGGGCCCTGCACCGCAGGATCGTGCTTGCCGGAGCCGCCGGACCAGGAATTGTCGGCGGACTCGTGATCGTCCCAGGTGCAGATGAACGGCAGCAGGGCGTGCAGGCGTTGCAGGTCGGGATCGGTTTTGTACTGGGCGTGGCGGATGCGGTAGTCGGCGAGGGAGACGATCTCGTTGGCCGGATCGTGCGGCCGGACCGAGCCGGTGCGGCCGCCGTATTCGCCCCGGCCGTACTCGTAGAGGTAGTCACCCAGATGCACGATGGCGTCGAGGTCGGCGCGATCGGCCAGATGACGGTAGGCGCCGAAGAACCCGGCCTCCCAGTTCGCGCACGACACCACACCGAAGCGCAGCCCGTCGGGCGAGGCGCCGAGGGCGGGTGCGGTGCGGGTCCGCCCGACCGGTGAACTCTGGCCGAGGGCGGTGAACCGGTAGAAGTACACGCAGCCCGGCGCCAAGCCGGTGACGTCGACCTTCACCGTGTGGTCGGTATCGGCGGTGGCGGTGGCCGCGCCGGAAGCGGTGATCGCGGCGAAGTTCTCGTCGGCCGCCACCTCCCAGCGCACGGTCGCGGCCGCCCCGGCCCCCGAGCCGGGGGTGGCGTCGTCGGCGACGGTGACCCGGGTCCAGATGATCACCGCGTCGGGCAGTGGATCGCCGGAGGCGACGCCGTGGCGGAAGACCGGGTTATCGGCGTGGGCCGGCGCGGCGAGCGCGAGGCCCGCCCCGGCCACCGCGACCGCACCGCCTGCCAGGACCGTGCGTCGCCGCACCGCCGCAGTATCTGAAACGAGCACGTTATCAGCCACGAGTATTGATCACATCCCATCGGCGGAGTGCTCGCAAATCGAACCGCCGCGCGGCAGTCCGATCCGCACCCCGGGTGTGTCGGACCCGGCCGGTAGCGTCGTCCACGATGAGCGAGCGAACTACGAACGCGGCCGAGCGGTCGCTCACCACACGGCCCGGCGCGGAAGGAGGTACGTCATGAGCGATGGGTTGTTCGACGTTCCGGGCGCGGCCTCGGCCGGAACCTCCGATACCGAGCTCACCTTTCGCGGACCCGGGGCTGCGGCACCGCTGGCGGTGCGTATGCGCCCGGCCACGCTCGACGAGGTGCTCGGCCAGAACCATCTGCTCGGCCCCGGCTCACCGCTGCGCAGGCTGATCGAGGGCTCCGGGGCGGCATCGGTGCTGCTGTACGGCCCGCCCGGCACCGGTAAGACCACCCTCGCCTCGCTGATCTCGCAGGCCACCGGCCGCCGGTTCGAGGCGCTGTCGGCGTTGTCGGCGGGAGTGAAAGAGGTGCGCGCGGTCATCGACCTGGCGCGCAGGCGGCTGACCGCGGGCGAGCAGACGGTGCTGTTCATCGACGAGGTGCACCGGTTCTCCAAGACCCAGCAGGATGCGCTGCTGGCCGCGGTGGAGAACCGGATCGTGCTGCTGGTCGGTGCGACCACGGAGAACCCCTCGTTCTCGGTGGTCTCGCCGCTGCTGTCGCGGTCGCTGGTGCTGCAACTGCGGTCGCTGACCGACGACGATATCCGCGCCGTGGTGCGCCGCGCCGCCGAGAACCCGCGCGGGCTCGACGGGCACTACACCGTCACCGACGCCGCCCTCGACCACATCGTGCGCATCGCCGGCGGTGATGCGCGCCGCGCGCTCACCGCGCTGGAAGCGTCGGCGGAATCGTCGCTGGACGGCACCGTGGACGTCGATCTGGTGGAGGCCAGCGTCGACAAGGCCGCAGTGCGCTACGACCGCGCCGGCGACCAGCACTACGACGTGATCAGCGCGTTCATCAAATCCATCCGCGGCTCCGATGTCGACGCCGCGCTGCACTACCTGGCCCGGATGCTGAGCGCGGGGGAGGACCCGCGCTTCATCGCGCGCCGGTTGATGATCCACGCCAGCGAGGACATCGGCATGGCCGACCCGACCGCCTTGCAGACCGCCACCGCGGCGGCGCAGGTGGTGCAACTGGTCGGGCTGCCCGAATGCCGGCTCGCGCTGGCCCAGGCCACCATCCACCTGGCCACCGCACCCAAATCCGGCGCCGTGGTTGCCGCCATCGGGGCCGCAATGGCCGACGTGTCGGCGGGCAAGGCCGGTGCGGTGCCGCCGCATCTGCGCGACGGTCATTACGCGGGCGCGGCGATGCTGGGGCACGCGCAGGGCTATCGCTATCCGCACAACGATCCCGGCGGCGTGCTGGCCCAGCAGTATCCGCCCGACGAACTCGTCGGCGTCGACTACTACCACCCGACCGACCACGGCCATGAGCGCGCGGTCGGCCCCCGGGTGGAGAAGTTGCGCCGCATCGTCCGCGGCGAGTGAGCCGGTGTGAGGTAGTCGGCCGACGCGATGAAAAACCGGGTGCACCGCACCGGTAGGCTGGATATCTGTGCAGACCCACGAGATCCGACGGCGATTCCTGGACCATTTCGTGCGCGCCGGGCATACCGAGGTGCCCAGCGCCTCGTTGATCCTCGACGACCCGAACCTGCTGTTCGTCAATGCGGGCATGGTGCAGTTCAAGCCGTACTTCCTCGGCCAGGAGACCCCGCCGTTCCCGCGGGCGACGAGCGTGCAGAAATGCGTGCGCACCGGGGATATCGAAGAAGTGGGCATCACCACCCGGCACAACACCTTCTTCCAGATGGCAGGCAACTTCTCCTTCGGTGACTACTTCAAAGAGGGCGCGATCGCCTTCGCCTGGGAGCTGATCACCAAGTCGCAGGAGGACGGCGGCTACGGGTTCGATCCGGAGCGCATCTGGGTCACCGCCTACGAATCCGATCCGGAGGCCGCCGAGATCTGGCGCCGCGTCGCCGGAATCCCGCAAGAGCGCATCCAGTTCCGCGACGGCAAGGACAACTACTGGGACATGGGCGTGCCCGGGCCCGGCGGTCCCTGCTCGGAGATCTACTACGACCGCGGCCCCGAATACGGCAAGGACGGCGGCCCGGTCGCCGACGAGGACCGCTACCTGGAGATCTGGAACCTGGTCTTCATGCAGGACATCCGCGGTGAGCTGAGCCCCAAGCTGGGCCATCCGCCGGTCGGGGTGCTGCCGAAGAAGAACATCGACACCGGCATGGGTATCGAGCGCATCGCGCTGCTGCTGCAGGGCGTCGACAACGTCTACGAGACCGACCTGCTGCGCCCGATCATCGACAAGGCCGAGGCGCTCACCGGCCGCTCCTACGGCGTCGAGCACGCCGACGACGTGCGCTTCCGCGTGATCGCCGACCATGCCCGCACCGCGGCCATGCTGATCGCCGACGGCGTCAACCCCGGCAACGACGGCCGCGGCTATGTGCTGCGCCGCCTGCTGCGCCGCATCGTGCGTTCGGCGCGCCTGCTGGGCGCCGAGAAGCCGGTGATGGGCGAGTTCATGAAGGTCGTCAGCGAGCTGATGTCGCCGTCGTACCCGGAGCTGGCCACCGACTACAGCCGCATCGAGACCGTCGCGGTGGGCGAGGAGACCGCCTTCCTCAAGACCCTCAACACCGGTTCCAAGCTGTTCGACGACACCGCCGACCAGGTCAAGGCCGCCGGCGGGAAGACCATCGCCGGCTCGGACGCGTTCACCCTGCACGACACCTACGGCTTCCCCATCGACCTCACCCTGGAGATGGCCGCCGAGGCCGGGCTCTCGGTCGACGAAGAGGGCTTCCGCTCGCTGATGGCCGAGCAGCGCCGTCGCGCCAAGGAAGACGCCCAGGCCCGCAAGCACGCGCACGCCGACCTGTCGGTGTACAAGGAACTCGTCGACCGCGGCGCCACCGAATTCACCGGCTTCGACGAGCTCACCTCCGAAGCGCATGTGCTGGCGCTCATCGCCGACGGCGTGCGGGTGCCCACGGCCACCGCGGGCAACGACGTCGAGGTGATCCTGGACCGCAGCCCGCTCTACGCCGAGTCCGGCGGCCAGATCGCCGACCGCGGCTCCATCACCGCCTCCGGGCTGAAACTGCGGGTCAACGACGTGCAGAAGATCGCCAAGAAGGTGTGGGTGCACAAGTGCACCGTGGAGCAGGGCCAGATCACCGAGGGTGACGTGGTGCTCGCCCAGGCCGATCCGGCCTGGCGGCGCGGCGCGACCCAGGGCCACTCCGGCACGCACATGGTGCACGCCGCGCTGCGGCAGGTGCTCGGTCCGAACGCGGTGCAGGCCGGTTCGCTGAACAAGCCGGGCTACCTGCGTTTCGACTTCAACTGGCAGGGCCAGCTGTCGGAGCAGCAGAAGGCCGATATCGAGGCCGTCTCCAACGACGGTGTCGGCGCCGACTACCCGGTCAACACCTTCATCACCGATCTGCCCAAGGCCAAGCAGATGGGCGCGCTCGCGCTCTTCGGCGAGAACTACGGCGATCAAGTGCGCGTGGTGGAGATCGGCGGCCCGTTCTCGATGGAGCTGTGCGGCGGCACGCATGTGCAGCACTCCTCGCAGATCGGTCCGATCACCCTGCTCGGTGAGTCGTCGGTCGGCTCGGGTGTGCGGCGCGTGGAGGCCTTCGTCGGCCTGGATTCCTACAAGTACCTGGCCAAGGAGCGCGCGCTACTGGCCGGTGTGGCTTCGGCGCTGAAGGTGCCCTCCGATGAGGTCCCGGCCCGGGTGGAGCAGCTGGTGGAGCGGCTGAAGGTGGCCGAGAAGGAACTCGAGCGCACTAAGGTCGCGGCCGTGCTCGCCTCCGCGGGCACTCTGGCCGAGGGCGCCGAACGTCTCGGTGAGCTGCTGCTGGTCGCCGCCGCAGCGCCGGAGGGCGTCGCGGCCGGCGATCTGCGCACGTTGGCCACCGATGTCCGCGGCCGCCTCGGCACCCACCCGGCGATTGTGGTGCTGCTCGGCAACACCGACGGCAAGGTGCCGTTTGTCGTCGCGGTGAACAAGCCGGCCCAGGAACTCGGTGTCAAGGCCGGTGACCTCGTCGCCAGCTTCGGTCCGGCTATTTCCGGACGGGGCGGTGGTAAGCCGGAGATGGCCCAGGGCGCGGGCTCGGATCCGTCGGGTATCGCGGCCGGGCTGGCCGCGGTCCGGGCTCGGGTGGCCGAACTCGCCGGCTGATGGGTGAACCCGGAAGCACCGAACATCGGGGCGATCGGCCGGATCCGGCCACCGACCCGGGACGGGGCAGGCGCATCGCGATCGATGTCGGCAGCGTGCGTATCGGGGTGGCCTCCAGCGACCCCGATGGCATCCTCGCCACCCCCGTGGAAACCGTGCCGCGCGCCAAACCGAACCCGCGCGCGGCCGGTCCCGGGCCCGACATCGCCAGGATTGCCGACATTGTGCGGGAATACGAGGCCGTCGAAATCGTCGTCGGCTTGCCGCGCACATTACGCGGGGAAAAGGGGAATGCCGCTACGCTGGCAATCGCATTCGCCGACCGTTTGCGGTCGGTGGTGGCCCCGGTGCCGGTACGGCTTTCCGACGAACGTTTGACTACGGTGTCAGCTGCACGTGCATTGCGGGACAGCGGAGTTCGCGCACGCGGCCAGCGGCAGGTGATCGATCAAGCGGCTGCCGTGTCGATCCTGCAAGGATGGTTGGACGAACGGAGTTCGGTGTTGAAGTCGGTCGAAGAAGCGGTACGCCGCGCGTCGTCCGGAGACGATGCATGACGGATCGGTGGGCGCGGGCCGAAGAACGCTACCGTCAGCGAGAAGCCGAACGGCGCTACCGCCGCGACGATCAGGCGTGGGGGCGAGACAGTCGCGTGGAGGCGGACGCGACCGGTGCGGCGGACGAGGAGTGGAACTACCTCGACGACGACGACACCACCGTCATTCCCCGCTATACCGACGATGATGACCTGATCGAGCCCGAACCGGAGCCCGAGCCCGAACCGGAGCCGGTGCGGCGCACCGCCACCCGCACCAAGAGCGCGCCGCGGTCGCGGCCTCGCGCGCAAGCGACCGAACCGCGCCGCGGTGGCAAGCAGCGGCCGGGGTCGCGCACCAAGAAGAAATCCCGGGTGGCGTCTCGGAAGGCGGCCGAACGCAAACGCCGCAGGCGCACCATGCTGCTCGTCGCCGCCGTCTTCGCCATCCTGTTCGTCGGGGCGGCCGGTTTCGCGGGGATGAAGCTGATGGACGGCTACACCCCGGCCGAGGACTTCGCCGGTCCCGCCGGGCCTCCGGTGGTCGTGCGGGTCAACCAGGGCGAGACCGCCACCGAGATCGCCGAGACGATGGCCGAGAAGGGCGTGGTCGCCAGCAGCGCCGCCTTCTACGAAGCCGCCGTGCGCAATTCGAATATGAACTCGGTGCAGCCCGGCTACTACGCGATTCCGAGCCACAGTCCGGCCGTCGACGCGGTGGCCGCGCTGGTGAAGCCGGAGTCGCGGGTGGGCAATCTGGTCATCTCCGAGGGCAGGCAGCTGCACGACCAGCACGATGTGAACACCGGGGCCCGCAAGGAAGGCATCTACACCAAGATCGCCGCGGCCAGCTGCATCGGCACCGACTGCGTCACCTATCAGGAGCTGGAAGCCGCGGGCGCGAGCATGGACCTGGCGGCGCTCGGGGTGCCGGAATGGGCGATGGAATCGGTGCGCCAGGTGCCCGATCGCGCGCGTCAGCTGGAGGGCCTGATCGCCGCGGGCAGTTGGGATTTCGACCCGAGCGGTTCGCCCGAGCAGATCCTGAAAGAACTGGTCAGCGCCAGCGCCGCGCTCTACGAATCCACCGGCCTGCTGCAATCGGGCGCCGAGACCGGGCTGACGCCGTACGAGACGCTCATCGCCGCCTCGCTGGTCGAACGCGAAGCCCTGCCGCAGGACATGGGCAAGGTCGCGCGGGTGATCGTGAACCGGTTGAAGGTGGACCAGCCGCTGCAATTCGACTCGACGGTGAACTACGCCCTCGACACCACCGAGGTCGCCACCACCGACGCCGACCGGGCCCGGGTGACCCCGTGGAACACCTACGCCATGGCCGGACTGCCCGCCACGCCCATCGCGGCGCCGTCGGCGGCGGCGCTGCGCGCGGTGGAGCAACCCGAACCGGGACCGTGGCTGTACTTCGTCACCATCGATCAGCAGGGCACCACGCTGTTCACTCAGAGCTACAGCGAGCATCTGCGCAATATCGACCGCGCCATGGAAAGCGGGATCCTCGACAGTGGCCGCTGAGTTCTCCGAGGTACGCAAGGCGGCGGTGCTGGGTAGTCCGATCGCGCATTCGCGTTCGCCGCAGCTGCATCTGGCCGCCTACCGTGCGCTCGGGTTGCCGTGGACCTATGAGCGCATCGAATGCACCGCCGACCAGCTGCCCGGCCTGGTCGACGGACTCGGCCCGGAATGGGTTGGCCTGTCGGTGACGATGCCGGGCAAGGAAGCCGCGCTGGCCTACGCCACCGAACGCACCGAGCGCGCGGAGCTGGTCGGCTCGGCCAACACCCTGGTGCGCATCGACAACGGCTGGCGCGCGGACTGCACCGACGTCGACGGGGTGCTCGGCGCCCTGCGCGGCGGTGGGGTCGAGGCCTTGTCGGAAGCCGTGGTCCTCGGTGCCGGCGGTACCGCCCGGCCGGCGCTGCTCGCGCTGGCCGAACTGGGAGCCGCGACGGTGACGATCGTGGCCCGCGACGCCGGTCGGGCCGCGAGCGCGGTCGATCTCGCGCAGCGGCTCGGACTCACCGCCACCGTCATCGGCTTCGACCCGGCCGAGGTCGGCGCCGCTGCCGCCCGCTCGGGTGCCGCGGTGAGCACCGTGCCGCCCGCGGCCGCCGCCGCGGTGGCCGAGGCGGTGTCCACCGCACCGGTGGTGCTGGATGCGATCTACAACCCGTGGCCGACCCCGCTCGCCGAGGCGGTAGCCGCGGCCGGGCACACCGTCGTCAGCGGACTCGACATGCTGATCAATCAGGCCTATGGGCAGGTCGAGCAGTTCACCGGACATCCGGCGCCGCGTGCCGCGATGGCCGCCGCGCTCGACGGCCTGGGCTGAGCCGGTTCTCAGGCGCTCGGGTCGAGCCGGTCGGCGGCGATCGCCAGGTCTTTGTCACCGGAGCCGGACAGGCACACCACCACGAGTGAGTCGCGGGCCAGTTCACCGCGCTCGGCCCGCTCCAGCAGATGCCCGACCGCATGGGCGGATTCGAGGCCGGCGAGCACGCCCTCGGTGCGGCCGAGCGCTCGCCGTCCGCGCACGGCGGCGGCATCGGTCGCGGTCCGTGCGCGCACCCGGCCGCTGTCGCGCAGGTAGCTGAGCTCCGGCCCGACGCCCGGATAGTCGAGGCCGGCGGCGATGCTGTGGGTGCGCAGGATCTGGCCGTCGGCGTCCTGCAACAGATAGCTGAAGGCGCCGTCCACTTCGCCCGGGCTGCCCGCGGTCAGTGTGGCGGCGTGCTCGCCGTCGGCCCGGCCCCGGCCCGCGGCCTCGACCGCGACCAGTTCCACCTCGCGGTCGGCGGTGAACGGATGAAACAGCCCGAGGGCATTGCTTCCGCCGCCGACGCAGGCGAGCACGAGATCGGGCAGCCGGCCTTCGGCGCGCAGGATATCGGCGCGGGCCTCGGTGCCGATCACGGTCTGGAAATCGCGAACGATCCGCGGATACGGCGCGGGCCCGACAGTTGTCCCGAGCAGCAGGTGGGTCTCGCCCAGATTCCCCACCCAGTCCCGGACCGACGCGGTGATCGCTTCCTTCACCCGGCCCGTCCCGGTCTCGACCGGCCGCACCTCGGCACCGAGCAGCCGCATCCGCGCGACCGGGCCGGGCTGGCGGCGCACGTCCTCGGTGCCCATGTAGATCACGCAGTCCAGCCCGAGCATCGCGCACACGGCCGCGACCGCGCCGCCGTGCTGACCCGCGCCCGTCTCGGCCACGATCCTGGTCTTGCCCATCCGCACCGCCAGCAGCGCCTGGCCGAGCGCGTTGTTGATCTTGTGTGAGCCGGTGTGCGCCATATCCTCGCGCTTGAGATACACCCGCACGCCGGGCACGCCGAGCGACGCGGCGAAGCGGGGCACCTGATGCAGCCGGGTGGGGCGACCCACCCGCTCGCGCAGCAGGGTGTCGAGCCGGTTGGTGAAGGCCGGATCGGTGCGGGCCTGGTGATAGGCGTGTTCGAGGTCGAGCAGTGCGGGCACCAGGCCTTCGGGAACGTAACGTCCGCCGAATGCGCCGAATCTGCCGTTCTCGTCCGGATATACCTCGTGCCGACCGGCCGGCTGCACACCGAGATCGAGAACCATCGAGCCTTCGCCTCCACAGTCGAGAACCGACCAGGAAGTCTCTACCAGTGCCGCGACCACTTCACCATCACTGGGAAACGCCGCAGTGAACTGGTGGTTATCGCCCCGCGCAAGACACGCACCACTCCTGTAACGGGTTCTAGTTTTGCGGGAGGGGGCCGAGGGTTATGGTGGTCGGCATGACAGCTTGGGTGTTGCGGGCCACAGTGCTCGGTGCGCTGGTCGTCGGCTTGCGGGTCCTGCTGGGGTTCGGCATGGTGAACTGGCCGACGCAGGGCGCGTGGATGCGGTTGCTGTGCCTGGTGGTGATCATCGGCGCGGGCGTGGGATGGGGCTTCCTCGATGGCCGCCGCGACCGGGCCGCGCACCCGGACGCCGACGGCGGCGCCGATCTGACCATCCCGTGGCTGAAGGCCGCGGTGGCCGGCGGCCTCGGCAGCGGCCTGGTGTGCTGGATCCTGGACATGGTGCCCGGATTCATGCTCGACGACAACGGACTGCTGTTCGAAATGACGGCGGGCGCGTCGTTCATCGTGCTGCTGATCTTCATCCCGGGCCTGGCCGGCATCGCGCTCGGACGCAGGCTCGGCGGCAAGAACGGTTCCGCCGCGACCGGTCCGCATCAGCCGGTAGCCGCAGCGTCCTGACTCGATGATCCCCCGGAGCCGGACTCCGGGGGATCAGCGGCGCCCTACAGCAGGATCGCGCCGCCCGAGCCCGGTTCCGGGTCGCGGGCGATCGCCGAATAGGCGGCGGCCAGCAGTGTCGGATCGGGACCTTCCAGCCGGCCCGGCTTGGCCAGGCCGTCCAGAACCACGAAACGCAAGACGCCCGATCGGGTCTTCTTATCGGTCTGCATCGACTCCAGCAGCTGCGGCAGCGCGTCGGCGTCGTAGGTGGTGGGCAGGCCGACGCTTTCCAGCACGGTGCGGTGCCGGTCGGCGGTGGCGTCGTCGAGGCGACCGGCCAGCCGGCCGAGTTCGGCGGCGAAGACGAGGCCGACGGAAACGGCGGCGCCATGACGCCAGCGGTAGCGTTCCCGGCGCTCGATCGCGTGACCGAGGGTGTGGCCGTAGTTGAGGATCTCGCGCAGTGCGGCCTCCTTGAGATCGGCGGCCACCACCTCCGCCTTGACCGCGATAGCCCGGCGGATCAGCTCCGGCAGCACCTCGCCGGTGGGATCGAGCGCGGCCTTCGGATCGGTCTCGATCAGGTCCAGGATCACCGGATCGGCGATGAAACCGGCCTTGATGATCTCGGCCATGCCGGCGACGATCTCGTTGTGTGGCACCGTTTCCAGGGTGGCGAGATCGACCAGGACCGCGGCGGGCTCGTGGAAGCAGCCCACCAGGTTCTTCCCCGCCTCGGTGTTGATGCCGGTCTTCCCGCCGACCGCGGCGTCCACCATCGCCAGCAGCGTGGTGGGCACGTGCACGATCTGCACCCCGCGCATCCAGGTGGCGGCCACGAAGCCGGCCAGGTCGGTGGCCGCGCCGCCGCCGAGGCTGACGATGACGTCGTTGCGGGTCAACCCGATGCGGCCGAGGACCTCCCAGCAGAAACCGGCCACGGCCAGGTCTTTACCCGCCTCGGCGTCCGGGATCTCGATGCGGTGGGCGTCGATCCCGGTGTCGGCCAGTGCTTTGCGCACCACTTCGGCCGTCTCGGCCAGCGGCGGCTGATGGAAGATCGCGACCGTGCGCACCCCGGAACCGGCGCCGGTGACCGACTCGACGAGCTCGCCGAGCAAGCCGCGGCCGATGATCACCGGATATGGGTCGGCGGTGCGGACCTGGAGACGACTCGGCTCTGTCACGTGCTCTGCTCCGATTCTGTGCGTTCTTGTTGGGTGCGTGCGCGAGCGCGTGCCCGCCGTGCCCGCGCACGGCGAGACCGCCCGGTGGACGAGGAACCCGCCGTCGCGGCGTGCTGACCGGCGGCCGCGCCGGACTGACCGGTGGTCTTCGTGGTCTGTGCGGTGGTCTTCGCGTTCTGTTCGGTGCTACCGGTCTGCCCGTTGGCGGCGGCCTGGGCGGCTCGGCGGGCCGCCGCCCTGGCCCTCGACCTGCGCCGGGCCCGGGATCTGCTGCTGCCCTGGGGGTTGGTGCTGCGGGGCCGGTTCTGCTGCTCGCCGGCCTCGCCCGCGGCCGGGCGCACCGACTCCAGCGACAGTTTGCCCATGATCATCTTCACCACCCGGCCGGGGCTGCGGCCGTCGGTACGCACCCGCACCGTGGCGACCTCGCGGTACAGCGGGCGGCGGCGCCGCATCAGCTCGCGATACTTGGCCCCGGGGTCGGCACCGTTGAGCAGTGGACGAGCATTGCTGGTGCCGGTGCGGCGAAGTCCTTCGGCCACACTGATTTCCAGGTACACCACGGTGTGCTCGCGCAGCAGCGCCCGGGTGTTCTCCGAAAGCACCGCGCCGCCACCGAGGGAGACCACACCGGGTTCGTCGAGGACGGCGCGGCGCACCACCTGCTCCTCGATCTTGCGGAACTCCGCCTCGCCGTCGGTGGCGAAGATATCGGCGATGGTGCGTCCGGTTTGCTCTTCGATACCGGCGTCGGTGTCGTAGAGCTGCACTCCGAGTTCGCGGGCGAGCTTGCGGCCGATGGTCGATTTACCGGCCCCGGGAGGTCCGACCAGCACCACACGCGGAGCGCGCGGGTCGGCCTGGGAGGTCATCGCGCCCGACTGTCCGCGTCGGTCGGCGCCACATGCGGACGGGAGCTGATGCGCTTGACGTAGCTGGTGATGTTGTCGGCGGTCTCGGCGAGCGAATCGCCACCGAACTTCTCCAGCGCCGCCTGCGCGAGCACCAGCGCCACCATCGACTCGGCCACCACACCCGCCGCGGGCACCGCGCACACATCCGAACGCTGGTGAATCGCCACGGCTTCCTCGCCGCTGCTCATATCGACCGTCGACAGCGCCCGCGGCACCGTGGAAATCGGCTTCATCGCCGCACGCACCCGCAGGGCTTCGCCGTTGGTCATGCCGCCCTCGAGCCCGCCGGCCCGGTTGGTCGAGCGCAGCACACCGTCGGGGCCCGGCTTCATCTCGTCGTGAGCCTGGCTGCCGCGCCGGCGCGCGGTCTCGAAACCGTCGCCCACCTCGACACCCTTGATCGCCTGAATGCCCATGAGCGCGGCGGCCAGTCGCGAGTCGAGGCGGTTCTCACCGCTGGTGAACGAGCCGAGACCGACCGGAAGTCCTTCGACCACGACCTCGACCACGCCGCCGAGGGTATCGCCGTCCTTCTTGGCGGCCTCGATCTCGGCGATCATCGCCGCTTCGGCGTCGGCATCGAAGGCGCGCACCGGGCTGGCGTCGATCGCGTCCAGGTCGGCCGCGGTCGGGACGTGGCCGGTGGTGTTGGCGGCGGTGCCGATCGAGATCACATGCGAGACGACCTCCACCCCGAACGCCTGGCGCAGGAACGCACGCGCCACGGTGCCCGCGGCGACCCGGGCCGCGGTCTCGCGGGCGCTGGCGCGCTCGAGCACCGGGCGGGCATCGTCGAAGCCGTACTTGAGCATGCCCGAGTAGTCGGCGTGACCGGGACGCGGACGGGTGAGCGGGGCATTGCGGGCCAGATCGGCCAGCTCGGCCGGGTCGACCGGATCGGCGGACATCACCGTGGTCCACTTCGGCCATTCGGAGTTGGCCACCTCGATGGCGACCGGGCCGCCCATGGTGCGACCGTGCCGGACACCACCGACGATGGTGACCTTGTCGGCCTCGAACTTCATCCGGGCGCCGCGCCCGTACCCGAGGCGACGGCGCGCCAATTGTGCGGAGATCTCGTCCGACGTCACCTCGACCCCGGCCACCATCCCCTCGAGGATGGCGACGAGAGCGGGACCATGGGATTCTCCAGCAGTTATCCAGCGCAGCACGCCGTCCATCTTCCCATGTGGACGCTCCCGGCCGGGAAACCGGTCCACCGTGATCAGCGGCACCCTCCTCGCCTGCGCCGAATGGTTGCCGCGCGGTCACCCGAACCCCACGGCGAGCACCGTCGCCAGGCACATCGACGGACCGTGCGGCACGGTGAGCGGACCGGCCCTGGTCGTGGCCGCCGGTGCTCGGCTGCGGCGCCACAACGGATCGCTACCGCTCCACGGTGCCGGCCGCGTGACGAATGATCCGCTCCGCACGTCGATCGGAGCGGATGTCATGAGCACGGCCGCGCCCAACACAGCGGTGAGAACGGGCGCGCCGACCGCAGCCCAGACCCACGCCTGCCCGCCGTGCATTCCCGCGGCCGCCCCGAGCCCCACGGCGAGCTTCACGTCGCCCGCCCCGAACGCGGCCGGCCGCACCAGATGCACCAGCAGATAGGGGACGGTCAGCAGGGCAGCTCCCATGAGCGCCCCGGTGAGCCCGCCGGTGCACAGCGCGTAGCCGAGCACGCCCACGGCGCCCGGTCCGGTGAGCAGATCGGGCAGCCGCCGACTCCGAATATCGCTGACACTCAACGCGATACACCAGGCACCGAAGATGACGAACGCCAAGGTTTCCATGCCTCGACTGTCGCAGCTCGAGCGCAGGCCGAGGGCCCGGATCGGCCCGTCTGTGGATAACCGCGCCTGCTGTGAACAGAGCTTGTTTCGGCCGGTGTCAGAAACTCACGCCGGCGGCGAGCCGGTCGAGTGCGTCTTCGAACATCGCCACCACATCGAGGTCCGGATTGTCGACCCAGCGGCGCATGTAGCCGAGCGCGATGCCGACGACCGCTCCGGTGAACCAGGTGATCTCCGGGTCGTCGCCGTCGCGTCCGGTGCGTTGCGCGACCAGCTCGGCGATCGCGCGTTCGATGGCCATCAGGTTGGTCAGGGTGGCCCCGCGCAGGCCCGGTTCTTGCAGCATGAGCCGGGTGCGGCGGCGCCCGAGCGCGATATCGGCCTCCGACATCTCCGCGGTCACACCGTGAAAGGCGGCGCGCACCGCGTCCACGACGCCCACATCGGCGGGCTGGTCGGCGAGCTTGGTGAACAGGACGTTGTCGAACTCATCGGAGATGACGAGATCTTCTTTGGTGGGGAAGTAGCGATACACGGTGCTCGGCGCGACCTCGGCCGCCGCCGCGACCGCCTCCACCGGCGTGGCGTCATAACCGTTGGCCTCGAACAGATTCATGGCATGACGCTGGATGGCCGCCGCGGTCCTGGCCTTCTTGAGCTCACGCAGCCCGCGCGCCGGCTTGGTGGTGCCGGCGGGCGCGGGGGACCGGCCGGCCGCCGGCCGGGAGGTTTGCTTTCCGGCAGCTGCGGATTGCTGATCTCCGACCGACGACCTCACCGTGTACCCCACTCCCTGTGTCAATCCCGCGACGGCGGCTGACTCGATTCTGCAACAGCGGCCGCGTCCACGGTCTGCGCGCCGCGCGCGGGCACCACGGCCGTGGGGACAGCGGGTGCGGCGAGCTCGTCGAGTTTGCGCCCCTCGACGTCGATCTCGGGCAGTATCCGGTCCAGCCACCCGGGCAGCCACCAGCCACGGGCTCCCAGCAGCGACATCATCGCCGGGACCAGCGTCATCCGGACCAGGAAGGCGTCGAAGAGCACCGCGGCCGCGAGCGCGAAACCGAAGGATTGCACCATCGGCGTGGCCGAGAACAGGAATCCGGCGAAGACGCTGATCATGATGATCGCCGCCGCCGTCACCACCCGGGCACCGGCGGCGAATCCGTCGATGATCGCGGCATCGGTGCGCTGCCCACGCAGATGCTCCTCGCGCATCCGGGTCACCAGGAACACCTGGTAGTCCATCGCCAACCCGAACACCATGCCCACCAGCATCACCGGCAGCAGGTTGACGATGATGCCGGAGGACTGCACCCCGAGCTGATCGTTGAACCAGCCCCACTGGAACACCGCGACCACCACACCGAAGGTGGCCGCCACGCTGAGCAGGAAGCCCGCCGCCGCCACCAGGGGCACCAGCACGGACCGGAAGACCAGGATCAACAGCACGAACGCCAGACCGCCGACCAGGGCGAGGTAGGGCAGCAGCGCTGCCCGCAATTTCGCCGACGAGTCGATATCGAGGGCGGTCTGGCCGGTGACCATGACCTGGGCCGCACCGGGCAGGGCGTTGCCCGCCTCGTCGCGGATGGTGGCCAGGACGTCCCCGGTTTCGGCATGTGCCGGGCCGTGTTCGGGGATCACCGCCAGCAGTGCGGTGGCGCCCGCGGCATCGAGAACCGGCGGCGCGACCGCGGCCACACCGTCGATGCCGTCGATGATCGTGCGTACCCGAGCCGCCGCGGCGGCCGCGGTGCCGTCGGCGCCGGCGTCGACGACGACGGTGAGCGGCCCGTTGACCCCGGGTCCGAATCCGTCGGCGATCAGGTCGTAGGCCTTGCGCTGGGTGGTGTCGGCGGGTGCGGTGCCGTCGTCGGGGAAGCCGAGCCGCAGATCCAGCGCGGGCACCGCGGCGAGCAGCAGAATCGCTGTCGCGCCGAGCATGACCGGCAGCCGGTAGGCCACCACCGCCGCGGCCCATCGCCGGCCCATGGTGATGCGCGTGGGCGTGGTGTCCCGGCGGGTGCCGCGGGCCAGTCGTTCGCCGCCCCAGCCCAGCAAGGCGGGCAGCAGCGTCAGGGCCGCGATGACCGCCATCGCGACGGTGAACGCCGCGGCCAGACCCACCTGGGTGAGTGCGGGAATCCCCACCACCGTCAACCCGGCCAGCGCGATGATGACGGTGAGCCCGGCGAACAGCACCGCGGATCCGGCCCGCCCGACCGCCTGGCCTGCCGCCTCGGACAGTGGGTAGCCGGAGGCCGCCAGCTGCCGGTAGCGCAGGATGATGAACAGCGAATAGTCGATCGCGACCGCGATGCCCAGCATCAGCGCCAGTGCCGAGGTATCGGTGTTGAGGTCGGCGAATCCGCTGGCCGCGCTGATCGCGGCCAGCCCGACCGTGAGTGCCGCGGCCGCCACCAGCAACGGCAATCCGGCCGCGAGCAGGGATCCGAGAGTGATCAGCAGGACCACCGCCGCCACCAGCACGCCGATGGTTTCGCCCGCGCCCTCGTCGGGCGGGGCCGCCGCGTCGCCGCCGGCTTCGGCAGTGAACCCGGCTTCCCGGGCGACGGTAAGGGCCTCGGCGACGGCGTCGCGATCGGCTGCACTCAATTCTTCCCGACTCACCCGGTAATTCACCTCGATCAGGCCGGTGCGCCCGTCCGGGGCGATCGCGTCCTCGCCGAGTTCGCCCACCTGTGCGATGTGCGGTCCTGCGGCCAGCCGGTCGCGGACCTGGTCGATCGTCTGCGTCGCATCGGCGAGACGAGCGCCCTCGGGCGCGACCAGCACCACCCGCGCGACCGCGCCGCCCGCGGCCATGCCGGGGAAACGCTCGGTCATCACATCGATGGCCCGCTGCGATTCGGTGCCGGGGACGGTGAACGTATCCGAGGTCGGCCCGGACAGCGCGGCCGCCGCCGCGATCGCCCCGGCCAGCACCGCCAACCACACCACCACGACCAGGCCGCGGCGGCGGAAACTTCCGATTCCCAGCCGATAGAGCAGCACTGACATAGGAGACACCACCTATTTGAGAGTGAACTAGTAATTCGAAGTGTACTCCTAAAATCTGGTCGGGTGTCGGGCCTCCCGCACGACGGCGGTAGCGTTGATCCATGTCTGCTGATGCTGCGGGGCTGCGGCCCGACTACGCGGCGCGTCGCGGCGCGCTGCGGAGTCTGCTGGTGGAGAACGAGATCGACGGGCTCTTGGTCACCGACCTGGTCAACATCAGATATCTGACCGGGTTCACCGGTTCGAACGCCGCGCTGCTGGTCTCGTCCTGGGACGCCCGCGATGCCGAGGAACGCACCGTCATCAGCACCGACGGCCGCTACCGCACCCAGGTCTCCGAACAGGTGCCGGACCTGCACGCCGAGATCGTGCGGGCCTGCGCGCGCCGGGTGATGGAGCTGGCCGGGGAATGGCAGCTGGGCCGGGTCGGCTACGAGAGCCATGTGGTCACCGTCGACGAGCACCGCGGCTTCGAGGAGTTGAGCACCGGCCTGGAACTGGTCGCCACGCCCGGCCTCGTGGAGCAGTTGCGCATGGTCAAGGACGCCTGCGAGGTGGAACGGCTGCGCGCTGCCTGCGCGGTCGGTGATGCCGCGCTCGCCACCCTGCTCGAACGCGGTGCGCTGCGGCCGGGCCGCACCGAACGTCAGGTGGCCCGCGACCTGGAATGGGCGATGTTCGAGCACGGCGGCGAGGCGGTGGCGTTCGAGACCATCGTCGCCGCCGGGGCGAATTCCGCTGTCCCGCACCATCGTCCGACCGATGCGGTGCTGGCGGCCGGCGACTTCGTCAAGCTGGACTTCGGTGCCGTCGTCGGCGGGTACCACAGCGATATGACCCGCACCCTCGTGCTCGGCCCGCCCACCGACTGGCAGCGCGAGGTCTACGAGCTGGTCCGCCAGGCGCAGGCGGCCGGTCGCGAAGCCCTGCGCCCGGGTGTACCGGTCGCCGATGTGGATGCCGCCGCCCGTGCCGTCATCGACGCCGCCGGGCACGGCGCGCTGTTCGTGCACGGCCTCGGGCACGGGGTCGGACTGCGGATCCATGAAGCGCCCGGAATCGCCAAAGCGGGCACGGGTACACTGCTGTCTGGCGTGGCGGTGACCGTCGAACCAGGTGTGTACTTTCCCGGCCGCGGCGGGGTCCGGATCGAGGACACGCTCGTGGTGCGCGAAGGGGGCCCGGAACTGCTCACCCGCACCAGCAAAGACCTGACCGTCGTCGAGTGACGCCGGTCGCCGAGAACCGAGGAGATCCGAAGACAGTGGCGGACACCAGCGACTTCAAGAACGGCCTCGTGCTGAAGATCGACAATCAGCTCCAGCAGATCGTCGAATTCCAGCACGTCAAGCCGGGCAAGGGCCCCGCTTTCGTGCGGACCAAGCTGAAGAACGTGGTCTCCGGCAAGGTCGTCGACAAGACGTTCAACGCTGGTGTGAAGGTCGAGACCGCGACCGTCGACCGTCGCGATATGACCTACCTGTACCATGACGGCTCCGACTACATCTTCATGGACGGCGAGACCTACGACCAGATCCAC
This sequence comes from Nocardia cyriacigeorgica GUH-2, assembly GCF_000284035.1. Lineage (NCBI taxonomy): Bacteria > Bacillati > Actinomycetota > Actinomycetes > Mycobacteriales > Nocardiaceae > Nocardia > Nocardia cyriacigeorgica. The sequence continues at coordinate 3,896,181 of NC_016887.1, read as the reverse complement.
TTGGGCGAGAACATCGTCGGCAAGGCCGGTGGGTTCCTGCTGGAGAACATGGGCGTGCAGATCGCCATGCACGAGGGCGAGGCGCTGTTCATCGAGCTGCCGGTCTCCATCGAGGTCGAGGTCACCCACACCGAGCCCGGCCTGCAGGGCGACCGCTCCAGCGCGGGCACCAAGCCGGCCACCATCGAGACCGGTGCCGAGGTGCAGGTCCCGCTGTTCATCAACGTGGGCGACAAGCTGAAGATCGACACCCGCGACGGCAGCTACATCAGCCGCGTCAACTCCTGACGCCGCATGGCGGACCAGCCCGCGGACAAAAAGCCCGCATTCAAGAAACTCGGCGCGCGCCACAAGGCCCGGCGCCGGGCGGTGGATCTGCTGTTCGAAGCCGAGGCCCGCGATATCGATCCCGCTGACCTGATCGACGAGCGGGTCGAGCTGGCGGTCACCGATCAGGCCGTCGCGCCGGTGCACGCCTACACCCGCACCCTGGTCGAAGGCGTCGCCGACGACCTCGACCGGGTCGACGGCACCATCGAGTCCTACCTGCAGGACTGGACGCTGTCGCGGCTGCCCGCCGTCGACCGCGCCATCCTGCGGATCGCGGTCTGGGAGTTGTTCCACGCCAACGATGTGCCGCCGGTGGTGGCCGTCGACGAGGCGGTGGAACTGGCCAAGGAGCTGTCCACCGACGACTCGCCGTCGTTCGTCAACGGCGTGCTCGGTCAGGTGGTGCTGGTGGCGCCGCAGGTCCGTGCCGCCGCGGCGGCCACCCGTGCACCGCGTCCCGAACCGGAGCAGTGATGCACAAGTACCTGGTCATGGTCATGCGCACACCCCGGTTCGATCCGGCCGTGGTGGAACCGCACAAGCAGTTCCTCGCCGAGCTGCGCGACAAGGGCATGCTGCAGGAGACCGGCCGCTTCACCGACGGCACCGGCGGCGCCTACATCGTGCTGGCCGAGTCCCTCGACCAGGCCCGCGAGATCGTCTACACCGATCCGGTTCACACCACCGGCGCCTCGGAGGTCACGGTCTACGAGTGGGAGATCACCGGCTGACGATCAGCTGACTACGAGACGGTCCCGGCCGGAACTTCCGAGTTCGGCCGGGACCGAGTCGTTTCAGCGGCCGCGCGGTGTCGCCCGCCACGCGGTGAACGTTCCCGCGACGGTGATCGCGGCGATCCCGAAGGTCATCAGCCGCGAGGAATCAAGCACCGAATCCCCGCCGAGGTTGACCAATGTGCCGGCGACGGCGGAGGTCACCGTGTAGGCGATGAGCTGGGTGGTGCTCAGCGCCGCCGCAGCCTTGGCGCCCTCGTGCTCGTCGGTCGTGCTGGCCATCGCCGCCACGCTCAGATGCGGGAAAGCCAGGCCGATACCGACGCCCGCCACGAAAAGCGCTGCGGCCCACAGGAGTACGAGAACAACGGCCGCGTCGTCGGTCTGCGCGAATCCGTAGACGAGCAGGCCGCACGTGAGCAGAACCGGCGCCGTCCGGATGGCCCGCCGCGCCGCGGCCGGACCGAGGTTCACACTGAACAACTGCGACACCACCCATCCGACGGAGAGCGCGGCGCCGAGCAGGCCCGCGGCAAACGGTGCCAGATCGCCGAGTTCCTGGCCGAACAGCGGAATGAAGTTCTCCGTCATCACGCCCGCGCACAACGCTGCGACGGTGAGGTACACCCACTTGAGCGAGTTATCGCGCTGATAGGTCGAACGCGGGAGAACCGAAGGCCCGCCACGCTTTTCGGCGACGAGGAACACGCCGAGCAGCACCGCACCCGCTGCCATGCATCCCGCGGTGGGCCAGCCCGCCGATACCGTCGAACTGATGCTGAACACCGCTGCCGCGGCGGTGAGCAGCGCCAGCGACAGCAGCGGCAACCGGCTGTGTGAAGGTGGGGCCGCAGCGCGCGGCGGCAAGGCGCGATAACCGAGCACCGCCAGCACCGCGGCCGCGAGCATGAGCAGAGCATAGGCCCAGCGCCACGCGCCGAACTGGGCGAAGGCGCCGCCGAGGGTCGGGCCGACGAGTGTGCCGACGCCCCACATCGCCGAGACCAGCCCCGCGGCCCTGGCCCACAGGTGGCTGGGTAGCGCCGCACGAATCACCGCATAGCCGAGCCCGGCCAGCAATCCGCCGCCGAAGCCCTGGATGACGCGCCCGACCAGCAGCAATTCCATCGTCGGGCTGAGCGCGTTGGCCGCGGCACCGGCCCCGAAGGTGAGAAAGCCGACGAGGTAGGCGCCCCGGACGCCACGGTTGCCGAGAACCCGGCTGACCAGCATCGAGGCGATGACCGCCGCCATCAGGAATCCGGTAGCGACCCACGCGTAATAGTCGGCGCCACCGATGTCGTCGACGATCGAGGGCATGAGCGCGGCGGTGAAATACAGATTCATCGCGTAGAGCGCGACACCGCCCGCCAGGATCGCCACGCTCGCGAGATGCTTGCGGGACAACAACTCACCCCAGCCGCCGGTGGGCGGATTCGTCGTCACTGTGGCGTTATCGGAGGGCTTTTCGTGCTCATCGAGCGAGGTAGAGGTCACGAGCAGCTACGCTAGAACTTCAAGTTCACTTTAAGTCAAGGAGTCCGATGGGGAAACCGGCACCGACCGACCTGCTGACCGTCGGCGAGGTGGCGCACCGCGCGGGAATCGCCACGTCCGCGGTCCGGTTCTACGAGGACCAAGGGCTGATCACCTCGATTCGCACCTCCGGAAATCAGCGACGCTTCCGCAGGCACGTGCTGCGCAGGCTGTCGCTGATCCTGGTCGCCAAGCGCCTCGGGATCCCGCTCACCGAGGTCGCCGAGGTCTTCGCCTCGCTGCCGGAGGACCGGATGCCGAGCAAACGCGACTGGCAACGGATCTCGAGGCGCTGGCAATCCCACCTGGCCGCGCGCCGACGCGAACTCGAAGCCCTCGAACGCGAACTCACCGGCTGCATCGGTTGCGGCTGTCTGTCGTTGCAGACCTGCTGGGTTCTCAATCCGGGCGATTCACTCAGCGATGAGGGGCCCGGTCCGCGCCGGTTGCCACATGCGGACGCGGCGAGTACTGATGCGTGAAGAACACGGCCCGGCTACGTGATGCCGTGAGATCGACCAGGTGGTCTCACTGGTAATTGGGCGGACTCGGGTCGGCAGGTGGGCGGCGCAGCGGGGTCGTCGGTGAGTCCTCCGCCGGTGGCCACGGTGGGGCGGGTGGCTGGGGTCGAGCCGATGGCCGGGGTGTCGGCGGGGCGGGCGACGGTCGTGGTGGGGCCGGGATCGGCGGTGCGGACACGGCCGGCCCGAACGGTGCCCGGGGCGGTGCTGGATATGGCTGGGGCGGTGCCGGATGTGGCCGGGGTGGTGCTGGATGTGGCTGTGGTGGAGCCGAATGTGGGTGGCGGGGTGCCGGTTCCGGTCGTGCAGGCGATAGACGCCGATGGCCGGGCACCGGAGCGCTCTGCTCACGTGCGGGAGGCCGGTACTCCTCGGGCCGGGAGGCGATCCAGCCGGCCACGATAGCGAGGCCGGTGGGGCGGTGCACGGCGAGGAAACCGAAGGGGCGGTCGAAAGTCGCGGTGCAGACGGTGATCCGGTGTTCGGTGGGCGGGGGAGGTTTACTGCCGGGAGCCATGCTGAACGCGGTGACCGCGGCGGCTTCGAATCCGTCGGCGGTGAAGCGAGCCAGCACGTCCTGTGCGCCTTTGTTGATCCGCAAAGGAGCCGGGGAGATTCCGGGGAAGTGGTGCCCTGGTGTCATCGCCGCGGTCACGCCGAACAGGGCGGCCAGGTCCGGGCCGCAGAGATCGTGCTCGGAGCGGACGTCGAAGGGTGGGAGTTTGAGCCGGAGCTGGTGCCGATTCCGTAGCGAGGTCTCCTCGCGCACAGTGAGTCCGGGGCCGACGGTGCCGATCGGGAGTTGGGTACGTGCTTCGATCGCTCCGGACAGCGCGTCCAACCCGGTGGTGAGCACCTGGGCGGGAGTTCCGGATCCTTGCAGCAGATGAACGTCTACATCGGCGGTGCCCTGCACGACGACGCGGGTAACCGGATCGGGCTCGTCCAGTATCGCCGCATCCGACAGGGCGGCTGTGGTGCGTGACAACGCGATCACGGTCGAACCCTGCCAAGGGCCCGATTCCGGGGTCATGTGCGTCTCGCGGAACTGATTGAGCCACATCGTGCGGGCTACCAGCGCGGTCGCCAGAACAAGCTCGGTGAAGTCATCGATCAGGAGTGGAAATTTCCTGATCAGACCGCGGGTATGCCGGTCGGCCCAGGTGTCGAGGGCAGCCTGATCGGTGAGCAGATCGACCGTGCCCGGCGGTAGGCTGCCCAGCCACTGGTCGTTCAGCGGCAGCCTGCGATTGACCCACACGCCGAGCGCGGCCGAGAGATCGACGGCCTGGCCCATGGTGTCCATCAGGCGCAGAGCCGCCGAAAGTGCCGTGCTGCCGGGCATTCCGGCCGCCGCTTCGAGTTGAGCCCGCGCGGGTCCGTCCGCGGCCGCGGCCATCAGGCCGAGCAATGGCCAGACACCGGCACCGGAGACAACGAAATCATCGTCTGCCGCCACCCCGCACCACCGCCGGGTGAGCTGGTTGGCGGCATCGACGTGGGGCTCGAGCAGCGTCTGCATGGGTTCACCCTATCGGCGGTGCGGCAGCAGCGGTGGTGTGACTCTGTACATGTTCTGGTTTGGTGTCCTCGGATCGGAGCGTGTGAAGTATTGCCGGACAGTCGGTTTCGATCCGGTGAGCCGAAGGGGCCTGGAGAAACACGATGCCCGTTACCGCCGCCGATGGACCCTGGAGCGTACTTCGTGTCAGAACCGATTGAAGGCAATAGTGTCGTGGGCGGGTCGAATCGCGCCGCGCGGAGTCGCGAGCGCCGAACCATGACCGCGCTCCCGCCGGGTGGGTGTACAGGACCCCGGCGGGAGCGCAATCACCAGCCGTGACCGGCTGGGGTCGAGATCGACGGTGGGCCGTAAAGTCCGTCCGTCGCGCTCGGTGCCGATCTTGCTTCCTCAACCGCACTCGAGGTCAAATCTGCTCCGGCTGACGCGCCATGTGAGAGACAGATAGACTTTTCCTCGCAACATTTCCACGGTGAGGAGTCGGGCGATGACCGAGAATCAGCGCACGGTATTGCGCGGACGCTGTACGCCGGAGCAGGCGTGGGCGGTGTTCGACGATCTGCCCGCTGCCCCGGTCGCCGCCGTGACCACCGGACGGTGGCGCGGCAGCGAGGTGGACACCGGGCATCCCTGGGCAGGTGTCCTCGTGGAATCCGGCTGGTACGGCAAACAATTCGACAGCCCCGACGCCGTGCATCCGCTGCTGTTCTCCGACCAGAACGGCTCCGTCTTCGCCGTCGATCCGCGCCGCGCCCCGCTGAGCCTGGCCGGGCGGTTCCCGGCCACCTGGTTGCGGCCGGTGCGCAACAACCTGCGGATCCTCGCTCCGGCGCTGCGCACCAAGAAGCCGACGGCGCGGTTGCGTGATATCGAGTTCCGGGGCGTGGTCAGCGCGGCCATGGTCTACGACCATCTGCCGATCATCGACCATTTCCGGCGGCTCGACGAGGACACCCTGCTCGGCGTCATGGACATGCGTGGGCTGGCAGAGCCGTACTTCTTCCTGCTCGAGCGCTGATCATCATGGGCGCTGAACATCACGAACGCTGATCATCACGAACGCTGGTCGCTGCGGGCGCTGGTCGCCGGGAGCGCTGGCCGCGGGCGCTGGTCGCCGGGAGCGCTGGCCGCGGGCGCTGGCCACCGCGAGCGCTGGTCACCGCGAGCCCTGATCGTCGGCCGTGTCAGTGAGGCTCATCGGCTGGAATCGGCATCCCGCACTGCCACATTCGCGCTCAGGGTGGGAGGGCGGGCGCTGGCCGGGCGACTCCCGCCGCTACCGATTCGCGCCCGGGCGCAAGATGATCTTGCCGATCGGGGTACGTGATTCGACCAACTCGTGCGCCTTCGCCGCGTCTTCGAGCGGCAGCGTCGTCTCGACGGCCGGCGCGAGCGAGTGGATTCGCGCGAGGATGTCGGCTCGGTGTGCCGCCAACCCCGCCAGCCAGGCCGGCCCCGCGCCACCGACGAGGGTGAGACCGCGGGGGAGCAGATCGCCGGCCGACACCTGCGCCGGTGCGCCGGACAACCAGCCGTAGCTGAGCATCCGGCCGCGTCCCGGAGTCATGAGGTCGAGCAGTCGTGTCGCGGAGGTGCCGCCGATGGAATCGAAGACGACGTCGATGCTCGCGCCGCCGAGCCGGTCGCGCAGGGCGTCGGTCCACTCGTCGGCACGGTGGTCGACCACCTCGGCGGCGCCGAGTTCGCGGGCGCGAGCGGTTTTGATAGGCCCACCCGCGGTGGCGATAACGCGCGCCGCGCCGAACTGTCCGGCCAACTGGACCAGGAAACTGCCCACGCCGGTCGCGCCCGCTTCCACGAGCACCGTCTCCGTGCCGGTCAGCCGGGCCGCCTTCAGCAACGCGATCGCCACCGAACCGCTCATCACCGCGGCCGCGGCCTCATCGGTGGATACACCGTCCGGGATGGGTGTGAGGGATTCGGCGGGTCCGCGCACGAACTCCGCGTAGGAGCCCGCGCCGGTGGTCTCCACGACGACGCGGCGCCCGATCAGGTTCGGGTCGACGCCGGCGCCCACCTCGATCACCTCGCCCGCCGCCTGGAACCCGAAGACCGCTGGTAGCTCGGCCGTCATCGGGAAAGTGCCAGAACGCAACAGAGTTTCGGGGTAGAGGACCGGGACCGCTTCGGCGCGCACCAGCACTTCGCCCGCATCCGGCTCTGGGGCAGGAACCTCGCGCGCGACCAGTACCTCTGGCCCGCCGATGTCCGTCATTACGATTGCCTGCATTAGAACTCCATAATTTGACCGACAGTCCACTTGCTAATTCGACGATATGGACCGCTGGTCAACTTGTCAACGAAAGTGGTGCGATGAGCGACGACCGTCCGACCGAACGCGCCGATGCCGCGCGCAATCGGCGCGCGATCCTCGACGCGACCCGGGCCCTGCTCGCCGAGCACGGCGCCGAGGCGATCACCATGGATCGCGTCGCCGCGGCCGCGGGCGTCGGCAAAGGGACGATCTTCCACCGGTTCGGCAACCGGGCGGGACTCTTGCACGAGATGGTCGCCGAGAGCGCGTTGACGCTGATGAACGCGGTCAAGGAGGGGCCGCCGCCGCTGGGGCCGGGTGCGCCGGCGGACGAGCGGCTGGTCGCGTTCTTCGAGGCGATGGCATGGCTGGTGATCGACAATCTCGAGCTGATGGCCGTCTACCGCAATGAGCCACCGCATCCGAGGACTGCCGAGTTCCACCGGTTCTGGTTCGACCACATCACTGCGTTGCTGCGCGAGGCCCGCCCCGACCTCGACGCCGAGGTCGTCGGGCGGTTGCTGCTGGACAGCCTGGCCGGCCAGACCGTGCCTGATCTGGTCCGGTCGGGCGAGACGGACCGAGTGTTGTCGGCGGTGCGTGCGTTGATGGAATCGGTGTTACGCGCGAAGTGATGTGCGGCTCGGCGCGTTCGAGTGTTGTGGCCGCGGCGCCGCGAAGCGTTGCGGCCCATCTGTGCTCGACCAGTGCCCCGGCATCAGGGCTTGACGCCGGTCGATTCAGCGCGGCGCCAGGATGGCGTCGAATCGTTGATCGGCCAGGTCGAGTTGTTCGAGGATGTGCACCTTGACGTGCTCGGCCAGCGGGGTATCCGCCCGCAGCACCAGGTCACGGTAGACGTCGGTGAGCGGCCGGTATTTGGTGGCGAGTTTGTGCAGGACCGGACCGGTGGCATACAGGATGCCCACGCCGTTGTCGGTGAAGTCCGACAGCTTCACCACCCGCGCCCACGGTGCGCGCTCGAGCGAGTCGGTGACGTGCTCGCGGTACTGCTCGTGCCGGTCGCGGGTGGGGTCGGGCGCCGGATTGGTCACCGCCCCAACGATATCGGCGACGCGTGCACCGAATCGGTCTGCGAGCGCGGCCAGCGCGGCCGATGCCGACCCCGGGCCGGCCAGTTCGGCGGGGTGGTCTTCCACCGAATCGTGCAGTAGCCCGGCGATCACCACGTCGGTATCGCGGACCTCGTAATGGCTGGCGATCCGGATCGCCACGCGCAGGAGATGATTGATGTACGGCTCGCGTCCGTACCGATCGTCGCGGTGCAGTTCGGTGGCCAGCTCGAGCGCGGCCGTGAGCCGTTCCGAGCCTGGTAATTCCGCCGTTTCCAGCTCGAATCGGCCGCGTAGGCCGTCTTCACCGTAGACATCGCTGATCGTGTGCAGCGGCATGACCGCCAGCACCCCCGCCCCAGGATCATTCATGCACCAAATGTAGCGGCGGGGTCCGACACATGCTGTGGCCGCCGCCACGTTTCCCCACATCCACCACCCGAAATTCGGTGGTGGACCCGAAATGTCCGTGGTGTCCTGTCTGCATACGCGAGCCGCGCCCACCTGGACATCGACCCGGGCCGGTCGGCGTAACGCGCTGCCGGTGATCGCCGCTCGGTGATCTCAGCGCACGTTGTGCGGGCGGAACTGGATGCTGATGCGGGGGCCGACGGGCTTGCGGGTCTTCGGAACCGCGTGTTCCCAAGTGCGTTGACACGATCCGCCCATGACGAACAAATCGCCATGGCCGGGGTGGAACTTCAGGCTCTCGCCGCCACCCTTGGGGCGCAGCAGCAATGGCCGTGGCGCGCCGAGCGACACGATCGCGACCATGGTGTCGTGGCGGGCGCCGCGGCCGATGGTGTCGCCATGCCAGGCGACGCTGTCGCCGCCATCGCGATAGAAGCACAAGCCCGCGGTGCGGAACGGCTCGCCCAGCTCCGCCTGGTAATGCTCGGTGAGTGCCTCGCGAGCCTGGTCGAGCAGCGGATCCGGCAGCGGAGCGGATTCGTCGTAGAAGCACAGCAGTCGCGGCACATCCACCACCCGGTCGTACATCGGCCGTCGTTCGGCGCGCCAGGGCACCGACGACGCCAGGTGTTCGAATAGTTCGTCGGCTCCACTGAGCCAGCCCGGCAGCTGATCCACCCATGCGCCCGCTGCCAGCGGCGTGCGGCGCACGCCCGTGAGGGGCGCCAATCCGGGCTCGCCCAGCCCGTCGAGTAGCGATCCCTGCAGCGACATGGTCATGCGAGAGAGCCTAACGCCATTCGAACATATGTGCTAGTACCTGCGATGCATACCCTATCCGCCGGGCCCGCGTCCGTCGCCGGATGGTCGAATGGGCTCTTCGCGCTTGATCCGGAGGGAGTTCCATGGCCGTGCTACAGAGCGACGGGGGTTCGGGGGACAACGAGAATCCCGCGGGGGGAACCGAGGGGCCCGGGCACCTGAGTCGCCAGCTCGCCAACCGGCACATCCAGCTGATCGCCATCGGCGGCGCCATCGGCACCGGCCTGTTCATGGGCTCGGGTAAGACGATTTCGCTGGCGGGGCCGTCGGTGATCCTCGTCTACATGATCATCGGGTTCTTCCTGTTCTTCGTCATGCGGGCGATGGGTGAGCTGCTGCTGTCGAACTCCGAATACAAGTCGTTCAGCGATTTCGCCGGTGATCTGCTGGGCCCGTGGGCCGGGTTCTTCACCGGCTGGACCTATTGGTTCTGCTGGGTTGTCACCGGTATCGCCGACGTGGTGGCGATCGCCGGCTACGTCGCGTACTGGTGGCCGGAGCTGCCGCTGTGGATTCCGGCGCTGATCTGTATCGCGGTACTGCTGGTGCTGAACCTGCCCACCGTGCGCGCGTTCGGCGAGACCGAATTCTGGTTCGCCTTGATCAAGGTGATCGCCATCGGCGCGCTCATCGTCACCGGGCTGGTGATGGTGCTGACCGGCTTCACCGGCGACAGCGGCAGCACGGCCTCGATCGCCAACCTGTGGAACGACGGCGGGTTCTTCCCGATGGGCCCGATGGGATTCGTGGCCGGGTTCCAGATCGCGGTGTTCGCCTTCGTCGGCATCGAGCTGGTCGGCACCACCGCGGCCGAGGCCAAGGATCCGGAACGGACGCTGCCGCGCGCGGTGAACTCGATTCCGGTGCGGGTGCTGCTGTTCTATGTGGGCGCGCTCATCGTCATCTGCGCGGTGACGCCGTGGCGGGAGGTTTCGGCCGACGAGAGTCCGTTCGTGGCGATGTTCAGCCTGGCCGGGCTCGGAATCGCGGCGAGCGTGGTGAACTTCGTCGTGCTCACCAGCGCCACCTCCAGCGCGAACTCGGGCATCTACTCGACCTCGCGCATGGTCTACGGCCTCGCCGGTGACGGCGACGCACCCGCCATCTTCGGCAAACTCTCCCCGCGCCGGGTGCCGGCCAACGCGCTGCGCTTCTCCTGCGCGTTCCTGATGATCGGCGTGGTGCTGCTGTACGCGGGCCAGTCGATCGTGGAGGCGTTCACCGTCGTGACCACGATCTCGTCGCTGTGCTTCATGTTCGTGTGGACGATGATCCTGGCCAGCTACCTCGCCTACCGCCGCCGTCGCCCGCATCTGCACGCCGCCTCGAAGTTCAAGATGCCCGGCGGCATCCCGATGGTCTGGGCGGTGCTGGGCTTCTTCGCGTTCCTGATCTGGGCACTCACCCAGGAGTCCGACACCTTGCAGGCCCTGCTGGTGACACCGATCTGGTTCGCGGTGCTGGGCCTGGCCTACCTGGTGGTCCGCCGCAGCCCGCACCACAAGGCCCTGCGCGACCAGCACCGCGACAAGGTCCTCGCCGAAACCTCCGCCCTGGGCTGATCGGAGGTGCCGGCTCCCATCTGGCCGGTCACACCTCGCATGCGGGGCCGGAAGCGAATTCCGGCCCCGCAGGTGTCGCGCCGGATGATCGGTCCCTGCCCGGCGGCAGTTCCCGTTTTCGGCGCGCCGTCGAGGACGGGCATCTACAGTCGCGGCAACGCATTCGATCAGCCGCCCGTCAGTAGGGTGCGGCGCCGAGGGGAGACGGCCGATGTCAGACGACACCCGATCGATTCCGACCGCCGGGGTAGCGATGACCGCGATCGGCGTTGCGCTCATCCGAGTGATGGAAGGCCGGCGACCCGACCGGCTCTACCACGATCCGCTCGCCGAGGCATTCGTAGAGGCCGCGCGGCCAGGTTTCGACGACGACCGCTGGGCGCGCTTCGAAGCCCTGGCCGACCAGTTCTACGAACGACGCTCCGTTGCGGTGAAACTGGTCGACGACCACGTGCTGGAAGCGGCCGCGACTGGTTGTGAACAGTTCGTGCTGCTCGGCGCCGGCCTCGATACCAGAGCCTTCCGGCTCGGGCTCCCATCCGGCGTCGGCTTCTTCGAGATCGACCTTCCGGAACTATTCGCGTTCAAGGAACCTGTGCTGGCCGCCGAGCAGGCGCGCCCGACTTGCGCGCGGCAGGTCGTTTCCGCGGATCTGTCCGGGGATTGGGCGCGAGCGCTGCGTGCGAGCGGTTTCCGTGCCGACCTGCCGACCCAGTGGGTCGATGAGGGAGTGCTCGGTTATCTGTCACGTGAACACGCCTACGATGTCGCCGCCGCCGTGACCGAACTGTCGGCGCCCGGCAGCCGGTTCGGCATCGCCCGTGTCGCGGTCGAACAGGCTGCGCCGCAGTATCGGGCGCTGCGCCGGCTGGTCTCCGAAGATGGCAACCAGGATCGCCCGATCACCGGTCTCGGCCCGGATGGCGCCGCATGGTTCGCTGCCCACGGTTGGCAGACGAGTTTCCGCGGCTGGGACGAACTCACGGCGGGCTACGGCCGTCCCGTCGCCATGAATGATCCGGAGGCGGGCAACATCCTCGCCGTCCGGCAATGACGACGACCCGGTGCTCGATGCGAGATATCCGGCGGTTCGAGTTATCGGGCTCACACCTGCGCCCACGCGACCCTACCGTGGCTTCGCTCACAACCGCCGATCCACCCCTCACCTGGTGAAAAGCGGCCGCGGCGGGCTGATAGGCTGCTCGGCGTAAGACATCCTTTAACGGACCGTCCGGTGAGGCGGGGAAGGAGGTCGGCATGGCTGTGCCCGAAGAACGGGCAGCCGCGTCCGGCGCTGCCGAAGCGACGTCGGCGGGCAGCGGCGACGCCGCTGGGGCGAGCGCCCCCTCGGAGCGGCACACTCCGCAATGGGTTGCGGCGGGACGGGAACTGTTGTCTCCCTCCGACGTCGGCCGCACCATCGCGCGCATCGCGCATCAAATCATCGAGAAGACCGCCCTGGATTCGGGCGATCCCGCCGCGCCCCGCGTGGTGCTGATCGGCATCCCGACCCGCGGCACCACCCTGGCGGCCCGGCTCGCGGACAAGATCGAGGAATTCTCCGGTGTCCGCCCGGCCCTCGGCTCGCTCGACATCACCCTCTACCGCGACGATCTGCGCAGCCGCCCGCATCGCCCGCTCGAACGCACCTCGGTGCCCGAGGGCGGCATCGAGGACGCGCTCGTCGTGCTCGTCGACGACGTGCTGTTCTCCGGCCGCACCGTGCGCTCGGCCCTCGACGGCCTGCGCGATCTGGGCCGCCCCCGCGCCGTGCAGTTGGCGGTGCTGGTCGACCGTGGCCACCGGGAGCTGCCGATCCGCGCCGACTTCGTCGGCAAGAACGTGCCGACCGCGCGCAGCGAGGACATTTCGGTGCTGCTCACCGAACACGACGGCCGCGACGGTGTGTACCTGCACCAGGAGGAAGCGTGAGGCATCTACTGACGGTCGCCGACCTGCACCGCGACACCGCGACCGAACTGCTCGACGAGGCCGAGCGCTTCGAGCAGGCGCTGCTGGGCCGCGAGGTACACAAGCTGCCCACCCTGCGCGGGCGCACCGTGATGACGGTGTTCTTCGAGAACTCCACCCGCACCCGGGTCTCGTTCGAGGTCGCGGGCAAATGGATGAGCGCCGACGTCATCAACGTCAGCGCCAGCAGCTCCTCGGTCGCCAAGGGCGAGTCGCTGCGCGATACCGCGCTCACCCTGCACGCCGCCGGCGCCGACGCGCTGATCGTGCGGCATCCGGCCTCTGGCGCCGCGCATCAGATCGCGCGCTGGTTCGAGGACTGGGCCCGCACCGCCGGCGGATCGGTCCCCGCGGTCATCAATGCCGGTGACGGCACCCATCAGCACCCCACCCAGGCCCTGCTCGACGCGCTGACCCTGCGTCAGCGCCTGGGCACCATCGAGGGCAGGCGCGTGGTGATCGTCGGCGACATCCTGCACAGCCGGGTCGCCCGCTCCAACGCCTTCCTGCTGTCCACCCTGGGCGCGGAGGTCGTGCTGGTCGCGCCGCGCACCCTGCTGCCGACCGGGGTGGAGGGCTGGCCGGTGCGGATCTCGCACAGCCTCGACGCCGAACTGCCCGGCGCCGACGCGGTGCTGATGCTGCGAGTGCAGGCCGAACGGATGAACGGCGGATTCTTCCCGTCGGCGCGCGAATACGCGGTGAACTACGGCCTGTCCGAACGCAGGCTGGCACTGCTCGACGAGCACGCGGTGGTGCTGCATCCGGGCCCGATGCTGCGCGGCATGGAAATCGCGTCGTCGGTGGCGGATTCGCCCAAGGCAGCGGTGCTGCAACAGGTGACGAACGGAGTGCATATGCGAATGGCGGTGCTGTTCCGGCTGCTGGTGGGGACTCAGGAGGCGGTGGCGTGAGCGACTCCGTATTGCTCAAGGGCGTGCTGGTCTACGGCGAGGGCGAGCCGGTCGACGTGCTCGTCGCCGATGGTGAGATCCGCGATATCGCCACCGATCTGGGCGTCATCGACGGTGCCGAGATCATCGACGGCAAGGGCCAGATTCTGCTGCCCGGCTTCGTCGACCTGCACACCCACCTGCGCGAACCCGGCCGCGAGGACACCGAGACCATCGAGTCGGGTTCGGCCGCGGCCGCGCTCGGCGGCTACACCGCGGTCTTCGCGATGGCCAACACCAACCCGGTCGCCGACTCGCATGTGGTCACCGACCATGTGTGGCGGCGCGGTCAGGAAGTCGGGCTGGTCGATGTGTACCCGGTCGGTGCGGTCACCGTCGGGCTCGCGGGCAAGCAGCTCGCGGAGATGGGCACCATGGCCGCCGGGGTCGGCGCGGTGCGCATGTTCTCCGATGACGGCCACTGCGTCTACGACCCGCTGATCATGCGCCGCGCCCTGGAATACGCGAACTCGCTCGGGGTGCTGATCGCCCAGCACGCCGAGGAGCCGCGGCTGACCGTCGGCGCCGTGGCGCACGAGGGCCCGACCGCCGCCCGCCTGGGTCTGGCCGGCTGGCCCCGCGCCGCCGAGGAATCCATCGTCGCCCGCGACGCGCTGCTGGCGCGCGATGCCGGCGCCCGCGTCCACATCTGCCACGCGTCCACCGCCGGCACCGTGGAGCTGGTCAAATGGGCCAAGTCGCAGGGCATCGCGATCACCGCCGAAGTCACCCCGCATCACCTGCTGCTCGACGACTCGCGGCTGGAGACCTACGACGCGGTCAACAAGGTGAATCCGCCGCTGCGTGAGGCCTCCGACGCGGTCGCGCTGCGCCAGGCGCTGGCCGAGGGCATCGTCGACTGCGTCGCCACCGACCACGCCCCGCATGCCGAACAGGACAAGTGCTGCGAGTTCGCCGCCGCCCGCCCCGGCATGCTCGGGCTGGAGACCGCGCTGTCGATCGTGGTGGAAACCATGGTCCGCCCGGGTCTGCTGGATTGGCGCGGGGTGGCGAAGGTGATGAGTGAGCGGCCGGCCGAGATCGTCGGCCTGGACGAGCACGGCAGGCCGATCGCGGTCGGTGAACCGGCCAACCTGGTGCTGGTCGACCCGGACGCGAGCTGGACGGTGCGGGCGAAAGAGCTCGCCAGCATCTCCGACAACACCCCGTACCAGGACATGACGCTGCCCGCGCGGGTGACCACCACCCTGCTGCGTGGCCGGATCACTGCCCGCGACGGTGTGGCGGCGGCGCCGGCGCAGACCGGAGGGCAGTCGTAATGGAACGGGCACTGTGGGTGGTCGGGCTGGCGCTGCTGTGGGCGGTGCTGATCTACCTGATGTACCGGGGCTGGCAGAACCGGGCCGCCCGCCAGGCCGAGCGCATCGGCGAATTGCCGCCGGTACCGCAGGAACTGGGTGCTCAGGTGCTCGAACCCACCACCGGCCTCTACCTCGGCAGCACCATGGCGCCGAGCTGGCAGGACCGGATCGCGGTCGGGGACTTGGGCTTTCGAGCCACCGCCGAACTCACCCGGTTCGAGCGAGGCATCCTGCTCGAGCGCCACGGCGCGTCGGTGATCTGGATTCCACAGGAATCGATCACCGCGGTGCGCACCGAACGCGGCCACGCGGGCAAGGTGATGACAGAAGATGGTGTGCTGGTGATTCGCTGGAAGCTGCCGACCGGAACCGAGATCGATACGGGTTTCCGAGGTGACGACAAGACGGTGTATCCGGCGTGGGCACAGATGACGACGGGAGACGAGGGATGAGCGGAAAGAACGAAGCGGCCTTGGTGCTGGAGGACGGCCGGGTTTTCCGTGGCACCTCCTACGGCGCCGTCGGCGAGACGCTGGGTGAGGCGGTGTTCTGCACCGCGATGACCGGCTATCAGGAGACCCTGACCGACCCCAGCTATCACCGCCAGATCGTGGTGGCCACGGCCCCGCAGATCGGCAACACCGGCTGGAACGACGAGGACGACGAGTCCGGCAAGATCTGGGTCGCCGGCTACGCCGTGCGCGACCCCGCGCGCCGCGCATCCAACTGGCGCGCCACCCGCACGCTGCCGGAGGAGCTGGAGCGCCAGGACATCGTCGGTATCGCGGGCATCGACACCCGCGCGGTGGTGCGGCATCTGCGCACCCGCGGTTCGATGAAGGCGGGCATCTTCAGCGGTGACGCCGTCGCCGCGACCGTCGACGAGCTCGTGGCCCGGGTCAACGGCCAGCCGTCCATGCTCGGCGCCGACCTGGCCGAAGAGGTCAGCACCGACGGGCTCTACACCATCGAGCCCACCGGCGAGCACCGCTTCACCGTGGTCGCGGTGGATCTCGGCATCAAGACCAACACCCCGCGGATGTTCGCCGAACGCGGCATCCGGGTGCATGTGGTGCCGTCGGGCACCTCGTTCGACCAGATCCAGGAGCTGAAGCCGAACGGCGTGTTCCTGTCCAACGGCCCGGGCGACCCGGCCACCCAGGACGGCGCGGTCGAACTCACCCGCCAGATCCTCGGCGCCGGCCTGCCGCTGTTCGGCATCTGCTTCGGCAACCAGATCCTGGGCCGCGCGCTGGGCCGCGGCACCTACAAGATGAAGTTCGGCCACCGCGGCATCAACATCCCGGTCGTCGAGCACGAGACCGGCCGCATCTCGATCACCGCGCAGAACCACGGCTTCGCCCTCGAAGGCGAACAGGGGGAACAGTTCGACACCCCGTTCGGCAAGGCCGAGGTCAGCCATGTCTGCGCCAACGACGGCACCGTCGAGGGCGTGCGCCTGGTCGACGGGCGCGCGTTCTCCGTGCAGTACCACCCCGAAGCCGCCGCCGGCCCCCATGACGCCGCGTACTTGTTCGACCGTTTCGCCGGTCTGATGGAAGGAGCCTGATGCCTCGCCGCACCGATCTGAACCACATCCTGGTGATCGGCTCGGGCCCGATCGTCATCGGTCAGGCCTGCGAGTTCGATTACTCTGGCACCCAGGCCTGCCGGGTGCTGCGCTCGGAGGGTCTGCGCGTTTCGCTGGTCAACTCCAACCCGGCCACGATCATGACCGACCCGGAGTTCGCCGACTCCACCTACGTCGAGCCGATCACGCCCGAGTTCGTCGAGAAGGTCATCGCCAAGGAGCGCCCCGACGCCATCCTGGCCACCCTGGGCGGGCAGACCGCGCTCAACACCGCCGTCGCGCTGCACGAGCGCGGCGTGCTGGAGAAGTACAACGTCGAGCTGATCGGCGCCGACTTCGACGCCATCCAGCGCGGTGAGGACCGGCAGAAGTTCAAGGACATCGTCGCCAAGGTCGGCGGGGAGAGCGCCCGCTCGCGGGTCTGCTTCACCATGGACGAGGTGCGCGAGACCGTCGCCGAGCTGGGCTTCCCGGTGGTCGTGCGGCCCTCGTTCACCATGGGCGGCCTCGGTTCCGGCATGGCCTACAACGACGAGGACCTCGACCGCATCGCCGGTGGTGGCCTGGCCGCGTCGCCGACGGCGAACGTGCTGATCGAGGAGTCCATCCTCGGCTGGAAGGAATACGAGCTCGAGCTCATGCGCGACGGCCGCGACAACGTCGTGATCGTCTGCTCCATCGAGAACGTCGACCCGATGGGCGTGCACACCGGCGACTCGATGACCGTGGCCCCGGCCATGACCCTGACCGACCGCGAGTACCAGAAGATGCGCGATCTCGGCATCGCGATCCTGCGCGAGGTCGGCGTGGACACCGGCGGCTGCAATATCCAGTTCGCGGTGAACCCGGCCGACGGCCGCCTGATCGTCATCGAGATGAACCCGCGGGTGTCGCGCTCCTCGGCGCTGGCGTCCAAGGCCACCGGCTTCCCGATCGCCAAGATCGCGGCCAAGCTGGCCATCGGCTACACCCTCGACGAGATCGTCAACGACATCACCAAGGAAACCCCGGCCTGCTTCGAGCCGACGCTGGACTACGTCGTGGTCAAGGCGCCGCGGTTCGCGTTCGAGAAGTTCCCCGGTGCCGACGGCACGCTGACCACCACCATGAAGTCGGTCGGTGAGGCGATGTCGCTGGGCCGCAACTTCGCCGAAGCGCTGGGCAAGGTGCTGCGCTCGCTGGAGACCAAGTCCACCGGCTTCTGGACCACCGACGACGGCCGGTGGGCGCCGGCCTCTGACGCGCCCGCCGACGTCGAGGCCGCGATCAGCGCCATCCTCGATGATCTGCGGGTGCCCACCGAAGGCCGCATCTACCAGGTCGAGCGGGCGCTGCGGCTGGGCGCCAGCATCGACGACGTCGCCGCCGCCTCCGGTATCGACCCCTGGTTCGTCGCCGAGGTCGCCGGTCTGGTCGAGATGCGTCAGGAGCTGCTCGACGCACCGGTGCTGGACGAATCGCTGCTGCGGCGGGCCAAGCACTACGGCCTGTCCGACCGCCAGATCGCCGCGCTGCGTCCGGAACTGGCCGGCGAGAGCGGGGTGCGCGCGCTGCGGCACCGGCTCGGTGTGCGCCCGGTGTTCAAGACCGTCGACACCTGCGCGGCCGAGTTCGAGGCCAAGACGCCGTACCACTACTCGGCCTACGAGCTCGACCCCGCCGCGGAGTCCGAGGTGGCACCGCAGCGTGAGCGCGAGAAGGTGATCATCCTCGGCTCGGGCCCGAACCGGATCGGTCAGGGCATCGAGTTCGACTACTCGTGTGTGCACGCGGCGCAGACGCTGTCGCAGGCCGGCTACGAGACGGTGATGGTCAACTGCAACCCGGAGACCGTCTCCACCGACTACGACACCGCCGACCGCCTCTACTTCGAGCCGCTGACCTTCGAAGACGTGCTCGAGATCTACCACGCCGAGACCGAATCCGGCACCGTCGCCGGTGTCATCGTGCAGCTGGGCGGCCAGACCCCGCTGGGCCTGGCGCAGCGGCTCACCGATGCCGGGGTGCCGGTGGTCGGCACCAGCGCCGCCGCCATCGACCTGGCCGAGGACCGCGGCGAGTTCGGTGACGTGCTGGTCGCGGCTGGGCTGCCGGCCCCGAAGTACGGCACCGCCACCACCGTCGAGCAGGCCAAGAAGATCGCGGCCGAGATCGGCTACCCGGTGCTGGTGCGCCCGTCCTACGTGCTGGGCGGCCGCGGCATGGAGATCGTCTACGACGAGGCCTCGCTCGAGGGCTACATCTCCCGCGCCACCGAACTCAACCCCGAGCATCCGGTGCTGGTCGACCGCTTCCTGGAAGACGCCATCGAGATCGACGTGGACGCGCTCTGCGACGGCGAGGAGGTCTACCTCGGCGGCGTGATGGAACACATCGAGGAAGCCGGTATCCACTCCGGCGACTCGGCCTGCGCGTTGCCGCCGATCACCCTGGGCCGCAGCGATATCGAGGCCGTGCGCCGCTCCACCGTCGCGCTGGCCAAGGGCATCGGCGTCAAGGGCCTGCTCAACGTGCAGTACGCGCTCAAGGACGACGTGCTCTACGTCCTCGAGGCCAACCCGCGCGCCAGCCGCACCGTGCCGTTCGTCTCCAAGGCCACCGCCGTGCCGCTGGCCAAGGCGGCCGCCCGGATCATGCTCGGCGCCACCATCGCCGACCTGCGCAAGGAAGGCATGCTGCCCGGTGAGGGCGACGGCGGGCACGTCCCGCTGGACGCGCCGGTCGCGGTCAAGGAAGCCGTGCTGCCGTTCCACCGGTTCCGCAAGGCCGACGGCAGCGGCGTGGATTCGCTGCTCTCGCCGGAGATGAAGTCCACCGGTGAGGTCATGGGCATCGACGCCGATTTCGGCACCGCCTTCGCCAAGAGCCAGTCCGCGGCCTACGGTTCGCTGCCGACCGAGGGCACGGTGTTCGTCTCCATCGCCAACCGCGACAAGCGCGCCATGGTATTCCCGGTGAAGCGGCTCAACGACCTGGGCTTCCGCATCCTGGCCACCGAGGGCACCGCGGAAATGCTGCGCCGCAACGGCATTCCGTGCGAGCGGGTGCGCAAGCACTCCGAGGACGGGCCGGCCGACGAGCCGACCATCGTCGAGCAGATCCGCGACGGCGAAGTCGATATGGTGTTCAACACCCCCTACGGCAACTCCGGACCGCGCGTGGACGGCTACGAGATCCGCAGTGCCGCAGTGGGTGTGAACATCCCCTGCATCACCACCGTGCAGGGTGCGGCCGCGGCCGTGCAGGGCATCGAGGCCAGCATCAACGGCGGTATCGGGGTGCGGTCGCTGCAAGAGCTGCACGCGGTACTGCGCGGGTGACCCACGACCAGGAGAGCGGAGCGGGATCGGTGCAGACCTTCGGCGACCGGCTACAGCACGCGATGCGCCAGTTCGGGCCGCTGTGCGTCGGCATCGATCCCCATCCGGGCCTGCTGGACCAGTGGGGCCTGACCGACGACGTGGACGGCCTCGAGGCCTTCGCCGAGATCTGCGTCGAGGCCTTCGACGGCTGCGTCGCCCTGGTCAAACCCCAGGTGGCGTTCTTCGAGGTCTACGGCGCCGGCGGGATCGGGGTGCTCGAACGCACCATCGAGGTGCTGCGCGATTCCGGCACGCTGGTGCTGGCCGACGCCAAACGCGGCGATATCGGCTCCACCATGGACGCCTACGCCCGCGCCTGGCTCGGTGACGGCCCGCTCGCCTCGGACGCGGTGACGGTCTCGCCGTATCTGGGCTTCGGCTCGCTCGATCCGGCCCTCGAGCTCGCGCAGGCCAATCACCGCGGGGTGTTCGTGCTGGCGGCGACGTCCAATCCGGAAGGCGCCGAGCTGCAACGGATCACCGCGGGCGACGGCCGCAGCATCGCCCAGACGATCGTCGACGCCGCCGCGGCCCGCAACACCGGCGACTCCTTCGGCTCGGTCGGCGTCGTGGTCGGCGCCACCCTCACCGAGGCACCGGATCTGAGTGCGCTCAACGGGCCCATCCTCATGCCCGGCGTCGGCGCGCAGGGCGGGGGAGCGGAGTCCGTGCGCGGCCTGGTGCCCGAACACCTGCTGCACGGTGTGGTGCCCAACGCCTCGCGTGAGGTGCTGCGCGAAGGGCCGTCGGTTCCCGCGCTGCGCGCCAAGCTCGCCGCCATGCAGGAAGAGTTCGGCTTCCTTCAGGCGTAGCTGCCCTGGCGGTACCCGATCTCCGCGCTTGCGGCCCCGGTTTCGGCACGGATGTCTCATCCGCGACGCATCGGCCGTGGTGCTGGTATCGGCGTCGCGGCGGTGAGATGCTGTGAAGGTTGATCGGGGGATCTCCGGCGGGGCAATAGTCGGCGGTTTTCCATCACAGCACCTCGCGCTTGCGGGGGACATCAGGTCCGGCCCGCCCACCCCTCGGGCCGGGCCTGATCCATGTCCGGACCCTGCCGCCCGCGCGTTTCGATGCGACTGAGGCACGGACGCCGTGACGCCCTCTGAAACGCCGTGTGGTCAGCCGGCGGTCCGGGGATGCCCGCAGTGGCCTTGTCGCTGCCCCTGGACGCGTACACCTGCCATTACGGCCCTGTTCAGTACGCCCGCCCCGGGGTCGCGCCGCACCCGATCACCTGCCCTGCGGTGCGCGAACCGGCCCGGCGCACCGATGCCGAGGCGGCCCGCAACTTCCACAGCGAACGTCGCATGCGCGACACGCATGTGATTTGTGGGGCGACACGCAGAAATTTTCCAGAAAGTTCCTGGTCGGGGGGTTACGGGTTTGCCAGCGACGCGAGCGGCGCCGTGGCAACCGGCCCGCTAATTCGTTCCGTGTACGAAAACGCCCTGCTGGCAGGCTGTTTCGTGGATTCGAACCGGTGTTCGGGAGGGCGGGCGAGCCGGGTCGGGCATTGCCTCCGGCGTCCCCTACGGCATCGTCGAATCATGCGCTGACCTGGGGGGTGGGTTCGCAATCGGCAACAGTCGTGGGTACGGTCGCTGTCACTGCCGGGTAATTGGGCAGTAGTTGATGCAATGAACGATGAGACGGAGGAACCGTGGCCCTTCCCCAGCTGACTGACGAGCAGCGCGCCGCTGCTTTGGAGAAGGCGGCGGCCGCTCGCCGCACTCGGGCGGAGCTCAAGGATCGCTTGAAGCGTGGCGGCACCGACCTGAAGAGTGTCCTCAACGACGCCGAGACCAATGAGATCATCGGCAAGATGAAGGTGTCGGCCCTGCTCGAGGCCCTGCCCAAGGTCGGCAAGGTCAAGGCGGCCGAGATCATGACCGAGCTGGAGATCGCTCCCACCCGCCGTCTGCGCGGCCTGGGCGATCGGCAGCGCAAGGCCCTGCTGGCCAAGTTCGACCTCGGCGCCTGACAACCGCCGGTGGTCGAACACATGACGAAGGGTCGGCTGGTCGTTCTGGTCGGCCCCTCGGCCGTGGGCAAGTCCACCGTGGTGCGCTGCGTTCGTGAACGCCTACCGCACCTGGTGTTCAGCGTGTCGGCCACAACCCGGGCCCCACGGCCCGGGGAGGTCGACGGCCGGGACTACCGGTTCGTCAGCCGCGAGGAATTCGACGCGATGATCGAGGCCGGGGAACTGCTCGAATGGGCCGATATCCACGGCGGACTGCAACGGTCGGGTACCCCGGCTGCGCCGGTCCGCGCGGCCTTGTCCGAGGGCCTGCCGGTGCTGGTGGAGGTCGACCTGGAAGGCGCGCGCTCGGTCCGCAAGGCGATGCCCGAGGCGCTGCTGGTGTTCCTGGCCCCGCCGAGCTGGGACGAACTGGTCTCCCGGCTACGCTCGCGCGGCACCGAATCGCCGGAGGTCATCGAGCGCAGGCTGGAGACCGCACGCACCGAACTGGCCGCCTGTGACGAGTTCGACATCGTGATCGTGAACGACGAGGTGACCAGCGCCTGCGAGCAGTTGGTATCGTTGTTCGTTAGCACAAATTCGAGTTCGTGACATCAGTCCGCGACAATATCGGTCAACAACCCGCAGGAGCCCCCCTAGTGAGCAGTACGGACACCCTCGCCGCGCCCGCCTACGACACTCCGGTCGGCCTCACCAACCCGCCGATCGATGAGCTGCTGGAGCGCACTTCGTCCAAGTACGCCCTGGTCATCTACGCCGCCAAGCGGGCACGTCAGATCAACGACTACTACAACCAGCTCGGCGACGGCATCCTCGAGTACGTCGGCCCGCTGGTCGAGCCGGTCGCGCAGGAGAAGCCGCTGTCGGTGGCCATGCGTGAGATCCACGCCGACCTGCTCGAGCACACCGAAGGCGAGTGACCGCGTCCCGGTGAGCCGGTGCGCGGCACCGTAGCTCGCCGGGCATATCGGGCGCTGGTGTCCCGCACAACACAGGAGGCGCAATGACCACACGGGTCGTTGTCGGGGTCGGCGGGGGCATCGCCGCCTACAAGGCGTGCGCTCTGGTGCGCCGCTTCACCGAAACCGGGCACGATGTCCGGGTCATTCCCACCGAATCGGCCTTGCAGTTCGTCGGCAAGGCCACATTCGAGGCGCTCACCGGCAACCCCGTGAACACCGGGGTGTTCGCCGATGTGCCCGAAGTTCCGCATGTGCGGCTCGGGCAGGAAGCCGACCTCGTCGTCATCGCGCCCGCGACCGCCGATCTGATGGCGCGCGCCGCCACCGGTCGCGCCGACGACCTGCTCACCGCCACGCTGCTCACCGCGCGATGTCCCATCCTGTTCGCGCCCGCGATGCACACCGAGATGTGGGAGCATCCGGCCACCGTCGCCAATGTCGCCACCCTGCGCGCGCACGGCGCCAACGTCATGGAACCGGCGTCGGGCCGGCTCACCGGCACCGACACCGGTCCGGGGCGACTGCCCGAGCCCGAGGAGATCTTCGGGCTGGCCACGCTGCTGCTCGAGCGCGCCGACGCCATTCCGCGTGATCTCGAGGGCCGCCGGGTGGTCGTCACCGCCGGCGGCACCAGGGAGCCGCTGGATCCGGTGCGTTTTTTGGGCAACCGCAGCTCCGGTAAGCAGGGCTACGCCCTGGCCCGGGTCGCGGCCCAGCGCGGCGCGCACGTCACGCTCATCGCGGGCAACACCATCGAGATGGCCGCCCCGGCAGCCGTCGACCTGGTGCACATCACCACCGCCGAACAGCTCAAGACCGCGGTCGACAAGCACGCCGAAGGCGCGGACGCGGTGATCATGGCGGCGGCGGTGGCCGATTTCCGGCCCACCAACGTGGCCGCGGCCAAGATCAAGAAGGGTGCCGGCGAACCCGACACCATCGCGCTGACCAAGAACGACGACATCCTCGCCGGTCTGGTCCAGGCCCGCGCCGACGGCCAGCTGCCCGGCACCGCGATCGTCGGATTCGCCGCCGAAACCGGTGACGAGCACGGCGACGTGCTCACCCACGCGCGCGCCAAACTGGCCCGCAAGGGCTGCGATCTGCTGGTGGTCAACGCGGTCGGTGAAGGCAAGGCGTTCGAGGTCGACACCAACGACGGCTGGCTGCTCGGCGCCGACGGCACCGAACAGGCGCTCGACCACGGATCCAAGGCCCTGCTGGCCAGCCGGGTGCTCGATGCGCTCGGCCCGCTGCTGAGCTGAGCCGATGAGTCATGGCGTCGTCCATGGGGGACCGCGAGATGCCTTGCGGGAGCGAGGCAATCGCGTCAACTCCATGCGCGGGAGCCGGACGGCGTCGTCTAATGAGTGCGGGTAATCGAACGATGCCATCGGGCGCCGGGACCCGCGGTCCGGGACGGCGGACCGGCGCGTCGGTGGTTTGGAATAGTCTGGGATCAGGGTTCGCGCCCGGCGTGGCACCGTTGCCGCCGCGACGTGCGATGTCGCCGACCGTAGGCATCGCACCAGCGGCAACGCGGCGCTAGGGTCGCAAACCGAGAAGAGCAACCCGTTGAGGGAGAGGGAACAACTGTGCGCACGACCGGCAGTCGCCTATTCACCAGTGAGTCCGTGACCGAGGGTCACCCGGACAAGATCTGTGACGCCATCAGCGATTCCATCCTCGACGCGTTGCTCGCGGAGGACCCGCGCAGCCGGGTGGCGGTGGAGACCCTGGTCACCACCGGCCAGGTGCATGTCGCCGGTGAGGTCACCACCGAGGCGTACGCGGACATCCCGCGCATCGTCCGGGAGAAGGTGCTCGAGATCGGATACGACTCCTCGGCAAAGGGTTTCGACGGCAACTCCTGCGGTGTG
This sequence comes from Nocardia cyriacigeorgica GUH-2, assembly GCF_000284035.1. NCBI lineage: Bacteria > Bacillati > Actinomycetota > Actinomycetes > Mycobacteriales > Nocardiaceae > Nocardia > Nocardia cyriacigeorgica. The sequence goes on along the minus strand of NC_016887.1, from coordinate 3,871,367 downwards.
AACATCGCCATCGGCGCGCAGTCGCCGGATATCGCGCAGGGCGTCGACACCTCGCACGAGGCCCGCGTCGGCGGCTCCGACGACGAGATCGAACAGCAGGGCGCCGGTGATCAGGGCCTGATGTTCGGCTACGCCACCACCGACACCCCCGAGCTGATGCCGCTGCCGATCGCGCTGGCGCACCGGCTCTCGCGCAAGCTCACCGAGGTCCGCAAGTCGGGTGTGCTGCCGTACCTGCGGCCCGACGGCAAGACCCAGGTCACCATCGAATACGACGGCGACCGCCCGGTCCGGCTGGACACGGTGGTCATCTCCACCCAGCACGCCGCCGATATCGATCTGGACAACCTGCTGGCCCCCGATATTCGCGAGAAGGTCGTGGACGCGGTGCTCGCCGATCTGTCGCTGCCCAGCCTGGATGTGGCCGATGTGCGGCTGCTGGTCAACCCCACCGGCAAGTTCGTGCTCGGCGGCCCGATGGGTGACGCCGGCCTGACGGGCCGCAAGATCATCGTCGACACCTACGGCGGCATGGCCCGGCACGGTGGTGGCGCGTTCTCCGGTAAGGATCCGTCGAAGGTCGACCGCTCGGCCGCCTACGCGATGCGCTGGGTCGCCAAGAACGTCGTCGCGGCGGGCCTGTCGGACCGGGTGGAGGTGCAGGTCGCCTACGCCATCGGCAAGGCCGCGCCGGTCGGGTTGTTCGTGGAGACCTTCGGTACCGAGAAGGTCGATCCGGCGCGCATCGCCAGCGCCATCACCGAGGTCTTCGACCTGCGCCCGGGCGCGATCATCCGCGATCTGGACCTGCTGCGCCCGATCTACGCGCCGACCGCCGCGTACGGCCACTTCGGCCGCACCGACGTCGACCTGCCCTGGGAGCACACCGACCGCGCCGACAAGCTGCGCGCCGCCGCCGGCCTGTAGTTCCGGCGCCCGGGTGGACGAACTCGCGGCCGACAACACCCCCGGCGACGGACCGTCGCCGGGGGTGTCGGCTGTGTCGGGGACGTCCGCGGGTCCCACCACGACGCTAGCGCTGCCGATCGCCCGGGTCCTCCCGCTGCTGACCCCGGCGCACCTCGATCGCGATTTCGACTATCTCGTCCCGCCCGAATTCGACGAGATCGCCCAGCCCGGAGTCCGCGTCCGAGTCCGCTTCGCCGGCCGCCTGGTCGACGGCTACCTGCTCGACCGGCTCGCCGTCAGCGACCACACGGGCAAACTGATGCCGCTGGATCGGGTTGTTTCCGCCGAACGCGTGCTCACCCCCGAGATTCTGCGCCTGATCACTTCGGTGGCCACCCGTTATGCCGGTAGCCGCGCGGATGTACTGCGCCTGGCGATTCCACCCCGGCATGCGCGCACCGAGAACGGGGGGACCGCTAGAACGAAGCCGGTGAAGTCCAGCTCTTTACCGAACAACGCTGGGGGCGAGGGCGTTACGCCCGCTGCGGATGGCGCACCTGTGCAGGCTCCCACTCCGACGCAGGCCGACAACCTTTCGGCGACATCGGGATTCGACGGCGACGCGAGGCAGCGTGAGATCGGCGTCGGGATCGCCCCCGAGTCATCCACCGGAGATTCGCCGGCGCCATCGGACGATCCAGGATCCGCGGGACAGTCGGCAGTCGTCCCGAATAGTGGTGTGGGCGCATGCGAATCATCGGCGCAGGCGTCGGAACTCGCAGCGCACCCGGCCGGCGATCCGAGCGTTCTCGGCGTGCACGGCAACGCTCGTAGCGATCGGCCCACGGCGGAGCAGCAATCGGCCGAGAGCTCGCCCGCCGCCGACCTCGATGCGTCGCAGAGCCCGAGCGGCCCGCCCGCCGACGCGTCAGTGCCGGAAGGGGTGGCGACCACCGCCGCTCGTCTCGACCGTGCCGGTGTCGACCTCGCACCGTGGAACAGATACCTGCACGGCGCGAGCTTCCTCGAGGCGCTGGCGCAGGGTAGGGGTGTGCGGGCCGCGTGGCAGGCGTTGCCGGGGGAGCAGTGGGCGGCGCGGCTGGCGGAGTTGGCGGCGGTGGTGGTGGCCGGTGGTCGTAGTGCGGTGCTCATGGTGCCCGATCAGCGGGATCTGGATCGGGTGCTGGCCGAATGTGAGCGGTTGGTGGGGGAGCGGGCGGTGGGGCTGTCGGCGGGGCTCGGGCCGGCGGCGCGGTACCGGCGCTGGCTGGCTGTGCTGCGCGGGACCGCGCGGGTGGTGGTCGGTACCCGTGCCGCGGTGTTCGCCCCGGCCCGTGATCTCGGCCTGATCGCCATCTGGGACGACGGCGACGACACCTACGCCGAACCGCGGGCCCCGTATCCGCATGCGCGGGAGGTGGCCATGTTGCGCGCGCACGAGACGGGCGCGGCTTTCGTGGCGGGCGGATTCGCGCGCACCGCCGAGATTCAGGCGGTAGTCGATTCGGGCTGGGCGCACGATCTCGTCGCCGATCGCGCGACGTTGCGTTCGGCCACGCCGCGGATCAGCGCCCCGGGCGACACCGATCTGGCCCTGGAACGCGATCCCGTCGCGCGCGCCGTACGGATACCCGGCGCCGCCTTCGCCGCGGCCCGTTCGGCGCTGAAGGAAGGTGCCGGGGTGCTGGTGCAGGTACCCCGGCGCGGGTACGTGCCCGCCCTGGCGTGCGGGAAATGCCGGACGCCCGCGCGCTGTCGGCACTGCAACGGCCCGCTCGCCCTGCCGGACCGGCCTCGTCAGGCCGGTCCGGAATCCGCCGATATCGCGCACAGTCCCGGCTGCCGCTGGTGCGGGCGCACCGAAGCGGGTTTCCGCTGCCCCGCCTGCGGCTCGCGGGCCCTGCGCGCGGTGGTGATCGGCGCGACCCGGACCGCGGAGGAACTCGGCCGGGCCTTTCCCGGGGTGCCGATCCGTGGTTCCGGCGGTGGTGCGGTCCTCGACACCGTGGAACCGGGACCGCAGGTGGTGGTCGCGACCGTGGGGGCCGAACCCGTCCTGCCCGGCGGTTACGGCGTCGCCCTGCTGCTCGACGGATGGGCCCTGCTCGGCCGCGCCGATCTGCGCGCGGCCGAGGATGCCCTGCGCCGCTGGATGACCGCCGCCGCCCTGGTCCGCGCGCACGGCCAGGTGCTGGTCATGGCCGAACCCTCCATCCCGACCGTGCAGGCGCTGATCCGCTGGGATCCGATCGGCCATGCCCGGGCCGAGGTCGACAGCCGCGCGGAGGTCGGTTTCCCGCCCGCGGTCCGCATGGCCGCCATCGACGGCACGTCCGAGGCCATCACCGAACTGCTCGCCGCCGCCACCCTCCCGGAATCGGCCGATCTGCTCGGCCCGGTGCCGCTGCCGCCGTTCGCCCGCAAACCCTTCACCGGCGATTCCCCCGCCGAGGTCGAACGCATCCTGCTGCGCACCCCGCGCCGCGACGCCTCGGCCCTGTCCCGTTCGCTCGCGGCCGGCCAAGCCGTCCGCAGCGCGCAACGCTCCGACGCTCCGCTGCGCGTGCAGATCGACCCCATCGACATCGGCTGACCTGCGCCGACGTGGCCCGGCCCGGATGACAAGCGCGACCCGGGCTCAGCGGAACGCGGCGATATGTGCCTGCGCCCAATCCTTGAACGGTCGTGCCGGCCGCCCGAGCACCGACGTCACGTCGGTGCTGATCCGGAGTTCCTCGTCGGTCGGTGCGCCGAGGATGTCGAGGGTGGTCTCCACGACCGCTTCGGGCATGAACTCCAGCATCTGCTCCCGTGCCTGCGCCCGGGTCTGTTCGACGAACCGGATCGGCTCGCCGAGGGCCGATGCCAGCGCTTCGGTCCGCTGGCGCGGCGTGCTGAGCTCGGGACCGGTGAGGGTGTAGACCTGCCAGGCGTGCTCGTCGGTGCGGAGGGCGGCCGCGGCGACCTCGGCGATATCGCGCGGGTCGACGGTCGGCAGGCCGACGTCACCGTAGGGCGCCGTCACCGTCCGGGCACCGCGCACCATGGGCGACCACGCGTACGCGTTCGAGTGAAAAGCGCCGGGCCGCAGGATGGTCCAGTCCAGGCCCGACTGCCGCACGGCCGCATCGAAGGCGCGCGCGACACCGCCGTGCGATACCGAGTCCGGCCGGGTGACCACGCCCTGCGACGACAGCAGCACCACGCGCCGGACACCGCCGGCCTTGGCCACATCGAGGATGTCCGCCGGGCGCATCAGGTGTGCGCTCATGCCGGTGTCGTGCAGGAACAGGGCCTCGGCGCCGTCGACGATCGGCCGCAGGCGCTCCGGATCGGTGACATCCGCTTGTGCGGTGCGCACGTCCGGCCCGAACTGGCCGGGCTCGACACTGCGCGATACGGCCGTCACCTCCGCGCCGGCTGCCGCGAGGGCGCCGACCAGCGGGGTGCCGACATTTCCGGTTGCACCGGTAACCACGATCATGTTGTAAGTCCTTAGTTAGTTGGATGACTAACTCACCGTAGCCGAGGTGTCGCGCCGTTGTCTAGAGTTAGTTGTATGACTGACTTACAGCCTGCGGTGAAGGCGGGGAAGCGGGAGCGTTTGGTGGATGCCGCCGTCCAGGTCTTCTATGAGCGTGGCGTGGAAAAGACCACCATCGCCGACATCGCGAAGGTCGCCGACGTACCGGTTGGCAACGTGTACTACTACTTCAAAACCAAAGATCAGCTGATCGAAGCGGCGGTCGAGGCGCATCGGCGCAGGCTGGGGCACCTGCTCGAGGAGCTCGATCGCCTCGGCGCTCCGCAGGAGCGGCTGCGGGGGCTGATCGCGGGCTGGGTCGACCTGCGCGATCAGGCGGCGCAGTTCGGCTGCCCGTTCGGCACGCTCGCCTCCGAGATGGACAAGCGGCCCGACGTGCTGGACGCGGAGATCGCCGCCGCGATGCGGGTGCTGGTGGACTGGAGCCAACGGCAGTTCGCCGAGATGGGGCGGGAGGATGCGGCCGAGCTGGGTGTCGCGCTCATCGCCGCGTATCAAGGTATTTCCCTGCTCACCAACACATTTCGCGATCCGAGTCTGATGAAGGTGGAGGGGGACCGGCTGGCGCGCTGGATCGACTCACTCGCCGCCTGAGCGTCCGACGGCGTCGGCCTGCCTTTCGGTGGGGGCAGGCCGGCGGTGTGCGGCAAATCTCGAGCTCGGGGTTGTCATGGATAGATTGCCGATATATCGTTGATAGTGTTCAACAACATCGGAGTCTGAGGAGGCTCGACATGGAAAACACAGAAATGCACCGAGGGCATGGCCGGCACGGCGGTCGGCAGCGACCAGGATTCGAGGAGTTCGGGCCGCGGCGCGGACAGTTCCGTCGCGGCGGACGCCACGGCTGGGGTCCCGAATTCGGGCCGGGCTTCGGTCCCGGTTTCGGACCCGGCTTCGGCCCGGGTTTCGGCCGCGGACGTGGACGCGGCGGGCGTGGCAGGCGCGGTGACGTCCGCGCTGCCATCCTGCTGCTGCTCACCGAACGGCCCATGCACGGATACGAACTCATCCAGCAGATCCGCGAGCGCAGCGATGATCTGTGGCGTCCCAGCCCCGGATCCATCTACCCCGCGCTGGCGCAGCTGGAAGACGAGGGCCTGGTGCTCATCGAGAAGGTGTCCGGTCGCAAGACCGCGAAACTGACCGAATCGGGCACCGGCTACGTCGAGGAGCATCGCGAGGAGCTCGGCGACCCGTGGGCCGACGTCAAACAGGACGTCGGCGCCCAAGCGATCGACCTGCGCGCGCTCGTCGGACAGCTCATGGGCGCAGTCGCGCAGGTGGCTACCGCCGGTACGCCGGACCAGGCGGCCAAGGCGGCCGAGGTGCTCACCGAAGCCCGCCGTTCGCTCTACCGCATCCTGGCCGACGACGAGACCCCCGAAAAATAACGGGGTGGTGAATACCCCGCCCAGGGCGCGCTTTTCGCGCGGACAGGGTAGATCATTGTGATATGGAACAAACACGGGGTTTGTGGGGTCGGGGAACATCACAATGGGGTCGCGTCGCACTCGCCGGCCTCGCGGCGGCCGCTGTGCTCATCGGATCGGCGACGGCGCTATCCGGGTCGGCCGGGGCCCAGCCACCCGGATATCGGCCGCCGCTGGTGCCCACCGCCTCGGCGCCGCCGCAACCGGATCATCTGGCCGCCGCCTTGTACATGAAATCGCATCCGGATGCCGTTCCGCAGGGCACCAACGATTTCGGCTGCACGCCGACGGCCGCCCATCCGCGGCCGGTCATCCTGGCCCATGGCACCGACGCCAGCGCCTACTCCGACTGGTCGGCCATCGCGCCGCTGCTGGCGGCCGAGGGGTACTGCGTGTTCGCGCTCAACTACGGCGGTAAGCCGGGTGCGGTCAGTTTCGGCACCGAGGACCTGCGGTTGAGTGCACATCAGATCGGCGACTTCGTCGATGATGTGCTCGCCGCGACCGGCGCCGCGAAGGTCGATCTGGTCGGTTTCTCGCAGGGCGCCAACGTCACTCGCTACTACATCAACAAGCTCGGCGGCGCCGAGAACGTGGGCCGCTGGGTCGGGCTGGCCTCGCCCAGCTACGGCGGGGTGATGTACGGGCTGGTGCCGATCGCCCAGGCCATCCCCGGCGTGCTGGAGGCCTTCGCACAGGTGACGTCGCTGGCGGCGATCCAGCAGGCCCAGGGTTCGCCGGTCATGCTGGAACTCAACGCCGGCGGCGACACGGTGCCGGGCGTGCACTACGTGACCATCGGCAGTCGCGTCGACGAGATGATCCAGCCGTTCGAGAACATCGCCCTGCGCGGCCCGGGCGCGGAGAACGTGGTGATCCAGGATCGCTGCCCGGCCAACCTGACCGGTCACTTCCACATGGTCTACGACCCGTTCGTGATGCAACTGTTGCTGGAAGCTCTCGATCCGGCCACGGCGCCCACTCCCGTCTGCGAGCCCGTGCAGCTGGGCACCGGCATTCCGCAGGTCGTCATCGGCGGCAATATCTGAGCGCTGGGTCTCCGGTGGACGGCCGGACGGAGGGCTCGACACCCCGCCCGGACCGCACCGGATTTGTACCAGCAAACGGTGCCGGTATCCGGGATCTCCGGCCCGCCCGGCGTGCTCTCTAGAATGGGACGACCGACATTCCGCCGTACTCCCGGGAGCCGCCGTGACCATTCAGCCCGTTCGCCTGTTCGGCGACCCCATCCTGCGAGCCCGCGCGGCGGAGGTCACCGAATTCGATCGTGAGCTGCGGCAGCTGGTCACCGACCTCACCGAGACCATGCACGACGACGGCGGGGTCGGGATGGCCGCCCCGCAGATCGGGGTGGGGCTGCGGGTATTCGTCTACGACACCGGCGACGCGGCCGGCCACCTGGTCAACCCGAGCTGGACCGTGCTCGGCGACGAGGAACAGATCGGCCCGGAGGGCTGCCTGTCCATCCCCGGCCTGCGCTACGACACCCGCCGGGCGCTGCGGGTGCGGGCCACCGGCGTGGATATGACCGGCGCGCCGGTCGAGTTCGAGGCCGAGGGGCTGCTGGCCCGCTGCGTGCAGCATGAGACCGATCACCTCGACGGTGTGCTGTTCATCGACCGGCTCGAGCCCGCCGACCGCAAGGACGCGATGCGCTCGATCCGGGAATCGGATTGGTTCGCCGCGGGCATCACCGTGCGTCCCAGCCGCTCGGTCGCCGAGCGGAGCCGCTGATGCGGATCGTGTTCGCGGGTACGCCCGAACCCGCGGTGCCGTCGCTGCGGCGGTTCATCGACTCCGCGCGCCACGAGGTCGTCGCGGTGATCACCCGGCCCGACGCCGTCGCCGGTCGCGGCCGCAAGGTCACCCGTTCACCCGTCGGCAAGCTGGCCGATGAGCACGGCATCCCGGTGCTCACGCCCGCGCGTCCCGCCGACCCCGAATTCGTCGCCCAGCTCACCGAATTGGCGCCGGACTGCTGCCCGGTGGTGGCCTACGGTGCGCTGCTACCACAGCAGGTGCTCGACATTCCGCCCTACGGCTGGATCAACCTGCATTTCTCGCTGCTGCCCGCCTGGCGCGGTGCGGCGCCGGTGCAGGCGGCCATCGATGCCGGCGATGAGATCACCGGCGCGTCGACCTTCCAGATCGAGGCCGGGCTCGACACCGGTCCTGTCTTCGGTGTGGTGACCGAACGGATCACGGTCACCGACACCGCGGGACAGTTGCTGGAGCGGCTCGCCGACAGCGGCGCTGCCCTGCTGGAGAAGACCCTCGACGGCGTGGAAGACGGGACCCTGCAAGCGGTTCCGCAGCCCACCGACGGCGTGTCGTACGCGCCGAAACTGTCGGTCGAAGCGGCCCGGGTCCGCTGGGATCAGCCCGCCCTCGCCATCAACCGCCGCATCCGCGCCGTCACGCCGGCCCCCGGCGCGTGGACCGTCGTCGCGGGCAACCGGCTCAAGCTGGGCCCGGTGGAAATGGCCGAAGACGTGCTGCCCGAACGGCATATCGAGGTCCGCAAGAGCGGGGTCTACGTCGGCACCGCAACGACCGCCGTCCGCCTGAATCAGGTTCAGCCCCAAGGCAAACGCATGATGTCCGCCCTCGACTGGGCCCGCGGCGCCCGCCTCGAGCCGGGCGCGGTGGTCGAATGAGCGACAACGATCGAGAACGCGGGCGCCCGAGCGACGAACGCCGCGATGAGTCGGTTGGCGGTCGCGGAGGCCGTGACGAGTCCTTGGGCGGTCGCCGAGGCCGCGACGAATCCGCGGGCGGTCGCCGAGATCGTGATGGGTCTGCGGGTGGTCGCGGAGGTCGCGATGAGTCTGCGGGTGGTCGCCGGGGCCGTGACGAGACTGCGGGTGGTCGCGGAGGCCGTGACGAGTCCGTGGGCGGGCGCGGCGGCCGTGGCCAGCGATCCGCGACATCCGGTTCGGCTCGAGGCTCCGGCATCGAGCGGCCCGGCGGCCAAGCGCGCCGTGCAGGTGAGAACCGGGACTCGTTCGGCCGCAGTGGGGAGCGCTCCGGCGACGGCCGAGTGTCAGGCGGCTCGGGCCGGAGCCAGCGGGCCCCGGAGGGCCGCGATAGGTTCGACGACCGGCGTCGCTCGGGAGATTCCGGTCGTTACCACCGCGCCTCGGAAGGCGCTGAGCACTCCGGTGACCGCCGTGGGTCGGGTCGCGGATCCCGCGCATCGGGACTCGGTGAGTTCGGCGACCGTCGTTCGGCAAGCGGCCCGGACCGCGGGCTGGGAGCGCCGGAATCGGGTGACCGGTTCGGTGGCGGCCGAAGTGCGGGCGGCTCTGGCCGGGAGCGCGGCGCGTCGGAGCGCGGTGAGCGCACCGGCGATCGTCGAGGCGGTTCGAGTCGTGGGCGGGGAGCGTCGGAGCCGAGTGATCGGTTCGGCGGTGGCCCACGTACGGGTCGTTCGGGTCGCGGACAGGCTGCGTCGGAAACCGGTGATCGCCGAGGTGCGGGCCGGCGCGGCGCGTCGCCGGGCGGTGAGCTCTCCGGGGATCGTCGAGGTGAGAGCGGCTCGGGTCGCGGTGGTGCGCAGGCGGGCGACCGCCGGGCGGCGGGTGCGGCTGGCCGCGATCGCGGGGGTCGGCGGTACAAGTCGATTGATCCGGCGCGGGAGGTTGCGCTGGAGACGTTGCGGGCGGTGCGGGAACGTGATGCGTACGCGAACCTGGTGCTGCCGGGGTTGCTGCGGGAGCGGCGGATCGAGGGGCGGGATGCGGCGCTGGCGACCGAGCTCGGTTACGGCGCCTGCCGGGCGCAGGGTGTGCTGGATGCGGTGATCGCCGAATGCGCCGGGCGGGCGGTCGAGGAGATCGACGGTCCGCTGCTGGACATCCTGCGGCTGGGCGTCTATCAGTTGCTGCGCACCCGGATCGGCGCGCATGCCGCCGTCGATACCTCGGTGGCGTTGGCGCGGGCCGAATTCGGTGCGGGCAAAGCCGGTTTCGTCAACGCGGTGTTGCGGCGGGCGGGGGAGCGCGACGCCGCCGAATGGGTCGAGCTGCTCGCCCCACGAGACCCGGTCGGCCACCTGGCCTTCGAATACGCGCACCCAGCGTGGATCGCGCAGGCCTTCGCCGACGCGCTCGGCGCCGACGCGGCCGAACTGGGCGACGCCCTGGCCGCGGATGACGCGCGCCCCTCGGTGCATCTGGTGGCCCGGCCCGGCGATATCACCGCCGAAGAACTGGCCCTGGTCACCGGTGGTGAGGAGGGTCGCTGGTCGCCGTACGCGGTGTATCTCGAAGGCGGTGATCCGGGCAAGCTCGAGCCGGTGCGCGAGGGTATGGCCGCGGTCCAGGACGAAGGCAGCCAGCTGGTCGCCCTCGCGCTTACCCGCGCCCCGCTCGACGGCCCCGACAACGGTCGCTGGCTCGATCTGTGCGCCGGCCCCGGCGGCAAGGCGGCCCTGCTCGGCTCCCTGGCCGCCATCGACGGCTTCCAGGTGGACGCTGTGGAGCCGGCCGAGCACCGCGCCGAACTGGTCCGCACCGCCACCGCGGGCATGCCGGTCACCGTGCACGTCGCCGACGGTCGCGACAGCGGCCTGACGCCCGGCTACGACCGCATCCTGGTCGACGCCCCCTGCACCGGCCTCGGCGCGCTACGCCGCCGCCCCGAAGCCCGCTGGCGCCGCACCCCGGCCGATGTCGCCGAACTGGTTGTCCTGCAACGCGAATTGCTCGCCGCCGCCTGGGATCTGCTGCGCCCCGGTGGTGTGGTGGTCTACTCCACCTGCTCACCGCACCTACCTGAAACGGTGGCAGTGGTCGCCGACGCCGCCCGCCGCACCGGCGCCATCCAGCTCGACACCCGCGAACTCGTCCCCGGCGTCCCGGATCTCGGCCCCGGCCCAGGCGCACAGCTCTGGCCACATCGCCACGGCACTGACGCGATGTTCGTGGCGGCGCTCCGGAAACCGCTGTAGGAGGAGTCTGCGCTCAGGTCTGGGTGCGTGGCGGTGCCAGGGATCCCCCCGGGCCAGTCGACCCCGGCCTTGTGCGCAGCTGTGGCCGCACCGTCACGGCGCCGACACGATACTCGTTCGGATCTCCGGAGCCCGGCCCCGGATGGCGTCGCCAGGTGAGCTTCCGCTCGTGCCCGATGGTGTGCCCTGATGCCTTGTGCTTCGGCCGCCATCGAGGAGGCCGCTGCCCTCGACCTGACCGGCCGGCCGCCGAGCTGTCGGCTGCGAGCTCCGGCCGCGTGGATCGGCAGCGACGCCCCATGCGACATTCGTCCAAGCCGCAGGACAACCCTGCGCGCACACTGAACGTATGGCGATCGATTGGGCGGGTGTGGTGGCGTTGGCGACGCAATTGCCGGGGGTCGAGGAGTCGACCTGGTGGCGGACGCCGGCGTTGAAGGTGGGGAAGAAGGGGTTCGCGCGGTTGCGGGTGGAGGCCGAGGGTGGGCTGGTGCTGCTGTGTGATCCGGAGGAGAAGCAGGCGTTGCTGGCCTCGGGCGATCCGGCGTACTACACGACCCCGCATTACGACGGCTACCCCTACATCCTGATCGATCTCGATCGGGTCGAGATCGATCAGCTGCGCGAACTGCTGGATGCCGCGTGGTGGCTGTCGGCGCCGGCGAAGATGCGCAAAGAGCGCGAACGCACCGGCTGACTACTCCCGCGAGGACTGCTCCCGCAGGCGGGCAAGGGTTTTCGCGAGGATGCGCGAGACGTGCATCTGCGAGATCCCCATCTGCTGCGCGATCTGAGTCTGGGTCATCGATTCGAAGAACCGCATGGTGAGGATGCGGCGTTCGCGTTCGGGCAGGCCGTCCAGCAGCGGCCGGATGGCGACGTACTCCTCTACTCGGTCGAACTGCGATTCCTCCTCGCCGAGGGTGTCCAGCAGCGAGGCGTCGGTGTCGCGACCGGCCGAGGCGGCGTCGATGGAGGTGGGCTGATAGGCGTTGCCCGCGATGACGGCCTGGGTGACCTCATCGGGGTCGACGTCGAGTTCGGCGGCGATCTCCTTGGCCGTGGGGGAGCGGCCGAGGGTCTGCGAGAGCGTGTCGACCGCGGCGCCGATGCGCAGATGGGTCTCCTTGACCCGCCGCGGCACCCGCATCGCCCAGGTGTTGTCGCGGAAGTAGCGGCGGACCTCGCCCATGATGGTGGGCACGGCGAAGGACAGGAAGTTCGAGCCGCGCTCGACGTCGAACCGGTCCACGGCATGGACCAGCCCGACCCGCGCGACCTGGGTGAGGTCGTCGAACGGTTCACCGCGTCCGCTGAACTTGCGGGCGATGTGGTCGGCCAGCGGAATGCACCGGTTGATCAGCTCGTCGCGCAGCGTGGTGTAGGCCTCGGTGCCGGTCTCGGTGGCGGCCAGCCGGGTGAACAGCACCGCGACGTCGTCGTAGCCGGAGACCTGGCTCGCCGTCTCGATGGTGGCGTCGTCGGCGTCGGCCGGCTGTTCGGCGTCGCCGGGTGTCTGGTCGCTGGGTTCGGGCTGGTCGGTCGTCTCGGGAGCGCCGTCGTTGTCCGCGGGGTCGAGCATGGCGTCCTCGTCGGCCACTACGCTTTCCCCCGGACCCGGCGGAATTCGACCGTCGTGGGGTATCCGGAGAGGGCCGGATCGAAGGGGTCCTGGGCGGCGTGCACCGAGTCGGTGAGGGTGCGCAGCACATGCCAGCCGAAGCTGCGCTGGTCGGGCAGGCCTTCTTCGGCGGCGACGCCGGACACGCGGACTTGCAGTTCGAGGTCGCCGACGGTGAACCGGCAGTGCAGGCTGCTGTCGGGTGCGGCGACGGCGATGAGCGTCGAGCACACTTCGTCGACGGCCAGACGGATGTCGGCCACTTCATCCAGGGTGAAATCACTGAGCAGGACCAGTGTTTCGGCGAGCCCGCGCACGATCGGCAACTGACTGACCGATGCCGCGACCCGAATCTCCACCGGGGTGCTGTAGAGCCCCTGTTCCGCCGAAATGTTGATCACGCCATGAGGCTACCCACTCCTGGCCCCGGCAACCCAACTACGGCTGTGACCCGTCCCGCACCCGGCGGTTAAACTCCCGCCTTGTGTCCACGCCGACGTTCTCCCGCCCTGAGTCCCCGATGATCGCCCCGTCGATCCTGTCCGCCGATTTCGCTCATCTCGCCGACGAGGCCAATGCGGTGTCCACTGCCGACTGGCTGCACGTGGATGTGATGGATGCGCATTTCGTGCCGAACCTGACGTTGGGCTTGCCGGTGGTGGAGAGCCTGTTGAAGGCCACCGATATCCCGCTGGACTGCCATCTGATGATCGAGGATCCGGGCCGCTGGGCGCCGCCGTATGCCGAGGCGGGCGCCTACAACGTGACCTTCCACGCCGAGGCCACCGATGATCCGGTGGCGGTGGCGCGCGATATCCGCGCGGCGGGCGCGAAGGCCGGTTTGTCGGTGAAGCCGAATACGCCGATCGAGCCGTATCTGGAGATCCTGCGTGATTTCGACACGCTGCTGGTGATGAGTGTGGAGCCCGGTTTCGGCGGCCAGTCGTTCATTCCGCATGTGCTGGACAAGGCGCGCACGGTGCGGCGGCTGGTGGATTCGGGTGAGTTGCGGCTGGTGGTGGAGATCGACGGCGGTATCAATGCCGACACCATCGAGCAGGCCGCCGAGGCCGGTATCGATTGCTTCGTCGCGGGTTCGGCGGTCTACAACACCGCTGATCCCGGCGCCACCGTGGAGACGCTGCGCAGGCAGGCCGCCACGGTGTGGGCGCGCTGAGCCGGTGAGCCGCTAGGAGCGGCGGATCGGGTGGGTGCCGACGGCCCGGGTGGCGTCGATGACGGCGCTTTGCGGCGGCCGGTCGGTGCCGCTTTCGGGGGCCTGTACCCAGCTGCGGTAGCCGGTGCGTTCGTCGTCGGGTGAGGGCAGCACGATGTGGCTGCCCGCGCTGGCGACGGTGGCGTAGAGCCGGAACAGTTCGGCCGATTCGGCGGCACTGAGGCTGTCGGGGCGGGTGGGTCCGGTGAGGAAGGTCCAGCGCCGGGCCCGCGGGTGGGCGACGACGGGTCCGGCGATGCCGGCCAAGCGCAGCCGCTGCTGTACTTGTTCGCCGAGTTCGGCGGGCATGGTGATGGCGCCGTAGCGGGCGCCCATTTTGAGGAGTATGCGTCGGGAGGTGGGGTCGATGACGGCTGGGAACTGGTATTCGCGCCGATAGCTGACGCAGCGGTTTTCCAGTGTGAAATCGACGAGCGTGGTCACGCCGCACCCCCGGTGGTGTGGTTTTCGCTGGTGGATGTGTGCTGATCGACGGGTTCGGTGTCCGCGTCGATCTCGATTCTGTCCACGGTGTTCTTTCGGCTTTCTCGAGTGGTGGACTTGCGGTGTTTTCTGCGGTGGCGCCGCCGCGCGATCGGCCTCGTGGCGTCGTCGTCCGGGCGCACACTGCCGACGGTCGGAATCGACTGGCAGGCAACGACTTATCAGTTGTTGCCGTCCAGTTGTCCGGCGACCGGATGCGCTGGTCGATGGTGAGGTGTCACGTGTGGCGTGCCGAGATCGAACTGCCGTGTAGGACTCTGCCGTCCGTGGTCACTCTGCCGTACGGAAACAGTGGTGCTGTTGAACGGTGGGAGTCGGCTACATAACGATTTTGCGTCAATTCTGGTCTCGGTGCAAGCGATTGCGGAAATTCATGTTTCGCCGAAGTCTCGGCCGGGCACCGACTGTACGGGCGCTCGATGACATTCTTCTGTGCGTTTCGGAAAACGCGGTGCAACAAAAGCTACGGACCGAACGAACGGTATTTTTCTGAATACCGATGGCGAATTTGCCCACCGAAAATAACCGGTGTCCGTCAAACCGCCGGCGACACGGCCCGACGGTCGGATTCGGCGGCGTGTCACGGGTCCGTCGTCCGGCGTGGCTTCGATCGGCGAGTCGAGCGAAAGGCGCGGGGCGGGCGTCTCACCGGTCCGGCCGCGCTCACCGCGTCCGCTACCGCTCACTAGGCTTCGATCACGAGCGCGGCACGGCCATCGGGAATAGCGGTCCGGGTGCCGACCGTTCCGCAACGCAGCAGACCACACGCGACAGGGAGTCAGGCATGTTCACAGGCATCGTCGAGGAGCTGGGCGAGATCGTCGCCACCGAGCAGCTGGCCGACGCCGCGCGGTTGACGATCCGGGGCAAGCTGGTGACCTCCGATGCCGGTCACGGCGACTCCATCGCCGTCAACGGTGTGTGCCTGACCGTGGTCGAGGTGGTCGACGGCGATGCGTTCACCGTGGACGTGATGGCCGAGACGCTGAACCGGTCCAGCATCGGCGGCCTCACCACGGGCGACAAGGTGAACCTGGAGCGGGCCGCCGCCCTCAACAGCCGCCTCGGCGGCCATCTGGTCCAGGGCCACGTCGACGGCACCGGCACCGTGCTCACCCGCACCCCCTCGGAGAACTGGGAGGTGGTGCGGATCTCGCTGCCCGACGCCATCGCCAAGTATGTGGTGGAGAAGGGCTCGATCACCGTCGACGGCATCTCGCTCACCGTCTCCGGACTCGGCACCGACGACACCCCCGCCGCCGACGGCAACCGCGACTGGTTCGAGGTCTCGCTCATCCCGACCACGCTGTCGCTGACCAACCTGGGCACCGCCGCGCCGGGCACCACGGTGAACCTGGAGGTGGACGTCATCGCCAAGTACGTCGAACGCCTCCAGCAACGCGGCTGAGCACACCGTCCACCAGGCGGACCACTGCCTCCGGAGCGACACTTCCGACCCAGTAGTGTGGGGTGGCACCTTATTCGAGATGGAGCACAACAGACGTGACCAGGTTCGACAGCATCGAGCGCGCAGTCGCCGATATCGCCGCCGGTAAGGCGGTTGTCGTCGTCGACGACGAGGACCGGGAGAACGAGGGCGACCTCATCTTCGCGGCCGAGAAGGCCACCCCGGAGCTGATGGCGTTCATGATCCGCTACACGTCGGGCTATATCTGTGTGCCCCTCACCGGTGAGGACTGCGACCGTCTCGGCCTGCCACCGATGTACGCGCTGAACCAGGACAAGCACGGCACCGCCTACACGGTGTCGGTCGACGCCAAGGAAGGCGTGTCCACCGGCATCTCCGGCGCCGACCGGGCCACCACCATCCGCCTGCTCGCCGACGCCGACGCCAAGGCCGACGATTTCACCCGGCCCGGGCATGTGGTCCCGCTGCGCGCCAAGGACGGTGGCGTGCTGCGCCGGCCCGGCCACACCGAGGCCGCGGTCGATCTGGCGCGGATGGCCGGGCTGCGGCCGGCCGGTGTGATCTGCGAGATCGTCAGCCAGAAGGAAGACGGGCATATGGCCCGCACCGAGGAGCTGCGCGTTTTCGCCGACGAGCACGAACTGGCGCTGATCTCCATCGCCGACATGATCGCCTGGCGGCGCAAGCACGAAAAGCATGTGGTCCGGGTCGCCGAGGCGCGTATCCCCACGGTGCACGGTGAGTTCACCGCCGTCGGTTACCAGAGCATCTACGACGAGGTCGAGCATGTGGCGCTGGTCCGCGGTGACATCCTCGACGGCGACGACGTGCTGGTGCGGGTGCATTCGGAATGCCTGACCGGCGACGTGTTCGGTTCGCTGCGCTGCGATTGCGGCCCGCAGCTGGACGCCGCCTTGGAGATGGTGGCCGCCGAGGGCCGTGGCGTCGTGCTCTACATGCGCGGTCACGAAGGTCGCGGCATCGGGTTGATGCACAAGTTGCAGGCCTATCAGCTGCAGGATTCCGGCCACGACACCGTCGACGCGAATATCGAGCTGGGCCTGCCCGCCGACGCCCGCGACTACGGCACCGGCGCCCAGATCCTGGTCGATCTCGGCATCCGGTCGATGCGGCTGCTGACCAACAACCCGGCCAAGCGCGTCGGGCTCGACGGCTACGGACTGCGGATCACCGAGCGGGTGCCGATGCCGGTGCGCGCCAATGCCGAGAACCTGCGGTACCTGCGCACCAAGCGCGACCGCATGGGGCACGACCTGATCGGGCTGGACGATCTGGATCTGGGAGAGACCGCGCAGTGAATCCGGGCGGACGGAAAGGCGAGAACCGATGAGCGGTACCGGCGTACCCACTTTCGCGCTCGAGGATGCCAAGGAGCTGAAGCTCGGCATTGTCGCCTCGCGCTGGCACACCCAGATCTGCGACACCCTGGTCGCCAACGCCGAACGCGTGGCCAAGGAAGCCGGTGTGCGTGAGGTGACGGTGGTGCGTTGCGCCGGCGCCATGGAGCTGCCGGTGGTGGCCCAGGAACTGGCGCGCACCCATGACGCCGTGGTCGCGCTCGGCGTGGTGATCCGTGGCGACACACCGCATTTCGAGTACGTCTGCGACGCGGTGACCGCGGGCCTGACCCGTGTGTCGCTCGACGAGAGCACGCCGGTCGCCAATGGTGTGCTCACCACCAACAACGAGAAGCAGGCGCTGGACCGGGCCGGGCTGCCCGGCTCCGCGGAGGACAAGGGTGAGCAGGCCTGCGCCGCCGCCCTGGATGCCGCGCTGACCCTGCGCTCGCTGCGCGGGTCGAACTAGCCGATGCCCGTCGTTCGGATCTGGCGCAGGAACGCGGGCCCGGCTCCGGCCGGGTCTGCCACCCAGCAGCCGGTGTGGGATCTCGAGGTGCGTCCGCGCCGGGCCCGCCGCACCGCGGTCATCGTGGCGGTGCTGTTGGTGATCGCGTTCACCGCTGCCGGGGTGTTCCTGCGGGTGGGTTCGACCGGCGTGCATTTCCGGGTGCTCGATCAGTTCGCCATGGCGGGGATCGGTGTGCTCGGCGCGTGCGCGGTGCTACTGCTGACCCGGCCGCGGGTGCGGGTCGGCCCCAAGGGCGTGGTGGTGCGCAATGTGCTCGGCGACAACGAATTCCCGTGGAAGTACATACGCGGGGTGTCGTTCCCGGACCGCAAGTCCTGGGCGCGGCTGGAACTGGTCGACGACGATTACGTGCCGATGCTGGCCATCCGCTCCAACGACAAGGAATACGCCGCCGACGCCCTCGAGCGGCTTCGCGAATTGGGTGCGAAGTACAGCGGTTCGGCCGACTGACGAGCGCCCGTAGCCGGACCCTGCCATTACGCCGATCGCCGAGGTGTGACACTCGGCGGCGATCGGCGCGGCATCCCGTTCCGGTCAGCGGGTATCGCCGAGCACTTCACCTTCCCGGCGCGGGTCGGCGCCGCCGATCCAGCCGTCGCCGTCGCGGCGGACCACGCTCAGCCCGCTCGTCTGCGGCGCCACCGACACCTGATGGCCGAGTTCGCGCAGACGCACCACCAGCGGATCGTGCGCACCGTCGTCGGAGGCATCGATCGCGGGATGCTCACCACCGACCCCGGTGACCGGCGTATTGGCCGCGCCGAACGACACCGCCGAAATCGCCTGCTGCGGGTCGAGGCCCCAATCCAGCATGCCGATCAGCGTTTTCACCACGAACTGGATGATCACCGAACCACCGGGCGATCCGGCGACGTGGGTGAGTTCGCCGCGGGAACCGTCGGGGGCGTCGGCGAAGACCAGGGTCGGGCTCATCGAACTCCGCGGGCGCTTACCGGGCTCGACCCGGTTGGCGACCGGCAGGCCGTCCTCGCCGAGCGGTTCGGCGGAGAAGTCGGTGAGCTGGTTGTTGAGGATGAACCCGTCGACCATGTGGAACGAGCCGAACGCCGATTCCACGGTGGTGGTCATGGCGGCGGCGTTGCCGTAGGAGTCGACGATGGAGATCTGGCTGGTGCCGTGTTCGGGCGGCTGCGGCCCGACACCGACCGGCACCGGCCCGAAGTCGCCGGGCTGTGCGGTGCCCATGCTGCGGCCCGGATCGATCAGTGCGGCGCGGCTCTTCAGGTATTCGGGATTGACCAGCGTCTCGGGTGAATTACCCGGCAGCGGCACGAAATCGGTATCGGCGACGTACTTGTTGCGGTCGGCGTAGGCCAGCCGCTCCGCCTCGGAGATCAGATGCACCGCTTCGGCCTTGGGCTTACCGCCATTGCGGTCGACATTGTCCGGGCCGATCGCGGCCAGATCGAAGTTGGCGAGGATGCCGAGGGTGGCGGCGACGGTGATGCCGCCCGACGACGGCGCGGGCATCCCGCAGATCTCGTGCTCGCGATAGTCGGTGCACAGCGCGGTGCGCTTCTTCGGCTGGTAGTTGGCCAGATCCTCGGCGGTGATCAGGCTCGGGGTGCGGCCGCCGGAGCCGGAGGTGGCGGCCTCCACCACATCGTCGGCGATGGCGCCGATGTAGAAGGCGTCCGCGCCCTCGGTGGCGATGGCGTTCAACGTCTTCGACATCGCCGGATTGGTGAGCACCTCGCCGGCCGGTTTGGGCGAACCGTCGGGGTTGAGGAAATACGCCTTGGCGGCCTCGTCGACCGCGAGATTCGGTGCGGACTCGGCGATCTGGCCGGCCAGGCGCGGGCTGATCTCGAACCCGCGGTCTGCCAGCGCGACCGCCGGATCGAACAGATCCGCCCACGGCGTCTTGCCGTGTTCGCGATGGGTGAGTTCGAGCATGCGCAACACCCCGGGCACCCCGATGGACCGGCCGCTGGCGCGCGCGTCCGGTTTCGGTTCGGTGCGGTCGGTGTCGCTGATCCAGCGCAGATAGTTCTCGGTGGCGGCGGCCGGCGCGGTTTCCCGGCCGTCGTAGGCCTCGACGGATTTACTCGCCGCGTCGTAATAAACCAGGAACGCGCCGCCGCCGATACCGGAGGCCTGCGGTTCCACCAGCCCGAGCACCGTCTGCGCGGTGATCAGGGCATCGGCCGCGGTACCGCCGTCGCGCAGCACCTCGCAGGCGGCCTGGGTGGCCAGCGGATTCGCGGTCGATACCGCATAGGTGGCGGTACGGACCGGCGTCATATCGCTGCGATAGCCGGACGCGATTTCGGGATTCGTGCTGAGGTTCTGCGTCGTGGGTGCACCGCCGGTGGTGGGGGCGGCGGTGAGCGGTGTGCCGTTGGGGGTGGTGGTGCAGGCCGCGGTGTCCTCGGATTCCTCCGAACACCCGGCTGCCAGCGAGATCACGAGCGCCGCAACCACGGCCGCTCCCGTCCGAATCCGTCGCGCGCGCGTCATGAACGGACCTTAACCGCTGCCACCGACATGCGTGGCGCGATTATTCCCAGAGGTTCACACACGGTCGACCCGGCGCGCCGGACGACCACGCGAAGCTCGGCCGAACCCCTCGATCGACGCATGAACTCAGCGCTTGACCTCAACAATTGTTGAGCTAATAGCGTCGTGCGCGGAAAGGAGCTCAACGATGTCGATATTGGTAACGGGCGCAACAGGAAACACCGGCCGCCACGTGGTTGCGGAGTTGCTGCGCCGCGGTCACGCCGTGCGGGCACTCACCCGCGATCCGCAGCGCGCGGCGGCGCTGCTGCCCGCCGGTGCCGAGGTGGTGGCGGGCAGCCACACCGAGCCGCACACCCTCGATGCCGTCCTCGCCGGCGTGACGGGCCTGCACATCACGGTCACCTCCGGGGTAGCCGAGACCGGACCGGAACTGGTGCGCCGTGCGGTGGCGGCCGGCGTCGAGCGCATCACGATCCTGTGGGGCGGGCACGTAGGTCCGGCCGAGACGGCCGTAGCGGAATCGGGCGTGAACTGGACCCGACTCGAACCGCAGGAGTTCATGTCCAACACCCTCACCTGGGCCGATTCGATCCGTACCGAGGGCGTGGTGCGCGAGCCGTTCGATTTCCCGAGCGCCGTGGTGCACGAGGCCGATCTCGGCGAGGTCGCCGCCATCGCACTGACCGAGGACGGGCACGCGGGCCAGGCCTACAACCTGTCCGGGCCGCAGGCGTTCACGCCGAGCGAGCGGGTCGCGATGCTCGCCGAGACGATCGGCCGCGGCCTGACCTTCGAGCGGCTGAGCAGGGATCAGGCCATCGAGCGGCTGACCGCGACCGGTGTCTCGCGCGCCGACGCCGAGTACGTCATCGGCTGGTACGCCGATCCGCCGATCGAGGCGCGCATCCCTGATCCCACCCTCGAGAAGGTGTTGGGCCGGCCCGCCCGGACCTTCGCCGAATGGCTGGCCGAACACAAGGATCGGTTCTGAGGCCGGGAGTCCCGTCTCCGGGCTGCCGGGCCCGGAGAACTCCTCCCGTGTCGCAGGCTACGCGCAAGCCTCCCACGGCGGAGTTTGTCGGAGGCCGTCGATAGGCTGGGTGGGTGGCAGATCCCGCGACGTACCGGCCGAAGCCGGGCACGATTCCCGTCGAACCCGGTGTGTACAAATTCCGGGATTCCTACGGGCGCGTCATCTACGTCGGCAAGGCCAAGAGCCTGCGTTCGCGGTTGAACTCCTACTTCGCCGACGTGGCCTCGCTGCATCCGCGCACCCGGCAGATGGTCACCACCGCCGCGAGCGTCGAGTGGACGGTGGTGTCCACCGAGGTCGAGGCGTTGCAGCTGGAATACAACTGGATCAAGGAATTCGATCCGCGGTTCAACGTCCGCTATCGCGACGACAAGTCCTATCCGGTGCTCGCGGTCACCCTCAACGAGGAGTACCCGCGGCTGTTCGTCTACCGCGGCGCGCGCAAGAAGGGCGTCCGGTACTTCGGCCCGTACGCCCACGCCTGGGCCATCCGGGAAACCCTCGACCTGCTGCTGCGTGTGTTCCCCGCGCGCACCTGCTCGAACGGAGTGTTCAAGCGGCACAGCCAGATCGGGCGGCCCTGCCTGCTCGGCTACATCGACAAATGCTCGGCGCCGTGCATCGGCCGGGTCAGCGCCGAGGAGCATCGCCGCATCGTCGAGGATTTCTGCGACTTCCTCGCCGGGCGCACCGACCGCATGGTCCGCGAACTCGAGCGGCGCATGCATCAGGCCTCCGATGAGCTGGACTTCGAGACCGCCGCGCGCCTGCGCGACGACGTCCAAGCGCTGCGCCGGGCGCTGGAGAAACAGGCAGTGGTGCTCGGCACCGGTACCGACGCCGATGTGATCGCCTTCGCCACCGACGAGCTCGAGGTGGCGGTGCAGATCTTCCACGTGCGCGACGGCCGGGTGCGCGGTCAGCGCGGCTGGGTGGTCGACAAATCCGGCGACGCCGTCGACGTGCCCGAGGCGGGCGGTGAGATGGGGGCGCTGGTCGAGCAGTTCCTCACCCAGTTCTACGGCGAACAGGCCGCCGTCGCCGCCCAGGGCGCCGAGGAACAGCCCACGGTGGTGCCGCGCGAGGTGCTGGTTCCTGAACTGCCCGCCGATGTGGAGCAGGTGCAGCAGTGGCTGTCGCAGCTGCGCGGATCGGCGGTGCAGGTGCGGGTGCCGCGTCGCGGCGACAAGAAGGCGCTGGCCGAGACGGTGCAGCGCAATGCGCAGGAGGCGCTGGCCCAGCACAAACTGCGCCGGGCCGGCGATCTCACCTCCAGATCGGCCGCGCTGCAAGACATTCAGGACGCCCTCGACCTGGACATCGCGCCGCTGCGGATCGAATGCGTCGACATCAGCCATGTGCAGGGCACCGATGTGGTCGCCTCACTGGTGGTGTTCGAAGACGGCCTGCCGCGCAAATCCGAGTACCGGCATTACAGCATCAAGGAAGCTGCGGGTGAGGGCCGCTCCGATGACGTCGGCAGCATCGCCGAGGTCACCCGGCGCCGCTTCGGCCGGCTGCGCCGCGAACGCGATGCTGCCGAACGGGTCGAGCTCGACACCACCGCCGAGGCCGTGCCGGGCGTGGACGACGACGCGCCCACCTCGCTACCCGGGATCGACCCGGCCACCGGCAAACCGCGCAAGTTCTCCTACCCGCCCAACCTCTACGTCGTCGATGGTGGCGCACCCCAGGTCGCGGCCGCCGCGGAGGTACTCGACGAACTCGGCATCACCGACGTCGCGGTGATCGGCCTGGCCAAACGCCTGGAAGAGGTGTGGGTGCCCAACGAACCCGACCCGGTGATCATGCCGCGCACCAGCGAGGCGCTCTACCTGCTGCAACGGGTGCGTGACGAGGCCCACCGCTTCGCCATCACCTTCCACCGCAGCAAGCGCTCACGCCGGATGACGGCCTCGGCGCTGGACTCGGTGCGTGGACTGGGCGCCGCCCGGCGAACCGCGCTGGTCACGCACTTCGGGTCGGTCGCCAAATTGAAGGAGGCCACGGTGGAGGAGATCACCGAGGTGCCCGGCATCGGGGTCGCCACGGCACAGGCGGTGCTGGCCGCCTTGCGCGGAGATTAGCCCCG
Source organism: Nocardia cyriacigeorgica GUH-2 (assembly GCF_000284035.1). Classification (NCBI taxonomy): domain Bacteria; kingdom Bacillati; phylum Actinomycetota; class Actinomycetes; order Mycobacteriales; family Nocardiaceae; genus Nocardia; species Nocardia cyriacigeorgica. Next base: position 3,848,240 of record NC_016887.1, on the reverse strand, counting down.
GTCGCGTACGTTGTGTGTCGGCACCCGATACCGAACCGGGTGCGAGATGATCGAGAGGCACCCAGACAACAGATCCGGTGGTACATGACACGCGTCGAATCGAACAGCAGCGGCCATGCCCCCGGGTCCGCCGCAGCGCGCGGCGGACCCGCCGGTGCGCAGGTAGAGGTCGTTCTGGTGACCGGTTTGTCCGGAGCGGGTCGCGGCACCGCGGCCAAGGTGCTCGAGGATCTCGGCTGGTACGTCACCGATAATCTGCCGCCCGAACTGATCGGGCGCATGGTCGAGCTGGGCGCCACCGCCGATCCGCCGATCCGGCGATTGGCGCTGGTCATGGACGTGCGCAGCCGATTCTTCACCGGCGATCTGTCGGTGGTCACCGAGCAGCTGCGCGAGCGCGGGGTGAAGACCAGGGTGTTGTTCCTGGAAGCCTCCGACGATGTGCTGATCCGCCGGTTCGGGTTCGCCCGGCGCCGTCATCCGTTGCAGAGCGAGAGCGCCGACGGCACGCTGTCGGCGGGTATCGCGGCCGAGCGGATCCGGCTGTCGGGGGTCAAGGCCGCCGCCGATGCCGTCATCGACACCACCGAGCTGTCCATTCATCAGCTGCACCGCAAGCTCGAGGAGGTCTACGGCGGCGGCGCCTCGGCCGCCTTGCAGCTGACGGTGCAGTCGTTCGGTTTCAAGTACGGGGTTCCGCTGGACGCCGACATGGTGTTGGATGTGCGTTTTCTGCCCAATCCACACTGGATACCGGAACTGCGGGAACATTCTGGACAGGAGTCGGTGGTCAGCGAGTACGTGCTGTCGCGTCCGGGTGCGGACGACTATCTGCGTACCTGCCATCACCTGCTCGACCTGGTCACGAATGGTTACCGCCAAGAGGGGAAGCGATACATGACGGTGGCAGTGGGGTGCACCGGCGGCAGGCACCGCAGCGTGGCGATCGCCGAGGCGCTGGGTGAATCGTTGCGCACCGACTCCGACGGGGTCGTCGACGTGGTGCGCGTGGTCCATCGGGATCTGGGGCGCGAATGACGGGCTGGGACGCCAATCCCGCCATCGTCGCACTCGGTGGCGGGCACGGTTTGTACGCGACGCTGACCGCGGTGCGGCGGCTGACCACTCGGATCAGCGCGGTGGTGACCGTCGCCGACGACGGCGGCTCCTCCGGCCGGCTACGGTCCGAGCTGGGCGTACCGCCCCCGGGTGATCTGCGCATGGCGCTGGCGGCGCTGGCCGCCGACGCCGACGGGGTGTGGACGCGCACGGTGCAGCACCGCTTCGGCGGCACCGGCGCGCTGGCCGGGCATTCGGTCGGCAACCTGATCCTGGCCGGGCTGACCGAGGTGCTCGGCGATCCGGTGGCGGCATTGGACCAGGTCGCGGCGCTGCTCGGGGTGACCGGCCGGGTGCTGCCGATGTCGCCGATCGCCCTCGATATCGAGGCCGACGTGTCCGGTCTGGAAGCCGACCCGCGGGTGAGCCGGTGCATCCGGGGCCAGGTCGCGGTCGCGACGACGCCCGGCAAGGTGCGCCGGGTGCGCCTGATTCCCTCCGATCCACCCGCGAGCCCGGAAGCCACCTCGGCGGTCGAACACGCCGACGTGGTGGTCCTCGGCCCGGGCTCCTGGTTCACCAGTGTCATCCCGCATGTGCTGGTCCCCGAGCTGCGCGACGCGCTGGTCTACACCAGGGCGCGCAAGGTGCTGGTGCTGAATCTGGCCGCCGAGCCGGGGGAGACGGCTGGATTCTCCGCCGAACGCCATCTGCATGTATTGTCCCAGCACGCACCGGATTTCGCGGTCGACGATGTGCTGGTCGATTCCGGCTGCGTGCCCGAGGGCAGAGAGCGCGAACATGTGGCAAGAGCGGCCGAACAGTTGCGAGCGCGGGTAGTCTTTTCCGATGTCGCCGACGCGGGAACGGACCGGCACCATCCCGGAAAGCTTGCCGCCGCACTGGATCGTTTGATCCGGGAACCTCGGCCGACCATGTCAGGGCTTCGAGTCGAGGGACGGCACATGGGTCAGGATGTGCGGTCCGGGTTGGGTGGAAAGGAGCGCGTCTCGTGGCGATGACAGCCGAAGTGAAGGACGAGCTGAGCAGGCTCGCGGTAACCCAGGTGAGTTCGCGCAAGGCGGAACTGTCCGCCCTGCTGCGCTTCGCCGGTGGGCTGCACATCGTCGGCGGACGGGTGATCGTCGAGGCCGAGGTGGATATGGGTTCCATCGCCCGCCGGCTCCGGCGCGAAATCTTCGAGCTCTACGGCTACGGCTCCGACGTGCACGTGCTCGGCGCCGGTGGCCTGCGCAAGACCTCGCGCTATGTGGTGCGGGTATCGAAGGAAGGTGAGGCGCTGGCCCGCCAGACCGGCCTGCTCGACGTGCGCGGCCGTCCGGTGCGCGGGTTGCCGGCCCAGGTGGTCGGCGGCAGTGTCGGTGACGCCGAAGCCGCTTGGCGTGGTGCGTTTCTCGCGCACGGCTCGCTCACCGAGCCCGGCCGTTCCTCCGCCCTCGAGGTCAGCTGCCCCGGTCCGGAGGCGGCGCTGGCGCTGGTGGGTGCGGCGCGGCGGCTCGGCATCTCGGCCAAGGCCCGCGAGGTGCGCGGCACCGATCGGGTGGTGGTGCGCGACGGCGAGGCCATCGGCGCGCTGCTCACTCGCATGGGCGCCCAGGACACCCGCCTGACCTGGGAAGAGCGCCGCATGCGCCGGGAGGTGCGGGCCACCGCCAACCGGCTGGCCAACTTCGACGACGCCAACCTGCGTCGTTCGGCCCGCGCCGCGGTCGCCGCCGCGGCCCGGGTGGAGCGAGCGCTGGAGATCCTCGGCGACGAGGTGCCCGATCATCTGGCCGCGGCCGGCAAGCTGCGGGTGCAGCACCGGCAGGCCTCGCTCGAGGAACTGGGCCAGCTCGCCGATCCGCCGATGACGAAAGACGCTGTGGCCGGGCGCATCCGGCGGCTGCTGTCGATGGCCGACCGGCGCGCCAAGGAACTGGGCGTGCCCGATACCGAGTCGGCGGTCACCGCCGAATTGCTCGACGAAGCCTGAGTGCGCGGGCCGGTCCGACCGGCCCGTGACCGGGCTGCTTGCCGCCGCACCTCGCCCCTTCGGCAATCGTGAGGTGCATGACCGCGAGGTTACGGCCGGGCACTACTGTAGGTAGAGACGGAAATGAATCCGCTGAAAAGCTGAGGAGCGATAACGTGACTGTCCGGGTAGGCATCAACGGCTTCGGTCGTATCGGCCGTAACTTCTTCAGGGCGGTCGAGGCGCAGAAGGCGCTCGGCACCACCGACATCGAGATCGTCGCGGTCAACGACCTCACCGACATCAACACCCTGGCCACGCTGTTGAAGTACGACTCGATCCTGGGCCGGCTGCCCCAGGACGTGTCCGTCGACGGCGACACCATCGTGGTCGGCGACCAGCGGATCAAGGCGCTCGCCATCAAGGAGGGCCCGTCGGCCCTGCCCTGGGGCGATCTGGGTGTCGACATCGTCGTCGAGTCCACCGGCATCTTCACCGACGCCGCCAAGGCCAAGGGTCACCTGGCCGCGGGCGCCAAGAAGGTCATCATCTCCGCGCCGGCCTCCGGCGAGGACATCACCATCGTGATGGGCGTCAACGACGACAAGTACGACGGCAGCCAGAACATCATCTCCAACGCCTCGTGCACCACCAACTGCCTGGGCCCGCTGGCCAAGGTCCTCAACGACGAATTCGGCATCGTCCAGGGCCTGATGACCACCATCCACGCCTACACCCAGGACCAGAACCTCCAGGACGCCCCGCACAAGGATCTGCGTCGCGCCCGCGCCGCCGCCCTCAACATCGTGCCCACCGGCACCGGCGCCGCCAAGGCCATCGGCCTGGTGCTGCCCGAGCTCCAGGGCAAGCTCGACGGCTACGCGCTGCGCGTTCCGGTGCCGACCGGCTCGGTCACCGACCTGACCGCCACCCTGGCCAAGCCCGCCTCGATCGACGAGATCAACGCCGCGTTCAAGGCCGCCGCCGAGGGCCCGCTCAAGGGCATCCTGAAGTACAACGTGGACCCGATCGTGTCCAGCGACATCGTCACCGATCCGCATTCGTCGATCTACGACGCGCCGCTGACCAAGGTCATCGACAACCAGGTGAAGGTCGTGTCGTGGTACGACAACGAGTGGGGCTACTCCAACCGCCTCGCTGACCTCATCGACGTCGTCGGCAAGTCCCTCTGACGCACATGGCAGTCAAGACACTCGCAGATCTGCTGGCCGAGGGTGTGGAAGGCCGGGGCGTGCTGGTGCGCTCCGACCTCAACGTCCCCCTCGACGACAACGGCACCATCACCGACCCGGGTCGCATCCTGGCGTCGGTGCCCACCCTGAAGGCGCTGGTCGAGGCGGGCGCCAAGGTGGTCGTCACCGCGCATCTGGGCCGTCCCAAGGGTGAGCCGGACCCCAAGCTGTCGCTCGCGCCGGTCGCCGCGCGGCTGGCCGAGGAGCTGGGCCGCAATGTGCAGCTCGCCGGTGATGTGGTCGGCCAGGACGCGCTCGCGCGTTCGGAGGGCCTCACCGACGGTGACGTGCTCATGCTCGAGAACATCCGCTTCGATCCGCGCGAGACCAGCAAGGACGACGCGCAGCGGGCCAAGCTGGCCGCCGCGCTGGTCGAGCTGGTCGGTGAGGACGGCGCGTTCGTCTCCGACGGCTTCGGTGTGGTGCACCGCAAGCAGGCGTCGGTCTACGACGTGGCCAAGCAGCTGCCGCATTACGCGGGCACGCTGGTCGCTGCCGAGGTCGATGTGCTGGCCAAACTCACCGAGAACCCGGAACGCCCGTACGCGGTCGTGCTCGGTGGGTCGAAGGTTTCGGACAAGCTCGCGGTGATCGAGGCACTGGCCCCCAAGGTCGACACCCTCGTCATCGGTGGCGGCATGTGCTTCACTTTCCTTGCCGCCCAGGGCCTTTCGGTCGGTTCCTCGCTGTTGCAGGAGGAGATGATCGACACCTGCAAGCAGCTGCTGGAGCGGTTCGCCGACGTCATCCACCTGCCGCGCGACATCGTGGCGGCCGACAAGTTCGCCGCCGACGCCGACTCGAAGGTCGTTCCGGCCAACGAGATCCCGGACGGCTGGATGGGCCTGGACATCGGCCCCGAGTCGGTGGACCGGTTCGCCGCGCTGCTGACCGAGGCGAAGACGGTGTTCTGGAACGGCCCGATGGGCGTGTTCGAGTTCGACAACTTCGCCGCAGGCACCCGGGGCGTCGCCGAGGCGATCGTGACCGCGACCGGTAAGGGCGCGTTCACCGTCGTCGGTGGCGGTGACTCGGCCGCGGCGGTGCGCACGCTCGGCCTGCCCGAGGACGGTTTCTCGCACATCTCGACCGGTGGCGGTGCGTCGCTGGAATACCTCGAGGGCAAGGAACTTCCCGGCATCAGCGTGCTGGAGGAGGACGCGTAATGGCTCGTAAGCCGCTCATCGCGGGCAACTGGAAGATGAACCTCAACCACCTCGAGGCCATCGCCCTGGTGCAGAAGATCGCGTTCGCCCTGCCGGACAAGTATTTCGACAAGGTCGACGTCACCGTCATCCCGCCGTTCACCGATATCCGCAGCGTGCAGACCCTGATCGAGGGCGACAAGCTGCGCATCACCTTCGGCGCCCAGGATGTGTCCGTGCACGACGAAGGCGCCTACACCGGTGAGATCAGCGCGTCCATGCTGGCCAAGCTCGGGTGCAGCTTCGTGGTGGTCGGGCATTCGGAACGTCGCCAGTACCACAACGAGGACGACGCGATCGTGCTCGCCAAGGCCAAGCAGGCGCTGAAGCACGGGATCACCCCGATCGTGTGCATCGGTGAGGGTCTTAATGTCCGCGAGGCGAAGACCCACGTCGAGTACAACCTCGAGCAGCTGCGTGGTTCGCTCAAAGGCCTGACGGCCGAGGAGATCTCGAAGATCGTCATCGCCTACGAGCCGGTGTGGGCCATCGGCACCGGCAAGGTCGCCACTCCCGCCGACGCGCAGGAGGTGTGCGGCGCCATCCGCGGCGAGCTCGCCGAACTGGCCTCGCCCGAGGTGGCGGCGTCGGTGCGGGTGCTCTACGGCGGTTCGGTCAATGCCAAGAACGTCGGCGAACTGGTCTCCCAGACCGATATCGACGGCGCTCTGGTCGGCGGTGCGTCGCTCAAGGGTGACGAGTTCGCCACCCTGTCGGCGATCGCCGCGGGCGGCCCGCTGCCCTGATCGGCGTCCATACGCACTGAGGCCCACCGGACATGGATTCCGGTGGGCCTCAGTCGTTTCGGGTGCCGAGATGCCGCAGGTGCCGAGACGCCGTGGAGTCGAGACGCAACAGGGCCGAGTCATCACGCGGCCGAGACGCAACGCCCGGAGCAGGCCGATAGCCATCGCTGCGAACGCGCTCGGCGCATTCCGAGGAGATCTGGGCCGGCGACCCGTGGCGGGCCTCGCTGTTACTGCGCGCGCAGCGTCAGGCCATGGCCGTTGGGGTTGCGCAGGGTGAGGACGTCGGCGTCGACGGTGGCTTGAGCGGTGCCGTCGAGCGCGGCGAGGACTGCCTGCTCGACCTCCATGGTCTCGGGGTCGCACATCATTTTGGTGGTCGCCACCCGGAAGGCGATATCGGCGGCTTCGGCGGTGTCGGTGATGGTGGCCGAGCCGGTCATGCGGTTGCAGCCGGCGAAACCGGTGAGGGTGCCGTCCTCGGCGATGGTGAACGCCGGGCGCAGTTCATCGATCTTCTGCGAGTGGATCTGGGCGTCGGGGGTGAGCAGGGCGGTGACCACCCAGGGCGTGCCGCGCAGCGGGCGGTCGGGGAGCAGGACTTCCTTGTCCATCATGACCACCGTGGTGTTGTTGCCCTCGAGCGTGAGCCGGGCGTCGTCGAGCCGCCAGCTGGGCGAGGCATTGAGCAGGTCGCTGAGCCATTCGTCGGCGCCCATCTTCTCGCCAGGGCAGGCCATCAGCGTGCTGGCCAGGCCCGATACCTTGACGGTATTGCCGTCGAGTTCGACCGCGCCGCTGTGGGTATTGCAGCCGGCGGAGGCGGAGACCCGCCCTTCGGCGAAGGTGAGCGTCAGCGGACCTCCGCCGGGAATCGGGGCGCCCTCGACCTCGGTGGAGATGTAGGTATGGCCCATCGGCGTCGGCGCGGGCCCCGTCGGCTCGGCGTCGTCGTCGTTCGCGCAGGCCGTGGCGGCCGCGAGGGTGAGCAGCAACGCCGCTCCGAACCGGATCAGGTGTGCCGACATGTCGCGATCCTACCGGCGGGTTATCCGCTGGTTCGGGCGCGGGACGTCGGGCCGGGACAAGTGCCATGTTCGCCCACCTTCGAGCGACAACTTCGCGAGTTGTCGCTCGAAGGTGGTCGAAACACACTTCCGTCCGGTGCCGCACGTGGCCGGCGTCCGCGCCGTATCGCTGATCATCGGCTTCCCGCTCGCCGGGCCATCCCACGCCCGACGCCTTGCATTGATGTCCCGTCCTGACTCGCGGACCGATTGTGCCGAAGGTCGGCCTGTCGCGCGACCACCGAAAACCTCGTGACGCCTGCGGTTCTCGGCCGTACGGTGTATCCGTTGTGATGTAGGGCGAGGGGGAGGGAGCAAGCGATGTTGGATTCGGGTGTCACTGTTGCGATAGAGCGGGTCGATCGCTGATGCGATTGTGGACCTTGCAGGCGGCGGAAGTCGTCGACGCCGTGCGCGACAACGGCATCTTCCGGGCGCAGTGGCAGTACGCGATCGTGAACTGGCGGCCTGCCTACCGTGCGATGGTGGCCGAGATGGAGCGCCGGGGCATTGCTTGCCATGGTGCGGCACCGGTGTGGTGCTGGCCCGGCCGTGCTCTGCGTCCTCGCGCGACGCGTCACACCGCCAACAGCCTGCTCGGCCTCGACCAATGGGCGCGCGGGGTGCACTTGATCAAGCTCGATGTCCCCGCGGCACTCACCATGTCCACCTCCTACGCCCGGTGGAACGACTATCTCGGTGTGACGATGGAGCTGCTGCGCAACGCCGGCCGCAACGACGGCCCCGCCTTCCCACCCGACCAAGCGCCGATGGACTGGAGCTCCACCCTCGACAACGAGTGGGACAACCTCCAGATCGTGATCCCCGAACTGCGCCGCGAATGGATCGTCCGCAGCCGCTACTACCCGCCGGACGCCGAAACCGCCGCGCGTATCGCCGCCGACCCCGACCTGAACCCATCGCTGGCTGTGAGGACGTCACCGCTGTCGTCGGCATCCTGAACCTGCCCAGTGGCCTGCGCACTATCCGGTACCGCGCCGGAGACGACCTCGGACCGCGATAGTGAAGTACGCGAGCGCCCAGGTCACCGCTCGACACCTGCTCAACCACGCGATGCCCGGACAGCGCCGTGGCCCCGGCGAGCCGGTGATGAAGCCGGTGCACGGGCGGTATCTGCTCGCTCGCCGGGAACAAGGCCTGCCCCGACTAGGCTGACCGGAGTGACCACCCCGGTAACGACACCGCCCTCCACCTGGGCGCCGCTGCGGATTCGGGTGTATCGGGCGCTGTGGATCGCGCAGCTGGTGTCGAATCTGGGCACCTGGATGCAGACGGTCGGTGCGCAGTGGATCCTGGTCGATCAGCCGAATGCGGCGGCGCTGGTGGCGTTCGTGCAGACGGCGACCACGCTGCCGGTGATGCTGTTGTCGATCCCGTCGGGCGTCATCGCGGATCTGGTGGATCGGCGCAGGCTGCTGCTCGGCGCGCAGACCACGATGGCCGTGCTCGCCGCCACCCTCGCGGTGTCGACCGCGACCGGCCACACCACGCCGCCGGTCCTGCTGACGCTGCTGTTCCTGCTCGGTTGCGGGCAGGCGCTCACCGGCCCGGCCTGGCAGGCGATCCAGCCGGAGCTGGTGCCGCGCGAGCAGATTCCCTCGGCCGCCGCGCTCGGCAGCATGAGCATGAATATCGGGCGCGCGGTCGGGCCCGCGATCGCGGGTGTGCTGGTGTCGCTGTCGGGGCCGACGCTGGTGTTCACTCTCAACGCGCTGTCGTTCGGCGCCATCGTCGCCGCGCTGATCGCCTGGCGGCGGCCATCCAAGGAACGCTCGCTGCCCAGCGAACGGCCACTGGCCGCCTTGCAGGCCGGGACCCGGTTCATCCGGGCGGCGCCGGCGATCCGGCGGGTGCTGTTGCGTTCGATCCTGTTCATCGCGCCCGCGAGTGCGCTGTGGGCATTGCTGCCGGTGGTCGCGGCCGACGGCTTGGGTCTCGGTTCGTCCGGGTACGGCCTGATGCTCGGCGCCCTCGGCGTCGGCGCCGTCCTCGGTGCGTTGGCGTTGGCGCGGGTGCGGGCGGCGCTCACCCCGACCAGGCAGTTGGCGATCGCGGCCGTGCTGTTCGGGGCGGCGACGGTCGGCACCGCCCTGCTGTCCACGCTGGTTCCGGTGCTGCTGCTTCTGGTGTGCGCCGGGTTCGCCTGGTTGCTGGCGCTGTCGACGATGAACGCCACCATGCAGCTGCTGCTTCCGGGCTGGGTGCGGGCGCGCGGGCTGTCGGTGTACATGCTGGTGTTCATGGGCGGGCAGGCCATCGGTTCGCTGGTGTGGGGTCTGGTCGCCGGCGCGTCCAGCGTGGTCACGGCCCTGCTGACGGCGGCGGTACTGCTCGGCTGCTGCGCGGTGAGCACACTGTGGTGGCCCATCCGCCACGACGCCGACGCCCTCGACCTCACCCCGTCGGCGTTCTGGCCCGAGCCACAGCTGGTGGAGGAACCCGATCCGGCCGACGGCCCGGTGATGGTGCTGCGCCGCTACGACGTGCCGCCCGAAGACGTGCCGGAGTTCCTGGCCGCGATGGTGTACGTCGGCCGGTCCCGTCAGCGCACCGGCGCCATGGAATGGCGGCTCTACCGCGACGTGGGCGTGGTGGACCGGTATGTCGAGGCGTTCGTGGTGCGCTCCTGGTCGGAGCATATGCAGCAGCATCAGGTGCGGCTCACGGCGCAGGACCAGCTGCGTGAGAGCGCGGTGGCGCGATACTCCGCCGACGATCCGGGCACCGTCACCCACCTGGTCGCGGTGACGCCGCGATAGCCGGCGCAACCGGGCTGATTCGGCGCCCGACGGCCGAGCACATAGACTGTCGGCCATGCGGATGTTCCTGGATATCCTCCTGATCATCACCAGCGTGCTGCTGGTGCTGCTGGTGCTACTGCACCGCGCCAAGGGTGGAGGTCTGTCCAGCCTGTTCGGCGGCGGTGTGCAGTCCAGCCTGTCCGGCTCGACCGTCGTGGAGAAGAACCTCGACCGCGTCACCATCTTCACCGGCCTCATCTGGTTGATCGCCATCCTCGGCATCGGCCTGGAGATCAAGTTCGCCTGATCGGGCTCATGGCGTCGCGATCGCCCGCGTGACACCCATCGCGCACACCACACCTGTCGCGAGCACCACCGCCGCGACCGCGAACGCCGCCCCGTACCCGCTGCCCAGCAGCGGCGCCACCACCAGCGGACCCAGTAACTGGCCGGCGCCATACACCGCCGTCAATGAGGCGGCCGCCGACGCACCACGCAACCGGCCGCCCACCTCCATCGCCAGCAGCGTGATCCCCATGAACGTCGCGCCGAACAATGCCGCCGCCACCACGACCTGCCAGGTCCCGGCCGAGACCGCGAGCAACACCGCCGACAGCATCTGCGCGAACAATGCCACCGGCAGCACCGCGGCCGCCGACCAGCGCCGCGCCAGCGCACCCCACACCACCGTTGCCGGCGCGGCCGCCACCCCGACGACCACCCAGCTCGCCGGGGCGAGCGCCGCATCACCGGACCCGCCGACCGCCGCCACCAGGAACGTCCCGATGATGATGTAGCCCAGTCCCTCCAGGAAGTACGCGGCCAGCAGCAGCCGCCACGGTCCACCGGACCGATGCGCTCGCCCGCTCGAAGCCACCGTCTCCGGAATCGGCAACCGCAACGCCGGCGCCACCAACACCGCGGTCAGAACCGCGGCACCGACCCACATGCCCAGCCACGACACCACCGAACCCGCCGCCAGCACCAGTGCTCCGGTCAGCGCGATCCCGAGGCCGACTCCGGCGAAGGCGATCCCCGCACCATACCTGCCGCCCACCGCCGCCATGGCACGCGCGCATCCAACGAAGATCACCGCGCTCGCCACACCCGCCACCAGCCGCGACCCTGCGGCCACCGAGCTGGAAATCGGCAGCGCCATCAGCGCTTCGCTCAGCACCAAGGCTATGGCGGAAAGGCGAAAGACAGCGGGCCCGTTGAGCTTCGGCACCCGGGCGAGCGCCACCGCGCCGAGCAGATACCCCGCGTAGTTGGCGGCCGCGACGATCGCACCGGAATGCGCGTCGAGGCGGTGCGCGTCGATCAGCACCGGCAGCAGCGGGGTGTAAGCGAAACGGCCCACGCCCATCGCGGCCGCCAAACCGGCACAGGCGGCCAAGGCGTGCACCAGCGGGCGTTCGGGCGCATGAGCGCGCGGGGCGGTCACAGGTGTAGCGGTCACGGAATCCGACGCTAGGTCCCGCGCGTAGCGCTGTGAAATGCTTCCTGTGCACGATGTATACGCTGGACGCATGGATGTCGAGCTGCGTCACCTGCGGGCCTTCGTCGCGCTGTGCGAGGAAGCCAACTACACCCGCGCCGCCGCCCGCCTGCATCTGAGCCAGCCCGCCCTGACCCGGACCATCCAGCAACTCGAGCGGATGCTCGAATGCCGGCTGATCGAACGCAGCTCGCGGCACTTCGCCCTCACCGACGAGAGCCGTGAACTGCTGGACCGCGGCCGGGGCATCCTCGCCGACGTCGACGCGGTCTGCGCCGACCTGGGCAGCTGCGCCGCCGTCGAACTCGGTTTCTCCTGGTTGCTGCCCGACGAATGGTTCGCCGAAACCCGCACCCGCTTCGAGCAGCTCGGCGGACGCATCGCCCTGCGCCGCATCGACGACCCACTCACCGCGCTCACCGACCGCACCATCGATATCGCCCTCTACCGCACCGACAACGGCCTGCCCCGGCACCTGCGCTCACGTCCGATCGCCACCGAACGCCGAGTGCTCGCCGTCGCGGCCGCCTCGCCACTGGCCACTGCCACCGGTCTGCGCTGGGCCGACCTGGCCCAGGAACCGCTGGTGGTCAACACCATCTCCGGGACCACCACCGCCGAGTCCTGGGACCCACCCGACCCCGGCCGCCCGGTCATCACCTGCACCAATTTCGACGAGTGGATCGAGCTCGTTGCTGCCGATCGAGGGATCGGGGTCGTGCCCGAACTCGCCCGGGTGCGCGCGCCGCATCCGGGGGTGGTGTATCGCGATCTGCCGGATGCGCCGCCGTCACGGGTGCGTCTGGCGTGGCGGGCGGAACCGTCGCGGGCGGTGCGGCGGTTTCTCGAGGTCGCCTGAGGGTTTGCTGTTCAGTCCGCGCGCGGGATGCGTCCGTCGACGTCGGTGAACCCGTACTCCTCGGCCAGGTCGGCCACGCGGAACGCGCCGCCCGAACGACGCTGCCGATCGGGGTCCGCGGCCAGGGCGGTGACCGCGCGGCCCGGGAAGCGCGGGGTTTCGGCGGCATCCAGATCGAAACTGCCCTCGCCGGGCAGCGTGACCAGCCGTTTGCCCTCGGCGTCGGGCGGAATCATCTGCAACAGTTCGGTATTCACGATGCCCGGCCACAAGGATACGACCGTGACGCCGTCCGCGGCCAGTTCGTGGGCCATATCGGCGGTGAGCCGGTCCAGGGCGGTCTTGGCGACGCCGTACACCGCATTGTGCATATGCCGTTCGGCGCCCGGCGAAGAGATATTGACGATCAACCCGCTCGACGCGCGCAGCAGCGGCGCGGCGAAAACGCTGGCCGCGTAATGCGAGCGCACGCCGACGTCGAAGGTCTCATCCCACGCCGTCGGCGGCACCTCCCAGAACGGTTTGCCCAGCCAGCGGGCGGCGGCGGGGGAGTTGTAGACGTTGTTCACCAAGATGTCGAGGCGGCCCTGCTCGCCGCGCACCATCTCGAACAGGCGTGCCACCGCGTCGTCGTCGCGGTGGTCGCAGATGTAGGGGATACCGGTGCCGCCCAGGGCGTCGATCTCGGTGGCGGTCTCGTTGACCGTGCCGGGCAGCCGGCCCGGTGCGGTCGAGCGCCCCGTGACGTAGACCGTCGCCCCGGCCGCGCCCAGTTCGAGGGCGATGCCTTTACCGATGCCGCGGCTGGCTCCGGTGACTACCGCGACCCGGCCGGCTAGTTGTGCAGGTATTCCGCTCACGGTCCCGGGACATTACCGTGAAACTGAAACGCGTTCTAGTGTTCGGGAGGTTGTCGTGGATGTGGCTCATCGGTTCGTGACGGGCAATGGCGTGCGATTGCATGTCGCGGAACAGGGTGCGGGTTATCCGGTGGTGTTCTGCCACGGCTTCCCGCACACCTGGTTCGTCTGGCACCGCCAGATGGACGCCGTGGCGCGTGCGGGTTTCCACGCGATCGCTCCTGACATGCGCGGATACGGCCGCAGCGACATCCCCGACGGGGCCGACGCCTACACCAATGCGGCCGCCATCGGCGACTTGCTTGCCCTGCTCGACGACATCGGCGCCGAACAGGCCGTCTTCGTGGGCCTGGACTTCGGTGCCGCCCTGCTGTGGGAGCTGGCATTGCGCGCACCCGAACGCGTGCGCGGCCTGGTGGTGCTGAACAACCCGTTCACCCCACGCGCCCCGCGGGTGCCGTCGAGCTACTGGTCGAAAATGGCGCAGAAGCACTTCCTGCACCTCGAGTATTTCCGGGAGCCCGGCATCGCCGACGCCGCCCTCGCCGCGCAGTCACGCGAGTTCCTGGCCCGCGTCTACTACGCCCTCAGCGGCGACTACCACTATCTCGACACCTGGCAGAACCCGCCGGGCATCAGCTACCTCGAGGCGCTGCCCGAGGCGCCCGCACTGCCGTGGAGTTGGCTATCGAACGACGAGTTCGACACTCTCGCCACGGAATTCGAGCGCACCGGTTTCACCGGCGGCCTCAGCTGGTACCGCGCCATCGACCGCAACTGGGAGCTGACCGCCGACTACGCCGGCGCATCGGTCACCGTCCCGGTGTATTTCGTCTACGGCGAGAACGACCCTGATATGGAAGGTTTCAGCGGGCGTGATCCGCTCGACACCATGCGTGCGTTCGTTCCCGACCTCCGTGCGGTCGAAAAAGTCGGCGGCGCAGGTCATCTCGTCCAGTTGGAGCGTTCCGAAGCGGTCAACGCGTTCCTGCTGAACAGTCTGGACGAACTCGGTGTCGCCGGTGGACTCGCCGAAGATAAGCGGTGAGCCTCCGTACTCCGTGAATCAGGAGTCGGCGTTACGCGCGGCGGCCACGGCCAAGGTGGTGTAGTGCATGGTGAACCCACCCCCCAGCGCGTCGATGGCAGCGCCGACCGCGTCGAGGATCTCGGCCAGTTGCTCGGGAGTCAGTCGGGTCAGACCGCCGGTCGTGGGTAGCAGGTCCAGCCATTCGTCGCGGGTGTAGGGCCGTTCCCAGTCGTATCGCCACTGTTCGGCGGCGTGGAACCGGCCGCTGTCCTGGAGCTGCCCGGCGATCTTCGCGTAGGTCGCCTCGTACACCTCCAGCGGGCGTCGCGCCGGCAGACCGGCGAAAGGCGAGTCCGGCGCGACCCGGCGGTAGGCGGCGGCGAACGGTTCGGCCACCTCGATCGGCGGTTCGAAGACGTGGCCGAAGATGGACAGCAGCCCGTTCGGCCGCAGCACTGACGCCGCCTTGGCGACGGCTGCGTCCGGGTCAACCCAATGCCAGGATTGCGCCGCGGTGATCGCATCGAAGCTGCGCCCGTCCGGGTCCCAGGTTTCGAAGGTCGCGACCTCGACCGGCAGGCCGCGGGTGCGTGCGAAGTCGGCCATCCTGGGATCGGGTTCGATGCCGAGCACCGTGCAGCCGGCCTCTTGGAACTGGCGCGCCGCGATTCCCGTGCCGCAGCCGACGTCGAGCACATCGAGGCCGGGGCTCTGCGCAACGATCCGCGCTACGAGTGCCGCCGGATACGCGGGTCTGGCCTGGTCATACCGCTGCGCGTCGGTGCCGAACGACTCCGCCATCGCCCGCGCCCGATGTGGCTGGGCCGGTGCTGGTTCCGGTTGTTCACGAGGTAAAGTGGGCATGTGCCCACACTAGTGGGCGATTGCCCACCTGGCAATGAATGGTCGCATGAGAGGAGTGTCGAGTGCCGACTGGTGTGCACCTGCGCGACGCCCGGCAGCAGCTGTTCGATGCCGCCGAGCGGGTGCTGCTGCGTTCCGGGCCGAGCGGACTGACCAGTCGCGCCGTCACCGATGAGGCCGGCTGCGCGAAAGGTGTTCTGCACCGGCACTTCCCCGACTTCGATGCCTTCCTGACCGAGCTGGTGCTCGATCGGGCAGGGCAACTGGAGGCGGAGGCGAGCGCGCTGCGCGAATCCGTCGGCCACGGCGCGGTCGTCGACAATCTGTCGACCGCATTACCTGCCTTGTTCGGGCCGATCCCGGTCGCCATCATCCCGCTCATCACCGCCCGAGACGAGCTGCGCACCCGCCTGCGCGACGCTCGCCCAGGCGGCGGCATGGCCATCCTCGGCGACGTCACCGCCATGGTGTCGGCCTACCTGTCCGACGAGCGAGACCTGGGCCGAATCGCCGAAGACGCCGACATCGACTCCCTCACCCTGTCCCTCGTCGGCGGCGCACACCTGCTGTTCGCCGACCGCGACAGCAGCCCACCGACTCCGGCCATGATCGGCAATCTGGTGTCGACGGTGCTCGCACACGTCGTGCAGCGACGCTCGCGCCGCTGAGCCGGTATTCGCGCCCCACTGGCGCCTTTCCTGGCCGGGAGTTCGGCTGCTCTCGGCGGCCTGCCGGTGTGGCGCGGGAGCGTCGGTAACGTGCAGCACAACCCTCGACGCCTGGTCGGCTGCGCGCTACGCTTCCATGTATACGCCGCCGTATAGATGGAGGATCGGTATGGCACTCCCGCCCGGCCAGCGCGCTGTCGACGGTTTCCCGCGCTTCGGCACTCACCTGCACCATCCGCCGCCCCCGGTCCCCGCCGACCCCACCATCGAGATCGCCGGGCCCCTCACCGAGACCACCACGATCCCCGTGGCGGAGCTCGCGTCGATGCCTCGCCGCGAGCAGCTGTCGGATTTCCATTGCGTCGCCGGCTGGTCTGCCACCGGCCTGCGCTGGGAAGGGGTGCCGTTCCAGGCCCTGTACCGCACCCGCATCGAGCCCCTGCTCGAGCCGGGCACGACGATCACCCACGCGGTCTTCCGCGGTCTGGACGATTTCGAGTCGATCGTCGTACTCGACGACGTCCTGGCCGACGACGTCCTCATCGCCGACCACCTCGACGGCCAACCCCTCAACAGCGACCACGGCGCGCCCGTGCGCCTCGTCAGCCCCAACCAGTACGGTTTCATCAACATAAAACACCTGTGCCACATCGCATTACACACATCCGCGCCACCGGTCACCGACCGCTGGTCACCCCTCGCGTCCCACCCGCGGGCGCGGGTCTGGGAGGAAGAACGCCACCGGCATCTGCCGGGACGTATCGTTCGGCCCATCTACCGGTCGCTGATCGGCCCGATCCGCAGACTCAGCGCGCGGGGCGGTCGCCCGGAGCACAACTCGTGACACCGCTCTACGGCTGAACTATCTCGACTACGCCCGCATTCCGCCGGGTCCCACACTCGGTGCAGTAGTCGATGAAGGATGGGCCCGTATCTGAGGACCATGTCGTCGGCGAGCGATACTGCGGGCTCTAGTCGCGATAGCCGCCGAGACCGCCTGGGAATGCGTATCGACCGCCGAACTGACCTGCGTCGCCGCCTCCAACCCCTGCCCCACCGGACCACGCAGACCCTCGCCTTCATCGCGTGAGTACGCAATTACTCCGGCTCCACCTGCACCGGCTGAGCAACGGACATGGACTTCCCCCTCGAACAGATCAAGAACGCGTAGCGGCCAGCGCCCGCGCTCCGGCAGATCCTACCGGCCGCCACCGACCTCCACCGGCCCCGCAGTCCAAGCTCCGCGATGAGTGGTACATGAGGCAGGCGATTACGGCGTGTCGCCTGCCTCATGTACCACTCGTGGGCTGGCGTACCGGAACTCGGCGGCGTGACTGGGATATAACGGCACCGCCGCCTGACCGGGCGCGGGTCGGGCGGTCTGCCGATCGCTCATCGGGCCGATCCGCGGGATGAGTGCGCGGGGGCGGGTACTGAGACGCTCGCGAGCCTTCCAGCCGGCACCGGTATTGCGTGTTCTCCCTGACCATTTCGGCGGGATCGATGTCCCAACTCCGCCGGTCCCGCCACAGTCGCCGCGACGAGGGAGACATGACGCAGGCCGTTACGGCGTGTCGGCCGTCTCATGTCTCCCTCGTGGGCTGCGATGGGGGGACTAGACGAGCCAGCCTCGTTCGTTGCGTTGTTGGTAGTAGAGGTCGTCGTCTTCGGCGGGGTCGGCGGGGACTCGTTGGGGTTGGTTGCGGGTGGCGGCGGTGGCTCGGAGGCGGTCTTGGAGTTGGCGGATCAGTTCGTCGGGTGGGCCGGGGGTGACGGTGAGGTCGTCGTGGTTGTGGTGGTGGAGCAGGTAGCGGCCGTCGTCGGGGTAGTCGAGCCAGATGAAGGCGCGGCCGTCGTCGGTGGGGCGGGCGTCGAGGGTGTAGTCGGGGTAGACGGTGATCTCGCCGGTGCCGATGCGGGGGCGGCGGAAGAAGCGGTTCATCTCTTCGGCGGGGGACAGGCGCGTCGGATGATGGGAGTAGACCGGCTGATTCAGGTCGGAGCGGCGGGCCCGGAACGGGCGGTGGGAACCGCCCTGGTAGCGGGGGAGCCGACCGACGATTTCCGCGGCCATCGACTGGGAGCGGCACTGGGTGATGATGATGTCGCGGCCGTGTTCGCGGGTGGGGCCGGGCTGCTGGGTGGCGATGGTGGCGACCTGGTCGACCACCCCGGCGTGCACCCGCACGACCTGCGACTGCTGCGGGCCGTAGAATCCCTCGATCTCCACGCGCACCTGCGGTTCCAGCAGGATGGCGAGCGCGTTGTAGAGACGTTCGTCGAACACCTGCTGCACCTTCTGCGCGGCCTGCATGCGCATGCGTTCGTAATCATCGAGATGCTCGACGAATTCGGGCCGGAAGCTCAACGGATACGGCAGGCGGTCGCGGCCGAGCGCCTCCAGCGCGATGGTGAACGCGAGACCATCGAGCTGCCAACGGTTTTCACTCATGCGCCGATGACACCACCCGGTGGTAGCACGCGCGGCTGTTCGCCGAGCAGTTCGGTGGTGCGATCCTGCACCAGATAGTCGGGGGTCTTGTGCTCGTCCTCGTCGTCGCCCTTACCGCGCGCGCCACCGGGCGGCATCATGCCCATCGGCATACCGGCTCGGCCCATACCCGCGGCACGTGCGGCCGCCGCGTTCGTGCCGCCCGCGCCACCCGACTGGCCGACGCCGCCGCCCGGAAGACTGCGGCCGGCACCCGGTGTTCCGCCGGTCCCGGTGCCGCCGCGCGAACCGCCGGTGCCGCCGGTTCCGCCCGGGAAACCGCCGCCGGGGATGCCGGATGTGGTCGAACCCGGCTGGCCGGAACGGGCGAGCGGGTCTTCGAGGTTCTTCGGGGTCGCCGAGTCGAGCGCGGACGCCGCCGTGGTGGACGGGGTGGTGGAGCTCGGGGTGGTCGACTCGGGCTCGGTGCCGTTGTCGGTTCCCTGATCGTCGGTGTCGTCGTTGTCTTCGGGCTTCGGCTCGACGGGTTCTACGATGCCAGGTTCTTCGCCTTCCTTTCCGCCCGGCGGTTTCACCTCCGGGGGATAGGACGGCGGGACGACTGGCGGTTTCACTTCACCGTCGTCGATCGGACTCTCCGGCTTCGCCAGCACTGGTGTGCGCTGGTCGACGGCTACCGCACCGGGCTGGTAGATGCTGCTCATGACGTCCTGCGCCAGCCGCTCGGCCTCGTCCGCGCGATGCTTGTTGGTCTTGAGAGTGCCGGTCAGGGGGAGGTCGCCGACGAACTCATCGAAACCAGAGACTTCGATCGGCGGGGCGACAGACATCTTTGCCTGGCCCAAGTACCCCTGGATCAGGTCGATGCCGTTGGCGACCATCTGGAAGGTATGAGGGAGCTTCTTCGCCGATTCCGTGTAGTTGAGCGTGCCGGTCATGGCGGAGTTGGCGGTCTTCCCGCCCCACTTCTCTTCGATCGCCTTGGTGACATCGTTGCGGAACTGGTCGATCGCGTCGGTTGTGCCTGTGGTCAGCCTGCGCCAACCGTCGGCTCCCGCATTGATTTCGCCCTCGGCGACCGGGCCGTGATCGGGCGTCGTTGCGTTGAGCGCGTCCCAGATCTTCTTGTGGTCCCAGGTGGTGAACGCTTCGCACGGCGCGGCCGGGTCGGCCCACTCGCCATCGAAATCCTTTTTCAGCCGCTCCCATTCGCCGTTGATGATCTGGCGGTCGGGATCCCACTTCTGCTGGCCGCTGTTGCGCAGCCCCTCGGCAGTATCGGCGTTCTCATCCGCCTCGATGTAGTTCCGGCTCACCTGCGCGCCGCCGGCGATGGCGCCGATCGCTACGACGGCGACGGGTATCAGTGGAAGAACCATCAGCGAATCCCCTCCCCAGCTGTGTTCACGTTCGTTCCGACGTTCTGGTCGGTGTTCTGGAGTCGTCCGATCGCGGCGGCGTAGGTGTCGTGCATGAGCTGGGCGATCTCGATGTGCTTGTCCAGTCGGGCGACCGCGGAATCATCGGGGCGACCGGGGCTGCCGTTGATGGCTTTGTCCTGGAACTTGTTGCGGATGGCGATGGCGGAATCGAGGCCGCCGTAGCCGGAGAGGTGGGACAGGCCTCGCGCCTCGATCTTGAGACGGTCGAGCTTGTCGATATATGTCGCGCAGGCAGCCCGAAGAGCTTCGCCGATGCCGTCTTCCATACGGAGCTGGCCATCGATGGCCTGTTGCTTCAGCTGCGTCCACTGCTGAATTTGAGCTTGGGTGTCGTCGCTCATTGGTGCTCCTGCGTTTTCACAACCACTGCGTGACGTTCCTTGGCCTACTTCGGGAGGTGGGGTTCTAGCTCAATGGCGTGGTCGAGAGCGATCGAGCAGATGTCGACGTCGCGCTTGCCGCGCCTCAGCCAGTCGGCGCTGATTTCGAACATCCCCTGCTCCGCTGCGAAGGCGACATAGCAACCGTCTCCGGCGGGCGTGGACTTATCGCGGAAGCTGAGGCCTTCCCGGCTTCCAACCGTCACATCCTTGAAGTCGGTCAGGTCGTCGTTCTTACGGGACTCCTCCAGGGTGTGGCTTGTCGAGAACACACCGATGGCAAACTGCTTGTCGGAAGGAGTCCAGTTGCAGACCCGCCAGGTCGATGGTCCTGACGGAGGGTCGGTGATCACGCCTTTGCTCGATGGATCCAAACCTGCCGATTCGAGCGCCTCATCGCTCAACTCCGAACACGGGTTGAAGATCTCGATCTCATCCAGATTCCGGGTGGTCGAGGCAGTGTTCGACCCGGCGGCCGTGGGCTCCCCCTCGGTGGTCGATCCGCATCCAGCGGCGAGCAGCGCTACGGCTGCTGCGGCCATGGTGGCGCGTAGGACGTCGGTTCGCATAGCTCTCCCTGGGCGTCGGCGTCGGATTTCCCCGCTCATGAATATAGACGCAGCAGGCCCGGCCTCGGTTCCATCTGAATCGAGACCGGGTGATCGTGGGTGTTCACCTGGAGAAATGGCAGGTCAGGCGTGGGAGAGTGGCCGTCGTGCGGGGGCGGGGTGTCCGGCGCGAGTCGGGCCGGGCGGGGCGGTGCGGGGTCAGCGGGCGATGTGGACGCGGGGGTGTAGGTCGCCGCCGGTGTGGAGTGCGCAGAAGGTGCGCAGGACGTGGGTTTGGCGGTCGGTGAGGTGGGTGGGGTCGGGGGTGAGGATGGCTTCGGTGTCGGGGGTGAGGGTGCGGAGTAGGCGGAGGAGGTCGGTGGTGGGGTCTTGGCCGGGGACGGTGAGGATGTGGGTGAGGTGGTAGCCGTGGGCGATGGCCAGCAGGCGCAGGCGGGCGTGGGTGAAGCCGGGGTTGGTGGTGCGGTCGGCGCGGAGGTAGCCGATGGCGTGGGGGCGGGGGAGTCGTGCTGCTGATGGGGGATTCGGGTGAGTGTGCAGAATGGAATTCTCAAAATGACTGGGGATCATCGGAAGTGGCCGTTCGTGGATCGAAGCAACGTGATTCGGGCATGCGGAAAGTCGGTGATTCGCGGATTCGGTGGGCACGGTTCGGCGCTAGCGCTGTCGAAATGACAGAGGGGTGTCAGCGCGATGGCGCGGCGGGACTTCGAATGCCGTGTAGTTTGCGGTGAATACCGCGAGGAATATTCCGACTGGAATAGTCGACCCGTTGGCGATGGACGCGCGAAATATTATTCGCTCAAGTATTTTTCGATGTCGCCGAGACAGTCGGCCGAGAACAGCTCGACACCATCGGCGGCGTCCAGCAGAGCCCACCCGCCGTCCTCGGGATGGGCGATGAGGTGGTAGCCGGCGCGATGGGCGCGGCGGGTGAGGAAGCCGAGGCGGGCGGTGGTCGCCGGGTCGGTGGGCGGGTGCTCGGTCACTGGGCTCGGCTCCTGTTCTCGGTGTCGGGCTGCCAGTTGCGCAGGGCGTCGGCGAAGCGGGTCAATGCTCGAGTATCGGTGATGATCGGGCAGTTCAGGGGGTATTCCGACGACGGGACGCCCGACTCGCCGGGAATGCGGCGCGGCAGTGGCTTGCGCATACGTACCTCCGGGGCGGCGGGCTCAGAAGCCCATGTGCGGACGGTCGGCGGGCACCATGCGACGGTCGGCCACCAGGCGCGCCTTGGCCTGCTGCTTGATCGGGCACACCGACACGAGGCAGTCGATATGCACCTGCATCACCCGATGCGCCCCGGCGACGGTCATCGACGGCAGACGCTGGTGATCGGTCACGGGCACTCCGAACATTGTTGGCACCTCTCGCTTTTTTCGAATCACAGGAGAATGAACGTGTCCGGCGGCGCACCGTGGGACGGCGGGACGCGACACCGTGCGGAGGGGCATCGGCCGCGGTGCGCGGTCCTATTCGCCGCCGGACACGAAGTAAGTAAACACCGAAATGTTGTACATCTGGCGTGTCCGGATGAGATTGGCGCACAATGAAATTGATCCACCCGGAACGGTTTCTACAAACTAACTGACCGTTCCATTCAATCTGACATGACGGTGAGCGAAGCTAACGAAAGGCGGTATCCGTGCAGACGGAATCGAGCCCAACGACCCTGCCGCGACGGGTCCTCGGGCGACGACTGCGTGAGCTGCGTGAGGCACGCGAATTGAGTCGCGCACTCGCGGCCAAGCAAGTTCAGCTGGGCGCGCAGACGCTGTGGCGGCTGGAATCCGGACGTGGCAGCGAGGTCAAGCGGATGGTGATCAACGCGCTGTGCGACCTGTACGAGTCGGAGGACAGTGACCGGCGCGAGCTGCTGTGGTTGGCGGAGGAGTCGCGGAAGGAGGGGTGGTGGCAGTCATACGTCGACGCCATGGTTCCGGAGGTTGAGGTATACGTCAGCCTCGAACAGTCGGCGCGCGGCACCATCACCTGGCAATCGACGCTGGTGCCGGGCCTGCTTCAGACGGCCGAGTATCGGCGAGCGGTGTGGGAGATCGCCAAGACTCAGCGGCAGCGCATCGACTTCGACCGCGAGATCGAACTGCTCGAGAAGCGGCAGAGTCGCCTGCAGGACCGGGAGAACTTCACGTTCCGCGCCTTCTTGTGCGAGTCGGTGCTGCGTCGTCGGGTCGGCGGACCGCAGGTCATGATCGGGCAACTCAATCGCTTGATCGAGGCAGGTGAGCTGCCTAACGTGTCAATACGCGTAACGCCGTTCGCGACCCCTAGCCACGCGGGGCTGATAAACAAGGACTTTGTGTTCATCGAGTTCCCGGAGCACCTGAACCCGTCGCTGAGCGAGCCGCCAGTGGTGTTCATCGAGGGCTTTACCGGCGACTTGTACCTGAACAAGCCGCTCGAGATCGAAACCTATCGTGCCGCGTACTCCGACATCGCACGCGTAGCGTTGGATGAGCGCGATACTCGAAGCCTCATCGAGACTGTACTCAAGGAGCTGCACAGTGAAATCTGACCTGTCCGACGCAGTTTGGTTCAAGAGCACCCGCAGCACAGGAAGCAAGGAGTGTGTCGAGGTTGCCCATCTCGGCTCAGGCATGGTCGGCCTGCGCGACTCGAAGAACCCCACCGGCCCCGCCTTGGTCTTCGGCCCGGACGGGTGGGACGCCTTCTTGACCGGGATCGCGGAGGGCCGGTTCACCCGGCAGCCCTAAACCCACTGCGGCGGCGGCAAGCTGGGCGGTGGCCGTTGACTCGGCGCGCTCTTGATGGTGCCGAGGCGGTCGACACCGACCCCTCGGCCCGGCCGGTGACCTGACTTGCCGGCCGCCGCCCACATCCCTGCCTCCGCAACCCGGAAGGTCTCGTGGTCGGAACGCCGAGAGCGCCTTCCGGACACGATGTGGCAAATCGTGACTGCGATGGGCTTTCAGCTCGTATCGTGAAAGGTGCGACCTGCCGCCAGGAGAGCTGTTCGGGCCCAGCGTATCTCCAGCTTCATCGTGTTAGCCGGATCTCGAGGCGTTCCCCCAGCGGCAGGACGGGGCGATCCTGATGTACCGCAGGCGTGGCGGCGCGCCGTGAGTGGGTTTCAGCTGCGGTTATAGAGGGTATTTCGACCCGGCGCCACTCGACGGCCGTTGCGGTTGGTCCGGTGGCGTCCGCTTCGGCGTTGATGGCAACAGAGTTCGGTTCGACGGGAAGCAAGGAGACGGTTATGCAGCTGCTGGACTTCTCGGCGAGCCTGATCGACCCGCAAGCGATCGTGGATGCCGGGTACGGCGGAGTGATCGGCTACTTTTCAGAATCCCGGCCGGGCACCAACTTCGGCGCGAAGCCGCTGCGGCGCGACTATTGCGACGCGTTGCGCGCGCACGGGCTGGAAATCGTCTCCAACTACCAGTACGGCAAGGGCGACACCTCCGATTGGCTCGGCGGCTACGACGCCGGCGTCCATCACGCCCAGATCGCCGTGCGCTACCACACCGAAGCCGGAGGACCGCCACGGCGGCCGATCTACGCACCGGTGGACGCGAATCCCACCTTGCAACAGTGGAACGACTTGATCGCACCGTTCCTGCGCGGCTGGGCGAGCGTGGTCGGGCTCGAATGGACCGGCATGTACGGCAATGCCCGCTGCATCGAATGGGCGCTGGAAGACGATGTGGCGCGGTGGTTCTGGCAGCACAACTGGTCGGGAGATCCGGCGCTCAACGTCGATCATCCGGCCGCGCATATGCATCAGATCGAGATCGACGCGCGGCAGGTCGGCGGGGTCACCGTCGATGTGAACAGCGTGCTCAAACCCGATTATGGGCAGTGGTCGCTGGCCGGTTCGGCGCCGGCGCCCGAGTTCCGGGAGATCAACGAGATCGGCGTGTCCCCCAACTGGCATTCGCGCGAGGGGGCGCCGGTGCTGTGGTGGCTGCTGCACACCCAGGAAGGCAACGGCACCGCCGAATCGCTGGCGAACTACCTGCAGAATCCGAACAGCGGAGTGTCCTACCACTACACCATCGACAACTCGGTGACCGTCGTCGACGTCATCGCCACCGATGTGGCGTCCTGGTCGGTGCTCGACGCCAACAACCGCTCGATCAACCTGTGCTTCGCCGGCAGCCGCGCGGCCTGGTCGCGGCAGCAGTGGCTGGACAACATGGGCCGCGCCATCGATGTCGCCGCCTACCTCGCGGTGCAGGACAGCCGCAGTTACGGCTTCCCCGCGCGCATCATCTCACCGGCGGAACTCGGGGCCGGGCGGCCCGGCGTCGCCGACCACTACGCGGTCACCGAAGGGCTCGGCGTCGGCTCGCACACCGACGTCGGGCCGAACTTCCCCTGGGACGTCTTCTCGGCGGCAATCACCAAGTACGCGAATGGAGCTGACATGTCCTTCCTCGAAGAAACCCTCACCAACTACCGAGGCGACACCGTCACCGTCGGCACGTTGCTGCACTACCTCGACAAGCACGTCGGCCTGACCCTCGATCAGGTCGCCGGGCCCGACACCTCGCGCGGGGCGGACTTCCCCGGCTGGGAAGCCCTCGGCGGGCGCACCGTCGTCGAGGCGCTCGCCGCGATCGGCGAGAAGCTGGGCATCGAAGGGTTCGGAAACCCTTCAGCCTGACAGGCGAATCCTGTTGGCAGGAACGAAGTTCCGGGCCTCACTGTTCTGGCGCGGGGCGGAGACCGGCGGAGTCGCGGTGGCGTCGGTCTCCGGTCTACGTGGTCGACCCGTCGCCGGGCGCCGGGGCGGGCGGTCGGAGGAGTACGCCGACGAGGTCGCGGCGGCTGCGCACGCCGACCTTGTCGAAGACAGCTTTGAGATGGTCCTGGACGGTGTGCCGGGAGATATGCAGCGACTCGGAGATGTGCTGGGTCGAGCTGCCGCGCAACACCAGCCGGGCCACCTCCGCCTCGCGCGGGCTCAGGCCGTAGGCCGACAGCAGGAGCGGGACGGTGGCGGCGGGCTCGGCGGTCTTGATGACGACACTGATGCTCTGCTCGCCCGGCGGGCCGGAGAGGCGGGACGCGTAGAGGGTGAGCCAGCGTCCGTCGCGGGCACGGACGCGGCTGGTGGGCAGGGTCTGCGGCAGCGCGGTGCCCTGCTCGATCGAACGCAACGCCATGGCGACCGCGTAGACCGGCGCGGGTAGTGGCAGCGAGCTCGGTCGGAGCTGCTCGACCAGCGACAGCAGGTGCTCGGCCTCCGGAGTCACCGCCACGAGGCTGAGATTTTCGGCGAGCAGTACGACGCCCGGTTCATCGGCGGCGCCGGCCGTGGAACCGGTCAGCAGTATGGCGCGGCGCAGCGCGTGCGCGAGATGCGGGCCGACGCTCGCGATCAGCTCGGTCTCGGCGCGAGTGAAGCCGAGCGGATCGTCGGCTCGGTGCAGACACAAATAGCCCCAGCAATGCGAGCCCGCGACCAGGGCGGCGCGCAGTTCGTCACCGAGACCCAACGGACGCATGATGTCGCGGTAGCGGCCGCTGGCGGCGCGGTCGAAATGCGTGGCGGCGTCCAGCGAGGCGACGTGCGTGGGGGAGAGGGCCAGGGCCGCGAAACGGTTGACGTCCTTGCCGCTGAACTCGTTGTCGAGGAACAGTGGCGCGACGGAATCGAGCGGCTGCTCGGCATACGAGCCGGTGAACAACAACGTCTCGGGATCGGCGGTGGCGAAGAAGGCGGATTCCACCGGCAGCAGCCGGCGCACCGACCGCAGCAACTGCTGAGGCAGCTCGGGTGGATCCAGTCCGCCATGGCAATGGCGGACCAGGTCATGCACGGCACGGGTCGTGCTCGCCGCCCTGGGCACAGCTCCAGTATCGGCCCGATCCGATCGGATCCCAACAACGTGGGATGGCCGCCGCACCGCAACCGCTCCACGATCAGACCATGACCAGCAACAACACCACTCAGAACAAGCAGCTCGTGGACACGTTCATCCAGGAACTGTTCACCAAAGGCGACCTCGGCGCCGTCGACCGGTACGGTGCACCCCGACTTCGTCAACCACGATCCGCCGTTCCCCGGCGCACCGGAGGGTCGCGAAGGACTGCGACTCGCCGCGGCGATGTTCCGCGAGGCGCTGCCCGGCTGGCACAGCGAGATCGACCAGCTCATCGCCGAAGACGACCTGGTCGTGGAACGATTCACCGCCAGCGGCACCCACCGCGGCGAACTCATGGGCGCCGCGCCCACCGGCCGGACCCTCGTGCTCACCGGCATCCAGATCTTCCGCATCGAGGGCGAGCGCATCGTAGAACGGTGGGGGCGCCTCGATGATGCGGGGTTGTTCCGGCAGCTCGGGCTGGTGGCCGGGTGATGTGTGGGTGCGCGGTTACGCAGCCCGCAGCCCGGCACGCCGGCCGCCGATGCGGTGACGCTGCTCGCCGGGTGGGCGGCCACTGAATTGGGTGTGGCGGATCGGGCGGCCAGCGGTAGTTAGGCGACCCGAAACAGGCTACTGCCCAGCCGAATCCGCGCATCGCCGTGCCGTGTCGGCGAAACGCCGTATCCGATTCGTTATCTGTCAGTGGTGGCGCGTAGCTTCGCGCGCTGTGACCACTCCGCCGTCGAACCCGCACGACGCGTACTTCCGTCAAGTCCTCGCGCGTGCCGAGAACGCGGAATCCGAGCTGCGGGCCGCGCTACCGGCGGCGATCACGGCCCGGATCGATTGGGGCACACTGGCGTTGCAGCCCGGAACCTTCGTATCGGACGAACTGCGGTCCCGATACAGCGACCTGCTCTACCGGGCCCGCTTCGACGGTCGCGACGCCTACATCTATCTGCTGATCGAGCACCAATCCAGCAACGACCGATTCATGGCGCTGCGCATGCTCGAGTACGTGGTGCAGATCTGGAATCAGCACCGCAGGGAAGTGCAGGAACGCCGTCGGCAAGAGCGACGCAAGACCCGCGGCGCGGCCGAGTACGAGAAGCTGCCGCCGGTGAT
Organism: Nocardia cyriacigeorgica GUH-2; assembly: GCF_000284035.1. Lineage (NCBI taxonomy): Bacteria > Bacillati > Actinomycetota > Actinomycetes > Mycobacteriales > Nocardiaceae > Nocardia > Nocardia cyriacigeorgica. The sequence goes on along the minus strand of NC_016887.1, from coordinate 3,820,571 downwards.
CCCGCTGGTGGTGCACAGCGGTGAGCCACGCGCATGGGCCGCACCCACCGACCTGGGCGACCTGATCGACCTCGATCCGGTGGCCGACGAGGACATGCGGCGCTACCTGCCGCGCTTCGAATTCCTCCTCGACGACGTCGCCGCCCTCGACCTGGTCGCCCTCCGCGCCCGCGACCTCACCCCCGAGACCCGGGTGATGCTGATGCTGCACAAGATCGCACCGGGCAATACCAACCTCGGTCACGATATGCTGATACTGGTCGATGACCTGCGGATCCTCGAATCACAACAACACCCACCCACCGACCTGAAAGTGCACTTCCGCTATCTGCTGATAGTCGGAGATACTCCAGAAAACGATCTGGACCAGGTGATCGAACAACTCGGTCCACGCGCTAAGGAGGCGATCGTGACTACGGCTGAACGGCTGATGGCGCAGGGGGAGGTGCGTGGCCAGTGCTCGGTGCTGCTCGATCAGCTGGAGTTCAAGTTCGGTCGGCTGCCGGTGGGGGTCGTGGAGGCTGTTCGGGCGGCTGGTCCTGCCGAGCTGCGGATGTGGGCGCTGCGAGTTCTGACGGCGTCGACGTTGGACGATGTGTTCGCGTGAGGCGATCGTGACTACGGCTGAACGGCTGATGGCGCAGGGGGAGGTGCGTGGGCAGCGTGAGGTGCTGCTCCGATTGTTGGGGGTGAAGTTCGGTCAGCTTCCGCCAGGTGTCGTGTCGGCTGTTCGGGCGGCTGATCCGGGTCAGCTGTTGGTGTGGGAGCCGCGGATTCTGACGGCTTCGACACTCGAGGACGTCTTCGCCTGAGCCGCCGCGCTCAGCGGTATTCGCCGGCCAGGTCGGTGTAATCGCGCCACTGGGGCATGGGTTGGGTGTTCAGGTAGGCGGTGAAGCGGTCGAGGAGGTATTGCCAGCGGGGGCCGATTGTGGCGGCATCCTCGGGGTGGACGTGGCGGCGGATGAGTTCGAGGTTGGTGACTACGCCGACCTGGCTCAGGTGTAGTTCGAGGGTGCCGTCGTCTACCTGGGCGTGGAGGTCGTTGGGGGCCGAGCAGTGGGCGACGTGGACGGTGAGGGGGCCGGGGACGGGGCCGTCGGCGGGTTCGATGACGAGGTCGGTGCCGGTGCCGGAGACCGCGCCGAACCAGCGCACGAGCTGGCGGGGCTCGGTGCATGCCGCCCAGACCTCGAGCACCGGATGCCGGAACGAGCGCAGGTAGTGCAGCAGGACCAGCTCGTCGGGGCAATCGTGTTCCGGTCGCACTTCGCCGAGCATCGACATCGTCGTCATCGGTGTACCTCCCGCGGTTCGCTGTCGCTGTCGAGAGTATTTCCCGTGGGGCGCGCGCGAATCGTGATTCGGTGCAATCGCTTCCAGGCTCGGTGCGTCGTGCCACAGCGGCCCCGGCATCAGTGGCGCATATGGGCGGTTCGGGCGGACTCGATGGCGGTTCGTCGTCGACCCGGTAGCGCCACCGGCCGATGCTCGCCCACGGGTCAGCGGGCAACGAGTTCGATGGCGGCGGACTCGATGGCGGATTCGTCGAGCAGGACCGTGGACGCCGCCGGCCCGAGCGGTACGAAACTGTCGGCGCTGGTCACGCGGGCCAAGCGACCGGTGAACCCGGCGTCGAGCAGGGCCGCGTACACCGACTCCGAGACGCCCCCACTGCGCCGGGTCTCATCAGCGACCAGCACCCGGCCGCTGATCTCGGCGTGGTGGACCAGATCATCGTGCGGGAGCGGGGCCAGCCAGCGCAGATCGAGGACGCGGGCGTCGACACCCTGTGCGGCGAGCCGACGCGCGACCCGCAGGCTCATCGGCACCCCATTTCCGAAGGTGACGATGGTCAGGTCGGAGCCGTCGCCGTAGGTCCTTGCCCGGCCGATCGGCACATGCCAAGGCGCGGCCGCGGGAGCGAGCCAGCCGTCGTCGCCGGATTCGTACAGGTCACGGCGGTGGTAGAGGGCGATCGGCTCCACGACGACGCACACCCGGCCATCCACCCGCGCTGCCGACACGCACGTGCGCAGTAGTGCCGCCGCATCGTCGGCACGGGCTGGAACCGCGACCACCAGCCCGGGGATGTCGCGCAGCGCGGCCACCGAATTGTCATTGTGGAAGTGACCGCCGAACCCCTTCTGATACGCCAGACCGGCGACCCGCACCACCATCGGATTCCGATAGCGGCCCTCGGAGAAGAACCGCAACGTCGCGGCCTCACCCCGCAACTGGTCGAGCGCATTGTGCACGTAGGCCAAGTACTGGATCTCCGGAATCGGCACGAATCCGGCGAGGCCGGCGCCCAGCGCGGTGCCGAGCACGCTCTGCTCATCCAGCAGCGTGTCGAACACTCGCCGCGCGCCGAACTCCTTGCGCAGCCCCTTCGTCACGCCGTAGACCCCGCCCTTGCGGCCGACATCCTCGCCGAACACCAGGACGTCGTTGTCACGGTGCAGCAGTTCACGCAATGTGTGGTTGATGCTCTGCGCCAACGTCAGTGGGTTGTCTTGCGCCGCAGAACTTTCCCGGAGCACATCGGCTTCGACGAGGTCCGGATGTGCCGGTGCCAGCGGCGCCATCACCTGCGCGGCCGAGGCAAGCCGGGGAGCGTCCGCGACTTCGGCCGCGACTTCGGCGACACGCTCGGCGATCGCGTCGTACCGGGCCAGAACCTCATCGGAGGTGCAGATTCCGGTGGTGATCAGCATGCGTGCGGTGGCGGCGACCGGATCACACCCGAGGTCGGCGGCGATCGCGGCCGGAGCCCGATAGCCGGATTCGACATCGGAACCGGCATGGCCGAGCAGGCGCACGGTGCGCAACCGGAGGAACGCCGGGGCTCGATGGGTGCGCACCCAATCCACGGCCTCGGTCGCGGTGGTGAGGGCGTCGAGCAGATCGCATCCATCGGCGTCGAAATACCGCAGACCCGGCCGCTGCCCATAGGCGGTGCGAATCCAGTCGGGCGGTGTCGGCACGCTGATCCCGATGCCGTTGTCCTCACAGACGAACAGGACCGGCAGGCCCACACCGAGATGGGCGGTGTGCACGGCGGCATTGATCGCGCCGGCCGCTGTGGAGTGATTGGCCGACGCATCGCCGAACGTGCACAGCACCACCGCGTCGTCCGGCCATTCCCTGGGCACCCCGAGCCGCACAGCCCGATCCAGTGCGAACGCCAACCCGACGGCGCGCGGCAGATGCGAGGCGATGGTCGAGGTCTGCGGGATGATCGCCGCGGCCTTGCTCCCGAACACCTTGTGCCTGCCGCCGGAAATCGGATCGGCCGCCGCCGCAACAACACCCAGCAGCACGTCGCGCACCGGATCGAGGCCGTCGATCTGCCGCTCCCGCTGCACGAAGAACGCCCCTGACCGGTAGTGCAGCAACGCCGGATCATCCACCCGCGTCGCCACCGCCAGCACCGCATTCCCCTCATGCCCGGACGACCCGATGCTGTAGAAGCCGCGCCCGGCCCGCCCCAACCGCCGCGCGGCCAGATCGAGGTGCCGGCTGGTGACCTGGGATTCGAACAGTTCCAGATACAGCGCCGCCGCCGATCCGTCGAGGACCTGGGCCGAGCCCGATGGACCGCCGCCCGGCGCCGGCACCGCCGCACCCACCGCCGCCCGGAACCGCTGCTCCAGCTCTTGTTCACTCATCGCCGGTCCCGCGGCGATCGCCCGACACCCAGCTCATAACGGCAGCCTACGACCGGCGAGCTCATCGTCGCCCGCGCCGCGCCCCGAGTGGGGATCGGGGCTCGGCGACGACACCACACCGGACTTCGCGACCACCTCGAACACCGAGAAACCGACGATCGTCGTCGCGCCACACCGCGCTGCGAACCGAAGCGCGGCGTCGGCTTCCAGGCCGATACCGGGTTGCCGCGGACAGCCGGCGAGACAGTCGGCACAGCCACTCCGCGAGAGTAAAATTCTTCCTGTTCCAGCCGCCCCACGACGCGGAAGTGACCTGCCGGACGGCAGGACTGTCCGTCGGCCGGTTCCGCCAGTGGTCGTCGACTCGCCCGCACACCAGTGGAAGGCAACGATCATGGGCATCGCGATGAGCATGCGTGAGTACCTCGATGAGCACGACGTGCACTACGACGTGACCGAGCACGACAGGACCCCGACCTCGGCCCGGACCGCGCAGGTCAGCCATATCCCCGGCCGGGAACTCGCGAAAGGCGTCGTGCTGAAGAAGAACGGGGATTACATGGTGGCCGTGCTACCGGCCAACCGGCTGCTCGACCTGGTCGAGGCGGGATCGGTGGTCGGTGAGTCGGTCCGGTTGGCTTCCGAAGACGAGGCCGCCGCGTTGTTCCCGGACTGCGCGACCGGCGCCATCCCGGTGATGGCCGAGCCGTACCGGCTGGCCTGCGTGGTCGACGACCACCTCAGCAACCGGCCCGACATCTACTTCGAAGGCGGCGACCACGGCACCCTCGTGCACATGGCCGGCGAAGAGTTCGACCGGTTGATGGCGCAGTTCCCACACGGCAACCTGACGTTGTAGACCGCGCAGTTCGCCGATGGCCCCGCCGCTGTTCGGTGCGGGGCAGTTACGCGGCGTCATGGCGGGCTCGCGCAGGTATCGCACCGCACTCCTACGGCGCGGGTTCGATCCGACAACAGTGCCGTTCCCGCAGACGGCGACCGGTTCGGCCGCAATCACCGCACGCCGCCTGGCGACGAGTCACCAGCACAGCGCCGACCGGATCGGCGATCAGCGCAGAGCGGAGGCGGCGGCCCGGTCGAGCAACCAGGTGGTCGACTCCGAACCGGACGCACCCGCGGCCGGGATGTCGACCGGTTCGGCACCGCCGATGGCAGCGGCGACCGCATCGGCCTTGTTCGCGCCGCCGACCACCAGCACCACGTGGCGGGCGTGGCGGATCGCGGGCAGGGTCAGGGTGACGCGGACCGGGGGCGGTTTGGGGGAGTCGGTCACCGCGACGACGAGTTCGTGTTCTTCGCGCACCGCGTCGGTGTCGGGGAACAGCGAATTGATGTGGCCCTCGCCGCCCATGCCGAGCAGGTGCAGGTCGAAGGCGCCGTGTTCGGCGAGGTGAGCGTGCACGGCTGCGGAGTACTCGGCGGCCGCGGCCACGGGGTCGGGGTATTCGCCGTCGGAGGTCGCCACCGGATGCACGCGGTGCGGGTCGACCGGCACATGATCGAGCAGTGCCTCGCGGGCCTGGCGGTCGTTGCGTTCGGCGTCGCCGGCCGGGACGAACCGCTCATCGCCCCAGAACACATCCAGTTGCGACCAGTCGATGTCGCCCGGGTTCTCACGCACTTTCTTCAACAGGTCGATGCCGGTGCCGCCGCCGGTGAGCACCACCGACGCCGAACCGCGCGCGGCCTGCGCCGCGACCACGATGCCGACGAAGCGCTTGGCCGCCGCGGCGACCAGCGCGTCGGTATCGGGCTGCACCTCGACGGTGTCGCCGGGGAAGGACGAATCGGTGCTGCTAGACATAGGTCACCCTTTCGATGCCGGCCAGCGCCTCGGCGTAGATGTCGTCGGCGTCGAGCCGGCGCAACTCCTCGGCGAGGCAGTCCCGAGCCTCCCTGCGCGCCAACGCGATCCGCTGCTCCGGTTCCCCGGTGCGGGTGAGCGTGGCGGTGACTCCGGTCTGCGGGCGGGTGATGCCGATCGACACCGTCGGCCGGTGCAGCTCCACCCGCAGCTCCCCGGTGCGGCGATACACCGGGCATTCCAGGCGCCCGGCCAGCCATCCGGCCAGGATGTCGAGGGCCGGCTCGTCACGCAGGCCCGACACCGTCACCGATTCGACCGGCTCGAACGGTGGTTCGTCCATCGCGGCCGCCAGCAGCGCCCGCCAATAGGTGATCCGGCTCCACGCCAGATCGGTATCGCCGGAAGCGTAGGAATTGCGCCGCTTCTTGATGGTGGCCTGCGGGTCGGCGGCGAAGGTGGCATCGGTGATCCGCCGGGCGGCCAGCCGGCCCACCGAATCCTTCGACGGGAACTCCGGCGCCCCGCGCGGCCACCACGCCACCACCGGCGTGTCCGGCAAAAGGAACGGGATGACGACGCTGCTCTCGTGATTGATCAGCTGTCCCTGCAGCCGCAGCACTATCACCTCGGCCGCGCCCGCGTCCCCGCCGACACGGATCTGGGCGTCCAACCGGGTTTCGGCCGCACGGTCACCGCGGGCCAAAACGACTACGCGGCAAGGGTGTTCGCGGCTGGCGTCGTTGGCGGCGTCGATCGCGTCCTCGGCCTCGGAGCTGTCCAGCGTGCACACCACCAGGGTGAGCACGCGGCCCATCGTGATGACGCCGTTGCTCTCGCGCAGCTTCACCAGCCGTTTGGTGACTTCGCCGGTGGTGGTGTCGGGCATGTCGACGATCACGGGCGCCGCCATTCCCGGCCGGTGCGGGCCAGCATCTCATCGGCCGATTCAGGTCCCCAGGTGCCGGCCTCGTACTGTTCGGGTTTGCCGTCGGCGGCCCAGTGTTCCAGCACCGGATCGAGGATGCTCCACGACAATTCGACCTCCGCGTTCACCGGGAACAGCGACGGCACACCGAGCAGCACATCCAGGATCAGCCGCTCGTAGGCCTCCGGGGAGGACTCGGTGAACGCCTCGCCGTAGCTGAAATCCATGTTCACATCGCGCACCTCCATCCCGGTCCCCGGCACCTTGGAGCCGAACCGCATGGTGATGCCCTCATCCGGCTGAATACGCATGACCAGCGCGTTCTGCCCGAGTTCCTCGGTCATGGTCTGATCGAAGGGCAGATGCGGTGCGCGTTTGAACACCACCGCGATCTCGGTGACGCGCCGGCCCAGCCGTTTGCCGGTGCGCAGATAGAACGGCACCCCGGCCCAGCGGCGAGTGTTGACCTCTAGGGTGAGCGCGGCATAGGTCTCGGTGCGCGAATCCGGGTCGAAACCCTCTTCGTCGAGCAGGCCGACCACCTGCTCACCGCCCTGCCAGCCCGCCGCGTACTGACCGCGTGCGGTGGTCTCGTCCAGCGGTTCCACCAGGGTGGTGGCGGAGAGGACCTTGATCTTCTCCATCTGCAATTGGTTGGGCGCGAAGCTGATCGGCTCCTCCATGGCGGTGAGCGCCAGCAACTGCAACAGATGGTTCTGGATGACGTCGCGCGCGGCGCCGATGCCGTCGTAGTACCCCGCGCGCCCGCCGAGCCCGATGTCCTCGGCCATGGTGATCTGCACGTGGTCGACGTAGTTGGCGTTCCAGATCGGATCGAACAACTGGTTGGCGAAGCGCAGCGCCAGGATGTTCTGCACCGTCTCCTTGCCGAGATAGTGGTCGATGCGGAACACCGTCTCCTCCGGGAACACCCGGTTGACCAGCGCGTTCAGTTCGCGGGCGCTGTCCAGGTCGTGCCCGAAGGGCTTCTCGATCACCACGCGGCGCCACGGGGTGCGCCCGTGTGCCTGGGTGGGCTTGGCCAGCCCGTGTTCGGAGAGCTGGTCGAGCACCACCGGGAACATGTCCGGCGGAATCGACAGGTAGAAGGCGTGATTGCCGCCGGTGCCGCGTTCGGCGTCCAGCCGCGCCAGCGTCGCGGCCAGCTGGGCGAAGGCGGCATCGTCTTCGAAGGTGCCCTGGACGAACCGGATGCCTTCGGCCAGGTGATCCCACACCTGCTGGCGAAACGGGGTGCGCGCGTGCGCTTTCACCGATTCCAGCACGATATCGGCGAAATCGGCGTCGCCCATATCGCGGCGGGCGAAACCCACCAGCGCGAAACCCGGGGGCAGCAGCCCCCGGTTCGCCAGATCGTAGATGGCCGGCATGAGCTTCTTCCGGGACAGATCGCCGGTGACCCCGAAGATCACCATGCTGCACGGACCCGCGATCCGCGGTACCCGCTTGTCCCGTCCGTCGCGCAGTGGGTTACGCCACCCGGCCGTGGTCGCTGCGTGCCCGGTACCGGCCATCTGGGTCAGTTACCCCCGGCCGCGGACAGCTCCTGTGCGGTGGCCGAAAGCAGTTCCCCCCACGACTTCTCGAACTTGTCGACGCCTTCGCGTTCGAGCACCGCGAACACATCGTCGAGGTCGATGCCGACGGCCGCCAGCTTGTCGAACACCTCTTGCGCCGCCGTGGCGGTGCCGGAGACGGTGTCGCCGCGGATCTCGCCGTGATCGGCGACCGCTTCGAGGGTCTTCTCCGGGAGCGTGTTGACCGTGTTGGGTGCGACGAGTTCGGTCACGTACATCGTGTCCGAGTACTCCGGGTTCTTCACCCCGGTCGAGGCCCACAGGGGACGCTGCCGGTTGGCACCCATGGCCGCGAGGTGGCTGTAGGTGGAGGTGTGCGCGCCGCCGTCGAAGACGTCCTGGTACTCGGCGTAGGCGAGCCGGGCGTTGGCCACACCGGCCTGACCGCGCAGCGCCAGCGCCTCCGGCGAGCCGATCGCCTCGAGCCGCTTGTCGATCTCGGTGTCGACGCGGGAGACGAAGAACGACGCCACCGAATGGATGTAGGCCAGGTCGTGGCCCGCGGTGCGGGCCTTGCGCAGGCCATCGAGGTAGGCGCCCATCACCGAGCGGTAGCGGGCGACTGAGAAGATCAGCGTGACGTTGACGCTGATGCCCTCGGCGATCACCGCAGTGATCGCGGGCAGGCCCTCTTCGGTGGCCGGGATCTTGATGAACAGGTTGGGCCGGTCGACGATCTTCCACAGTTCGACCGCCTGCGCGACGGTCTTGTCGGCGTCGAAGGCCAGCCGCGGATCGACCTCGATGGAGACCCGGCCGTCCACGCCGCCGGTCGCCTCGAAGACCGGGGCCAGCACATCGCAGGCCGCGCGGACGTCGTCGGTGGTGATGGTGCGGATGGCCGCGTCGGCGTCGGCGCCCTGCGCCGCCAAGGCCGCGACCTGGGCGTCGTAGGCGTGGCCTTTGCTCAGGGCGCCCTGGAAGATGGTCGGGTTGGTGGTCACGCCGACCACGCCGCGGGTCGCGATCAGTTCCGCGAGATTGCCGGAGTTGATCCGGTCGCGGGACAGATCGTCGAGCCAGACCGACACTCCCGCCGCGCTGAGGGCGGCGATGTTCTCGTTCTGTGCCATGAGCACTTATCCCTTCACGTTGCTGAGCGAGCGCTGGGCAGCGGCCACGACCGCCTCGGGCGTGAAGCCGAACTCGCGGAACAGGGTCTTGTAGTCGGCGGAGGCGCCGAAGTGCTCGATGGAGACGATCTCGCCCGCGTCACCGGCGAACCGGTGCCACGGCATCGCGATACCGGCCTCGACGGTCACCCGGGCGGCGACCGACGGCGGCAGCACCTCGTCGCGGTAGGCCTTGTCCTGCGCGTCGAACCACTCCACGCACGGCATCGAGACCACGCGGGTGCCGATGCCCTGCTCCTCCAGCGTAGTGCGCGCCTCGACGGCGAGCTGGAGCTCCGAACCGGTGGCGATCAAGATCACCTGCGGGGTGCCGGTGGAGGCCTCGGCCAGGATGTAGCCGCCCTTGGCCACACCCTCGTAGCTGGTGCCCTCCAGGATCGGCAGGTTCTGGCGGGTCAGTGCCAGCGCGGACGGGCCGTCCTGGTGCGGCATCTCCGAGACCGAGAAGTGCGAGCTGTGCTCGCTGCTGTCGCGCTCGAGGATGGTGCGCCAGGCGTAGGTGGTCTCGTTGGCGTCGCCCGGGCGGACCACGTTCAGGCCGGGGATGGCGCGCAACGCGGCCAGGTGCTCGATCGGCTGGTGGGTGGGACCGTCCTCACCGAGACCGATGGAATCGTGGGTCCAGACGTAGGTGACCGGGATGCGCATCAGCGCGGCCAGGCGCACCGCCGGACGCATGTAGTCGCTGAATACCAGGAAGGTGCCGCCGTAGGGGCGGGTCGGGCCGTGCAGCGCGATGCCGTTGAGGATCGAGCCCATGGCGTGCTCGCGCACACCGAAGTGCAGCGTGCGCCCGTACGGGCTGGTCTTCCACATGCCGGTGGAGATCGACTCCGGGCCGAAGCTCGGCACGTCGGGCATGGTGGTGTTGTTGGATTCGGCGAGGTCGGCCGAACCGCCCCACAGCTCCGGCAGCACCGGCGCCAGCGCGGCCAGCACCTTGCCGGAGGCCTTACGGGTGGCCATACCGGCCGGATCCGGCTCGTAGGTGGGCAGATTCGCGGCCCAGCCGGCCGGCAGATCGCGGTTGGCGAGCCGGTCGAACAGCTTCTTGTTCTCCGGGTTGGCCTGCGCCCACGCGTCGAAGCTCTGCTGCCATTCTTTGTGCGCCTGCTGACCGCGCTCGATGGCCTTGCGGGTGTGCGCGATGACGGCGTCGTCGACCTGGAAGCTCTGCTCGGGATCGAAACCGAGGATCTTCTTGGTGGCGGCCACCTCGTCGCCGCCGAGCGCGGCACCGTGCGAGGCGCCGGTGTTCATCTTGGTGGGCGCCGGGTAGCCGATGACGGTGCGCAGCACGATGATCGACGGCTTGCCGGTCTCGGCCTTGGCCGCCTCGATCGCGGCCTCGATGGCGACGACGTCCTCGCCGCCCTCCACGGTCTGCACATGCCAGCCGTAGGCGGCGTAGCGGGCGGCGACGTCCTCGGTGAAGGCGATGGTGGTGTCGTCTTCGATGGAGATCTTGTTGTCGTCGTAGATCACCACCAGGTTGCCCAGCTGCTGGGTGCCCGCCAGCGAGGACGCCTCGGAGGTGACGCCCTCCTCGAGGTCGCCGTCGGAGGCGACGACGTAGATGTAGTGATCGAACGGGCTGGTGCCGGGCGCGGCATCCGGGTCGAACAGGCCGCGTTCACGGCGGGCCGCCATCGCCATGCCGACCGCGGAGGCCAGGCCCTGACCCAGCGGGCCGGTGGTGATCTCGACGCCGTCGGTGTGCCGGAACTCCGGGTGGCCCGGGGTCAGCGAACCCCACTTGCGCAGGTTCTTCAGATCGTCGAGCTCGAGCCCGAAACCGGCCAGGTACAGCTGGATGTACTGGGTGAGGCTGGAGTGACCGCAGGAGAGCACGAAGCGGTCGCGGCCGACCCAGCTCGGATCGGAGGGGTCGTGGCGCATGACGCGCTGGTAGAGCACGTAGGCCAGCGGCGCGAGGCTCATCGCGGTACCGGGGTGACCGTTGCCCGCGTTCTGGACCGCGTCGGCGGCCAGCACCCGGATCGTGTCGACCGCCTTGGTGTCCAGGTCCGTCCAGTCGGCCGGGTGGTTCGGCTGGGTGAGGGCGCGGATGTCGTCTGTCACTGACACGACCGAGGTTCTCCTGACATTGGTTTCGTCGACGATGGCGGGGTGGGCGGTGGCATGACGTACGGCAACGCCGAAATGCGCGTGCCGGATGTACCTACCACCCTAGATGTGCCCGCGACCGGCCGCGCACGAACCCGGGGGAAATCCGCCGCTCGGCGGCGTGGCGCAGGTGTGTGCGCGGGCGGTGGCGTGCGGCCCGCCGAATGTGGTGCTTGCCACGAAAGCGCGTGGAAGTGCGTGAACCGCCGCTGTTCACGCCGGGTGCGGGTGGTTACCCGCGGGTGAACGGCACTGTGCCGGGGCAGGGGGCGCGAGTCGGTGCGGTGGGGGCGTGGGTCTACCATCGTCTGTAGTAGTGGCCGCGCCGCAGCTGCGCGCTGCTCGTTCCACAGCCGGATGCGATGCACAGCGTGCGAGGAGAAGAAGTGCGGATCGGTCAACAGCCGGGGGTCGGCGGCGCGCACGATTCCGCACCGGCTCTCGCGAGTCGGGTCACCGGTGACGGCCCCCTGTCGAAGCTCCTGCGCCGCCCGCTGGCCTACATCGCGCTGACCAAACCGCGCGTCATCGAACTGCTGCTGGTCGCCACCATCCCGACCATGCTGCTGGCCGACCGCGGCCACGTCGACATCCGCCTCATCCTGGCCACCCTGTTCGGCGGGTGGATGGGCGCGGCGAGCGCGAACACCCTCAACTGCGTCGCCGACGCCGATATCGACAAGGTCATGAAGCGGACCGCCAAGCGTCCGCTGGCCCGCGACGCGGTGCCCACCTCGCACGCGTTCGTCTTCGGCGTGGTGCTCGGCATCGGCTCGTTCGCCTGGCTGTGGTGGCAGGCCAACCTGCTCAGCGGTGTGCTGGTGGTCGCGACGATCCTGTTCTACGTCTTCGTCTACACCCTCGGCCTCAAGCGCCGCACCTCGCAGAACGTGGTGTGGGGCGGCGCCGCGGGCTGCATGCCCGCCCTGGTCGGCTGGTCGGCGGTGACCGGCACCATCGGCTGGCCCGCGATCGCGCTGTTCGGCGTCATCTTCTTCTGGACGCCGCCGCACACCTGGGCGCTGGCCATGCGCTACAAGGAGGACTATCGCGCGGCCGGTGTGCCGATGCTGCCGGTGGTCGCCACCGAGCAGACCGTCACCAAGCAGATCGTGGTCTACACCTGGCTGACCGTGCTCACCACGCTGGCGCTGGTCCCTGCCACCGGCGTGATCTACGCGGCGGTCGCGCTGGTCGCCGGTGCCTGGTTCCTGCTGATGGCCCACCAGCTCTACGCCGGCGTGCGCCGCGGCGAATCGGTGAAACCGCTGCGGCTGTTCCTCCAGTCCAACAACTACCTGGCGGTGGTGTTCTGCGGGCTGGCCATCGACTCGGTGCTGGGCTGGACCACCATCGGCGAGGTGCTGTTCGGCTGAGCCGTTCCGCCGCGGCGGGTAGTCGGCATCGTCCTCCGCGCGTGCAGTCGCGGTGTGCCCCGCGACGTGGGGCTCGGCTACCGATTGCCGACCCGAGTTTCAGCGCTGTGGGGGCGAAGCGCTGACGAGTTCGGCCGGCACGCCCGACAGTGGCCCGGTCTCGTCCCTGGCGTCACGTGTCCCGAGATCGCGGGCGACGAACGCCCGGATCGAGGCGGAGTCACCGGACGTGCGCGGCCCCTGCCCGACCAACTCGCGGCTGTCGTCGGCGGCGATGAGATAGCGGAAACGCCGGATCTCGATCCCGCCCGCGCGTGCCAGCACCGCCGTGACACCGACCGGTTCCGGGCGCAGCGCGACCAATGCCGTGCCCGACTCGACTGCCACTCCCATGTCGGCGAGCCGCTCGCGCAGGGCTTCGCCCGCGATGCGCCGGGCCGACCGGTCGAGGCCGCGCAGCCGCAGCACGTTCGCGAGCGTGGAATCCGCGGGCGGATCGGCGAACAGACGACCTGCTCGGTCGACGACCCGGACGGCGATGCCTCGCCGCACCAGGGCGAGGGCGACGGGGAGCCCGATCGGGCCCGCGCCGGTGATCAGTACCTGCATGTCTGCCTCCTGTGCTGGGTTACATACCCCGCGCGAGTCGATCCAGCGCGCGGTCGGGGGATTCGGTGGTCGGCTGCCGCACCTCGCCGAGGTATCCGTCGGGGCGAATCAGGATGCGGGTCCCGTCGACGGCGTCGTAGGCATCGTGGGCGTGGCCGTCGACGTCGACGACCGCTGCCGTCGCACCGAGCGCGACGCCGGGTCGCACGACGGCGTACGTACGGACACCAGGCGCGGTGGGTAGTTCGCCGGTCGCGCCGAAGCACAGCAGCGTCGCGTGCGGGCCACGGAACAGATCGAACAGGCGCACGGTCTTGCCCGCGGCGTCCCGCAACGGTGCGTCCGGTGCGCGATCGCCGACCGCGACGGCGGCGGTCTCGGCCGGATCGCGGTAGGTGAGGTCGAGCTGGCGGGTCTGCTCGCCGCGGTGCATGGCGTCCTCGTCGCCGTCGATCAACTTGTCCAGCAGTTCGGTGCTGAGGCCGAGCACCCGCGCGGCAACTGTGCGCCGCTCCGGTTCGTAGGTCTGCAACGGTGCGTCATCACCGCCGAGCGCGGCGGCCAGTTTCCAGCCGAGGTTGTAGGCGTCCTGGATGCCGGTGTTCATGCCCTGGCCGCCGGTGGGCGGATGTACGTGGGCCGCGTCGCCGGCGAGCAGCACGCGGCCGATCCGGAATCGTTCGGCCAGGCGGATATTGGGGCGCCAGACGGTGACCCAGGTGAGGTCGGTGAGGGTGAGGTCGTCGCGGCCGCTGTAGCGGTCCAGGTAATGCTGCAAGGTGGCGAGGGTGGGTTCGGTGTCGTCGGCGAGAGGTGCCGCGAACTGGAAGTGGCGCCCGCCGGGCAAGGGGGACAGGGCGATTCCGGCCATCGGGTTGTCGGCGGCGGCGAACCAGTGGCCGAAGTCGTGGTCGAGCGCGTCGGCGCGGACGTCGCCGAGCAGCATGCGGAGGGAGTCGTCGGTGGTGCCTTCGAAGGCGATACCGAGCTGTTTGCGGACGGTGCTGGCGCCGCCGTCGGCCCCGACCAGGAAGGTGGCCCGGACCTGCTCCCGTGTTCCGGCCCGCCACACGGTCGCGGTGACGCCCTCGTCATCCTGATCGAACGATTCCAAGGCGGTGCCGAGTTCGACGTGAACACCGAATTCGGCCAGCCGCACACGCAGTATCTCCTCGGTCCTCGACTGCCCCAGCATCCACACATTGGGGTAGGGGACCGCCGGTGTCGGTTCGACCGGCTCGCTCATCCGATGCTCGCCGGCGAACTGTCCGTCCAGGTAGGCCCGCATGACCGGCGCGGGCGATCCGGCGGCGTGTATCGCGTCCAGCACGCCGAGGTCGTCGAAGACTTCGAGGGTGCGTGGCTGGATGCCGTCGCCGCGCGAACCGGCGAAGAACTGCCCGGCGCGATCGATCAACCGCACCGGGATTCCCCGGCGAGCCAGGTCGATGGCCAGTGTCAGGCCGGTCGGGCCTGCGCCCGCGATGAGGACGGGATGCTGCATGAGAACTCCTGGACGAGCGGCATTTCAGAACTGAATTGAAATTCAATGAATATGGATTCAGTATTGGAGTTGATAGGTTGCCTTGTCAAGGAGGTGATGTGGTGGCCAGCCGCAGAGAGCGATCGGTGGAGACCGAACAGGCGCTCAAAGATGCCGCGCGCCGGGTGTTCGCCGAACGCGGATACCTCAACACCAAGATCACCGACATCACCACCGCCGCCGGCCGGGCCGCGGGGTCGTTCTACAACCACTTCGCCAGCAAAGAGGAACTGCTGCAATCGCTGCTGGCCGATCTGGCCGAGGCCGGCGACGCGCAAGCCGAACAGCCCGAGCACAACCCGGATTTCAGCGATCCGGACGCGGTGCGCTTCCACATCGCCGCGTACTGGAAGTTCGCCAGGGAACACGCGGTGGTGTTGCGTGCGATGGGGCAGGCGGCGATCGTCAACGAGGAATTCGCGCGCAAGCTCGGCCGGTTCGGCGTCGAGCAGCGCGCCGATGTCGCCGATCATCTGGACGGACTGGCGGCGAAGGGATTACAGCTGCCCAGCGGGGTGGACGCCAGCCTGGCGATGGTCTTCTACCTCACCCAGGGCATTCTCGGCGGCGTCGAAGACGGCACGCTGGAACTGTCCGATGACGAGGCCATCGAAGGATTGACCCGGTTCATCTACCGCGGCCTCACCGGCCGCGACTACTGAACCGGGCCGGGCGACTCAGGGCAGCAGCACGATGGAGCCGGTGGTCTTGCGGCCCTCCAGATCGCGGTGCGCCTGGGCGGCGTCGGCCAGCGGATAGGTGGCGCCCACCCGGATCGCCAGCGCGCCCTCGGCGATCGCTTCGAGCACATCGCCCGCGCGCCAGAGCAATTCGGCCCGGTCGCGGGTGTAATGGGCGAGCGTGGGCCGGGTGACGAACAGCGAACCGCCGGCATTGAGCCGCTGGAGATCGAACGGCGGCACCGGCCCGCTCGCGGCGCCGAACAAGGCCAGCATGCCGCGAATCCGCAACGACGCGAGGCTGGCATCGAAGGTCGCGGCCCCGACACCGTCGTAGACCGCGGCCACGCCGACGCCGTCGGTCAACGCGCGCACCCGCTCGGCCAGATCGTCGCCGTAGCGCAGCACTTCCGCCGCACCCGCCGCCCGCGACAGGGTTTCCTTCTCGTCGGAGGACACCGTGGTGATCACCCGCACGCCGCGCGCGGCCGCCATCTGGGTGAGCAGCAGGCCGACCCCGCCCGCGCCGGCGTGCACGAGCACCGTCTCGCCGGGTTCGGGGCGGTAGATCGATTCGATCAGGTAGTGCGCGGTCATGCCTTGCAGCAGGGCCGAGGCGGCGACGGGCGGGTCGACGTCATCGGGGACGGCGACCGCGACGGCTTCGTCGACGGCCACCAGCGGGGCATAACTGCCCGGCGCCGCCGCCCAGGCCACCCGGTCGCCGGGACGGAACTCGGTGACCTCCGGACCGACCTCGGCCACCACACCCGTGCCCTCGGCGCCGGGGATGTAGGGGACCGGCTGCTTGTAGGTGCCGGTGCGGATATAGGTGTCGATGAAGTTGACGCCGATCGCGTCGGTGTCGACCAGCAGCTGACCGGGCCCGATCTGGGGGTCCGGCACTTCGGTGTAGGTGAGGACCTCGGGACCGCCGTGCTCGGAAACCTGGATGGCGCGCATGGACTCAGTTCTACACCGAAGCCACCCCGATCCCGCCGACCGCGGGGGTGGAGCTTTCCTTACCCGTCGGTAAACTGCGGGCATGAGTGCAGATGTCGCCACCGTGACCGCGCAGGTCCCGAGTTCCGTCGTGGATTCGGTGCAGAAGTTCGTCGCCGAGCACGGCGGCTCCGCCACCGCCGTCTTGCAGCCGATCGGCCGGATGGGCGTGCGGGTGACCCTCGTCGGGGCCGACGGCATCCTCGGCGACCGCGTCGTCGACGATCTGGACACCGCGAAAGCGCTGGTCGAGCGGGTGGACGGGCTCAGCGAAGCCGACGAGTGGGACCGCGAGCTGACCTCGATCGTCACCCCGCGTACCGGCCACTGGGCCAAGATGGCGGGCTGGGTGGCCCGGCAGACCCGCTTCCCGAAGGCGCGCAACGAGAAATAGCGCAATCGCATCGGCTTGTGCGCCGTCACAGGCGCACGGCTGGACTCTTGGTTGATTTCACAACTCGGCCGCCAACCCCTACTGGCCGGTAACTATTCGCGTTACCGTGATCACTCCGCGATCAACCTCGGGCCAGAAGGAATCGATATGACGGTCGTCGACTCGACTCGCCCGCGCCTGACCGTTTCCGGTCACCCGATCACCAGCCATCTGCGCGATGTATCCACGCTCTCGCG
The DNA here is from genome assembly GCF_000284035.1 of Nocardia cyriacigeorgica GUH-2. Classification (NCBI taxonomy): domain Bacteria; kingdom Bacillati; phylum Actinomycetota; class Actinomycetes; order Mycobacteriales; family Nocardiaceae; genus Nocardia; species Nocardia cyriacigeorgica. Next base: position 3,803,449 of record NC_016887.1, on the reverse strand, counting down.
CCGGATGGTCGGGCACTTCGTCGAGAACGTGGCGCCCTGCGGCACGCTGCCCGGCGATGCGCTCCAGGGTGATGTCACCGCGGTGACCCGGGTCTGCCTGGAACTGGCGCTGAATCTGCTCGATGGACGCAACCTGCCCGAGCAGATCGAGCAGGTGGGTGACGCCGCCGCCGAATGGGCGCGCGAGGGCGTACCCATCGACACCATCAACCACGCCGTACACGAGGGCTTCAAACTCGGCCTCGACGCCCTGCTGTCGAACGCCTCGCCCGCCGACTACGCCGATCTGGTGGTCACCGCGCGGCGGCTGCTGGAAATCCTGGACACCATCACGACCACCGTCTCGATGGCGTATGTGCGCGAATACCGGTCGGTGGTCAGCGAACATCACACCGCCGTGCACACGCTGACCTCGGCGCTGCTGGGCGGGCACAGCACCTCGACCATGGCCAGGGAGTGCGGGATCGAGATCGCGTCCTCGTATGCGGTGCTGGCGCTGGCGATTCCGCCGCACCCCGACGAGGCCGCGCCCGCGGTGGACGGCAAGATCGTCGCGCGGCGCAAACTCCGGCGCATCCAGGCCGAGCTGGCCACCCGCTGCGGGGACCGGGTGCTGTCGCTGCTGAGCGTGGACGGCGGGACGCTGCTGTTGCCCTCGGTCGAGGTCGACGACGAGAAACTGGACGAGCTGATCGCGCAGTTGTCGGCCGCCGCGCGGGTGCCGATCACCGCGACCGTCGTCGCGGCCGCGCCCGCCGATATCCCGGCCGCCTCCGAGCAGGCCCATGAGCTGCTCGACACCGTGCAGCGGATCTCGGGTCTGGGCGGACTGCACCGGTTCAACGATCTGGCACTGGAATTCCAGATCACCCGGCCCGGTCCGGCGCGGGAATACCTCAGCGCCATTCTCGATCCGCTGGACGAGCATCCCGAGCTGCTGGAGACGCTGCGCCAGCACATCGCCAACAACTTCAACCGGCAGCGCACGGCGCGGTTGATGCATATGCACACCAACACCCTCGACTACCGGCTCAAGCGGGTGCGCATGCTGACCGGCTTCGATCCCACGCAACCGTCGGGATTGTGGTACCTCACCTCGGCGCTGGTGGCGCGTAGTTATCGCGGCACGGCCGCCGATTCCGCCTGATCCGACCGCTCGGCCCGCTGGATTTCCAGCGGGCCGCCTGCTACCGACTCTGGACGAGTTGCGCATCACAACCATTTCAGTTGTGCGCAACTAAATTGCTCACTACTGTTCGGTGTCGGAGGTGGTGACCGATGACGGAAGCCGATGAACTCGCACTCGACAATCAGGTGTGTTTCGCGCTGTACTCCGCGTCGCGGGCGATGACTCGCCTGTATCGGCCGCTGTTGGACGAACTCGGCCTGACCTATCCGCAGTACCTGGTGATGCTGGTGCTGTGGGAGCGCGGGGAAGTGAGCGTCAAGGATCTCGGTGCCGCGCTGGAACTGGATTCCGGGACGCTGTCGCCGCTGCTCAAACGGCTGGAAGCGGCCGGGATGGTGCACCGCAGGCGGGCCGCCGACGACGAACGCTCGGTGGTGGTCGAGACCACCGCCGAGGGCAGGGCGCTGCGCGAGCGGGCCCGGGTCGTGCCCCGTCAAGTCGGTTGCGCGACCGGACTCGATGCCGTCGAACTCGCCGGATTCCGTGCGCAATTGCGCGCGATCACCGCCTTCATCGACAACCAGCAGCTGGTGCTGGACAACCCCGAGGAGAACCCATGACCACCCTGTACACCGCCGAAGCCACCGCCACCGGCGCCGGACGCGGCGGCCACGTCCGCTCCACCGACGCCGCGCTGGATCTGGACCTGAGCATTCCGAAGGAACTCGGTGGCGCGGGCGGCGCGGGCACGAATCCCGAACAGCTGTTCGCGGCCGGTTTCGCGGCCTGCTTCCACAGTGCCTTGCAGGTGGTGGCGCGGCGGGAGAAGGTCGCTCTCGACGGCACCTCGGTGACCGGCGCGGTCGGCATCGGCCCGGACGGCGTCGGTTACGGGCTCACCGTGGCGTTGACCGTCGACCTGCCTGGCATCGAGCGCGAGCAGGGTGAGGCGCTCATCGCCGCCGCCCACCAGGTGTGCCCGTATTCCAACGCCACTCGCGGCAATATCGACGTGCAGCTCACGCTGGCCTGATCGCGGCCGCGCCGGTGATCGGCCGAGGCTCGGAACGCCGGCAGGATGGTTCCTCAGACAACTGAGACAGCCGGATCGGTCGCCGGTGCGGAGACGACTTCTCTGGTCCGCAGCGAGGCCCACAGCGCGGCGGTGGCGGCGGTACAGGCCGCCGCGCCGCCGACGTGCAGCACGACCAGCGCGGCGGGCACGTCGGTGAAGTACTGGACGACGCCGACGAGCCCCTGCGCGAGCACGAGGCCGAGCAGGACCCACATCCGGGTCCGCACCGCTTTCGGCGCACCGATGGCCAGCAGTCCCAGCGCGAGGCCGATGAGGAGCGCGAGATAGGCGACCAGCAGCTGTGAATGCAGATGCACCAGCGTCACGATCTCCACTTCGAGCCGTTCGACCGGGCGGTCGATGCTCTTGTCGCCGGCATGCGGGCCTGCGGCGGTGACAAGGGTGCCCGCGATGAGGGTGGCGGCGAGGGCGAGTCCGCTGAGAATCGTCAGCCAGCGCAGGGGCGCCGGCGCCCGCACGGTTTCCACGCCGTCGTCGGGCTCGCTGATCTTGGCGTACAAGACCACCGCCAGCCAGACCATCACCATCGACGCCAGCAGGTGCACCGCCACGGTCCACCACAGCAGGCCGGTGCGGACGGTGATGCCGCCGATGATCGCCTGGATCACGGTCCCGCCGGGCATCAGCCACGCGTAGATCAGCACCTCGCGCCTGCGCCGGGCCCGGGTCACCGCGAGCACGATGAGCGCGGCGAACAGCGTCACCACGAAGGTGAGCAGCCGGTTGCCGAACTCGACGGTCTGATGCAGCACCGGCACCTCGGACACGCCCACCGGGGTGAAGCTGCCGGGGAAGCACTGCGGCCAGGTGGGGCAGCCGAGACCGGAGGCGGTGACGCGCACGACCGCGCCGGTCACCGAGATGCCGGCCTGGGAGGCGATCACCCCGGCGGCGATCAGCAACTGGCCGCGCTGGGACACCAGCGGTAGGCGGTCGACGAGACGCAGGAACGCGCGATACAGCACGTCACGATGGTAGCCGTCGCGTTCGAGCGACCCGCAGGCGGACTACTACAAGTCGTCGTTAGAAGGTGCTCGGTGGCCGCGGTATCAGTGGAAGCGGAAGAACCTGGTGGCGAGGAACCCGCAGATCAGGCCCCACGCCGCGAGCACGGCGACGCCGAACCAGTCGATGCTGTTGCGCAGCGCGTCCTCCAGCGCCACCGCCATCGCACCCGACGGGATCAACCGCGCGAGCACACTCACCGCCGTCGGCAGATCGTCGGAGGCGAACACCACCGTGGCCACCCCGAGCATGACGAACCACAGCACATTCGCCAGCGCCAGCACCACTTCGGCCTTGAGTGTGCCGCCCAGCAGCAGGCCCATCGTGGCGAAGGTGGCGGTGCCCAGCGCGATCACCACCGCACCCAGCAGCAGCCCCGCCGGTTCCGGCCGCCAGCCCAGGGCCGCGCCGATCAGTCCGAGCAGCAGCGCCTGCAACACCACCACGATCAGCACGGCCGCGCTCTTACCGGCGACGATGCCCCACTTCGGCAGCGCGGTCGCACCGAGCCGCTTCAGTGCGCCGTAGCGGCGGTCGAACCCGACCGCGATCGCCTGGCCGGTGAACGCGGTCGACATCACCGCGACCATCATCACCGCGGGCACGATCTGATCGACCCGGTCGGTGCCGAGATCGCCGAACGGCAGCAGGGTGAGCCCGATCAGCAAGGTGATCGGAATCAGCATGGTGAGCAGCAGCTGTTCGCCGTTGCGCAGCAGCAGGATCAGCTCGAGGCGGGTCTGCGCGGCCAGCATGGTGGCGCGCGTGTTCGGGCGCGGAGCGGGAGTGAAGGTGCCCGCGGGGAAGCGGTTGGTGCTGAGGTCGGGTTTGGTCATCCGCGCAGATCCCGTCCGGTGAGTTCCAGGAAGACGTCTTCGAGGCGGCGTTGATCGATGCGGATATCGGTGGCCAGCACGTTCACCCGCGCGCACCATGCCGTCACCGTGGCCAGCACCTGCGGATCGATCTCGCCCTCGACCAGGTAGGAGCCGGGGCTGGTCTCGCGCGGCGCGAAACCTTCCGGCAGCGCCGATTTCAGCAGTTCCAGATCGAGCTTGGGCGGCGCGGTGAAGCGCAGCTGGCCCGCGGCACCGTGTGCGGTCACCTCGGCGGGCGTGCCTGCGGCGACGATGCGGCCGTGGTCGATGATCACCAGCTGGTCGGCGAGTTCCTCGGCCTCGTCCATCATGTGCGTGGTGAGCACGACGGTGACGCCGTCGCGGCGTAGCGCATCGATCAACTCCCACACCATGATCCGGGCCTGCGCGTCCAGCCCCGCGGTCGGCTCGTCCAGGAACACGATCTCCGGGCGCCCCACCAGCGCGCAGGCCAGCGACAGCCGCTGCTGCTGGCCGCCGGACAGCCGCCGGTAGGGGGTGCGGCGATTGTCGTCGAGGCCGAGCGTGCGCAGCAGCCAGTCGGGGTCGAGCGGGTCGGCGGAGTAGGCGGCGACCAGGTCGAGCATCTCCCCGGCCTTGGCGCCGGGATACGCGCCGCCGCCCTGGAGCATCACGCCGATGCGCGGGCGCAGCTGATCGGAGTCGGCGATCGGGTCGAGACCGAGCACCCGCACCGAGCCGGCGTCGGGGGTGACGAACCCCTCGCACATCTCGACGGTGGTGGTCTTGCCCGCGCCGTTGGGTCCGAGGAGGGCGAGCACCTGGGCGCGTTCGACATCGAATCCGATCCCGTCGACCGCGGTGGTCTCGCCGTAGCGCTTGACGACGCCGTCGACGCGCACGGCGGGTCCGGAGGCTGCGGTCACGATCTCACACCGTAAGCCGTGGCCGGCTGTGACCGGGCAGACACCCCTGTCTGCGCCCGCCACGGCAGCGCGTTACGCGTCACCACGATGAACAGCACGCACACGATGGTGGTGGCGATGGCGGCGCCGACGATCTGGAAGACCTCCATATCGGCCCCGCGCGGCATCTGCAACACGCTGACCACCGCCGACAGCGCGACCGCGGGTACACGGAACACCGGCCTGGTCGCCCACGCCGCGAGCGGCACGATGGCCCACAGCAGATACCAGGGCTGCACCACCGGGAACAGCAGCACGATCGCGCCCATCGAGACGCCGAGCGCGCCGACCGGGTGCAGGCGGCCGGTTCCGGTCGCGACGAGCATGCGGACCGTGATGAATCCGGCGGCGACGGCGGCGATCGGGCGGGTGATGCTCAGCAGGGCGGTGGTGTGATCGCCGAGGCCGAGCAGTACTCCGCCGAAGCCGGTGATGATGCCCAGCGCGGTCGGTAGCGACATCCAGCTGCGTACCGCGTTGGCCACGCTCAAGGTCTGGGTCCAGCCGAATCCGAGACCGCTGGCGAGGCTGACGAACAACGTCGTCGCCAGGGCTATCACGCCGAGTAGTGCGGCGGCGGTGACCAATTGCTTGAACCCGCCGCCCCAGCGTCTGGCCAGCGCCATCCCGACGAAGCCGAGCGCTATCAGCGAGGTGATCTTCACCGACGACGACAGCGAGATGACCACCGCGCCACCGATGAGCAGCGCGTAGGCCCGCCGATCGAACGGATGGGTGTCTTCGATGGCGCGCAGGGTGAGCTCGACGCCGGCCAGCATCAGCCCGAGCATCAGCGCATCGTTGTGCACGCCGCCGACCAGATGGAACAGCACCAGCGGATTCGCCGCGCCCAGCCACAACGCGCTCACCGGCGCCACACCGCAACGGACCGACAATCGCGGCAGCGCCCACACGATCAGTGCCACACCGGCGAGGGCGAGCAATCGATGCACCCAGACCCCGGCGATGATGTTGTCGCCGGTGATGGTCGCGATGCCGCGGCCCATCCACAGGAACAGCGGGCCGTACGGCGCGGGGGTATCACGCCAGATCGTGGGCACGTTGTTGGTCAGCACGTTGTCGATGCCGAGCCCGGCGACCGGCCCTTCTTTATAGGGGTCGATACCGCGGGCGGCGATCTCGCTCTGCGCGAGATAGGAGTAGACGTCGTTGCTGAACAGCGGGGGAGCGACGCTGAGCGGGATGATCCACAGCAGCAGGGTGCGGTCCATCTGCGAGCGGGTCAGCCGGTGGATGGGCGAGCCGCCGATCCCGCCGACGGCGAAACGGCCCAGCAGCAGCCAGGCCAGCACCACCACGACCGTGCCCACCATGCACATGGCCAGCGAGCCGGTGTGTGCGCGCGCGAAGATACCGAGGACCCGTACGCCGGAGGTGGGGTTCTGATGCACGGGCTGGGCGCCGATGCCGAGCGCGCTGATGGCCATGAGGACGGTGCCGGTGGCGCCGAGCAGCCGGATCCGGTCCAGCTGCACCGTTTCCTTGCGGTCGAGTCCCGGGACTTCGGATTCGTCGCGGTGCAGCACCGCGATGGTGTGATCCGCCGCGGGTGCGTCCAGACCCAGTGCCCGGCGCCCCAGCGTCAATGTCTTGCGCCGCGCGCCCTCCAGTACCGCCACGAGAGGCAAGCGTAATGGGGCGAGGGCGGGTCTATCCCGGCGACAGCCTGCGGGCATCGGGGGTTGTGCCGGCAGGCCGAGTCTGCCGCGTCCATACGGCTAACCTTCAGCATTCGCCGATCCCGCTGTCGATCCGGATGGACGTGACCGCGATCGGAGGATCGGGGCCATCGCGCTCGGGCGAGTCCGCCACGGGGTCGCGAAATCCGGCAATCCGGGCGAACCCGGTGCTGGTGGCCGGTCTCGCAGAGTGATTTGCTTCACCTTTCACCGCCGATCGGTGGTTGGTGACCTGCGGTTTCATCGCGAAACCGGAGGTGAGGCGGTCGCGGCGGTTCGGCACGGACCGACCCGGCGTTCGAGGTCAGGGGACCCTTATTAGATTTCGGGAACGAATTCCGCCACACTGATGTTGTGAAAACCGTGGGTTTGCCGAACGTCGAGGAAAGGGCTGGTCACCGGGCCGGTCCCGGGTCGACTGCTGCGCCCGCGACGTCCGGTGAGGGACATACCCGGGCCGCCATCGTCCAGTTGCTGCTGGAGGAAGGCCCGATCACCGCGACCGCGATCAGCGCCAGGCTCGGGCTGACGCCGGCCGGTGTGCGCCGCCACCTCGACGCGCTCATCGACTCCGGTCAGGCGCGTGCGAGCCGGTCGGCGCCGTGGCAGCAGAAGGGCCGCGGCCGTCCCGCCAAGCAGTACCAGCTCACCGCCGCCGGACGGGGCCGGCTGGGCCACGCCTACGACGATCTGGCCGGTGCCGCGATCCGTCAGCTCGGCGAGATCGGCGGCGAGAAGGCCATCACCGAGTTCGCCCGCAAACGGGCCAGGACTATCGTGGCCGGGATCGATCCGGTGCGCGAGCACACCCAGGTCGAGACCGAGGCCAAGGCCGAGGAGATCGCCGAGGCGTTCACCGACGCCGGGTTCGCCGCGACCACCCGCAAGGTGGGCACCGGCGTGCAGATCTGCCAGCATCACTGCCCGGTCTCGCACGTCGCCGAAGAGTTCCCGCAGCTGTGCCAGGCCGAACTCGAGGCGTTCCGGGAACTGCTCGGCACGCACGTGCAACGGCTGGCCACCATCGCCAATGGCGACTGCGCCTGCACGACCCACGTGCCGCTGCTGGTGCTCACGCCCGGTCAGGCGCACGACGAACCGACCACCGAACCGAATACAGCCTCTCCAACAGCCGTTGCACAGCCCGCAACGGTAGGAACGAACGACTCCGGAAGGAGTGCCGAATGACGACGACCACCGACCAGGTGCAACCGCTCACTCAGGAAGAGACCATCGCTTCGCTGGGTAAATACGGTTACGGCTGGGCCGATTCGGATGTGGCCGGTGCCAGTGCGCAACGAGGCCTGTCCGAGGCTGTCGTCCGCGACATCTCGGCCAAGAAGAACGAGCAGCCCTGGATGCTCGAGCAGCGGCTCAAGGCGCTGCGCATCTTCGAGCGCAAGCCGATGCCGAACTGGGGTTCCAACCTCGACGGCATCGACTTCGACAACATCAAGTACTTCGTGCGCTCGACCGAGAAGCAGGCCGAGAGCTGGGAAGACCTGCCCGAGGACATCAAGAACACCTACGACAAGCTGGGCATCCCGGAGGCGGAGAAGCAGCGGCTGGTCGCCGGTGTCGCCGCGCAGTACGAATCCGAGGTCGTCTACCACCAGATCCGCGAGGACCTGGAGGCCCAGGGCGTGATCTTCCTCGACACCGACACCGGTCTGCGCGAGCACCCGGAGATCTTCGAGCAGTACTTCGGCTCGGTCATCCCCGCCGGTGACAACAAGTTCTCCGCGCTCAACACCGCGGTGTGGTCGGGTGGTTCGTTCATCTACGTGCCGCCGGGCGTGCACGTCGACATCCCGCTGCAGGCCTACTTCCGGATCAACACCGAGAACATGGGCCAGTTCGAGCGCACGCTGATCATCGTCGACGAGGGCGCCTACGTGCACTACGTCGAGGGCTGCACCGCGCCGATCTACAAGTCCGACTCGCTGCACTCCGCGGTCGTCGAGATCATCGTCAAGAAGGGCGGCCGCTGCCGCTACACCACCATCCAGAACTGGTCCAACAACGTCTACAACCTGGTCACCAAGCGGGCCAAGGCCGAGGCGGGCGCGACCATGGAGTGGATCGACGGCAATATCGGTTCCAAGGTCACCATGAAGTACCCGGCGGTCTGGATGACCGGCGAGCACGCCAAGGGCGAGGTGCTTTCGGTGGCCTTCGCCGGCGAGGGTCAGCACCAGGACACCGGCGCCAAGATGCTGCACCTGGCGCCGCACACCTCCTCGACCATCGTGTCGAAGTCGGTGGCGCGCGGCGGCGGGCGGGCCTCCTACCGCGGCCTGGTGCAGGTCAACAAGGGCGCCCACGGCTCGAAGTCGACGGTCAAGTGTGACGCGCTGCTGGTCGATACCATCAGCCGCTCCGACACCTACCCCTACGTCGACATCCGCGAGGACGACGTGACCATGGGCCACGAGGCTACGGTCTCCAAGGTCTCCGAGGACCAGCTGTTCTACCTGATGAGCCGCGGCCTCACCGAGGACGAGGCGATGGCGATGGTGGTGCGTGGCTTCGTCGAGCCCATCGCCAAGGAACTGCCGATGGAATACGCCCTCGAGCTGAACCGCCTGATCGAACTGCAGATGGAAGGAGCCGTCGGCTGATGGCCGTCGAGAACGTTGCCGAAGCCGCTGAGGCTCGTACCCCCGCCATCAACAAGGGTGAGGTCTTCACGTCCTTCGACGTGAACGCCTTCGAGGTCCCGTCCGCCAAGGACGAGGCCTGGCGGTTCACCCCGCTGCGCCGGTTGCGCGGACTGCACGACGGCACCGCCACCCGTGACGGGCAGGCCACCATCGAGGTCACCCCGGTCGAGGGCGTGACCGTCGAGACCGTCGAGCGCGGCGATGCCCGCCTCGGCGAGGGCGGTGTGCCCGCCGATCGGGTGGCCGCGCAGGCCTACTCCGGTTTCGAGCAGGCCACCATCGTCTCGGTGGGCGCCGAGGTCGAGGTCGCGCAGCCGGTCACCGTCACGATGACCGGGCCGGGCGAGGGCAAGACCGCCTTCGGCCACCTGCAGATCCGGCTGGCCAACTTCGCCGTCGTCACCGTCGTCATCGACCAGCGCGGCAGCGGAACCTACGCGGAGAACGTGGAATTCGTGCTCGGCGACAGCGCCAAGCTCACCGTCGTCGCGGTGCAGGACTGGGCCGACGACGCCGTGCACACCACCGCCCACCACGCCAAGCTGGGCCGCGACGCCACCCTGCGCCACACCGCCGTCACCCTCGGTGGCGATCTGGTGCGGCTCACCGGCACCGTCCGCTACGACGGCCCCGGCGGCGACGCCGAACTGCTCGGCCTCTACTTCGCCGATGCCGGCCAGCATTTCGAGCAGCGCCTGCTGGTCGACCACGCGGTCCCCAACTGCAAGTCGAACGTGCTGTACAAGGGTGCGCTGCAAGGTGATCCGGATTCGCCCAAGGGCGATGCCCGCACCGTGTGGGTCGGCGATGTGCTGATCCGCGCCGCGGCCGAGGGGACCGACACCTTCGAGGTGAACCGCAACCTGGTGCTCACCGACGGCGCCCGCGCCGATTCGGTGCCCAACCTCGAGATCGAGACCGGTGAGATCCTCGGTGCCGGCCATGCCAGCGCCACCGGCCGCTTCGACGACGAGCAGCTGTTCTACCTGCGCGCTCGCGGTATCCCCGAGGACGCCGCCCGCCGCCTGGTGGTGCGCGGCTTCTTCCACGAGATCATCCAGAAGATCGCGGTCCCCGAGGTCCGGGAGCGGCTCGAGGCGGCCATCGAGGCCGAACTCGCCGCGATCGGCGCCTGACACCAGCCCACACACTTTCGTAAAGGAACTCCATGACCACCCTGGAAATCAAGGACCTGCACGCCGAGGTCGCCAACCCCGACGAGACCGGCGAGCCCATCAAGATCCTCAAGGGCGTGAACCTCACCGTCCGCTCGGGCGAGACGCACGCCATCATGGGCCCCAACGGTTCCGGCAAATCCACGCTGTCCTACGCGATCGCCGGCCACCCCAAGTACACGGTGACCTCCGGCTCGATCACCCTCGACGGTGAAGACGTGCTGGAGATGTCGGTCGACGAGCGCGCGCGGGCCGGTCTGTTCCTGGCCATGCAGTACCCGGTCGAGGTGCCCGGCGTCTCGATGTCGAACTTCCTGCGCACCGCCGCCACCGCCGTACGCGGTGAGGCCCCCAAGCTGCGGCACTGGGTCAAGGAGGTGAAGGAGTCGATGAACGAGCTCGAGATCGACGCCGCCTTCGCCGACCGCAGCGTCAACGAGGGGTTCTCCGGTGGTGAGAAGAAGCGCCACGAGATCCTGCAGCTGGGCCTGCTCAAGCCGAAGATCGCCATCCTGGACGAGACCGACTCCGGCCTCGACGTCGACGCGCTGCGCATCGTGTCCGAGGGCGTGAACCGCTACAAGGAGCGCGAGAACGGTGGCGTGCTGCTGATCACCCACTACACCCGCATCCTGCGCTACATCCAGCCGGAGTTCGTGCACGTGTTCGTCGGCGGCCGCATCGTCGCCGAGGGCGGCGCCGAACTGGCCGAGGAACTGGATGCCAACGGCTACGTCCGCTTCACCTCCGCCACCGCTGGAGCCTGATATGACCGCTACGGTCCGCACCCTCGACGTGGCCCGGGTCCGGGCCGACTTCCCGATCCTGAACCGCACGGTCCGGGACGGGAAACCGTTGGTGTACCTGGACTCCGGCGCCACCTCGCAGCGCCCGCTGGCGGTGCTCGACGCCGAACGCGCCTACATCATGGAGAGCAATTCCGCCGTGCACCGCGGCGCGCATCAGCTCTCCGAGGAGGCCACCGACGCCTACGAGGCCGCGCGCGCTGATATCGCGCGGTTCGTCGGAGTCGACGCGGGCGAGATCGTGTTCACCAAGAACGCGACCGAATCGCTGAACCTGGTCACCAACGCCTTCGGCGACGACCGGTTCCCGTACCACGTGGGCCCGGGCGACGAGATCGTCATCACCGAGCTGGAGCATCACGCGAACCTGGTGCCGTGGCAGGAGTTGTCGCGCCGCACCGGGGCGACGCTGAAGTGGTACGGCGTCACCGACGACGGGCGCATCGACCTCGATTCGCTGGAGCTGAGCCCGGCGACCAAGGTCGTGGCCTTCACCCACCAGTCCAATGTGACCGGTGCGATCGCGCCGGTCGCCGAACTGGTGCGGCGGGCTCGGGCGGTCGGTGCGCTGGTGGTGCTCGATGCCTGCCAGTCGGTGCCGCATATGCCGGTCGACTTCCGTGCGCTCGACGTCGACTTCGCCGCGTTCTCCGGGCACAAGATGCTCGGCCCGTCCGGTGTCGGTGTGCTGTTCGGCAAGCGGGCACTGCTCGAGGAAACCCCGCCGTTCCTCACCGGCGGTTCGATGATCGAGACCGTCACCATGGAACGCAGCACCTACGCGCCGCCGCCGCAGCGGTTCGAGGCCGGTGTGCCGATGACCTCGCAGGTGATCGGCCTGGCCGCGGCCGTGCGGTACCTGGACGCCATCGGCATGGAAGCCGTCGCCGCGCACGAGCACACCCTCGTCGACGCCGCGCTCGCCGGGCTGGGCGAGATCGACGGCGTGCGGATCATCGGACCCACCGAGAACGTCGACCGCGGCGGCGCGGTGGCGTTCCTGGTCGACGGTGTGCACGCCCACGACGTCGGCCAGATCCTCGACGATCAGGGTGTGGCGATCCGGGTGGGCCACCACTGCGCGTGGCCGCTGCACCGCCGGTTCGGCATCGCCGCCACCGCCCGGGCCTCCTTCGCGGTCTACAACACCGTCGACGAGGTCGAGCAGCTGGTCGCCGCCGTGCGGAAGGCGCAGAGCTTCTTCGGAGTTGGATAAGTCATGCGCATGGAGCAGATGTACCAGGAAGTGATCCTGGACCACTACAAACACCCGCATCACCGCGGGCTACGGGAGCCGTTCGGTGCCGAGGTGCACCACGTCAACCCGACCTGCGGCGATGAGGTGACCCTGCGCGTCCAGCTGGACGACAACGGCGATGTCGCCGACGTGTCCTACGAGGGGCAGGGCTGTTCGATCAGCCAGGCCGCCACCTCGATCCTCACCGATCAGGTGATCGGGCTGCCGGTGCAGCAGGCGCTGAAGGTGGTCGACTCCTACAACGAGATGATCTCCAGCCGCGGCACCGTCGAGGGCGATGAGGACATGATCGGCGACGGCATCGCGCTGGCGGGCGTCGCCAAATACCCGGCGCGGGTCAAATGCGCGCTGCTCGGCTGGATGGCGTTCAAGGACGCGGTGGTCCGCATCACCTCCGCCGAGGACGCCAAGCGGACAATGGGCAGTGATCCGTCCACGAATGGGGAACGTCATGAGTGAAACAGAGACCACCGAAGCCGCCGCGCCGGCCGAACTGTCGGCCGAGGAGATCAAGCACCTCGAAGATATCGAGGAGGCGATGCGTGACGTCGTCGACCCCGAACTCGGCATCAATGTCGTCGACCTCGGGCTGGTATACGGCATGCAGGTGGATCAGGACAATGTCGCCACCCTCGACATGACCCTCACCTCCGCCGCGTGTCCGCTGACCGACGTCATCGAGGACCAGTCCCGCAACGCGCTGGTGCGCAGCGGCCTGGTCGAGGACCTGAAGATCAACTGGGTCTGGATGCCGCCGTGGGGGCCGGACAAGATCACCGATGACGGGCGCGAGCAGTTGCGCGCTCTCGGATTCACCGTATAACGCCTTGTGGAAGCGGGCCCGGATCGCCATGATCCGGGCCCGCTTCGTTGTCGCGTTGTCGGGCCGACTTCCGAAATACGAGTATTTCGACAAGGATTGCGTGGGCTCCGAATCCGGAGCTGATCCGAACAGGAAGTTTATTCGATGAGATTGATGGGAAGTGTCGGCTTGGCCGTCGCGGTGGCCGGTCTTGCGGCGGGGTCGATGCTGGGCGCGGGGACCGCGAACGCGGCGAGTCAGCACGCGGCGATCGCGGTGAACCCCGGGGAGATGGTGTACGGGGTGAGTGTCAACGCGGCCAGTACCGCCGATGCCGAAGCCGCCGCGATCGCCAACTGCGGTACGGACGGGTGTGAGGTGGCCGCCTCGTGGGCGAACGGCTGCGGCGTGCTGATGGAGAGCAACGAGGCCACTGTCGTGGCGTCCGGTGCGACCAGGGCGGATGCCGAGCGCAATGCGTACCAGCGGATCTCGGAGGTCACCCCGACGGCGGTTCTCGGCACCACCGGCTCTGCCAACCTCAGTGGCGTGCGCATCGTCGAGGTCGTCTGCACGGCGAACGCGCGCTGATAGCCCGATGATGAGTCCCATGACCACCGCGCTCGATCGCGGTGGTCATGGTCGTTATCGGGGCGTTCACCCCGTTCGCAACCAGCGCACCAGCGACTCGGTCAGGGCGGGGTGATCGAAGTATCCGAAATGATCGACGGCCGCGCTGGCGTCGACGGCGAGATGGTCGGTGACCGGCAGGGGATGGGTGCCGTCGAGGGCGAGGGCGCCCGCGGTCGGGACGACCAGATCGTTGTCGTCGCGGCCGAACACCAGATCGACGCCGCCGTCTCCGGCGATGCGTAGCAGCGACGACCCCTCCGGTGGCTCGTAATTCGCGCCGACGGTGAAATACCGTGCGCTGGTGGGGTGCCTGCCGGTCAGTTGTTCGGTCAGGAATTGGGCGCTCGGGTTCATCGCCATGAGACCGTCGAGGCCCTCCGCCACTCCCGCGGCGACCTGTTTCACCAGCGCCAGCACGATGTCGAGCGCGTCGGTGACGCCATTGTCGGGCACCAGCTGCAACAGCGAGGTGAACCGGTTGAGCAATTGCTCGTGCCGTTCGACGTCGGCGAGAGCGGTGCCCGCATTCGGTGTCCCGACCAGCACCGCCTTGCCGACGGTCAGCGTGTCCGCGACGTCGGCGAGATCCGCGCGTTCGGTGAGCACGCGCCCGACCAGCCCGCCGCGCGAATGGCAGACGACATCGACCGCCAAGCGGGTGTCGCGCTGCCGCAGATATTCGGCGAGCCACCGGATGTTGTCGACCGGTGTGCGCGACACCGTCGGATGGTCGAAGGCGAGGCCTCGCCCCTCATAGGCGGCGTGCAGTTCGCGCATCGTCGCCGCCGGCAGTTCGCCGAAGGCGCCGTGCGTCGTACTGAAGGTGCCGTGCAGCAGCAGCAAGGCCCGGCCGGTACCCATCTGCGCCAGCGCCTCGGCGCTCAGCTCGGGCGCGGCCGCGCGGTAATCGTCCGGGCCGGCCACCCGCAGCCGATGCGGATGCCGCTTGTTCTCGACGAACTCGGCGAACCGCGCACCCACCCAGCTCGCGCCCTCGCGGACCAACGGGAAGACCAGCACCTTCAAGATCTTGGTGCCGATCGCGCCGGTCAACCCGCGATGCGCACCGGGTGCCTCGGCGACGGGCACGACCGTGCGTGGAATGCGGTAGGTCAGCGCACCGGGCGCGGGCTGCGGGAAATGCCAGCTGATTGCGCCGTCCTCGGAGGCGTACAACACCACCTGCCGCCACCCCGGGCCGGGATCGGCCACCTCCATGACGATGTCGTCCGGTCCGCCCGCCGCCCGGGTGCCCGCGGTCGCGGTGCGTTCGCGCGGATCGAGGATCTCGACGGTGAGATCCTCCTCGATCTCGTTGAGCGCCAACGCCGTCACCAGCGCGTCGGTGGTCTGCTCGGCGCCGCGGGTCCCGGCGCCGCCCGCCTCGTGCACGATGGCCCGCCCCGCCAGGCCCGGTGTCCGCACCGTGACCCGCCGGTGCACCGCGACCGCGCGACCGTCCTCGTCGAGCGGGAACTCCTCGGGCATCTGCCGCTACCTTTCCGGTGATCTGTTCCGCCGCAGTGTAAGTCGTGGGTGGCCGAAGGCGAGGTAGCCCAGCAGAGTCGGGGTGACCCGCTCGGGATCGGCCAGCACCCGGTCGCGGGTGTAGTCGGCGCGGGCCCGGCGCAGCAGTTCGGCCACCGGCACCGGCGGGTCGGCGAAGGCACCGTCGTAGAAGCGGGCCGCGAGCTCGGCGGCGACGGTGTCTTCGATGGTCCACAGCGGCGCCACCACGCCGATCGCACCGGTCTGCAGCAGTGCCGTCGCGAATCCCGCGTAGCTGCCAAGGATCGCCTGGCCCGCCCCGACCGAACAGGCGTTGAGGTAGATGAACGGCGTGCTGGCGGTATTGCGCAGTCCGCGTACCGCCAGTGCGGTCAGGAACGAGGCCACGACACCGGTGTCCCGGGTTTCCAGCAGGACCAGACCGTCTTCCTGGACGGTGTCGTCGAAGCTGCCGTGCAACGCGACGTGCAGCAGATCGACCGGGATCCGGCCCTCGAGACAGTCGATGACCTGCTCACGCATCGGCGGCAGCGCCGTGATCGGTCCATACCGCTGGCCGAAGCGCGCGGCCTCGGCCACCGCCGCGGGCAGGGGCGGGAAGTTGCGCACCCCGTCGTAGTCGGCGGTCAGCACCGCTTGCGCGGCGACCGGATGGTCCCGCCGCGGGCTCGGCTGCGGCCCCTCCGGCGCGAACGGCCAGCGCGACATCGCCAGGTGCGCGCCGAGAAACGGTGCCCGGCCGCCGTATTCGGTGTCCAGCGGCGGATCGAGCACCGCCAGCTCCCACGGCACGAACGCCTCTTCGGTCAGCCACAGCACCGCGGGCGCCGCGGTCCGGCCGCGGACCAGCTCGCGCAGCACCGACCGGATACCACTGGGCATCGCCGAGGCGATGAGATCGCCATAGCCCTTCAGGTTGTCGAAGATCGCGACCCCGCGAAACGCCTCGGCCTTGACCAGCCGTCGCGTATAGGTGGCGAAATCACGTGCGGTGTGGTCGATGCGGCTGCGGCGCTGCGCGTCCGGGATGGCCAGGGGACCGCCGAGGGCATAGGCATCCCAGACGTAGGTGTCGGGTTCGTCGGCGCGGTAGACCACGACCACGAGATCCGGCGGCGCTTCGTCCAGCAGCGATCCGATGTCCAATAGTTGGCGAGCGGGCGGCGGTGGTGGCGGGGTGGTGGCCAGCCGGGCGGCATTCGGCACCACCACGAGCACGCGCGAGGCCAGGCCGACGATCCGCCCCTGCTTGCGGATGATCAGCCGCAGAGTGCGTTCGGCGGTCAGCGTCGGATCGGTCAGGGCCTCGAGGGTGAGGGTGTGGCGCGGATACGGATCCGCGAGCGTCACGCGCACGGTGATATGCGGATCACTGGTCACGACCAGCGATTTCGGGTCGACCAGTACTTCGATACCGATCTCGAACTCCGGGTCCGAGGAGTACACGTGCATCTGGCCGGACACCATCGTCGTCATATCGAAGGTCTCCGACAGCCCGACGGTGATCTGGAACGGTTCACCCGCGACGACGACATCGGGCGCCTCCAGGCGCGGATAGCAGGCATAGGCCCAGATGGCGTCGGTGGAGGTGGTCTCGGAGTCGGCGGTGGGCAGCGGGTCGTCGACAGTCTGCGCCAGGTCGGCGTCGTCGGTGTGGGCGATCCCCGGGTAGTTGCCGGCCGGCGCCGGCTCATCGACGGACCGCGGCGGCACCCGCCGCCGTACCAGGTCACGGAGCGTGCGGCGGTTCCGCCGGCCGTACCGGTGTTCGACGCGACCCGCGCCGCTACCGGACCCGTCCTCCAGGTCGGCCGGAACTCCGCCCTGCGGTTGGCCGCCCTGCGGTGGCGGAGTAGGCGGCGGCAACGAGTCGTAGTGGACCTGGCCCGGCGGTGGGCCGGCCTGTTGCCCCGCTCCGGTCCAGGATTGGTCCTGGTCGGGTTGCCCGGCCGAGGCGGTCCTGGCATCTCGGATCAAGTTCCCGGGCAGTCCGGCGACGGCGAATGCCAGCGCCTTCCGGAACGATGGATCCGTTCGCACCGCCGCGTCCAGCGCTGCACGCGCGGCGATGCGTGTCGCTGCCGACGGCACACCGCCGGACCGGGCTTCCCGGATCAGCCGGTCGATGGCGACGTCCTTGCCGAATTCCGCCACGACAACGTCCCCGACCTTGGTCGCCACGGCGTCCAGTGCCCGGCCGGTCAATTCGCCCACCTGTAGCCCGGCGCGGGCCCGCTCGCCGACTACGTACGCGATCAGCAAGTCGACCACGAGATCCAAGTCCACGCGGGCCCTCCTGTCGTGTCTCGTGCCTCCTACCGCGCACAGCGAATATGTGTGCGCTGAAGTCTTCCAGAAACGGGCGGCCGTCCATAGATTTCGGTGACATCCCCGCGAACGTGCCCTGGAGGGTGTTCCGCACCGGCGAGAGACGGACCGACCGGGCGGTCCGGTAAACGCCTGCACCAGCGCTGACGTGCGCGAACGGGATCCCCTCCGCCGCAACGGATCGCGTTCTGTGAGTCCGCCTTGCCAGTTCGGCGGAGAGTTCGCGGCAATGCTGCTAGGGTGGGCGAGTCGTCGGGTTCCGGGCTGTCGGGGCCGGTGCGTTCCGGTGGCTCGGCGGTCGATCGAAGTGCTTGTCCGGCGGTTGCTTTCGGGCAGCCGTCGGGGGTGTTCGATGCTCTGCCGGGTGCCCGACGCGAAACCTCATCCGGCCAGGGGTGCAGTCATGGTCGGGCGTCACGAGGAAGGCGAAACGAAGCGCTGTGGCAGCAGGCTGTGGCATCTTGTGGCGCTCCCTCGAGCCCCGTCAACGAGAGAGCTGATGAATCTGAATATCGCCGTGCTGGTTCCGTGGATCTTGGCTCCTGCTCTCGTCCTCGCGGTGGCCTGGTACGCGGTGCGGGCGGTACGGGAGCAGAAGGCCCGCGCCGACGCGCTGGAGCGAGACCTCGGCATCCGCGAAGAGTTCCTCGAGCGGTTCGCCACCACTACGCTGCCGTCGCTGACCGAATCCGTGCGCAGGCATGAGCAGCCCACGAGCGTCGTCGAAGTCCCCGACGGTCTCCAGGATTCGCGTTTCGCCCAGATCATGCGCTGGGTGTCCGAGCGCATCGCCGAGGATCTGCGCGGAATCCAGACCGAGACCAGGGACAACACGGTCCGCGAGACCGAAGAGCAGACCCATCGCGCGATCACCGCGGCCGAGACGGCGGTGCGCGCCGAAGAGGCCGCCAAACGCGAGAAGGCCGAGACCGCCGCGCGCGAGGCCACCAGTGCCGCGGTGCGTTCGTTCGGTACCTCGGTGGTCAGCCTCGGCGCCGATGTGAGCCAGGTGGTCAGCGCCGCGCTGCGCGAGCACCGCGACGACGACGTCTACGAAACCCTCATCCGCATCGACCACACCGTGCAGCAGATGATCCGCCAGGCGCAGTCCTATGTGATCGTCTGTGGTGGTCTGCCCGGCCGCCGCTGGCCCGCCCAGTCGCTCACCGACGTCGTCGGCGGCGCGATCGGCCGCGTGCGCGACTTCCTGCGGGTGCGTTCGGGTCAGCTGGACCGGGTGGTGATCAGCCGTTCGGTGGAGCCGCTGGTGCATACCTTGG
Source organism: Nocardia cyriacigeorgica GUH-2 (assembly GCF_000284035.1). Taxonomy (NCBI): domain Bacteria; kingdom Bacillati; phylum Actinomycetota; class Actinomycetes; order Mycobacteriales; family Nocardiaceae; genus Nocardia; species Nocardia cyriacigeorgica. The sequence continues at coordinate 3,784,261 of NC_016887.1, read as the reverse complement.
CCGCGCTGATCGACAACGCGCTGCGCTACTCGCCGCCCACCTCCTACGTCGACGTCAGCTTCCAGGAAGGCCATCACGGCGTCACCGTGATCGTCGACGACGCCGGTGTGCGGATGAACGCCGAGCAGATGGAGGAGGCCAGGCAGATCCTCGCGAACGAACGCTCGGTCGACATCCACCAGCTCGGCCCGGCCCCCAAGGTCGGCTTCCCCGGTATCGCGGCGCTGGCCCGCCGGTACGGGTTCACCGTCTACATCGACGGGCCCAACGCCTACGGCGGTATGCGCGCCATGGTGTACATCCCCGAATCGCTGCTGGTCAGCCCGCGCGCCCCGCAGGCCGACGAGGCCGCGCCGCTGTCGCCGGGACTCACCGCCGCCCCGGCCGTGCTGTCCTCGGGTCCGGCCGCCGCAGTGCTGCACGGGGAATCGTCGCCGGCGGGCGTGCGGGCCCGGGAGTCCGCGCCGCTGGCCGCCGTCACCACCATGCCCGCCGCCGGCGGTGCGCAGGCCGCGCCTGCCGTGCGTTCGACCACCCTCGGATCGGCCGCGGGGAGCGGTACGACCGAGTCGCCGATGCGTTCCACGATGACGGGGGGCAATGCGATGACCGGGCTGTCGGAGATCCCCGACACCGATGACCGGCCCACGATGACCGACGTCACCACCGGCGGTCTGCCCAAGCGCCGCCGTCGGGCGGTCGCGGTGGTTCCGCCGGTCGCGCAGAGTCCGGCCACCGAACCGGGTAAGCCCCGGCCCGAGATCGCCGCCGCTTGGCAGAGCGGCTCCAAGAGCGGCCGCGCCGCCGCAACCGACGACACCGAAGGGATGACATCCTGATGGGCTCACCGAGAACTGTTGTCACCGACAGCACCAACAAGCTCGGCTGGTTACTCGAGGACCTCGAGATCCCCGGCGTCCGCTTCGCGGTCCTGCTGTCCGACGACGGGCTGCGGATCGCGCACTCCAGCGGAGTCGCCAAAGACGACGCGGAGCGTTTCGCCGCCGCCGCGTCGGGTCTGCGTTCGCTGGGCAAGGCGCTCGGTGAGTTCTGCGGCGGCGCCGGTAACGGCGTGCGCCAGAACATGACCGAGTACGACCAGGGGATGATCCTCATCACCGCGGCCGGCGAGGGCGCGCTGCTCGGGGTGTCCACCACCACCGACATCGACGTGGGCCTCATCGCGCACCGGATGAACGAGCTGGCCGACCGGGTCGGACACGAACTCGGCAGTCAGCCGCGCGGGAGCGTTGACGGCGGCGAAATGTCATGAGCGGGCCGCGGCGTGATCCCGACCTGGTCCGCGCCTACGTGCGGACCAGGGGACGCTCGCGTCCGACGCGTGAATTGGACCTGGTCACCCTCGTCATCGCGGTGAAGAAGCCGGGGCCGGGAACGAGCCCCGACGCGCGGCGAGTGGCCGAGGTCTGTGCCCGCGGTGCGCTGTCGATCGCCGAGATCGCCGCCTACCTGGACCTGCCCCCCTCGGTGGTCAAGATCCTCGCCGCCGACCTCCTCGACACCGAATACCTCGCCATACCCACACCGGCCGAATCACTGCCGGAGATAGCTTTGCTCCAGGAGGTTCTCAATGGGCTCCGTGCTCTCCCGGCCTGACCGCACCGTCGATTATGTGCCGGAGACCGTGACCCGATCGGTGAAATTGCTCGTCGCCGGGAATTTCGGGGTCGGCAAGACCACCTTCGTCAGCAGTGTTTCCGAGATCAAGCCGCTCCGCACGGAGGAAACCATCACCCAGGCCAGCGTCGGCATCGACGACATGGCCGGTTTGCCGGGCAAGCTGCAGACCACGGTGGCGATGGATTTCGGACGTATCACGCTCAATCCCGAACTGGCGCTGTACTTGTTCGGCACGCCGGGCCAGCAGCGGTTCGTGCCGCTGTGGGAAGAGCTGGCCCGTGGTGCGCTGGGCGCGCTGGTTCTCGTCGACACCCGCCGGATCGAGAAGTCCGACGAAGTGTTGTCGGTGCTCGAGGAACGCGGTGTGCCGTACGCGGTGGGCGTCAACGAGTTCGAAGGCGCCAACCGTTTCCCGCTCGCCGAGATCCGGGACGCGCTCGACCTCACCCCGGACACGCCACTGACCGCCCTGGACGCACGTGACCGAGGCACGTGCCTGCGCTCGTTGATCATGCTCGTCGAATTCCTGTTCCATCGACTGGAGTCTCGTCTTTGACAACCCAACAGCCCGTCACCGCATCGCGTCCGCCGCTAGGCGGTTGCCCTGTCGCACACGGATCCCCGATCGATTCCGATGGCCCCCGGGTCTCGCTGTACACCGAGGAGTTCTCCGACGACCCACACCGCGCCTACCGGGAGATGCGTCGGCGCTTCGGCTCCCTGGTGCCGATCGATCTCGCGCCGGATGTACCCGCCACCCTGGTGATCGGCTACCAGGAAGCCGTGCGGATCCTCAACGATCCCGACCACTTCCCGGCCGATCCGCGCACCTGGCAGACCAGCATCCCGCCGGACTCGCCAGTCAAGCCGATGATGGAGTGGTATCCCAATGCGTTGCGCAACAGCGGCACCGCGCATGCCCGCTACCGGGAGGCCTACGTCGCGGGGATCGACAAAATCGATCTGAACGCGCTGAACAGCACGGTCGAGAAGATCGCGATCCCGCTGATCAACACCTTCTGCGAAAAGGGCTCGGCCGATCTGGTCACCGAGTACGCCTTTCCGTTGGTGTTCGAGGTGCTGAACCGGCTGGTCGGCTGCTCGCCGGAACTCGGACAGCGGGTGGCCACCGGGATGGCGGCGCTGTTCGACACCGTCAACGCCGAGTGGGGGATGAACTACCTCAGCGAGGCGCTGATGGAGCTCATCCAGCTCAAGCGGTCCCAGCCGGGTGACGATGTGACCTCGGTGCTGGTGGCGCATCCGGCGAATCTCGATGACGAAGAGCTGCTGTCCAATCTGATCAGCTTCTACGGTGCCGGTCTGGAGCCGCAGCAGAACCTGATCCTCAACACCCTGTTGCTGATGCTCACCGACGACCGGTTCGGCGGCGACATGCTCGGCGGCAGCCTGTCGACCCGGGACGCGCTCGACGAGGTGTTGTTCAACGACCCGCCGATGGCGAATTTCTGCACCACCTATCCGCGGCAGCCGATTCTGATCGATAACGCGTGGTTGCCCGCCCATCAGCCGGTGCTGATCAGCCTGGCCGGTTGCAATACCGACCCGGCGATTCGCGGAGGCGAGCTGGCAGGCAATCGCTCGCATCTGGCGTGGAGCATCGGGCCGCACGCCTGCCCCGCGCAGTCGGTGGCGCTCGTGGTGGTGCAGGAGGCCATCGACCAGCTGCTGGACGCGCTGCCGGAGATGGAGCTGGCCGAGCCGATGGAGGAATTGTCCTGGCGCCCAGGGCCTTTCCACCGGGCGCTGACGGCGCTGCCGGTCGTCTTCCCCGAATCTCCACCGTTGAACATAGGGTAAGGATCTCTGTGATGGAGCGCGAAACGATCGTCCTGGATATGGCGGGAGCCGATACCCACGCCGAAGCCACACGGCTTCGGGAGCGTGGGCCGGCGGCGCTGGTCGAGCTGCCGAATGGGGTGCCCGCGTGGTCGGTGACCGACGCCGCCGCGCTCAAGAGCCTGCTGGCCGACCCCCGGGTGTCCAAGGATCCTCGTCAGCATTGGACGGCGTTCATCAACGGGGAGATCACCCAGGAGTGGCCGCTGTTCCCGTGGATCGCGGTGGACAACATGTTCACCGCCTACGGCGGCGAGCACCGGCGGCTGCGCCGGTTGGTGGCGCGGGCGTTCACTGCGCGGCGGACCGCCGCGCTGCGTCCCCGGATCGAGCAGATCACCACCGAACTGCTCGACGCGCTGGCGGCCATGCCCGCCGGTGAGGTGGTCGATCTGCGAGCGCACTACGCCTATCCGGTGCCGATCCGGGTCATCACCGAAATGCTCGGTGTGCCCGAGGCGTTGAACGCGGGCCTGCGCACGTGCGTGGACCGGTACTTCGACACGACCATCGATCAGGAAGCGGCCGGGGCCAATTACGTCGAAATGTACGGGCTGGTCACCGAGTTGGTCACCTATCGCCGGGTGAACCCCGGCGACGATCTCACCAGCGCACTCATCGCCGCGCGCGATGAGGAAGACGGCTCGCAGCTGACCGAGAAGGAACTGGTCGACACGCTGATGCTCGTCATCAACGCCGGCCACGAGACCACGGTCAATCTGCTCGACCAGGCCATCGTGGCGTTGCTGACCCACCCCGAGCAGCGCGCGGCCGTGGAGTCGGGCCGGGTGCCGTGGTCGGAGGTGGTCGAGGAAACCCTGCGGTTCGAGGCGCCGGTCGCGCATCTGCCGCTGCGTTATGCCGTCGACGACATCGAACTCGACGGCGGGGTGCACATCGCCAAGGGCGAGGCGATCCTCGCGTCGTACGCGGCGGCCAGCCGTGATCCGAAGGTGCACGGCGAGACCGCCGATATCTTCGACCTCGGCCGCGAGAACAAGGACCATGTGGCCTTCGGCCACGGCGCCCACCACTGCCTGGGGTCACCGCTGGCGCGGATGGAGGGTGAACTCGCCCTGCCCGCCTTGTTCGCCCGGTTCCCCGGCCTGCGGCTCGCGGTCGAACCCGCGCAGTTGCAGCCGGTGGTCAGCTTCGTGTCCAACGGCCACCAGCAACTACCGGTTTATCTGAGCGCGGAGCGGTAACAAGTTTCTTGATGAGTCTCAACTGGGCAACGCACCATTCGAACGCGTCCACCGGTTCGTGCCCGGTTCCGCACGTATCCCCCCATGACGCCGATGGGCCGCGGGTTTCGCTGTACTCAGCCGAATTCGCGGCCGATCCGCACCGCGCCTACCGCGAGATGCGCGAACGGTTCGGACCGCTGGTTCCGGTCGAGCTGTCGCCGGGTATCCACGCCACGCTGGTGATCGGCTATCACACGGCCGTGCGGATCCTCAACGATCCCGAGCATTTCCCGGCCGATCCGCGTATGTGGCAGAAGAACATTCCGCTGGATTGCCCGGTGCTGCCGATGCTGGAGTTCCGCACCACGGCGTTGCGCACGACCGGTGCCGAGCATCTGCGGTATCGCTCGGCCAATACCTGGGCGCTGAACCAGGTCGATCTGCACGGTCTGCACGCCACCGTGGCACGGATCGCGGTGCAGCTGATCAATTCGTTCTGTGCCGACGGCAGCGTGGATCTGATCGGCCAGTACGCCTTCCCGTTGACGTTCGCGGTGCTCAACGAGCTGCTCGGATGCCCGGCTGATATCGGTCAGCGGGTCGCCACCGGGATGGCGGCGATCTTCGAAGGTATCGATGCCGAACAGGGCAACGCGATGCTGGAGCAAGCCCTCGCCGAGCTGACCGAACGCAAGCGGCGCGACCCTGGTGACGATCTGACCACCCGGTTGTTGCACCACGAGACCCGGCTCTCGGACGCGGAAATGGTGCAGCAGCTGGTGGTGCTGTACGGGGCGGGCATCGAGCCGTTGCAGAATCTGATCGTCAACACGTTGCGGCTGATGCTCACCGACGACCGGTTCGCCGGCAGCGTGCTCGACGGTAGCCTGTCCACCCGCGACGCGCTCGATGAGGTGTTGTTCACCGACCCGCCGATGGCGAATTTCTGTAGCACCTATCCGCGCCAGCCCACCATGGTCGACGGGGTCTGGCTGCCCGCGCATCAGCCGGTGGTGATCAGCATGACCGGCTGCAATAACGATCCGGCGATCAACAACGGCCAGTACGCCGACAACCGTTCGCATCTGGCCTTCAGCGCCGGGCCGCACGCCTGCCCGGCGCGGTCGGTGGCCTATCTGGTGGCCTGCGACGCGATCGATGAACTGCTGGACGCGCTACCGGAGTTGCGGTTGGCCATTCCGGCCGAACAGCTGACGTGGCGGCCCGGACCGTTCCATCGAGCGCTGTCGGCGTTGCCCGCCGTCTTCCCGAAATCGCCGCCGTTGCAGTCGCATTGACCGGGTAACGGCGACTCGTTTGCCGGGCGTCTGCCCTGGCGTAACCGGGCCGGTGGAGATTCTCACCCGTCCGTGCAGCGGCGATTGATGAAGTCTCACAACGAAATACGAGTATTTCTGTTCGCTCGCCAGTGGGGCCGGTGCGGCGGTACAGTCGGGCCTCGAGCTGTACACCGGGCACCGGGAGTTGCCCGCACGAAGGGGGCGGAGGGCTATGTGAGAGTTCCGCTCCCGAACACGTTTCGGGAGCGGCAGCGGTGCGGCGGGACTTCGACGCGGCTGTGCACGGCCGGTTCGGAACCGCCGCGTTCGCGGATCGTTTTCTCGTGGGCAGGGCACGCGGGCGCAGCGCCGCGCCCCGGCCGGGCCCTACGGCGGACGACCCGACGGTGACCCGGCGCCGTCCGGTCGGCTTTCGCCGAGGTCAGACCTGGAGTTCGTATCGTGACCATGCACCAACTCGCCGAAACCGGCCGATCCTGTCCCGTCGCGCACGCCATGCCGATGGATACCGACGGGCCTCGTATCTCGCTCTACGCGGCCGAATTCGCCGCCGATCCGCACCGCGCCTACCGGGAGATGCGTCAGCGCTACGGCGCCCTCGTCCCGGTGGAACTGGCGCCGGGTGTGCCCGCCACGCTGGTGATCGGTTATCGCACCGCGGTGCGCATCCTCAACGATCCGGACCATTTCCCGGCCGACCCGCGGGTATGGCAGAAGGACATCCCGGCCGACTGCCCGGTGCTACCGCTGCTGGAATGGCGCCCGCAGGCGTTGCGCAGCACCGGCGCCGAGCACACCCGGTACCGGCAGGCCTACACCGAGGCCATCAACGGCGTGGATCTGCACACCCTGCACAGCACGGTGGAGAAGATCGCCATCCCGCTGATCAACACCTTCTGCGAATCCGGCCGCGCGGAGCTGATCAGCCAGTACGCGTTCCCCCTCACCTTCGCCGTGCTCAACGAGATCCTCGGTTTCCCCGCCGAACTCGGGCAGCGGGTGGCGACCGGGATGCAGGCGATCTTCGACGGCATCGACGCCGAGCGCGGCAATGCGATGATCACCGAGGCGGTATTGGAGCTGGTCACCGCCAAACGCGCGCACCCCGGTGACGACATCGCGACCAGGTTGTTGAATCATCCGGCGGCGCTCACCGAAGAGGAGATGATCCACCAGCTGGTCACCCTCTATGGGGCGGGGATCGAGCCGCAGCAGAACCTGATCGTCAATACCGTGCTGTTGATGCTGACCGACGATCGTTTCGCCGGCAGCGTGCTCGGCGGCAGCCTGTCCACCCGTGACGCGCTCGACGAGGTGCTGTTCACCGACCCGCCGATGGCGAATTTCTGCGTGAGCTATCCGCGTCAGCCGATCCTCATCGATGGGGTGTGGCTGCCCGCGCATCAGCCGGTGGTGATCAGCATGACCGGGTGCAACAACGATCCGGAGGTCAGTGTCGGGCGCTACGTCGACAATCGCTCGCATCTGTCGTGGAGTGCGGGCCCGCATGCCTGTCCGGCCAAATCGGTGGCCTACCTGGTGGTTCAGGACGCGATCGACCAGCTGCTGGACGTGCTGCCGGAGATGAAACTGGCGGTGCCGGCCGATCAGCTGAGCTGGCGTCCCGGCCCGTTCCACCGGGCGCTGGCCGCCATGCCGGTGGTGTTCCCGCCGTCGCCGCCGCTGACCGTGCGATAGCGAACCGGGCCGCTTCCCGCTGGTCCGGGAAGCGGCCCACGCCTGTCGATCAGTTCGTTTCGATATCCCGGTGCCGGAATCCGAACGCGCCCACCGCGCACAACACGATCGCCACCCCCGCGGTGATCAGCACCGGCGCCGGCGCGAAATCTACCGCGGGGACCAGGGGGATGTTGTCGAACGGGGAGATACTCATCAGCCAGTCCGGGAACTTCAGCGTCGCCCCGAACATCAGCACCACGAAGCAGAACGCCAGCGCGACCCACGCCCCCACGGTGGCCAGCGGCAGAAAGCCGAACAGCACCATAGTGATTCCGCCCAGCACCCACACCGCGGGCAAATAGGTCAGCGAGGCGCCCAGCAGCGGAAGCAGCTGCGACATGTCGCCGGTCATCACCCCGTACATCAGCCCCATGCCGAATCCGCCGAGCGCCAGCACCACCGCGGAGCCGGCCAGCATGATCACCAGATGCCCGGCCAGCCACCGCAGTCGCGGCAGATCGGTGGACAGCAGCGGCTCGACTCGCCCGGCCGCCTCCTCCGCGCGAGGGCGCAATCCCGACGAGATGGTGTAGGCCGAACCGATCAGCGCCAGCAGTCCGGCGGACATGGCGTAGAAGGCGTCAACCAGACTGCCCACGTCCGCGCCGAGCATCTCGGCGATATCGACATCGCCGAGTAGATCGCTCACATCGTTGCCGATCGAGCCGAACGCCAGTCCGGCCAGCAGCATTCCGACCGACCAGCCGATCAGCGAACCCCGTTGCAGCCGCCAGGCCAGCCCGAACGCGCTCTGCAACGATTCACCCGCCCGCGCCGGGCCGGGCCGCGGCGGCAGTACGCCCGCGCCGAAATCGCGGTGGTCGAGCACGCGCCGCGCCACCAGCGTCACCGCGACGGCTACCGCCAGCGACAGCAGCGCCGGCCACCAGACCTCGCCGTCGTAGGGCCGCATGGCCTGGCCCCAGCCCAGCGGCGAGAACCACGACAGCACACCGTTGCCCACATCGCCGACCGCGCGCAGCACATACGACACCGCGATCGCCGCACCGGTGATGCCGTAGACGGCGCGGGTGCTCTCGGTGAGCTGGGCGGCCAGCAGCGCGACCGCCATGAACACCAGGCCCGCGCAGGTGGCGCCGACGCCGAGCGCGATCGACCCGGCCGCAGGCAACCCGTAGGAGATCAGGCTCAACGCCACCGCGAGGCCGTAGACCAGATTGGCCGCCACCGCGACGATGGTCGCGCCGGTGAAGGCCGCATGCCTGCCGACCACGCCCGAGCGGATGAGTTCGTCGCGGCCGGTCTCCTCGTTGGCCCTGGTATGCCTGCCGACCAGGAACATGCTCATCAGCCCGGCCACGATCATGCCGAACGCGCTGGCCTGGAAGGCGACCTGACCGTCGATGGTGTCGAGCACCCGGGGCGGCCCCGCCATCGCCACCATCGCGGCATTGCCCTGCATGCTGGCCGCGACCCGGTCCAGATCGGCCTGCGTCGGATAGGCGACGTCGACGCCCACGGCCTGCGAGTAGTAGATGAAGGTGCCGCCGAGGATCCAGAAGATCAGCGCGATCCGCTCCCGGCGCAGGAAGAAACGGGTGAGGATGCCGGTGCCGGTCAGCGTCGTGGTGGTCACGATTCCTGCACCCCCGAGGCCGCGAGCTCATCGCCGTAGTGGCGCAGGAACAGCTCTTCGAGGGTGGGCGGCTGACTGGTCAGGGTGCGGATGCCGAAGCCGGTGAGATGGCCGATGGCTGCGTCCAGGTCGACGGTATCGACCTGGAACCGGGCCCGATTGCCCTCGACCACCAGATCGTGCACCCCCGCCAGCTCGTCCAGGCCGGTCGGCGGGCGGCTGGTCTCGCAGGAGATGGAGGTGCGGGTGAGGTGGCGCAGGTCGGCGAGGCTGCCCGATTCGATGGCCTTACCGTGCCGGATGATCGTCACCCGATCGCACAGCGCCTCCACCTGCGCGAGGATATGGCTGGACAGCAGTACCGTGCGGCCCTGTTTCTTGACCTCGTCGATGCATTCCTGGAAGACCGCTTCCATCAGCGGATCGAGGCCCGAGGTCGGTTCGTCCAGCATCAGCAGTTCCACATCGGAGGCCAGCGCGGCTACCAGCGCCACTTTCTGGCGGTTGCCCCTTGGAGTAGGTGCGGCCCTTCTTGGTCGGGTCCAGGTCGAAGCGTTCGAGGAGTTCGGCGCGGCGCTTGTCGTCCAGGCCGCCGCGCAGCTTTCCCATCAGGTCGATCACCTCGCCGCCGGTGAGGCCGGGCCACAGGTTCACATCGCCGGGCACATACGCCAGTCGCCGGTGCAGTTCGGCGCCGTGCTCCCACGGGTCGCCGCCGAGCAGCGTCGCGGTGCCGCTGTCGGCGCGCAACAGCCCCAGCAGCACCCGGATGGTGGTGGATTGCCGGCGCCGTTGGGGCCGAGGAAGCCGTGCACCTCGCCGGTGGCCACTTGCAGGTCGAGCCCGTCCAGCGCACGGGTGCGGCCGAAAGTCTTGACCAGCTGGGAGATATCGATTGCCGCAGACATGGTTCAACGGTAGTCAGCTCGGCGGCTCGGCACTGGTCAACTGGGAATCACCGGTGCGGCGTCGTTATCCGCAGAAGCCGGGTACATCGATGCAACCGACGGCGCAGCGGGCCCGGAAGCCGGAGTCTCCGGCCTGATCGGTCGTTCACCTACTGGGCGTTCGACCGGCTCCGCGAGCGAGTGATCGGTGCCACAATTTGAGAGGCCCGGTTAACTTACCGTATAGTAAGTTATCGCGTTGCCGAGGTTGAAAGGCGTTGAGGGGCTCACATGGTGTCGCTAGTGGGGGATCTACCGCGCGCCGCGCGCAATATCTGGTCGCTGTCGTTCGGTGACGGCATCGAGCCGTACGCGCCGGCGCCGTCCACGGTTGTCTACGACGAACCGCACCGCTGCCTGCGCCGGTTCGATCGCGACGAACCGTCGGCGCAGCGTCCGGTGCTGCTGGTGCCGCCGCTGGCGGTCACCCCGGCCTGCTTCGACCTGCGCGAGGACCAGAGCTTCGTGCGGTTCCTGCTTGAGACCGGCAGGCAGCCCTATGTCATCGACTACGGCGAGATGACCTACGCCGATCGCGACCTCGGGCTGGAGGAGTGGACCCACGACATCGTGCCGACCGCGATCCGGCGGGTCAGCGAGGAGCACGGGGGTGCTGGAGTCGACGTCGTCGGATGGTCGCTGGGCGGCATCCTGGCGGTGCTGGCCGGTGCCGGGCACGCCGATCTGCCGATCGCCTCCATCACCGCCATCGCACCGCCGTTCGACCAGCGCAAGACCGTCACCGTGGCGCCGCTGCGGATGCTCGGCGCCGTCACCGGCGGACGCGAGGTCGATCTCGCGACCTGGGTGTTCGGCGGTATCCCCAGCTACATCGTGCGCACCGGCTTCCGGGTGCAGGCCTTCCAGCGTGAACTGACCCGGCCACTGTTCGTGGCGCGCAATATACTGGACGAGGACGCGCTGGCCCGGATGGAGGCCATCGACCGGTTCATGGCGATGATGCCGGGCTACCCGGGCCGGCTCTACCGCCAGATCCACCGGTCGTTCATCCTGCGCAACGAGCTCGTCACCGGCACCATCCGGCTGCGGTCGGATCTGGTGGTCGAAACCGCCAAACTCACCTGCCCGGTGCTGATTCTGGGCAGCCGGACCGACCTGGTGGTGCCCGCTGCGGCGGCCCGGGCCGGTCTCGATGTGCTCACCGGCGCGGAGGTGCGGTTCGAAGAGGTGCCCGGCGGCCACTTGGGCATCCTGGCGGGGCCTTCCGCCCGCGAGACCACCTGGCGCCTGATCGACGAATTCCTCACGCGCTGAGCCGTTCTGGGTTCAGGTCGCCGCGCGCAGTAGCCGCTCACCCAGTTCGCGGCAGCGGTCGCGGAACTCGGCCGGCTCCTCGATGACGAAATCGGCGCCGGTGAGGGCGAGTTGGAGCACCAGCCATTCGAAGGAGTCGACTCGGGTGATCACCCGTGACCGGTCCGCGCCCAGCGCCTCGATATCGCAGTCCTGGAACTTCAGGGCGTCGCGGATCGTCGCGGCGGACGCGTCGACCACCGCGACCGCGCGGTAGCGGCGTGCGGTGAGACCGGCGCGCAGATACGCGATGCCGGATTCGGCGGGCAGCGGACGCGGTGTGAATCGGGCACCGCTGGCCCTGGCGTTGGTGATCCGGTCCAGCCGGAAAGTACGCCAGTCGCCCCGATCGAGATCCCAGGCCAGCAGATACCAGCGCAGATGCAGGTTGACCTGCCGGTACGGTTCCACCCGGCGAGCCGAACGAGCGCCGGACTTGTCGGTGTAGTCGAAGTCGACCCGTTCGTGCGCGCCCGCCGCAGCACCGAGCAGGGCCAGCAGTTCGGCATCGACCGAGGGCGCGATCAGCGGCGCCGCTTCGAGCGAGGCCCGAACCGCTTCGGCGCGTAATCGCAGCCGGTTGGGCAGGAATTGGTCGATCTTGCCGAACGCCCGATCGGCGGCGATACCGATATCGGTGTGCTGTTCGCGCGGCGGCTCGTCTGGGGTGGTGGCCCCGAGCAGGGCCAGCGCGATGAGGGTGGCCACGGCTTCGTCGTCGTCGAGCACCAGCGGGGGCAATGTGCGCCCGGCCGCCAGCTGGTAATAGCCCGTCGGCCCCGGCTGGGTGGTGACGGGATATCCGTAGGCGCGCAACCGGTCGATGTCGCGGCGCAGCGTGCGCGCGCTGATGCCGAGCCGGGCCGACAGATCGCGGCCACTGAAGCGCCGGCCGGTCTGCAAGGTGGCCAGTAGTTCCAGCATCCGGCCCGTCGTATCGGACATGCCACCACTGTCCCATCAATTGCGGTCAAGATCCGGCCGCATCTGCCCTTACCGTCGAAGTGTGACTCGATCAGCTACCGCCCCGGAGCGCGCGATCCGTATCCGGGCAGCACGGACCAACAACCTGCGCGATCTCGATATCGACATCCCGCGCGGACAGCTCGTGGTGTTCGCCGGGGTCTCCGGTTCGGGCAAATCGTCGCTGGTGTTCGACACCATCGCAGCCGAGGCCGGGTACCAGCTCAACGAGACCTACCCGCCGTTCGTGCGCAACCGGCTGCCGCGCTGGAGCAGACCGGACGTGGACGCGATCGACGGCCTGTCGCCGGTGGTGGTGATCGACCAGAAACGCCTCGGCGGCAATGCCCGCTCCACCGTCGGCACCATCACCGACGCCTACACCTACCTGCGGTTGCTGTACTCCCGGGTGAGCACGCCGTATGTGGGGGAGTCCAACCACTTCTCGTTCAACGATCCGGCCGGCATGTGCCCGGCCTGCGCCGGTCTGGGCGAGACGCTGGCCACCGACGTCGAGCGGGTGCTGGATTTGGGCAAGTCGCTGGAGCAGGGCGCGATCCTGTTGCCCGGCTTCGGCAACGGGCAGTTCTGGTACAAGCAGTACGCCGATATCGGCTCCTTCGATCCGAGCACACCGCTGCGGGACTGGACACCCGAACAACGGCAAGCGTTGCTCTACGGCGGCGAGGCGGCCGCGCGGCTGGGCACACGCCCACCGAAGGACTACGAGGGTGTGGTCGAACGATTCGAGCGGATCTACCTGCACACCGCCGACGAGATGTCGGAGCGCAAACAGGCGGTGGTGCAACGATTCACCCATGCCGAAACGTGCCGGGAGTGCGGCGGCGTGCGGCTCAATGCCGAGGCGCGCACGGCGACGGTGCTGGGGCACACCATTGTCGAACTCGGGCGCATGGAGATCGACGAGCTGGTCGACGTCATCGCCGGCGTGCGCGAACCCGAGGTCGCGCCTGTGGTGGCCGCACTGCGCGAACGTCTCGGCGCCCTGGTGACCATCGGGCTCGGCTACCTGACGCTCGCACGTCCGACGCTGACACTGTCGGGCGGGGAATCCCAGCGCATCAAGACCATCCGGCACCTGGGCAGCAGCCTCACCGAAATGCTCTACATCTTCGACGAACCGACCATCGGACTGCATCCGCACGACGTGCGGGCGATGACCGAGCTGCTGAAACGGCTGCGGGACAAGGGCAATGCGGTGCTCGTGGTGGAACACGATCCGGATGTGCTGCGCATCGCCGATCAGATCGTCGAGATCGGGCCGGGCGCGGGCGTCGACGGTGGACGCGTGGTGTTCCAAGGCGGGTTCGAGGCCCTGGCGCGCGCCGACACACCCACCGGCCGCGGCCTGCGCCGGCAGCGCACGTCCCGGCCACCGCGCACGGCCGCCGGGAAGATCCGGATCGAGAACGCCACCCGCAACAACCTGACCGGACTCGACGTCGACATCCCCACCGGCGTGCTCACCGTCTTCACCGGTGTGGCGGGTTCGGGCAAATCGAGCCTCGCGGCCGAACTGGCCGCCCAGCATCCGGCCACTGTTGTCGACCAGCGGCCGGTGAGCACCAACCGGCGGTCGACGCCGATCACCTACACCGGGATCGCACCCGCCATCCGCAAGTTGTTCGCCCGCCACAACGGGGTGCCCGCCGCGCTGTTCAGCGCCAACTCCGCCGGCGCCTGCCCGGTCTGCAAGGGTCTCGGCGTCATCTATACCGACCTGGCGTTCATGGACGGTCAGGAGGTCGTGTGCGAGACCTGCGGCGGGCGCCGGTTCACCGAGGAGGTGCTCGGGTACCGGGTGGACGGGCTGTCCATCGCTGACATCGACGACCTCACCGTCGAGGAGGCGCTGCGCCGGTTGACCGCGCCCGCGATCGCCGCCGCGCTCGAGCACATCGCCGATGTCGGCCTCGGCTATCTGCGGCTGGGGCAATCGCTGACCACGCTGTCCGGTGGGGAATGTCAGCGCCTGAAGATCGCCAAGGAGCTGGCCGCCCGCGCCGAGCACACGCTCTACATCCTCGACGAGCCGACGACCGGACTACACCTGTCCGATATCGACACCCTGCTCGGCGTGCTGGACACCCTGGTCGGCACAGGCGACACGGTGGTCGTCATCGAGCACAACCTGGAGGTCATCCGGCGCGCCGACCGCATCATCGACCTCGGCCCGGGGCCGGGCCGCCACGGCGGACGCATCCTCGTCGAGGGCACACCCGACCAGCTGGCGGCCTGCGCCGAGTCGGCCACCGGGCGGGCGCTGCGGGAGATGATGAGCTGATCGCGCGGATTCGCTTGCCCGGCAATGCCGCCGGTCAGGATGCCGAGCGGGCGATGATCACCGGGCATTCGCCGGCATGCAGCACCGCCTGGCTCACCGAGCCGAGCGTCATCCCGACGAAGCCGCCGTGCCCATGGCTGCCGACGACGAGCAGCTGTGCGTCGGCGGCGGTGTCGAGCAATAACCGCGCGGGGCGTTCTTCGGCGACGACCAAGCGCACCGGAACGTCCGGATATCGGATCTGCCACGGCGCCAGGGCCTCCGCGAGTTTCGCCCGCGCCTCGGCGTCGAGTTCGGCGCGCGAGAGGTAGCGGTAGAACTCCGACCAGGCCGTCACCGCCACCAGTTCGGCGCCGCGGCCTGCGGCCTGATCGAAGGCCACCGCGATGGCGTGCGCGCTGCTCGGCGAACAATCGGTGCCGACCACCACCGGACCCGCGGTGCGCTCGGCGAATTCGGGGATCACCGCGACCGGGCAGTGCGCGTGCCGGGCCAGCGAGGTACTCACCGAACCGAGCAGACCGCGCCGCAGCGCGCCGAGACCGCGCGTGCCGACAACCAGGATTCGGGCCGTGGCGGAACGGTCGCGCAGCAACGGCACCGGCGCGGCCTCGCGCACGATGGTCTCGATCTCGATCGGGCCGATCGGCGCGGCCGCCGCGGTGGCGATCTCGCGGGCTTCGTCGAGGGCGTGCTGTCCGGCCTTGCGGTAGCTTTCGGCGTCGATCGGGGCGTAGCCGAGGGTGGGGCCCACATCGATCGGCACCCCGATCGCGTACACGATGTGCAGCGGGCTGCCGTGGCGGGCGGCGTCGGCGGCGGCCCAGCGCACCGCGCCGATGGCGGAGCGGGAGCCGTCGGCACCGACGACGACCGGTGCGCTGTCGGGTGTCATGGCCGGCTCCTCAGCTCGCGGTCCGGTGCACGGTGAAGAACTCGGCCACCGGGCGCCGGGGTGTGGGCGGCTGCTCCGGCTCCTCGGGTGTGGCCCCGATCCGCACCACCACCTGTGGCACACCGGGCTTCGGGATGAGGCCGGCGATGATGCGCCGGCTCGACGGCAACTCGGTGATATGGGTGAGCGGACACGTCGCCAGCCCGGCCGCCGTGCATTCCAGCAGCACCGCCGACAGGGCTTCGCCGGTGCGCAGCCAATGCAGTGGAGCGTCCTCGGGCGAGCTGAGCACTGCGAGCCGGGCGTGATCGTCGAGATCGCCGCGCCGCAGCGAACGCGGCCCGGCCGGGAAATCGCGGCCGACACCCACCTGCGCGAGTTCGGCGTTGGAGGCCAGCGCGGAGGCCGGGATGCCGTCGAGATTGGCGGTATTGCCCGCCCACCAGTGCAATTCGTGCTGATAGTGCGGGTCGTGGCGGCGCAGGGCCGAGGACTGTTCCGAGGCCGCGGCCAGGCGCGGGCGCACCGAATCGTCGAGCTCGTCGAATTCGATCTCGTAGGCCGAGACCAGGGTGCGCACGCCGGCGGCGAGGTCGTCCCAGCGCGGTGGGGCGAGCATGGGCAGCCGGTCGGTGTGGCGCCGATCGATCGCCCGGGCCAGGGCGAGCAGCCGCTGCGGTGGGTCCGGCCAGGGCCGGAACTCGAGGGTCGCCAGATGGTCGCGATGCTCGGGATCGGGCAGCCGGGTGATGTCGGTGTGCCAGCCGTGCGCGGCGAAGGCGGTGCTCACGTGATGCAGCATCGCGCCGCAGCTGATCACCAGTTGCCTGCTCTGCGGATCGGCCGAATGCAGCCGGCGCTCGCCGTCGCCGTAGAGGTGGAGCCGGGTTCCGTCGAAGACCCAGCGCCAGGGCTGGGTGTTGTGCACCGACGGCGCCCGGCAGGCCAGCCGCAGCGCGGCCAGCACTGTCGGATGCTCGGGGATCCGATCTTCGTCGATGTTGGTCATATCTGCGAGTCTGCCCCTCCCGCAGGTGCCTGACCAGGGTCGTCGGTCGCATGTCGCACCGTGCCGCGTCGACCGGTACGGCCGTCGCACGGGTGCTCTCCGCGGGCCGAACGGGCGCTCAGGTGATGGGACTGATCCCGGTGATGAGCGTGCGCCCGCCGACCGTGGCGGTGGTGACGAGCTGCGGGTTGTAGGTGATCGGCTGGGTCTGCGGCCGGTATTCGGTGACGACGACGGTGTACTGGCCGACGAACGCGCCCGGGCTGATCGCCAGGCAGTGGGTGGTACCCGCCGGCACCGAATCGATCCCGCGCTGGATATCGGCCGCAGAGGGCACCGCCGCACCGGGGGCGACGACGGTGCGGGCCTGCTCCCCGGACCGGGCGACGTAGAAGGCGTGCTGGAAGGCGAAGATCGCCGCGGTCCCGGAATCGTCCCCACCGGCGGCATTGCCCTGGATCCGGTTGCCCACCCGTTCCGGCGCGCAGGCCGCGGAGTCGCCGGACGGCGCCGGTATCACCAGGTCCGGTCGAGGCTGGGCGGTCGCCGGCTTGTCGCTGGATCCGTTGAAGTGCGCATACGCGGCCACCAGCAGCGCGCACGCGGCGAGCAAGGCCAGCAGCGGTGGCGCCTACAGCCGCAGGCCACGGCGACGTTCGAGCGGTTCGGGCCTGCCGATGCGCGGCGGCGCCTGCCGGCCGGGCGGTGCCGGGCGGCCCGCCGGGATCTTGCGGGGCGCGGGCAGCGACGTCATCCAGTCGGCCCACTCGCCCACATAATCCGCGTCGGAGCCGCTCGCTTCGCTGCCGGACGGCGCCTGGTCCCCGCGCGCACTGTCCCGTCGATCCATAACGCCCCCACCTTCGTCAGGTTCTTCCGTCAGGTCCACCTATTTGTACTGGACTGACGGGTCGATGGGGGCTCACGACACCCGCCCGGGCGGGTCGTCCGACCAGCCCGGTGCGGCCGCGATGATCACCAGTGCGCGGTGACCGGGTCGCCGATGCCGACGTTCTCGTAGTACCAGGCCGCGTCGCCGGGGGCGAGGTTGATGCAGCCGTGGCTGACATTGGCGTTGCCCTGGGCGTCGACCGACCACGGTGCCGAATGGACGAACACTCCGCCCCAGGTCAGCCGCACCCCGTACTCGCCGTCGATCAGATAACCCTCGGGCGAATCCAGTGGGATACCGATGGTGCGTGAATCGAAGACGATGTGGCGGAACTTCTCCAGCACCGGGAACGTGCCGGTCGGAGTCTCCCAGCCCGGCTTACCGTAGGAGGCCGGCATCACCCGGACCACCTGACCGCCGATGCTGACGGTGAAGGTGTGGGCCGACATATCCGCATCGGCCACGACACCGGCGTTGGTGGCGAACTCGGTGCGGACCTGATCGCCGAAGCGCACGCTGATGGTGGCGTTGGCGGGCAGGTAACCGGTGGGTGTCCAGGTCAGTTGCCGATCACCGGACCAGGAGAAGGTGCCGGGCAGCGGCCGGTCGGCGGTGATCGCCACCGATTTCTCCGCGGCCGCCCGATCGGCGACATCGGCGTCGAATCGAATGGTCACCGGATGGGCGATGCCGACCATCCGGCCGCCCGACGGCGTGATGGAGGCGACCGTCCCGGCCACCGCGCCCGGCGGGGATCGGTCGATCATCATGGTGTTCGCCGCGCCCGACCCGACCATGGCCAATGCCATGATCGCGGTCGCCAGGAACAAATGCCGAACTACGCTTCGCATGGCTCCACCCCCTTCGAGACGGTGTGGTGGGCAGAGGTCCAGTCTATGCGCGCATGATCAACTTCGACACCGGCTGTTGCCTGCTCGTTACGCGACGCGCCGGGGCTATTCCGTCACCAGCTGCCAGTCATCGGGTAGGCCGTGCACGTGGATCTCCGAGCCCTCCGCGTGCAGAGTGACGGTGGCGGGCCCGAGCCGCATATCGGTGAGCGCGAGCTTGCCCCAGCGTCGCGGTAGCCGCGGGGTGACGATGAGCCGCCGGTTCGGCACGCAGGGGGTGAGCCCGAGGAACGAACGCACCAGCAGCAGCGGCGCGGCACTGGCCCAGGCCTGCGGTGAGCACGAGGTCGGGTACGGGATGGGGGAGCGGAACTCGCCGCGGCCGAATCCGCAGAACAACTCCGGTAGCCGGCCCCCGAATTCGGCGGCGGCGTCGAGCAGCCCGGTGGTGAGCCGTTCGGCCAGCTCACTGGCGCCGGGGATATGGCGGTAGCGCTGCAATCCCGCCACCGCGATGGCGGTGTCGTGTGGCCAGACCGAGCCGTTGTGGTAGCTCATCGGGTTGTAGGCGCCCATGGTGGCGGCCAGGGTGCGCAACCCGAAACCGGAGTCCATCGAGGCGTCGGCGAGCTTGTCGATCAGCTCGGCGGCGCGCTCGTCGGCGACGATGCCCGTCCACAGGCATTGGGCGGCATTACTGGTCAGCGCGTCGACCTGATTCTTGTGCCCGTCCAGCGCGATGGCGTACCAGCCGTTCTTGGCGACCCAGAACGCCTCGTCGAACCGGGACTTGAGATCGTCGGCCTGCCCGCGCAACCGCACCGCGGTCTCGTGGTCGCCGAAATGCTCGGCCAGCTCGGCCCGGGCCAGCCGCGCCGCGTACGCGTAACCCTGCACCTCGCTGAGCGCGATGGACGGTTCGGCCAGATGGCCGCTGGCGTCGTTGATCGCGTCGTAGCTGTCCTTCCAGCCCTGATTGGTGAGGCCGCGGTCGGTCTTGCGGCGGTACTCGATGAAGCCGTCCCCGTCGGCGTCGCCGTACTCGTCGATCCAGGCCAGCGCGGCGTCGGCAGCGGGCAACAGCTCCCGGATCACCGATTCGTCTGCGCCCCAGCGCCAGCACTCGGCCAGCAGCATCACGAACAGCGGAGTGGCATCGATCGAGCCGTAGTACACCTCGCCGCCGAGCACCTGCCCGCCGGCCGGGCCGTGGCGCATCTCGTGCATGATCCGCCCCGGCTCCTCCTCGGTGATCGGTTCGACCTTGGTGCCCTGGAGCTTGGCCAGCTGTCGCAAGGTGCCGACGGCCAGCGCCGAATCCAGCGGCAGCGCCATCCACGAGGTGAGCAGGCTGTCGCGGCCGAACAGCGTCATGAACCAGGGCGCGCCGGCGGCCACATACGCCGGCGAACCGTCGCCGCGACCGTCGATGCGCAGCGCGCCCAGATCGCTTTCGGTGCGTTGCAGCACCTGGGTGAGCCGGGAATCGGTGGCGGTCAGATCGGTCGCGGTGGCCCGCCAGGCCTTGAGCCGGCTGATCGGGCTGTCCTCGTCGTCACCGAAGGCCATCTGCACCCGCCGGTGCGCCACCACCGGCTGGGCCAGGATCTCGGTCTTCCACTGCCCGTGCGCGGGCACGACCACCTGCCAGGTGACCGTGCCGGGCAGCATCACCGGATCGCCGCTGGCGCTGATGGTGAGGCCGCGACCGGGATCGTTGTGGTCGATCAGATGCAGTTCACCGTCGACGGATTGGGCCTCGGCGCTGCCGAGATGTTTGCGCCCCTCCTTCACCGCGAACAGATCGGCGAAATCGGCGTCGGCGAACAGGGTCACGGTCATTGCGGTGTCCTCGTGGCCGAGGTTCTGCACGATGATCGCCTCTTTGAGACCCTGGCCGATCATGCGTTTGCGCACCACCAGCACGGTGCTGTCGGCGATGCCCTGGCGCGGCTGCTTGCGCATGATGAACCGCGCCTTGAACGCCTCGGGGGTGAGCACCGTGAGCTGTTCGGCCGCTTGACCGTCCAGCCGCAGCTCCCACCGCGAGATCACCCGCGCGTCCCGGTAGAACAAGCCCTGCGAGGTCCCCGAATGGATATCGCCGAGCTGATCGGACAGACAGAAGGTGCTCGCCTCGACGAGGGTGATGGTCCCCCCGCCGCCGTTGACGGCGGCGGGTTGACCGGAATTGAGGACCCTGAGGGGTTCGCTCATGCTCGACTCCAAGCCGGTGTCGTGCCGTTGTCCGCGCGCAGACCGAGCAGGCCGCTGCGCCGGAGCTCGACGGTGGTCAATTCATCTGCCGGGCGATGGGATTCGTCCCACGCTTCGAGTATGCGGTAATAGGCCGCTTCGTATCCGGCGCCGAGCTGATCGACACCGAAAAGTTCTTCGACGCGCTTGCGGCACGCGTAGGGATCCAGATCGCCTGCCTTCGCGATCGCGGCGGGCAGTTCGGCCGGATCGTCGCAGATGATGCCGGTGACCCCGTCGACGACCACTTCCTCGACCGCGCCGCCGCGCAACGCCACCACCGGGGTGCCGCAGGCCATCGCCTCGATCATCACGATGCCGAAGGGCTCCTCCCACTGGATCGGGAACAGCAGGCAGCGCGCCGAGGCCAGCAGCCGGCGCTTGGCCACCGCGTCGGCCTCGCCGAAGACGTGATCGCGCTCGGTCAGCAGCGGCTCGATCTCCTTGGCGAAGTACGCCTTTTCCGGCGGCTCATTGCATTTACCGGCCAGGATCAACGGAATTCCGGCCTCGTGGGCGGCGTGCAGCGCCAGATGCGGGCCCTTGTACGGCGCGTAGCGGCCCAGGAACAGCGCGTAGTCCTTCTTCTCCACCTGGAACGGCCATTCGCTGGGTCGCAAGGCATTGTGCACGCGGGCGATCCAGTTGAACGACGGCGCCAGCGCGCGCTGGCGGTCGCTGATCGCGACCAGCCTGGTGTGTTCGTCGAGCGCGCCGTAGTAGTCGCACATATCGCCGTCGACCGGGCCGTGCACGGTGACGGCGGTGGGGATGCCGAGCGCCTCGTAGGCGGGGGCGTTGAGCGGTCCGGCGAAGGTGTGGTCGTGGATGATGTCGATCGGCCGGTTGCGCGCCAGCGCCTCGATGATGCGACGCACCTTGAGGGCGTTGACCACCTCGGGGAACGGATCGCCGAGCCGGTCGGCCTGGATGCGATCCCAGACCGGGATGAATTCCGCTGCGGTACCGGGCTTCCCGGCGCCGAGCAGGGTGACCTGATGTCCGCGCGCGACGAGGGTGTCGGCGAGTTCGGCGACCACCGCCTCCACCCCGCCGTACCCGGCGGGCGGGACATCGAAATACGGGGGAGCGACGAGAACGATGTTCAGGGGCCGGTGGCGGGAGGCGCCGGGCACCGCGTCGCTGCCGGGTTTTCGGCCCAGCATGTCGGAGTCGGAATCGGTGGCTTCGTGAGTGAAAATGGTGCTCAACGTCAATCCTCCTCAACAGTGGCCGTGGCGCGCGCAGGGCGTGCCGGACGGCCGGTGGGTGGAGCTGATTGCAACGAAAATCACTGGCGCCGAAGGTGAGCGGCGCAAGCATGCAGCAGCGCAGTGCTGCACGGACAACAGGCGAGGTGTCCGAGCGAGCGTCGTGGATGATCTACACGGCGCCGGCTCCCGCCCGATCCGGGGCCAGCGTGAACGCTGCGCGGCCGGTGGCCGTCGCGTTCAGCGTGTACCTGGCTCGGCGTAGAACCAGGCACTCGGGTGAGCAGTAGCGGTGGATGTCATGGGCGCGGCGTGCCTGTCCCACGGTCAGCTCGCCGGGATCGGCCGAGCAGTCCGCGATGTTGGAAACGACCTGGCGCACCGTGATGACGTCGATCCTGGATGCCTGTTCCGACTCGCGGTCCAGTTCCTCCGGTTCGAGCGCCCGGGGCGCCGCGATGTACCCGATCCTCACCGTTACCTCCTGCATGTCGAGCTCGAGCTAACAGTTACGGCAACCGGTCCGGCTGCCGATCACGCTGGTGACTCGTGGTGACGCACAAAGCAGGTGAAGCCTGAAAACGGTTCGTGAAGTGATGCGTATCACGCAACCGCGGCCCAGTGTACGCGCACTCAGTTACCTACTCGGCAGTTCCCAGGTCGAAGCCGGATTCCGCGCCGGAATTCACCCCGAATCGGGCATCTACAGTGCAGTTGTGGTGGGAGCGGGCGGCTTTCGCGATGTCTCGATCGTGACCTCGGAGGGTTCGTTTGGCGGTTTTAGGCCGTGCTGGCTATGTGTGAGCTACCTATTTCTGGGTACCCGGATGCGGCAACGGCCCGGCCGCCGCAGCAGCCGGGCCGTCGAAGGGGAGGGTTCAGCCGCGTAGCGCGTGCAGCACGTCCGCGTACACGGCGTCGGCGCGGGCGATGATGGTCTCGATCCGGCCCAGCGCCGCGGCGAAAGCGGCGCCGTCCTCGGCCGACAGCGACCCGACATTGATCTCGATATTGAGCCGCGAACTCGTCGCGGCCGCGCGGGCGGCGTCGGCGGCGGCACCGATATCGGTGACCACGTTGGGATTGCCGATCGGCAGCAGTTCGGCGGCCAGCGACAGCACCTCGTCGGCCTCGTCGACCACCGTGGCGGGCACCCTGGCCGCCTCGATCAGCGCCGCGGTGATCGCGGCCGAGCGGGCCTCGGTCTCCTCGGGGGTGTTCTTGGGCAGCTTGTAGGCCGCGCCCACCGCGGTGAAGGCGGCCGCGTCGGCGTCGGCGAGCGCGAGGGCCCGCTGCCTGGCCGCGTCGGCGGCCTCGATGATCCGGTCGACGACGGGACGGTGCTCGGCGTCCTTGGCCCGGGTGGTGTAGCGGGCGACCATCGCGATCAGCGCCGCACCCTGGGCCGCGTGCAGCGCAGCGACCGCGCCTCCGCCGGGCGCGGGCACCTTGGCCGCCAGATCGGCCAGATATCCGGCGACGGTCGCGTCGGCGAAGCTCGGCGTGAGATCCGGATGCGAGGTGGTCGGCTGCGACACGGCGGTGTGGCCTTTCGTTCTGCTACGACGGGGCGCACTCAACCTACCGCCATCCGGGTGTGGCCGGTGGCAGGCGGTCGGATACCCGTGGCTATGTTGAGTGCTATGCGCATCGGATTGGGTATCAATTATTCGGGGGGCTTCAAGGAGGTCGCGGCCGAGGTCGCCGACCTCGAGCGGGCGGGCCTGGATGTGGTGTTCGTCCCGGAGGCCTACTCGTTCGACGCGGTGAGCGCCCTGGGGTACCTGGCCGCCAAGACCGAGCGTATCCAGCTGGCCTCGGGCATCCTGCAGCTCTACACCCGCACCCCGAGCCTGACCGCGATGACCGCCGCGGGCCTGGACTTCGTCTCCGACGGGCGGTTCCTGCTCGGTCTCGGCGCCTCCGGCCCGCAGGTGATCGAGGGCTTCCACGGCGTGCCCTACGACGCGCCCATCGGCCGCACCCGGGAACTGGTGGAGATCTGCCGCAAGGTATGGCGGCGTGAGCGGCTGGAATACGACGGCAAGTACTACCAGATCCCGCTGCCCGCCGACCGCGGCACCGGCCTGGGCAAGCCGCTGAAGCTGATCAATCATCCGGTGCGCGAACGCATCCCGGTGCTGCTGGCCGCGCTCGGGCCGAAGAACGTGCAGCTGGCCGCGGAGATCGCCGAGGGCTGGCAGCCGATCTTCTTCCTGCCCGAACAGGCCGAGAAGGTCTGGGGCGACGCGCTCTCGGCCGGTCTGGCGCATCGGGATCCGGCCCTGGGCGCGCTCGACGTCTACGCGGGCCCGGCGCTGGCCATCGGTGAGAACGTCACGCCGCTACTGGAATTCGTGAAACCGCATCTGGCCCTCTACATCGGCGGCATGGGCGCCAAGGGTAAGAACTTCTATCACACCCTGGCCACCAAGTACGGCTACGGCGCCGAGGCCGACCGCATCCAGGAGCTGTACCTGGCCGGCAAGAAGGAAGAAGCGGCCAAGGTGGTACCGGATGACCTGGTCCGCGACATCTCGCTGGTCGGTCCGGCGAGCTTCGTCAAGGAGCGCGTCGCCGCCTTCGCCGAGGCGGGCGTGACAGTGCTCAATGTGGTGCCGATGGCGGCCACCCCGGCCGAGCGGGTCCGGCTGATCGAGCAGCTGCGTTCGCTCTGCGACTGAGCCGAAAAGCCACGGGCCCCGCACCGATCGAATCGGTGCGGGGCCCGTGGTCTCGGTGGGGTCAGTTGCCGCCGCGTAGCTCGGCCAGGGCCGCGTCCAGGGTGGTGTGCAGGGCGAAGACCTGATCGAGGCTGGTCATCTTGAGCTGACGGCTGGTGGCCGGGCCATCGGCGACCACCGCGATCGAGGTGGCCTCACCGGCGCGCTGATGCGCCGCGACCAGGGCCGCCATGCCCGCCGAGGCCAGGAAGGTGACCGCGGTCAGGTCGATGATCAGGCTCGCGGGTTCGCTGCCGAGGGCCGCGTCGATCGCGTTCTCCAGGGCGGGTGCCGTGGCCAGGTCGACCTCCCCGGTCACCGTGAGCACGGTCGCCCCGTCGCGCGTGGTGACAGCGGTGGTCATCGTGTCGGTGAGGGGATACGCGTCTCCGGAAGTGTTTGTCACATCATCACAATCTGCCATGGTCCGGGCGATCCTGCCGAATCGTCACGCGGACACCTGTCGGTTCGTTCCACGCAGCGGGTTGGCCACCGGGAACGCGATCGCCGGCAAAGTCACCGACATCCGCACTCTGGTGCCGGACCCGCTGTGGTCGATGTCGAGCTCTTCGGTGAGCGCACGCATCATATCCAGTCCCCGGCCACGGTACCCGCGATCGGCCGACTGTGGCTTCCAGTTGCCGGTGTCGGTGACCCGGATCTCCACCTTCTCGGTGTCACACTGCGCGCTGAGCTCGACCACGCCGGCGTCATCGTCGCGGTAGGCGTGCTCGATGCTGTTGCTGCACGCCTCGTTGGCGGCCGCGACCAGGTCGGAGGCCAGATCGTGCGGCACCGCGGCCGCGGTCAGCCAGGCCTTCAGGGTGCGCCGCAGCGCCGACAGCTGCTCGGCCCGGGCGGGTACCTGCAGGTGCAGCGGCGCGGGCGGCTGACGGTAGACGACCATGGCGACGTCGTCGTCGTAGCCGCCGGCCGGGCGCAGCCGCGACAGCACCGCGTCGGCCACCTCGCGCGGCAGCCGTTCGTGGGTCTCGGCCAGCACGTCGGCGATCTGGTCGAAACCGTCGTAGATGTCGACCCCGCGCTGTTCGACGAGCCCGTCGGTGAACAGCACCAGCGTCGAACCGGGCGGCAGCGGGGTGGTGGCCTCCGGGCGCCGCGGCATATCGAAGGTGGCCAGCGGCACCGCGCGCCCGCCTTCGAGCATGCGCCCGGTGACGCCGACGTCGGCGAGGATGGGCGGCATATGGCCGGCATTGCTGTAGCGGACCAGCCCGCGCACCGGGTCGAGCACGGCCGCGCACACCGTGGTGCACATGGCGCCGGGTATGCGGGCGGCGACGGTGTCGAGTTCGGCCAGCAATTGCGCCGGGCCCGCCCCGCGCAGCAGCAGGGCGCGCGCGGCGGTGCGCAGCTGGCCCATCACCACCGCCGCCGACAGGCCACGGCCGACGCAGTCGCCGACCACCACGCCGATGGTCCCGTCCTTCAGCGGCACCACGTCGTACCAGTCGCCGCCGATCTCCAGCGGCGGCAGCGCCGGTTCGTAATGCACCGAGAACCGTGGTGGCAGCTCGATCGGGCCGAGCATGGCCCGCTGCAAGGTGAGCGAGGTGGCGCGGGCCTGGTCGAAGTTGCGTGCCCGCTGCACCGCGAGGCTGAGATGGCCGATGAGCAGGGAGAACAGTGTCCAGTCGGCGGCACCGACCACCCGCGGCGCGGCGAAACGCAGCCACAGTGCGGCGTCGGCGGTCTCGCCGAGTGGGGCGACGATGCCCTCGGCTCGGTCGGCACCCTCGGGTACCGCGATGAGGGTGCGGCCGGGCCGCAGCCGGGCCCGTTCCAGCAGCTCGCGGGTGTCGTCGGCGAGCACCTGCGCCGGCCGCGGTTCGCCGACCGCGTCGGGTTCGGCGTCCACCGCGGCACCCGAGACGTACACCTCCGGGGCGCCCTGCCGGGTGGGCCACACCGCCACCACCGCGGTTTCCGCGCCGACCGTGCGGCGCAGTTCGTCCAGGCCGACCTCGAGCACCTCGGCGACGCTGATGGCCGAGGCCAGCGCCGTCGCCAGCCGCGAGGCCGCCTGATCGCGGGCCTGGGCGTCGTGCTCGGCGGTGACGTCGCGGATGGTACCGACGAAGATCCGCTCATTGCCCTCGGGCTTGACCAGCGTGCTGGTACTGACCGCCAGCCAGCGGTCGCGGCCGTCGCGATGCCGGATCTGGGTGACGAACCGCAGCGCCGAGGTCCCCAGATCGGGGTAGCGCCCGCCCTCCGGCAGCGACCACGGATGCGGCAGCGCGTAGGGCACCTCGTTCGCGCCGTAGCCGGTCAGCTCGCCGAAGGCGGAGTTGACCTCGATGATGGTGCCGCGGGAGTCGGCGACGAAGAACCCGTCCTGCAACGACTCCACCAGCGCGGTGCGGAACTCGTCGCGGCCGGCCAGATCGTCGGCGCGGGAGCGCTGCTGCTCGTAGCGGCGGGTACCGTCGAGGTAGCCGCGGGTGGCGACGTCGAGGGTGATCAGCGTCTGCAACAGGAATTCCAGCGCCGATTCCTCGAGCGCGCTCGCCCCCGGCCCGCCCGATGCGGCCTGCACCTGTTTGACCACCCGGAAGTGGTTCTCGGTGAGATCGAGCAGGCTGATGCCCTCGACCAGGGCCCGACGGCCCAGCTCATGGCCTTCGGCGAGGCTGTCGTGCGCCGGGGAGCGCAGATGCCGCCGCAGCGCATCGGCGTAGTCGTCGAGGAAGGCGGCCAGGACCGTGCTCATCGTCGGCACCCACCGCTCATGAGGTTCCGTTCGTGCCACGCACCCGGGCCGCCAGGACCAAGGCGTCGTCGCTGTCTTTGGCGTGCTGGTCCAGCAGCGTGGCGGTGATGTCGACGGCCGAGGTCGACAGGTCCACGGAGGTGTCGGAATCGATGACGACACCGTCGGTCGACATCAGCAGCAGATCCCCGGGACGCACCGCGACGGTCTGCGGTTGCAGATGCGGAGGCAGCCGATAGCCGACGATGCCGCCGGTCTGCAAGACGGTCGCGCTGATCGAGGGCCCGGTGGGGCCGGCCGTGAACAGATGGGTGTCGACATTGCCGACCCCGAGCCACTGCACCGACTCCGCGCCGAACAGCGCCAGCGCGACCGCGGCGCCGCGGGTGTCGGCCATGGCCCGATGACACAGCACCATCAGCTCATCCAGCGGTTCGGTGCGATGGTCGGCGAGCACCTGAGCGGCCCGGTCGACCGCGTTCGCGGCGGCCGCACCATGGCCGAGCCCGTCCAGTACAGCGAACAGCGCGGTCCCGGCCCCGGTGTCGAGCACCACGCACCGATCGCCGGAGATCTGTTGTCCGGGTAAGGCACGACCGGCAACGGCCCACTCGATCCGGCCGATGAACCCGTCATCATGCACCGTTGGGTACCCACTTCCACATCTCCACCAACGTGCCGCGACCGGGGCCGGAATCGACCGTGAGCCGGTCCATGAGCCGTTTGGCGCCCGGCAGGCCGAGGCCGAGCCCGAGGCCGGTGGAGTAGCCGTCCTCCATGGCCCGGGCGATATCGCGGATGCCGGGCCCGTTGTCGCTGGCCTGCACCACCAGGGCCTGGCGGCCTTCGCGTTCGTCGACGAGTAATCGGATCTCGCCGCTGCCCGCATAACTGGTGATGTTGCGCGCGACCTCGGAGATGGCGGTGGAAATCATGGTGCGGTCGGTGAGGGAGAAGCCGAGTTGTTCGGCCAGTTCACGTCCGGCCTGACGAGCGGTGACGATGTCGTTGGACATTTTCACCGCGATGACTCTGTCCTCAGCGGCCACTGTCACGACCGTCTCGCCGCCGGGCAGGGACATTGCTGTTCAGCCAGGCCAGGCCCTCTTCCAGGTCGAGGGCCGTGTGCATGTCCTCGAAGGTGAGGCCGAGCTGGACCATGGCGAACGCGACTTCGGGTTGCAGCCCGACGATGACGGTCTGAGCGCCGCGCAGCTGGGTCATATGCGCGATGGTGCGCAAGGACCTGGCGGCGAACGAATCCATCACGTCGATCGCGGTCACATCGACGATGATGCCGTGCGCGCGGTACTTGCTGACCTGCGTCATCAGGTCGTCTTGCAACCGCTCGGTATCGGCATCGGTCAGTGCCGATTGCACCGACGCGATGAGATATGTGCCCTGTTTGAGAATCGGAACCGGCATGGGCGGCTGATCAACGCCCGCCGCGCTCGGAGACGCGTGAAATCTCGTAGCCCAGCAGCCGTTCGGCCTCCTCGATACCGCCCTGGAGGTCGCCGACCGCGTTCATCTTCGACAGATCCAGGCCGATGGTGACCAGGGTGAGCGCGATATCGGAGGACAGGCCGGTGATGATGACGTTGGCGCCCATCAGCCCGGACGCGTCCACGGTCTGCACCAGGTGGTTGGCCACGGTCTGGTCGATCTCGGGCACACCGGTGATGTCGATGACGACCACCTTGGCGCGGTTGGCGCGGATCGCGCGCAGCAGCTGTTCGGTGAGCTGGCGGGCGCGCTGGCTGTCGAGCACGCCGATGATCGGCAGGATCAGCAGCTGTTCGCGCACCTGCAGCACCGGGGTGGACAGCTCGCGGATGGCTTCCTGCTGCTGGCGGATGACGCGTTCGCGCTCCTGCACGAACGACACGCCCACGGTGTTGGCGATGCGGTTGGCGGCCGGTTCGTAGGCGTCGAGGACGTCGTTGAGCAGTTCGAAGTTCGACTGGTACTTCTCGAACAGTGAGCGGGCCAGCACGTCACGCAGCAGCAGCACGATGCCGAGGATCTCGTCGGTTTCGACGCCTCGGGGGATGATGCGCTCGGACAGGTCGCGCGCGTAGGCCTGCAGCGCTTCGACGCTACCGGTCTCGAGCACCTCGACGTAGTTGTCGAAGATCGAGGTGGCCTCGGAGAAGATCTCCTCCGGCGTCATGGCGGTCAGCAGGCGGGCATCGGTGATGCGGCGCGCCCATTCTTCCCGCAGCACGGTGCGGTTCTGGCGCAGGTGCTCGACCAGCTGCGGAAGCAGGTTGTCGACCGGTCCTGCGGCCAGTGAGTCCGCCGAAAGGCTCATGGACACCTCGGACATGAAAACTCGGGCCCCTTTCGACGGGTCTGTCGGGCCGAGCTGGTCGGCCTGGGTTGCGCTCGGCTGCGTGCCGATATCGAGCCTAGTCATACCCCAGCGGTCGTGCCGTCGAAACCACCAGGTCGTGCTGTCGCATCGTGGCGTCGGTCACCACCGGTTCCGGGTGGCGGCGCGAACCCGTGTTCCAGGGCCGCGAGGACCTCGTCGAGGTAGACGGTGAGATCGGTATCGGCGCGGGTCAGCCAGGCGTCGAAGGCCGCGCGGGCGGCGGCGAGGGTGGTGCGTCCGACGGCCATCGGGATGAGTGCGTCCTCGGGCTGGCCGAGGCGGGCGGCGGCGAAAGAGCTGACGGTGCGTTCCCAGGCGTCGTAGTGGGCGCCCGCGGTGGCGGCCAGCGCGGGCACCGTGGCCACCAGTTGCATGCGGGTGCGTAGTTCGGGGACGTCTTCGGCGCGGTAGCGGTTGGCGTTGACCACTACTCGGCGCACCGCGGTCATCAGCGGGATGTCCGGATCGACGGTCGCGAACGCGGCGCGCAGGGCGTCGACCTCGGCGTCGAACTGGTACCAGAGCACCTCGGCCTTACTGGGGAAATAGCGGAAGAAGGTGCGCCCGCTGACGCCGGCGGCAGCGGCGATCTGCTCGACGGTGGTCTCGTCGAAGCCCTGTTCGCTGAACAGCCGCATGGCGATGAGTTCGAGGGCGCGCTTGCTGGTACCGCGCGGGCGCCCGCGGGTGCTGTGTGCCGTCACGGCTATTGATTATGCGGCCGAACGGCCTATTGATTATGTCAGTGAGTGACGTTAATGTCGGCGCCATGATGGCGGATCTCACATGGACCGAGGCGGGCGAATATGTCGCCTCGGGCGTGATCCTGGCCGTGCCCGTCGGTTCCACCGAACAGCACGGCCCGCATCTGCCGTTGTCCACCGACACCGATATCGCTCTCGCGCTGTCGGCCGGCCTGGCCGCGCGACGCCCCGATGTACTCGTCGCGCCGGCGATTCCGTACGGCTCGAGCGGCGAGCACGCCGGCTTTCCCGGCACCCTGTCCATCGGCGCGGCCGCGCTGGAACTGCTGATCGTCGAGCTATGCCGCTCGGCCACCGACTCCTTCGACCGGATCGTGCTGGTCAACGGGCACGGCGGCAATGTCGAACCGCTGCGGCGGGCGGTTGATCTGCTGCGCAGCGAATCCCGTGACGTGCGCCTGTTCCTGCCGCGCTACGACGGCGACCCGCACGCCGGACGCACCGAAACCGCTCTGCAACTGGCGTTGTCGCCCGAGCGTGTTTATGCCGAACGCGCCGAGGCCGGCGACACCCGGCCGCTGCCCGAGATCCTGCCGCTGTTGCGTAGCGGGGGAGTGCGCGCAGTGAGCCCCAACGGCGTGCTCGGCGACCCGGCGGGCGCGACCGCCGCCGAAGGCTCCGCGCTGCTGACCGACCTGATCGACCGACTGACCGAACAGACCCGGCTGTGGTGGCCGGTGACCTCCCCCGAAAGGACCCAGCCATGAACCCGTGGTTCGAGACCGTCGCCGAGGCGCAGCGGCGCGCCAAGAAGCGCCTGCCGAAATCGGTATACGGCGCGTTGATCGCCGGCTCCGAACGCGGCCAGACCATCGAGGACAACCAGGCCGCCTTCGCCGAACTCGGCTTCGCCCCGCACGTTGCCGGACCCATCGGGGAGCGCGATCAGTCGACCACCGTTCTGGGCCAGCAGATTTCGATGCCGGTGCTGATCTCGCCGACTGGTGTGCAGGCCGTGCACCCCGACGGTGAGGTGGCCGTCGCCCGGGCCGCCGCCGCGCGCGGCACCGCCATGGGACTGTCGTCGTTCGCCAGCAAGCCGATCGAAGAGGTGATCGCGGCCAATCCGGCGACCTTCTTCCAGCTCTACTGGTGCGGCAGCAAGGACGAGATCTCCGTGCGCATGGCCCGGGCCAAGGCGGCGGGCGCGGTCGGGCTGATCCTGACCCTGGACTGGTCGTTCTCGCACGGCCGCGACTGGGGTAGCCCGGTCATCCCGGAATCGCTGGATCTGCGGACCATGATGAAGTTCGCCCCGCAGACGCTGGTCAAACCGCGCTGGCTGAGCACCTACGTGCGGTCGGGCAAGCTGCCCGATCTCACCGCCCCGAATATGGCCGTCGGCGATGCGCCCGCACCCGGATTCTTCGGCGCCTACGGCGAATGGATGGGCACCCCGGCCCCCGACTGGGCCGATGTGCGCTGGATCTGTGAGCAGTGGGACGGCCCGGTCATGCTCAAGGGCGTCATGCGCGTCGACGACGCCCACCGCGCCGTCGACGCGGGCGTGGCCGCCATCTCGGTGTCCAACCACGGCGGCAACAACCTCGACGGCACCCCGGCCGCCATTCGCGCGCTGCCGGTCCTGGCCGATGCGGTCGGTTCGCAGATCGAGGTGCTGCTCGACGGCGGGATCCGGCGCGGCAGCGATGTGGTCAAGGCCGTCGCGCTCGGCGCCCGTGCGGTGATGATCGGGCGCGCCTACCTCTGGGGCCTGGCCGCCAACGGGCAGGCCGGGGTGGAGAACGTGCTCGACATCCTGCGCGGCGGCATCGATTCGGCGCTACTGGGCCTGCGCAAGACCAGCATCACCGAACTCGACCGCAGCGACATCGTCGTGCCCGCCGGTTTCGAACGCACCCTTGGGGTTCCGGCCGCGCACGAACTCGGCGCCGCAGTTTCGAATCCCGCCTGACGATCGAACCTGCCTGACAATCGAAAAGGCCGGCTCACCCGTGGTGAGCCGGCCTATCTATTGCCGTTCGAAGCGCGGTGATGCTTCAGTAGGACGTCGTAGATATCGGCCAGTGCTGTCAGCTGCTCGCGATCGAGGACGTCGATCATGTGCCTGCGCACGCTGTCCACATGCGCCGGTGCCGCCGTCGTCAGCACCTCCACACCGCGCGGGGTGAGCCGGGCGGCGGTGCGGCGGGCGTCATCGGGAATGGGCGTGCGCGCCACCAGCCCGCGCCGTTCCATCCGGGTGATTTGATGCGAGAGCCGGCTCTGCGACCACTCCAGCTTGGCGGCCAGATCGGCGAAGGTCAGGCAGTGCTCGGGGTCTTCGGCGAGATAGGCGAGGACCGAATACTCGACGTAGGTGAGGTCGGATTCGCGCGTCGAATCCCGCCCGACCGCGGCCGCGATCAGGTCGCGGGTCCGGACGAATCCCAGCCAGGCCCGCCTCTCGACGTCATCGAGCCAGTGGGGGTCGGTCACGTTGGTGCTCCAATTCCGGCGGTTCGAATCAGGTGCCGCGCGCCGGCGCACCGCGCGATACCTGCTGGAACGAGAGTTAGCACCCCCGGGGTTGAACGTGCAACCTTTTGTGGCCGATCCCAGTGTGACGACCGTTGGATAGGGTTGCCTAACCGCGTGTGTGGTCGCGTCCGGTCGTTAGGCTCGCTGTGCTTCAGTCCAGCCGTGGCTGTTGCCGAGCCCGACACTTTGCCCGAAGGAGTGCGCTTCAGTGACCGCCGCGCCGGACTTCCGCTACTCAGACCTGCTGCCGATCGGTGCCGATGACACCCCGTACCGGTTGCTCACCACCGAAGGCGTCAGCACCTTCGAGCAGAACGGCCGCACCTTCCTCCAGGTCGAGCCGGAGACCCTGCGGATGCTCACCGCCGAGGCGATGCACGACATCAGCCACTACCTGCGGCCCGCGCACCTGGCCCAGCTGCGCAAGATCATCGACGATCCCGAGTCCAGCGGCAACGACCGTTTCGTCGCGCTCGACCTGCTCAAGAACGTCAACATTTCGGCAGGCGGCATCCTGCCGATGTGCCAGGACACCGGCACCGCCATCGTCATGGGCAAGAAGTCCGAGGGTGTGCTCACCGGCGTCGACGACGCCGAATGGATCAGCCGCGGTGTGTTCGACGCCTACACCAAGCTGAACCTGCGCTACTCCCAGCTCGCGCCGCTGACCATGTGGGACGAGAAGAACACCGGCTCGAACCTGCCCGCGCAGATCGAGCTGTACTCGAATCCGGGTGATCCCGCCGATCCGTCCTACAAGTTCCTGTTCATGGCCAAGGGCGGCGGTTCGGCCAACAAGTCGTTCCTGTACCAGGAGACCAAGGCCATCCTGAACCCCACCCGGATGCTGGAGTTCCTGGACGAGAAGATCCGCTCGCTGGGTACGGCCGCCTGCCCGCCGTATCACCTGGCCGTCGTCATCGGCGGCACCAGCGCCGAATTCGCCTTGAAGACGGCCAAATACGCCTCCGCGCACTACCTGGACAACCTGCCCACCGAGGGCTCGATGACCGGCCACGCCTTCCGCGATCTCGAACTCGAAGAAGAGGTCTTCCAGCTCACCCGCGAATTCGGCATCGGCGCGCAGTTCGGCGGCAAGTACTTCTGCCATGACGTGCGCGTGGTGCGCCTGCCCCGCCACGGCGCGTCCTGCCCGGTCGCCATCGCCGTGTCGTGCTCGGCCGACCGTCAGGCGCTGGCCAAGATCACCAAGGACGGGGTGTTCCTGGAGCAGCTGGAAACCGAACCGGCCCAGTACCTTCCCGAGCAGACCGACGCGATCCTCGGTGGTGACGTGGTCAAGATCGATCTGAACCGGCCGATGTCGGAGATCCGTGCCGAGCTGTCGAAATACCCGGTCAAGACCCGGCTTTCGCTCACCGGACCGCTGGTCGTGGCGCGTGACATCGCGCACGCCAAGATCAAGGAGCGCCTCGACGCCGGCGAGCCGATGCCGGACTACCTGCGCGATATGGCCGTCTACTACGCCGGCCCCGCCAAGACCCCCGAGGGCTACGCCTCCGGCTCCTTCGGCCCCACTACCGCCGGCCGCATGGACTCCTACGTCGACCAATTCCAGGCCGCGGGCGGCTCTTTCGTCATGCTGGCCAAGGGCAACCGCTCGGCGCAGGTCACCAAGGCATGCAAGGAGCACGGCGGGTTCTACCTCGGCTCGATCGGCGGCCCCGCCGCGCGCCTGGCGCTGGACTGCATCAAGAGCGTCGAGGTGCTCGAGTACCCCGAGCTGGGCATGGAAGCGGTGTGGAAGATCGAGGTCGAGGACTTCCCGGCCTTCATCGTCGTCGACGACAAGGGCAACGACTTCTTCGCCGAAACCCAGAAGCCCATCGCGCTGCGCGTGCGCACCCGCTCCAAGGAACGCGTCTGACCCACGCATCCTGGACTCGGGCGAGTCATAGGTTATGCACATGATGGGGATGGGCTGTGGACAACCACAATCCTGAGTGAATCCGCTTGCGCCGCAGCCCCTTCCCGTCCCGATGATTTCGGCATTCCTGGTGGTCAACGCCCTTGAGGTGGACGACGCTGAAAACCATTGCCGCTTCGGGTATGTGATCCACAACACGTGGATAGCCTTGTGGACAGTTGCCGTTTCAACCTGTTGTCGCAGGTCGCGCTCGTCCGGGCGTGACCTGGGACTCTCGGCGCGTCGCGCTACCATCGAGCGCTATGTGGTCATCGAGCGAAGCGCACCGTAGGCGTCACCCTGGGCGGGCCCGCCTGGCGATCGCGGCCGCGCTGGCGCCGCTCGCCATGGCGTCGAGTGTCGCCGTGGCCCCCGCCCACGCCGCGCCCGCACCTCAGCCGGCGCCGCCACCGTCTGGTGCCGCCCTCGTCTGGCCGATCGCCGCCGCCGGCACCGAAGGCCTCGACCCCCTGCTCGCGCTGGCCTACACCATGGCCGCCGACGAGGCCCACGCCGCCGGCGTCCCCCTGTCCATCACCTCCGGCTACCGCACCCCCGCCGAACAGCAGGCCCTCTGGGACGAGGGCCTGCGCACCCACGGCAGCCCCGACGAAGCCCGCCGCTGGGTCCTCCCACCCGCCGATTCCACCCACGTCACCGGCCACGCCATCGACGTCGGACCCATCGAAGGCGCAGGCTGGCTGGAAGCCAACGGGTACCGCTGGGGGCTGTGCCGCACCTTCGACAACGAGTGGTGGCATTTCGAGCTGGCCACGTTCCCGGGCGCACCGTGCCCACCCCGCGTGCCCGACGCCAGCGTGCGCTGAGTTCGGGGCTACCGGATCCGTCCGCGAGGTGACCTTCCGTGTCCATCGCAGCGTCGGCGAAGTCCTCCGTCCTGGGGCGGCGCTCGGAGATCAGTCCACCGGCGGGGTGAAGCCGCCGATGCGGGTGTTCTGGAAGCTGCTGAACAGCCACTGCCCCTGCTGGCGTACGGCGATTCGGGTCTGGATCGATTTCTCGTCGGGGTTCGGGGTCGCGTCCGGGGGTAGGGGCCGCCCGGACCGGGTGATCAGGATCGCCGTATCCGGCGCCGGGAAACGCAGGTTCAGGACCTCGGGTTCGGGCATCCGGGTTCCTTTCATGAACCCGTTCAACCCTTCCTGCATGGTGGCGGCGATATTCGCGCGGCCTGGGATGTATTCGCCGATCACCGAGACGAACACTGCGTCCTCGGTGAAGGTGTCGGCAAAGGCGGCGCCGTCTGCGGCCGCCCATGCCTCGACCTGTGTGTGCAGGAGTGCTCGCAGTTCCTTTTCGGTGGTGACGTCGTCGGTCATGAGTTCTTTCCTCTCGCTGATGAACCGGGTCGCCTCGTTCACGACGCTGCCAGGGTGGTCCTCGCCTACTCAATGACGTCAGAGGTCATGGGCTGATGGAGGCCGCGACGGCACGATCGCTAATCTTCGGGTGTGCGACAGGGCAACCAGGGTTCTCCGGTCGGGGCGCTGTTGCGGCAGTGGCGGCTCCGGCGACGGCTGAGCCAACTCGAACTGGCCCTGGAGGCCGGCAGTTCGGCGCGCCACATCTCCTACCTCGAGACCGGCCGGTCGCAGCCGAGTCGAGCCATGGTGCTCAAGCTCTGCGCGGCGCTGGATGTGCCGCTGCGGGAGCGGAATACGGTTCTGCTGGCAGGTGGATTCAGCCCCGAATATCGGGAGAGTCCGCTCGACGACGCGGAGCTGGCCGCGGCGCGGACCGCCTGGGAGACCATGCTTGCCGCCCATGAGCCGTACCCGGCGGTGCTGGTCGACAGGTACTGGAACGTGATCACCGCTAATCGCGGTATGCAACTGTTCGGCACCGCGATCGCCGACGAAGTGGCCGCCGAGCCACCCAACGTGTACCGCATCGCCCTCTACCCGGAAGGGCCGGAGACACCCGCCCGGATGGTCAACTACCGGCAGGTCCGAAAGTATCTGCTGGAACGGCTGAACGGACAGGTACGGGCGACCGGAGATCCGGCTCTGCGCGATCTCTACGACGAGGTGTCGGGCTATCCCATGCCCGCCGACCCCGACGAGCCGATCGACGAGGTGACCCCGAGCCCGTTCTCGATCCCGGTCCACATCCGCACCGCCGCCGGCGACCTACGCATGTTCAGCACCACCATGACCTTCGGCGCCCCCTCCGACGTCACCCTCGCCGAACTCGCCCTCGAGCTCTTCTACCCCCTGGACGACTCCACCGCAGCGATCCTGCACGAGTTGGCCCGAGCCGGCGGGCTGCCGATCCAGTCCGAGCTGCACACCCGGCAGTAGCGTTTCCGGCTGTCCACTCCGCGACCGAGGTCCGGCGCACTGGAAGTCCGGCCCGGAAACCCGCTCGCGGCATCGGTAGCTCAGGAGGTTCGGGACAACCACCGGCGCAGCCGCCCCGATTTCGGGCGGGCCCGCCGGTGCTGATCGAGCCAGGCGGGCAACGGTTCGCGCGCGGACAGCCAGGGCTCCGGAATTCCGATGACCGGCCCGGTGCCGGCGCCGGTGAAAGCGGCGACGATCCCGCCGGTGATGGCAGCGGTGGTGTCGATATCACCATCCGCCGCCAGACAGGTAGCGATCGCCGCCGGATAGTCACCGAGATGTGTTGCGGCGGCCCAGATCGCGAGCGGGACCGTATCCTGGGCGGTCACTCGGGAACCGTTGCCGAGCTCGTTCGCGGCCACCTCGACCGGTGCGCCGAGCAAGGCCCGGGCATGTCGGATCCGACGGGTGGTTTCGCCGTCGTCCAGGTAGGCGAGGATAGTGTCGATGAATTCCGCCGAACCGGGCTGAACACCGGACATCCGGGCGGTCGCCGCACGACCGGCCGCCACTGCCACCGCCACCGCACCGGCCACACCTTCGCGATGCAGATGCGTCACCTCGGCCGACCGGACCGCCTCGGCCACAATCCGTTCCGGATCCCCGGCATAGCACGCACCCAACGGAGCCACCCGCATAGCCGCCCCGTTACCGCACGACCCCTGGTGGTCGAACGCGGCCGCCGCGACGTCACGCCAGTGCGCGCCCTCGCGGATCCGACGCAACGAGTCGACGGTCATGAACCCATAGTCGCGCCCCCGGTCACACCGCTTCGCGAACGCGGCAGCCAGCCGATCCTGCCCGATCCCGTCATTGCCACACAGCTCGGCAACCACACTGCACGCCATCTCGGTGTCATCGGTCCAATTCCACGGCCCACCGCTGATCCGCCCCGTCCGAACGTCCTCGATCGGCCGCCGAAGAATGGGAAATGCCGCGCCGAGCGCATCTCCTACAGACAGCCCGTCCAGTGAGTC
The DNA here is from genome assembly GCF_000284035.1 of Nocardia cyriacigeorgica GUH-2. NCBI lineage: Bacteria > Bacillati > Actinomycetota > Actinomycetes > Mycobacteriales > Nocardiaceae > Nocardia > Nocardia cyriacigeorgica. The sequence goes on along the minus strand of NC_016887.1, from coordinate 3,745,946 downwards.
GAACATCAAGTCGATATGCATCGATAACGATCGTAATCGCGCGCCTAACACGGTACTGATCGGCGATGCACCCACCGTGCGCGAGCTGGCCTCGATGGTGGAGCCGATGTCGGCACCCGGGCGTTCCATCTCTGGCTATCCACGGGTGGGGCGTTCCCATGCTGCTGCGGTTCCGAATTTCCTGGCGAACTCGTCCCACCAGGCGGTGGGTGGCACGGCCAATGCAGCTTCGGCCAGGCCCTTTCCGGCCGTAGTGGTGATGAGGGGGATCATGCTCCGGATGAACCGATCCATCGAGGCAGCCCCGCGCCCTGCTTCCTGGTACTCACGAGCGGTGAGCAGCAGGTCGAGTTTGTCGGCGTCACGAGAACACAGGGCTTCCAGGCTCGCCCCGGGCTGTTTGGCGGATTCGTGTTCGGCTACGGCCGCGCAGATGCGATCGGCCAGTTCCCCAGGCAGGCCGGCGGTTTGATCGGCCACCACTTCGACAGCGGGCACCTGGGTGACATAGGCCTTCCCCGACGCTTGCACGTCACCATATCGGGTTTCCGGAATGTCGTGAAACAAGCCCAACACAGCTGCGCGGTGTGCGTCGGCGCCTTCCATCACGGCAAGCGCGAACGCCAGTACGGCCACCCGCCACGAATGGGCGGCGACGGATTCGCCATCCGTGATCCCCGCGCGCAGCCAACCAGCCCTCGGGAGCGATTTCAGATAACCGAGCTCGTAAGCGAACGTGACCGCTTCCTCTGCGCTATTGGCATCGGTGCTCATTCCGTGCTCCCAACGAGATAGTGGACTTGTTCCAAGAGTTGTCGCGCTCGGACGGTGAGGCGGTCGTCTGCGGTGGCCTGGTCGACAGTAGTTGAGACAAACGACGGCCATCTCGGATGTGTTACCAGCGTTCGCAAAACCGGCGCGAACGCCCGCAGGTGTGAGAGCCCGTCGCCCGACAGGGCGCTCCGCCACGCCAGGCACGGCGATGGCAACGCCCTTCGGGTAGGGGGCTGATCTTGCGACCGATGTCGGATTCGAACTCCACGCTAGGTAGCGACATGCTGCGTCCAGCGCGAGTCGCTGCTATGTGGCGTACGAGCGGCGCACGTTCGCCTGCTGATTGGGTAGATTCCTTGTCGTGGCTGCTGAGCATCCAACTATCTTGGCGACCTCCATGGGTTTCAATCGGGCGCGAGAGCCGTGGGAGCCTTCGCCGGTCTTCCGCTACGCCTTTGAGCTGGCAGGCAATTCGTCACGGCCGAAGTTGTGTTTTGTATCAACTGGAACCGGCGACGAATCGTCCAGTATCGACGCTTTCTACGCGGCCTTTGCTAGAGCCGATGTGGAGGCAAGTCACCTTGCCTTGTTCGACAAGCCCAACGTATCCGACGTCTCGGCGCACTTGCTCGGACAGGATGTGGTGTGGGTCGACCGGGGGAGCGTAGTCAACTTGCTGGCTGTGTGGCGCGCACATGAGCTGGATGTAGTTCTTCGAGAGTGCTGGGAAGAAGGAATAGTTCTCGGTGGTGAATCGGCTGGGTCGGCGTGCTGGTTCGATGGCGGCACCACGGACTCGTTCGGTGATCTGCGACCATTTGTGAACGGGCTGGGCTTCCTTCCCTTTTCCAACGCCGTGCACTATCGAGAACGCCGTGATCATTTTCATGAATGCGTATCGTCACTGTGTTTACCAGATGGATTTGCTACAGACGCGGGCGCGGGGTTGCATTTCTCTGGTACGGATTACGTGACTGCAATCAGCGACAGAAGCAATGCAGGAGCATATAGATTGTCACGCCGATCGGACGGGACGGTCACCGAAGAACCTTTGGATGTCAAGCGACTCAGGCGGTAGGTGACAGGCACGTTTCAACATCACGGCCATGCATCGAGTCAGCGCATCGTAAACTCGCGGCTGTCGCGTGAGCTCATCGGACGAAGTGCCGATGGTCGAGCACGTAGGCTTCCTGACGTGGGATCGCTGCTCATTCGGCGGGCCGATCTCGCAACATGGTGGGGCCAAGGTCCTCGCCGTAGCAACGGGCAGCGACAGCGCTGAGGTTTTTGCGGATGCGGGGGCCGATATTGTGCTGCCAGACCTCGATGACACCGCCGCTTTTCTGGCAGCGATCAAGCAGGTGCTCGCGTCCTGAGGTCCACTCGGTCGGCTATTCCGCCTTGGGGTGCGCAACTCGCGTTCGGCCGAATCGCGTAGTGCAGTCTCGAATCGACGTGCGTCAGATGGGGATTCAACATCGAGACCAAGTCCGCCGTTCGCGTCGGCGATATGTCGCCAGGTAATCAAGTCGGAGGGCATAGCGCCGGAGGCGATGGCTGCGTCGTATAGACGATCGAACACTCTGCCGGAAACCCCACCACTCACGTTCCGGGTCAAAGCTGATCGATAACATCAGACATCTACCGATCCACACGGTAACCGGCGATGAACATCGCGCAGCTCAGGTGCCCGGGTATCTCGCCAGCAATTCCTGCCAAGCGAGGTGCCACGGGAACAGATCGAGGTACCTGTCGCCGGTTCCGGGCTCGTGCTGTTTGTACACATCGTCGCCGACGAGCACCGTCACGCCCCAATCGGACAGTTTGCGCATTGCGTCTTGCACGGCGGGAAAACTGATCTGTGCCCAGTTCGAGAACGGCATGGCCACGACCGGGAGTCCCTTACCGACTGCTTCTACCAGGATGCCTAGCGGCAGGGTGTCGGAGATGCCCGCAGCCCACTTGGCGAGCGAATTGCAGGTGATCGGTGCGGCGATGATGGCGTCGGCGGGTGGGAGCACATCCGGGGCGTCGGGTTCCTTGTACTGGCTGCGGACCGGGTGTCCGGTCTTGGCGGCGAGGGCGTCGGCGTCGATAAACCGGCGGCCATCCGGGGAAGCGATTACGCAGACGTCCCAGCCGTCCGCGTGGGCGAGATCCACAAGCTTGCCCACGTCGCGAGCGGCGGGTGAGCCCGTGACAATGGCGTACAGTACGGGCATTTCACGGTCGTTCATAGGTCCATACTCTCAGCTACGCACCCCGCACCATGCCGCGAAATGCGACAGGCTGTGTGTCGAGCGGGAATCGCTGACCGCCAGGGCATGCACGGTTTCGTGCACTTGCGGGTGATACCGGGTCAGTTGCGGCGCTATTCTGCGCGCCTGTTGGAGCGAGTCCAGTGCGCGACCACGGTTTCCGTGCAGCAGCCAAGCCCGCGCCAGGTCGATCCAGTAGTGACCGGCGCGGCTGGGTGCCGTGTCGGTCGGCAAGCGGATGCTCGATGCGCGCGTCACCGCAGTGGTGCCGTCCGATAACTCGACCGGAACGGCAACACGATGGATTGCGACATTGGCGGCGCCGAATTTCGTGCCGTAGTAGTTCGCGACTTCCTGCCCGGGAGCAGTGAGATCGGCTGCTTCCGACACATGGGTATCGGCAAGGTCGGCGTCACCGGACCGTGCGGCAAGCATGGCCGCCCGCAGGTGCAACGCTCCTTGGACCGCTGTGGCAGCCACGCTGTCGGTGCTGTGGCCGAGATAGCCCATTGAGCGGTCGATGGAACGCAGTCCGATTCGATAGGACCCATCGAACAGGAGAATCAACGCGTGATTCCACTCAGCTACAGCGGCGCGCAGCGGATCGTCGCCAAGCGCGGCCGTAGCTCGTGATCGTTCATCTGCCAGGTGTGCCAAGTCGAGATGGCCGAGCCGGTAGAGCGAGATGACGGCGAATGCGTACGCCGAGGAGATGAGTTCGTGTGCTGCCGGGCGGTGCGCCGCCGGTACGTCATTGCAGGCTCGATGCAGATGCCGCAACACGTCGGGCAGTGCGCGCACCACCTCGGCGTGCTTGGTACGGCGATCAAGCTCCTTGATCATCGCGACTTCGCGGCGAAGATCGGCGAGTGACCGTGGTTCGGCGTCCAATTCGGGATCATCGCCTTCGACGAGTGCTTGGCGCAACGCGGGAATTCCGGCCTGTTCGGATTCGGGCCGTGCATTCCGGGCGTCATACGGCTGCTCGGTCAGGTCGATGACGCCGACCGAAAGCGCCCGAGCGATGGCCGCGACGAAGGTAGGGCTGGCCGGCCGCTCGCCACGTTCGACTTTGCGCAGCAGGGAGTAGGACACGTTGGCGCGCAGGGCAAGCGCATGCTGGGTGGCGCCATGAAGCTTCCGTAGGGTCGCAATCCGCTCGCCGATGCTGTGCTTGTTGTCACTGGCCATGAATCCCAGCTTGGCGGAAGAACTGTCGCGCATCAACGACGTGCGCAGTGTCCGAACAAGCTGTGGCGATCGTGTGGCAGCCCACGTCCGGATGTAGCGGCAGTCTCGTCCCAGCCCCGCCGCCGAGTGCCGCGACCCCGGCGGCGGGTGCATGCCATCGAACACGACAGGGGGCTCGTTGATCAGATCGACTGCATTCGGATGGATCGACCATGACGTGAGCACAGCTCCGGACTGGGATGCGGCGCAAATCCAACGCCTGGCGAGGCGGCTCGGGTATCGGGTTGTATGGCCACATCCGTTGTCGGTGCTTCCGGTGGTCGATCAGGTGCGTGGCGCGGGGGCCGAGGTGGTGATCATGCCTGCGCCTGAGCATCTCGGACCGCTCGAGCTGAACAGGGTGATGGAGATTGCCGATGTGGAGGTGGTGCTGCCGAGACTGTCGTTCGCGCGGTGGGCGACGATCGGCCATGGGCGGTGAGCGGTTGGGAGATCGGTGGGTTCGCGGTTGCGGTCGGATTGCCGCTGCTCGTGGTGGTGTTGGCGATCTGGTGGCCGGATGGGGAATGAGGGGGTCGAGGTCCGGCCGGACGTGGTGCCCGGCCGGGCCCGCGCGATTCACCCGACGGGCTCCAACGGCAACCCCCCATGGATCGAATGGGGCAACCGCCGGCGGTTGGGGGAGTGGAGGGCGGTGGTGAGGTCGGTGCCGTCGTGTTCGGCGAGGAGGTCGCCGGCGTCCCAGACGAGGAGGGTGGCGCTGACGGTGTTTTCGGCGGTGGAGTGGGCTAGGTCGTAGTGGGCGCAGGCGGGGACGTGGGGGTAGGTGATCCACAGGTCATAGCCGGTCATGAACAGGTCGAGGTCGAATTGGACGCTGAGGCCGAGCAGTTCGCTGCGGCCGTTGTCGTCGACGCCGGCGAACGCTTCGTCGAGTGCGAGCAGGCGCGGGGCCTGCGGGTCGGCGGAGTCGAGCATGACGTGGGCGGCGGCGAACAGCGGCAGGTGCAGGGAGACCGATTGTTCGCCGCCGGACAGGGCGCTGTGGCGGGCGACGGTGAGGCGGTCTTCGCTGCCGTCGGCGGAGATCAGGGTGAACGAGAACACCCGCCAGATGCGGTAATCGAGGGTGGCGGCGAGGATTTCGGGGTAGGAGCGTTCCGGGTGGGCGGCGCGGGCGGCGCGGATCTCGGCGGCGAAGTGTGCGCGGATGGCCGCGAGATCATCGGCGCTGAGGGCGGAGGTGTCGCGGTCGAGCAGTTTGCACATGGCGCGGGCGGCGTCGGACAGACCGTCGGCGAGCAGCCAGTGCACGCCGATGGTGTTGCCCGAAGACATGCGCCGCTGCTTCATCTCCGCGCTCATCCGGCTGATCAACTCGCGGGCGTCGCTGGTGCGTTCGTGGATCTGCTGGGCCAGGCCGGTGAGCAGGGCGTCTTCGAGGATGCGGCGCTCGGCGTCGGTGAGCAGCAGCTCCTGATCGCGGCGGGCGGCGTCGACGCGGGTGGCGAAGTCGGCCAGTGGGGCGACACCGTGTTCGTCGTGCACGCGCACCACGGTCAGCCCGTCGGCGGCGTCCCAGTGCACCCGGTAGTCGCGGCCGGAGGCGGCGAGGGCGGCGTCGAATTCCTGCAGCGCCGTGGTCACCGCGCTCCGGGTGGATTTGCGACCGGCTTCGGTGGCGCGCACCGACTCGGTGGCAGTGCGCAGCTCGGCGAACAGCTCGGCCACTTCGTCGGGCAGCACCGACGGCTCCGATTCCGGTCCCGCCGAGGCGATCCGGTAGAGCAGCTGATCCGGTGTCGACCACGCCGCCTCACTGCTCGGCCACCGGCATTCGGTGTTCGCGCCGAGCAGCGCCAGCAGATCGGGCTGCGCATACGGGGCCAGCGCGCGCACGTCGGCGAGCACCTCGGTGAGCGCGGTGCCCAGCGATTCGTGGGCGGTGCGGTACGCGGCCTCCGCGTCGCCGACGGCCTCGATCGCCGCATTGGCGGCCTTGCGCGCGGCTTTCTGTTCGGCGCGGGCCGCCTCGATGCGTTCGCGGGCCTGCTCGAGATCGCGGTCGATATCGGCGGCGCTCGCGCCGAGTGATTCGCGCAGGGTCTCCAGTTTGCGCGACTGCTCCTCGAACCCGGCCTGCGCGGCTTCGGCCTCTTCGGCGAACGCCTCGGCCAGATCACGTGCCTCGCCATGCCGGTCCGCCGCTTCCCGTTCGCGTTCCCGGTCGCGCTCGTGTTCGGCGCGCAGCCGCAGCAATCCGGTACCGGTGTTCTCGAAATGACGGATGGCGGCGGCGAGCGCATCGAGTTCCCGAGCGTCGCGGGGCGTGCGGTGCGCGACGGCGGCGGTGCGCAGCGCCTTCTCCGCCGCAGCCACCTGTCCCACCGCGTGGTCGAGATCGGCGTCGGCCTGGGTTGCGGCCTCGGACTTGGAGCGCAGCATGCCGGCGCATTCGGATACCGCACGCAATGCGGCGGTGACGCCGGTGGGGCGGGGCAAAGCCTTGGCGGCGGCGCTGATTCGAGACAACCGCGCGCTCACCTCGGTCTCCTCGTCGGCGGCCGCGCGCTGAGCGGCGGTGGCGGCCTCGATCGCCTGCTCGAGCTCGATGATGCGCAACTCCCGCCTGCGTGCGCGTGCGGTGGTGCCGATGAACTCGGCGTGCGGTTTGCGGTGGCGGCCCAGCTGGATGCCGCTGCGGAAATGCCCCGACGCCGAAACGCTGACCTGGTCGGCAGCGACCGAGCGCGACCCGGCAGCCGCACCACCGTCCGGGTTCGGCCGGATCGCGATGCCGTTGTCGGCTGAATCGCTCGCCTGTTCCGGCGCATCCTGGCCGGAGGGGGTTGGCGCGGCGTCACCAGGCGCGTCGGTGAGCGAGGACGTGACGCTCCCGCCGGTCGCGGCATCGCCCAGAGCGATAGATGCCAGCACCGCAGCGACTTCCGCGCGCGGCACCTCGAGAGCGTCGGAATCGTCCTCCACGACGAGCACATCGGCGAGGGTGCGCCTGGTCGGACGCTCATGTTCCGGCAGCGGGACGAGGAACAACTCCGACTCGAACTCCGCAGGGCGGTCGGCATCGGCGCAGACCCAGGCATCCAGCAGACCGGCTGCGGCCAGGGCCGATTCGATACCGGCTGCTTCCTCAGCGGGCACGTCGTCGGCGAAACGCACCAACTGCCACAGCGGTGCGCCGGGGCGCCCGTCGCGCGAGTCGGTGCGGGTGGCTGAGGAGGGGGGAGCGTCGTCGCGCTGGGCGGCCACCCGATCACGTTCGGCGGTGAGCTCGCGCACCTTTTGGGCGGCGGCGGCCGCGTGGGCCTTGGCTTCTTGACGTCGCGTGCGCAGCTCGTCGAGCAGCGGTTCGGCGTGCTCGGCCAGGATTTCCGACAGTCCCGCGACCTCGTCGGCGCCGGTATGGGCGAGCGCGGTCTCGAGCGCGTCGACGATATCGTTACCGCCGGCGGCGTACACCTCGCGATGCGCCGACCACCACTCCCGCAGTGCCGCACTCGCTTCGGTGCGGGCAACGGCCACCGCGGCCTCGGCGCGGGCGATCTCGGCGCCGGCCTCGTCGCGGGCGGTGCGGGCGCGGTCGGCCAGCCGTTCGGCCCTGGTCCGTTCGGCGGTCGCGGTGTCCAGTAGCCCGAGGGCCTGGCGGACGGCGCGCACATCGGCGTCGCGTTCCTCGGCGTGCCCGCGCACGGCGGCGGTCAGCTGCTCGGCCCGCGATCCCTCCGGCAACGGCGACCAGGAGATCCCGGCTTCCTCAGCGGCGGAACGCAATTCGTCTTCACCGCGGGAGAGCGCCGCAGCAGTGGTGGCGACCGCAGCGGCGGCGCGTTCGGCCTCCTGCGTGCGCTGGTCGAGCGTCTGCGCGGCCTTGACCGCCTTGTCGCGGTGCGCGCCCGCGGACACCTCGAGCCGGCGCACGGCATCGGCGAGATCCTCGAGCTGCTGCTTGCCCTCATAGGCGCTCGACCGTTGCAGCGTCTCCCGATCGGCGATCGCCTGCTCGTAGGCGCGGTCGGCGTCCTCGGCGCGCGCTTCGGCGGCGGTGCGCTCGCCTTCCCGGCGCTCCCGCAATGCCGTTGCCGCGAACAGCGCGGTCGAGGCGTGGGTGACCGCATCCAAACGGGCCGCGACCTGGTCGACGTCGGTCTTGGCCTGCACCGCAAGGTATTTCCGGTAGACGGCCACGAAGTCCCTGGTCGCGGTGTCGGCGTGGACCAGGCCCGCCAGCGTTCGCCCAACCTCCTCCATATCGCTGAACGAGCGCGCGGCATCCATGATCAGCTGCTCGTCCAGCGGCCGCAGACCATCGGTCAGCGCCTGTGACAGCCCGCGCGGGTCGAGGTTCTTGGCCAGCTGCGGGCGGCGCAACGTGAGGATCAGGTTGATGAGCTGGTCATAGCGTTGCTGCCCGAGCCCGAACATGCGCGCATCGATCGCGGCGCGGTACTCCACCGGACGATCCACGATCGCGTCCGAGCCGATCTGCTCGGCCAGCTGCTTCCGGGTGAACGGCCGGTCATCGGGTCCGAGCAGCGAGAAGTCCACACCCACGCGACCGTCGGCGACGAAATACCAGCGCGTCACCTTGTCCGACGACCGCGTGGCTCGCATCCCGATCCCGACGGTCACCACCTCGGGGTCGTCCCAGTCGCCGCGCGCGAACTCCATCCAGACATACGAGTACGCCGATTCCTGCTTGCGATACAGCAGATTCGACTTCATCGTGCGCTCTTCACCGGCGAACGGGTTCAGCCTGCGCGGTTCGATCCGCCCGTCGAGCACGAACGGGAACAGCACCTCCAGCGCCTTGGTCTTGCCGGAACCGTTCGGCCCGCGCAGCACCAACCGGCCGTCGGCGAAGCAGAACTCCTGATCGCGGTAGTCCCACAGGTTCACGATCCCCGCGCGGGTGGGCACGAAACGTACCCCGCCGTGAATGAGCGTCATCTACTCGGCTCCTTCCGTACCGGCCGTGTCCAGCACGGGTTCTGGGTGAAGTCGGTCCTCGGCGGGCGGATAGGTTTCGGCCGCGGTGACGAACAACTCCGCCGATTTCTTCGCCCGGACGGTCACCACCGCGCCCCGATAACGCGCCAGCGCAGGCAATACCAGTAGCCCGCCGGGCACGCGCACGATCAACCGCAACCGCTCCAGCAGCGCGACCACCTCGGCCGTGAGGCCCGGCACGTCGGCCTGCCACTGGGCGGCGAAGGTCGCGCCGTAGCGGTCGGTGAGCGCGCGCACGGTCTCGTCGATCCAGGCGGTAGGCAGGAACGGATAGTCCGGTTCCGGCGCGGGTTCGGCGGGCGGGTCCTCGGATTCGGTGGTCACCGGGTCGAGTTCGCTCAGCGGCTCGAAGACCGATTCCTGCGGGATCGCGGTGTCGAGGTCGGCCGCGAGCGAGGACTCGGGCTCGGTGCCGCCGGTGCGGCGTTCGACCGGATCATCGATATCGAGGACCCGATCGGCGATCTCACCCGCCAGCAGCAAACCGACCTGCGCCAGCGTCCCGGTACCGGGGAACCGGACATCGGACAACCGTCCGGAGGTATCGATCAACGCCACACCCTCGGCGCGGCGTTCGGCGCGTAGACCGGTGAACAGCTCGACCTCGGCGATGAGACGATCCTGGGTCAGCAGCGGCACGGCATCGGCCGCCAGATCGGCGGCATACACCACCGGCCGTTCCACCAACGCCCGCCGCACCTGACGCGCCGCCTCGGCCTGGCGAGTGGGCGGCGGTCCGGTGCCGGCGGATTCGCCGAGCAACCCGCGCACACTGTGCAGATGCTGCACCGCCCGCGGCGGCCGGAACAGCGCGAACACCACCGCGCGATCGATGTCGTAGAGCGCCTCGCCCGCCGACGGATCCGACGCCCAGCCGCTCGCATCACCGTCGGCCAGCGTCAGCGCCCCGCGGGTGGAAAGCCAGCCGACCGCATCGACGAAGGCATCGCGGTCGGCGGCGCGCTCGGTCGCCAGCTCGAGGCCGTCGATCTGGGCGGTGTAGACGGCGACCTGATCGGCCAGCTCGGACAGCGTGATCTGATCACCGGCGCGGCCGAGCGCGGCCAACGCCAGCGCCAGATACGCATAGCGACGCCGGTCGAATACCCGGTCGGCGGGTGTGCGCGCGGGCCTGCTCGCATCCAACCGGTCCAGCACCGGGAACACCCGCGCCGTCGTCTCGGTGACCTCCAACCGGTAACCGAACAACTCTGCCAGATCCTCGCGCAGCTCGGTGGCCCACCGCCGCACCAGCGCGAGCGCGATGCGATCCGGATAGGTGCGGGTCACCAGATGATTGGCCAGAACCACGCGGGCGGCGCGCTGATAGTTGTCCAGCGCCAGCGCGTCGATGCGGCGTGCGGTCACGCTCGATCCCCCTCCCCGGTCGCGGTCTTGCGGGCCGACGCGCGCGTGGTTTGACGCACCTCGAGCTTGCGATTGTTCAGATGCAGCATCCCCGCCGCCGTCCGCACCACCGTGGAACCGGTATGCGCCGACACGGTCAGGGTGACGCCGCTGTCGGATCCGGTGGTCCCGCCGACCCGCCCGCTCACCGGCACCCACGCCGTCGAGGCGGCATCCAGCAGCCGCAACAGCACCTCGGTCTCGCGCTCGTCGAGCACTCGCTCGTGCACATCGGCGCCGGCCAGCGACCGTGCCGCCGCCGCTCGCTCCCGCTGCGCCGCCAGCTGGGTTTCGCGCAACCGGCGAATACCCGCGTCATTGCGATGGATCCGGGCCGGCGCACCGGCCGAGGGCGGACGCCCGGTCTCGGCCAGCGTCCGCGAGATCTCCAAGGGCGGTGCCTCCCACCAGGACCGGATCGCGGGCACGATATCGGCGTCCGGATGCTCGGTGGCCAGATGACGTGGCCGACCCAGCCCGAACACGGCGTCGAAGAGGGCATGGGCACCCTCGGCGCTCGGCGCGGCGGTGAACCAGGCCGCCAGATGCCGCAGCGCCGACTCCCTGCTCACCCCGCCCTTGCGGGTCTCGGTGACCCGCCGCAGCAGCGACAGCACCGCTGCGATCGCACTCATGGTGGCCTCACGCAGTCGCTCGGCCTCGGTGCCCGCATTGTCCTCCGGCGGCACGAACCAGGTCCGCAATCCGTCCCAGCGGGAACGCCAATCCGCTTGCCGCCGAACCGGACTCAGCAACACTCGCTCGTCGCAGCGCGCGGCCCGTTCGATCAGCTCGTCGAGTCCGGTGGCTTCGACGGCGAGGATGGCCGCGGCCAGCCGGGGTGCGAAACGGGCCAGGTCGAGACCGAATTCGCGCATATGCGCCAGCAAGGCGTCCTTATGGGCGAGGAAGGCCTCCGGGGTGATCTCGGTGGTGCGCACCAGATCGCCCAGCGACAGATAGAACTGCGCCGCGTGCCCGGCCATATCGGTCAGCGCGATATCGAGCCTGCGCAGCGTGCGATAGACCCGCTCGGCGTCGGCGCCGCGATTGGCCTCGGCCAGCGCCTCGAGATCGGCCAGCAGTTCCGGCAACACCAGCCGCGGCAGCGCCACATCGTCCAACCGGGCCTCCAGGACGCCCGCGACGGCACGGTAGGCCTGGAACCCGGCCTGGGCGAACTGGTAGACGAAGTGCCGGTTGCGGTACTCGGCCAGGGTTGCCGCGCGCGAACCGTCGTAGCTGCGTTCGAGCACACCCCAGCGGTGCAGCTGATCGAGCAGCGGGCCGATCTCGGCGGCGGTGAGCCGGGTCGGTTCCGGGGAGGCGTCGGCGGGCGCCGGATCGGCGGCGTCGATCCAGGTGGCGACGTCGTCGGCGTGCAGCAACACCACATACGCCGCGCGCGCCCGATCGAAGGCGTCCAGAACGCGCAGGTAGTCGGCGCGCTTCTCGGCCGTAGCGAAGGAGAACAGCCGCAGACGCTCGTCCCGGTGTGCGGGTTCGGTGCTCGGGGAGCCGTCGACGGAATCGGTCACCGGGAACAGGGTAATAGCGGGGCGATCGCTACCGGCACGATGAACCCCCGTTCGGCGTGGCCGCGTCCGGTATGCCGGAGTTCGCCGCAGCTCATTCGGGGGCCAGTGCGCGCAGCTGATCGAGGTAGGCGCGGGTGCGTGGATCGCCGGGGAAGCGCTCGATGATCTCGCGCGCCACCTCGCCGGCGATCCACATCAGCGACGGCAGCGAACGCCGCTTGCCTGCGAACGCGCGCATGCCCTCGTCGAGGGCGAGCTCGAGATCGCGCTGCCGCACCGCCACCACGGCCAGCGTCAGATGCGCCTCCGACACCCGCATCGGATTGCGCAGCGAACCGTCGGCTCGGGTGGCGTCGGCGATCACCTGCCTGGCGTAGGTCTCGGCCAGTTTGTCTTCGCCGGCGACCCGGCAGCAATCCATCGCGTAGAAATCGAACTTCTGCGGATCGACGACGAAATGATTGTCGATATCGGCAGGGTGATCGAGCCGGTCCAGAATGGCGCGGCCGGCCGACAACGCCTTGTCCACCTCGCGCCGATCACCGATGCGCGCCCACGCCTTGGCCCGCTGCGCGGCCAGCTGCACCCCGACGCCCAGCGAATCACAGTCGGCCGCAATGGGATCCGCCGCATCGATCGCGCCACGATAATTGCCCTGGGTCAAGGCGAACCACGCCGCCATTTCCGCACTCCAGCCGACGATTCCGGGATGTTCGGCCTCCTGGCCGAGTGAACGGGCGGCGCGGCGGGTGGCCTCGGCGGTGGTGCGGCGGCCGAGATCGTAATCGACGCAGCCCACCAGCAACGCCACCCAGCCCGCCAATTCGAGCACTTCCCGATGCTGGGACAGGGTGAGCCTGCCATCGAGCAGCGAGGTGATCCGGCGCAACCAGTTGGTGCCCTCGACGTGCAACTCGTGCGGATCCGTATAGGGGTATTCACAACACAGTCGCTCGGCGGTGATCCGGATGGCCTCGAGGGTGGCGGGGGAGACATCGGACATGCGCAGCCGGCCGATGAATTCCAGTGTGTCCATTCCGGTTGCGGCCAGCAGCTCGTCGTCGCGGTTGGGTCGCGACTTCGGAAAGAACGCCGCGGTGACGGTATCGAAGGCCGCCGCGATGATGGGCGCGTAGAACTCGTCGGGCCGCGACTCGCCCGATTCCCATCGGCGCCAGTTACGCAGCAAGGTACTGTCGGTCGGCAGGTTGTGGGATGACTTGGCGCGCATCGCGCGGACGGCGTCTGCTTGTGACCACCCCCTCGCGTCGCGCTCCGAGCGCATCCGGACTGCCCAGACGGGTCGATCGTCAGTAGCGGCCACGTCTGTAGTATCGCACCAGTTAACTTTCGGTGCACCGGATAGGGCACCTAGATGTCAGTGGGTTGACATCTGCTTTCGCCGCGATTGTTCGGACATGATCGAAATGGGCCGATGTTGGTACGGCCCAGCGCAACACCCCCGCATCCGCGGGGAGATCCCGGAGGCGCACTGCTCCTCGCCGCCACGGCGGGGAAAGACCCAGGAGGTACGGGTGGAAGCGTTGATCTATGGATATTTGCGTGACGACCTGGCCGACGGCCATGGCGATGAGCTGGAGGCCGCGCTACGGGCTCGCGCTCGCGCCGAAGGCCTCTGCTTCGCCGCGACTTTCCATGAATCGACAGCGGGTGACGGCACGGCGTTCGCCGAACTCACCCAGGAATTGAAACGAGCCGACGCCCACTACGTGGTGGTGCCATCGCTCGATCACCTTGCCGGCCAGACGATTCCGCGGGAAATGCTGCTCGCGAAGCTGGCCAGCGATGCGGAGGCCCAGGTCTGGACGCTGCAAACCTGAGCCCCCGGCGGGCCGCCGCCAGATGAAAACGGTTGTCGCGGTGGAGTGCCCGTGCCGGCCGGGTCGCGATCAGCGACCGAAGCCGCCGGGCCCACGCCGGCGCAGATACTTCTCGAACTCCGCGGCGATGGCATCGCCATCGATCTTGGCCATGGTCTCGTTGAGATCGCTCGCGGCGTCACCGCGCTCCTCGAGCGAGCGCACGTACTCGCTGATCTCCTCGTCGTTGACCGTCATCTCGTTGACCGTCGACTCCCACTCCTCGGCCTGCGCGGGCAACTCCCGCAGCGGCACCTCGATATCGAGGACGTCCTCGACCCGGTGCAGCAACGCGATGGTGGCCTTCGGGTTGGGTGGCTGCGAGACGTAATGCGGCACTGCCGCCCAGAACGACACCGCGGGCACTCCCGCCTTCACGCACTGATCCTGGAGCACACCGGTGATCCCGGTGGGGCCTTCATATCGGGTCTGTTCCAGGTTGAACCGCTCGGCCGCCTCCTTGCTGTAGGCGGATCCGGTCACCGGCACCGGCCGGGTGTGCGGGGTATCGGCCAGCAACGCGCCGAGGATCACCACGGTCTGCACCTCGAGCTGATCGATGAGCTCGAGCAGATCGGCGCAGAACCGGCGCCAGCGCATATTGGGTTCGATCCCGCGCAACAACACCACATCGCGGTCGCTGCCCGGCGGCGAGCACACCGTCAGCACCGTGGCCGGCCACACGATCTCCCTGGTCACCCCGTCCACCTGGCGCACCATCGGCCGATTGACCTGGTAGTCGTAATAATCCTCGGAATCGAGTTCGGCCAGGGGTCTGGCATCCCAGATCAGTTCGAGATGTTCCACCGCACCGCTGGCAGCGTCGCCGGCGTCGTTCCAGCCCTCGAAGGCGGCGACGAGTACCGGATTCCGCAACGGCGGCAGTTCCGGACCGGGCGAGGCCGGAGATTCACTCGAGTTCACCCGAGCCAGCCTATTACCAGAGCCGATGTGCCGTGTCCGCGACGCGGTATTCGCCGTCGCGCGTGTCGGGGGCGGCCATCGGCGGGGCGCGCACGGCTGGTCCGGCAACCATCCGGCACCGTTGCCGTGGATGTGTCCGGGCGCACGGTGAACCGGGGCATGGCGCGCGGAACGCTGTACGCACCCTCTACCCTGGGTGCATGTCTGCGTCCAGCTCCACCGCGTTCGATACCACGCTTCTCGACACGCTCGCTCGCCGTGTCGTCATCGGCGACGGCGCGATGGGCACCATGTTGCAGGCTGCGGATCTGACTCTGGATGATTTCCGTGGCCTCGAGGGGTGCAACGAGATTCTCAACGACACCCGCCCGGATGTGCTGCGCGGTATTCATCGCGCCTATTTCGAGGCCGGTGCGGATGCGGTGGAGACCAATACCTTCGGCTGCAATCTGCCCAACCTGGCCGACTACGACATCGCCGACCGGATCCGGGAGCTGTCGGAGAAGGGCACCCGGCTCGCCCGGGAGGTGGCCGACGAGATGGGTCCGGGTGCGGACGGTTCGGCGCGGTTCGTGCTGGGGTCGATGGGGCCGGGTACGAAGCTGCCGACGCTGGGTCACGCACCGTACGCGGCCTTGCGCGATGCCTACGCCGAGGCCGCGCTTGGCATGCTCGACGGTGGTGCCGATGCCATCCTGATCGAGACCTGCCAGGACTTGCTGCAGGTCAAGGCGGCGGTCACGGGCAGCAGGCGGGCGATGGAGCGGGCCGGGCGCCGGATCCCGATCATCACCCACGTCACCGTGGAGACCACCGGCACAATGCTGGTCGGCAGTGAGATCGGCGCCGCGTTGACGGCGCTCGAGCCGCTGGGCATCGACATGATCGGCCTGAACTGCGCGACCGGCCCGGACGAGATGAGCGAGCATCTGCGGCATCTGTCCCGGCATGCCCGCATTCCGGTGTCGGTGATGCCGAACGCGGGCCTGCCGGTGCTGGGCGCCAAGGGCGCGGAGTACCCGTTGACGCCCGAAGAGCTCGCGGTGGCGCTGTCGGGCTTCGTCTCGGAGTTCGGTCTGGCCCTGGTCGGCGGCTGCTGCGGCACCACCCCCGAGCACATTCGCCAGGTCACCGAGGCGGTCCGGGAGGTCGAGCCGACCCTGCCGCCGATCGAGCAGCGCCGCGACCCGGTGCACGAGCCCGCGGTGTCGAGCATGTACACCGCGGTGCCGTTCGCGCAGGACGCCTCGGTGATGATGATCGGTGAGCGCACCAACGCCAACGGTTCCAAGGCGTTCCGCGAGGCGATGCTGGCCGGTGACTGGCAGAAGTGCCTGGATATCGCCAAGGACCAGACCCGCGACGGCGCACACATGCTGGATCTGTGCATCGACTACGTCGGCCGCGACGGCACGGCGGATATGTCGGAGCTGGCGAGCCGGTTGGCGACCGCGTCGACGTTGCCGATCATGCTCGATTCGACCGAGCCGCCGGTGCTGCAGGCCGGGCTCGAGCACCTGGGCGGGCGCTGCGCGGTGAACTCGGTGAACTACGAGGACGGCGACGGCCCGGACTCGCGGTACCAGCAGATCATGCGGCTGGTCGCCGAGCACGGCGCGGCCGTGGTCGCGCTGACCATCGATGAGGAAGGCCAGGCCCGCACGGCGGAGAAGAAGGTGGAGATCGCCGAGCGCCTGATCGCCGATATCACCGGCACCTGGGGGCTGGACGAGTCCGACATCATCATCGACACCCTGACCTTCACCCTCGGCACCGGTCAGGAGGAGTCGCGCCGCGACGGCCTGGAGACCATCGAGGCGATCCGGGAGCTGAAGCGCAGGCACCCGCGGGTGCAGACCACCCTCGGCCTGTCCAATATCTCCTTCGGCCTGAACCCGGCAGCGCGGCAGGTGCTGAACTCGGTGTTCATGCACGAATGCGTGCAGGCCGGGCTGGACAGCGCGATCGTGCACGCCTCCAAGATCCTGCCGATCTCGCGCATCCCCGAGGAGCAGCGCGAGACCGCGCTGGATCTGGTCTACGACCGCCGCCGCGACGGCTATGACCCGTTGCAGAAGCTGATGCAGCTGTTCGAGGGGGTGTCGGCGTCGTCGTCGAAGGCCTCCCGCGCGGAGGAACTGGCGGCCCTGCCGCTGTTCGAGCGGCTGGAGCGGCGCATCGTCGACGGCGAGAAGGCCGGCATGGAAGCCGACCTGGATGCGGCGATGACCGAGGTTCCGCCGCTGCGGATCATCAACGAAACCCTGCTCGCGGGCATGAAGACGGTCGGTGAGCTGTTCGGTTCCGGGCAGATGCAGCTGCCGTTCGTGTTGCAGTCGGCAGAGGTGATGAAGGCCGCGGTCGCCTACCTGGAACCGCATATGGAGGCCACCGACGATTCCGGTAAGGGCCGCATCGTGCTGGCAACCGTCAAGGGCGATGTGCACGACATCGGCAAGAACCTGGTCGACATCATCTTGTCCAACAACGGCTACGAAGTGGTCAATCTCGGTATCAAGCAACCGATTTCGACCATCATGGACGCCGCGGTGGACAAGAAGGCCGACGTGATCGGCATGTCCGGCCTGCTGGTGAAGTCCACCGTGGTGATGAAGGAAAACCTCGAGGAACTCAACGCCAAGGGCATGGCCGGACAGTTCCCGGTGCTGCTCGGCGGCGCCGCGCTGACCCGCTCCTATGTGGAGAACGACCTCACCGAGGTCTACGAAGGCGATGTGCACTACGCCCGCGACGCCTTCGAGGGCCTGCGGCTGATGGACGACATCATGTCCCGCAAGCGCGGCGGCGGACCCGACCCCGACAGCCCCGAAGCGATCGCCGAACGGGAGAAGGCCGCCGAACGCAAGGCCCGCCACGAACGCTCCAAGCGCATCGCCGCCGAACGCAAGGCCGCCGAAGCGCCGGTCGTGGTGCCCGAACGCTCGGATGTGGCCGCCGACCTGCCGGTGCCGGTGCCGCCGTTCTGGGGCACCCGGGTGATCAAAGGCCTGGCCCTGCACGAATATTCGGGCCTGCTCGACGAACGCGCCCTGTTCCTCGGCCAGTGGGGCCTGCGCGGCCAGCGCGGCGGCGACGGCCCCAGCTACGAGGAACTGGTCGAAACCGAGGGCCGGCCGCGGCTGCGGGCCTGGCTGGACCGGCTGTCCACCGAGGGCGTGCTCCAGCACGCGGCGGTGGTCTACGGCTACTTCCCGGCCGTGTCCGAAGGCGACGACGTCATCGTGCTGACCGAACCCGACCCGGGCGCGCCCGAGCGCTACCGGTTCACCTTCCCGCGTCAGCAGCGCGACCGGTTCCTGTGCATCGCCGACTTCATCCGCTCCCGCGAACGCGCCGCCGAGACCGGTCAGGTGGATGTGCTGCCCTTCCAGCTGGTCACCATGGGCCAGCCGATCGCCGACTTCGCCAACGAACTGTTTGCCGCCGACAACTACCGCGACTACCTCGAGGTGCACGGCATCGGCGTCCAGCTCACCGAGGCGCTCGCCGAGTACTGGCACCGCCGCGTGCGCGAAGAGCTGGTGCTGGAAGGACATTCGGTCGCCGAATCCGATCCCGACGACGTGCAGGAGTACTTCAAGCTCGGCTACCGCGGCGCCCGCTACTCCTTCGGCTACGGGGCCTGCCCGGAGCTGGAAGACCGCGCCAAGCTCGTCGACCTGCTCGACTCCGAACGCATCGGCGTCACGCTGTCGGAGGAACTGCAGCTGCATCCCGAACAATCCACCGACGCGTTCGTGCTGCTGCACCCGGAGGCGAAGTACTTCAACGCCTGAGCGCGGGCTCCGGGTGCCGCTCACGGCACGATTGCGACAGGCTGTGATGGTTCTCACGGATAATCGCGCGCCGGTGGGGTAGCGGCGATCGTCGAGCCCGGTGCACCGCGGTGACCTGGACATTCCCGGCGCCGGACGGCCGGGTTCCGGCTCACCGGCCGGGCGCTCCGGCGTGAGGACGCCACCGTGGGCGGCCATCGCGGGGTGGGCACGGCCGAAACCAGCAACGCTGCTGGAACCTGTCGGACGCTTATGCCATTGTCGGAAGGTGGCAACTGCATCCGGGGCAGTCGGCGGATGCGTGTTCATCCTGCAACGCACCGGTGCAAACAACTTCGGCGCGTAAGGATTCCAGGGCCCGCCCTGGACCGGGCGCCGAGTGGTGGAGGACTCGGCGGGAAAGCAGGAGGGGCACAACCTCATGACGGCGGATCGGTTGATCGCTGGACGGTATCGGCTCACGGATCCGATCGGCACCGGCGCGATGGGCGTGGTGTGGCGGGCCACCGACGTCCGATTGCGGCGCACGGTGGCCGTCAAGCAGGTGCTGCTTGGCCCGGGCTTGACCCGCGAAGCCGCGCTCGAGGCGAAGCTGCGCGCCAAGCGTGAGGGCCGCATCGCCGCCCGGTTGCATCACCCCAATGCGATCACCGTCTTCGATGTCGTCGAAGAAGACGAACAGCCGTGGCTGGTCATGGAGTACATGGATGCGCCCAGCCTGGCCGCGAAACTGTCCGGTGGCCGCACCCTGCCCGCCATGGAGGTCGCCAAGATCGGCGCGCAAGCCGCCGCCGCTCTGGCCGCCGCGCACGACGCCGGCATCGTGCACCGCGACGTGAAACCGGCCAACCTGCTGGTGGCCGACGACGGCACGGTGAAGATCACCGACTTCGGCATCTCCCGCGCGGTCGGCGACGTCACCGTCACCGCGACCGGCTTCCTGGCCGGCACCCCCGCCTACCTCGCACCCGAGGTCGCACGCGGCGAGAACCCCGAACCCGCCTCCGACGTGTTCGCGCTCGGATCGACGCTGTACGCGGCGGTCGAGGGCGCCCCGCCCTTCGGTGAGGGCGACAACCCGCTCGCGGTACTGCACGCGGTGGCCCGGGCCCAGGTGCGGCCGCCGGAGAAGGCCGGCGACCTCGGCCCGGTGCTGATGCGGTTGCTGGCCGCCACCGTGGACGAGCGGCCGACCATGAAGGAGGCCCGGCGCGCACTGGAAGACGTTGCGGCGGGGCGCAGTCCGCGCATGGCCGTCCCGGCGGCCACCAAGGTGCTGCCGCATCCTTCGCCGGCGCGGGAGATCGACAACGCGTCCGCGGCCACCCAGGCGGTGCCCCGCCCGGCTCCCGGCCCGGCGCCGAGTCCCGCGCCGAGCCGTCCGGTTATGGCCGCCGCGCCCGGGACGGTCCAGGGCGGGCCGGCGCCGTCCCCGTCGGGTTCCGGTCGTGGCCGGGTGATCGCACTGGTGGCGGCCGCGGCCGCGGGGGTGCTCGTGCTCGCCGCCCTGATCGCCGCGGCGGTCAACGGTGGGGGAGAGCCGTCGGCGGGCGGACCCGGATCGCCGGCGGTGACGGCGGCGCAGCCTTCGGCCGACGCGGTCGCCCCGGACGATTCCGGCAGCGGCGAGTCCGGTTCCGGTGACGACGACACCACCACATCGACCACCACCGCACCGACGACGACCACGTCGACCACGACCTCGACCACCAGCTCGACCACGACGACGACCACGACCCCCGCCGGTCCGCCGACCCCCGAACGGGTGGTGCAGTTCGTCAGCGGCTACTACGGCATGCTCCCGGGCAATGCCGCCGCCGCCTGGTCCCAGCTCTCACCCGCCTACCAGGCCCAGACCGGCTACAGCGACTACCTGAACTTCTGGTCCGGCATCAGCGCCGTCACCGTGCACAGCGTCACACCCAACGGGGACACCGGGGCGACGGTATCGATGACCTATACCCTGAAGGACGGTTCGACCTCCACCGAGAGCCGGTGGATCCAGGTCGTCTCGGACAACGGGCGATTGCTGATCGCCAATTCGGGACTGTAGGGGGAACACGCAGAGGAGAGGATCGGGTGAACACGCGGCCGGCCGGTGTGCTGTGGGATATGGACGGCACCCTGCTCGATTCGGAGAAGCTGTGGGACGTCGCCGTGCGCGATCTCGCCGTCGAGCTCGGCTCCCGGATGACCGATGAGCTGCGCCGGTCGCTGATCGGCGCCTCCGGTCCCAACGCCCTGCGCATCGTGTTCACCGGCCTCGGCCTCGATCCGGAACCGGCGGCGATGCGTGCCGCGGGCGAATTCCTCGAGCGGCGCGTCACCGAGCTGATGGCCGAACCCATTCCGTGGCGCCCGGGCGCGAAGGACGCGCTGGCGATGGTGCGCGCGGCGGGTGTGCCGAGCGCCCTGGTGACCAACACCAAGCGCTCGCTTGCCGAGTTCGGTCTGGACACCCTGGGCCGGGAGTACTTCGACGCCTCGGTCTGCGGTGACGAGGTGCCGCACGGCAAACCGGAGCCCGACGTCTACCTGCGCGCCGCCGAACTGCTCGGGCTCGACCCGGAAACCTGTGTGGCGGTGGAGGACTCGCCGACCGGCGTCGCGGCCGCCGAGGCCGCGGGCTGCGCGGTGCTGGTGGTGCCGTGCGAGATCGCGGTACCGGAGGCGCCCACCCGGACCCAGCGCGACTCGCTGGTCGCACTCAGCATGGCGGACCTGCGCGAGGTGCTGAATACTCGGTACCCGGCGGACCAGAGCTGAGCGGCGACCTCGCCTGATCGGCATTCGCGCAGGTCGAACTGTGTTGCCGGACAACAAGACCGAGCGGTCCGTGACGATTGTCACCGCCTATCTCGGGAAAACCCGGGCGTGTCGGGAATAGTCCGATAACAATGTCGTTATGGCAGCGACGGTAGCCCTGGACGAGATCGTCGACACCACTCGCTTTCCGATCACCGAACCCGACAGCGCCGGCTGGGGCGCGGCGGTGGCGGCTGCGCGAGCCGACCTGGCGCAGGACGGATGCACCGTGCTGCGCGAATTCATCCGGCCCGAGCTGCACGAGCGGCTGCGCGAGCAGGGTGAGCAGATGGCCCCGCACGCGCACTATCAGGTGGAGCGGGTCAACGCCTACAACATCCCGCTCGATACCGAACTGCCCGAGGATCATCCGGGCCGCATCGTGCTCGAACGCGGCAACGCCTTCGTCCCGCGCGACCGGATCGCCACCGACGCGCTGATCCACCAGCTCTACACCAGCCAGCTGTTCCAGCGCTTCATCGCCGACTGCTTCGAGCTGCCCGGCCTGCACGAATTCGCCGATCCGCTGGCAGGTCTCGTGCTCAACGTCGTCGCGCCCGGCATGTCCCACCCCTGGCATTTCGACACCAATGAATACACCGTCAGCATGCTCACCCAGGCACCGGAGTCCGGCGGCGTCTTCGAATACTGCCCCGGCATCCGCTCCCCGCACGCGGAGAATCTCGACGACGTGCGCGCGGTGCTCACCGGTTCGGGCGAGCACCTGATCCAGCGGATCGAGCTGCGCCCGGGCGATCTGCAACTGTTCCAGGGCCGGTACTCCCTGCACCGGGTGTCCCCGGTGAGCGGCCGCACCCAACGGCATACGGCGATCTTCGCCTACAGCGACCGACCAGGTGTCATCGGCACCGTGGAACGCACCCGCCAGCTCTTCGGTCGGGTGCTGTCGGACCATCACGCCGCGGCCGACGCCGTCCGTGGCGACCGGCTACTCGACTGAGCAGCGCAGTTCGACCCGAGAGGAACCATCGTGTCCGTGCCTATGCACACCACCGGGAAAGCCTCCTTCGACGACATCTACGAACGCCCCGATCCGCGCGAGTACTACGCGCGCATGGCCGAATTGGATTACTGCATACCGCAGTTGGCGAAGCCGCATTTCGAGCGGCAGCTCGCCGAGTACCGCGACGCCACCGGGGTGAGCGCGCCGACGGTGCTCGATATCGGCTGCTCCTACGGCGTCAACGCGGCGCTGCTGCGGCTGGACACGACCATCGACGAACTGGGGGAGCATTACCGTGCGGTCGACGGCGACCGGGACGCGCTGATCGCCCTCGACCGGGCCCGCCTCGCCGCCGACGACACCCGGCCCGAGGTCCGCTTCGTCGGCATGGACGCCTCGCGTCCCGCGCTGGACTACGCCCACGCCGCGGGCCTGCTGCACGACATCGTGCACGCCGATCTCGAGGCCACCGACCCCACCGACGAGCAGCGCCGGATCCTGGCCGCCGCCGACTTGGTGATCTCCACCGGCTGTATCGGCTACGTCACCGAGAAGACCCTGCTCCGGGTGGCCACCGCCGACCCCGACCGCAGGCCGTGGATGGCACACTTCGTCTTGCGCATGTATGGCTTCGACGCGATCGAGGGTGAGCTGGCGGCCCTCGGCTACCGCACCGAGCAGATGCCCGGCGATTTCGCCCAGCGCCGCTTCGCCTCCGACGCCGAGCAGGCGCAGGTGTTGAATACTCTGTCCGCCAACGGAATCGATCCGACCGACCGGGAAGCGGACGGCTGGCTCTACGCCAACCTCTACCTCTCTCGACCCGCCTGACATCCACCGATCCATTCATCCCCTGAGGAACCAGACTTGACCGAACGCACGTTTGCCGCCGAGGACCAGCTGCCCCGGGTACCGCTACCGACGCTGGAGGACAGCTGTACCCGGTTCATCGAGTGGTGCACACCGCTGCTGACCGCCGACGAACTCGCCACCACCGAGGCCGCCGTCGCCGATCTGCTGCGTCCCGGCGGCCCGGGCCGCACCCTGGATGCCGCGCTGCGCGACTACGACGCCACGCCCGGCGTCGGCAGCTGGCTCGACGAGTTCTGGCCGTCGCGGTATCTGGGCCGGCGCGACCGGATCGCGCTCAACGCCAACTTCTTCTTCCTGTTCCGCGACGACACCACGCTCGCGACCTCGGCCGGGGCCGGGCAGGTGGAACAGGCGGCGGGCATCGTCAGTGCCGCCGTCGACTACAAGCTCGCACTCGACCGCGAGGAGATCCCGCCGGTCACCCAGCGTGGGCAGCGACTGTCGATGTGGCAGAACAAGTATCTGTTCTCCGAGACCCGCATCCCGGGCGAGGAACAAGACAGCGTCCGTGTGCCCTACAGCCCGGAATGGCCGGGGCCCTCGGACGCTCGGCACATCCTGGTCTTCCACCGCGGCAGCATGTTCCGGATGGAGGTCATCGGGGCCGACGGCACACCGCACAGCTTCGCCGACATCAGCGACGGGCTGCGCGCGGTGCTCAAGGCCGGATCGAAGTACGCGGCCACCGACACCGCGGTCGGGCACCTGACCACGCTGCCGCGGGCGGACTGGGCGCGCAGCCGGGCGGGTCTGCTGGCCGAACCGGTCAACGCCGCGGCCCTCGACACCATCGAGACCGCGCTGTTCTGCGTCTGCCTGGAGGATTTCGCGCCGCGCGATGAAACCCACGCCTGCGACATCCTGCTGCACGGCGACAGCGCCAACCGCTGGTTCGACAAGTCGGTGTCGTTCATCGTCTTCGCCGACGGGCAGGCCGGCATCAATGTCGAGCACTGCGGCCTCGACGGCACCACCATCCTGTCGTTCGTCGACACCCTGCTGGAATCGACGGTCGCCGAACACGCCGAACGTTCCGGTGCCCGGCCGCAGGGCCTGCCGGTGGTGGAGCCGATCGAGTTCCGGCTCAGCGCCGCCCAGCGCGCCGAGATCGCCGCGGCCGGTGCGGCATTCGCCCGCTACGCCGCCGAGAACGCGACCACCACGGTGTCATTCGACGATTTCGGCACCGCCAAGGCCAAGCAGCTCGGTATCTCGCCGGATGCCTTCGCCCAGCTGAGCTACCAGCTGGCCCACCGGCGCAGCAAGGGTCTCACCGGCGCCACCTACGAGTCCATCGCCACCCGCCAGTACCGCAACGGCCGCACCGAGGCCATGCGGGTGATCACGCCGGAGATGGTGGCCTTCGTCGACATTATGGAAGACGCCGCCGCCGACACCGCGGCCAAGCTCGACGCCGCCAAGGCCGCCGCGGCCGCGCACGTCGCCCGGGCCAAGCAGTGCCAGGCCGGGCAGGCGCCGGAACAGCACCTGTGGGAGCTCGAGTGGATTCAGCGCCGCCGCGGCGCCGAACTGGGCGTCACCGAGCCCATCGCGCTCTACACCAGCCCGGGCTGGACGATCATGCGCGACGACTATCTGAGCACCAGCTCGGCGCCGTCGGTCAATATCCGCTACTTCGGTTTCGGCTCCACCAGCTCGCGCTGCATCGGCGTGGCCTATGTGCTGCTGCCCGATCGCTGGAACCTCTACCTGGCCACCCCGGCCCCGGTCGCCGATCAGATGCACGCCTTCGCCGCGCATCTGCGTACCGCCGTCGCCGACCTGGAAGCCCTGCTGGCCGGGCAGTAGCGGTCGCGTCGAGTGGCGTCCGGCGGCTGACGGCCGGGCGGACGCCACTCGACCGGAAACGGTTTGCGGGGGTCTGAAACAATGACAACCCGTGAAGACTTTCGAGGCCCTGTTCGCCGAGCTCCAGGATCGTGCCGTCACCCGCCCCGAGGGGTCGGGGACGGTGGCCGCGCTGGACGCCGGCGTGCATACCCAGGGCAAGAAGGTGCTCGAGGAGGCCGGTGAGGTGTGGCTGGCCGCCGAACACGAGAGCGACGAATCGCTCGCCGAGGAGATCTCGCAGCTGCTGTACTGGGTGCAGGTGCTGATGGTGGGCCGTGGACTGCGGCTCGAGGACGTCTACCGACATCTGTGACGTCCGCCTGAATCCGCAGTCGTTCCCCCTCCCGAAAGGACCCTCCCCATGCTGCGCGTCGCAGTCCCCAACAAAGGCGCACTCTCCGAATCGGCCGTGTCGATCCTGTCCGAGGCCGGTTACCGCAAACGCACCGATTCCCGTGATCTGACCGTCCTGGACCTGGCCAATCAGGTGGAGTTCTTCTTCCTGCGGCCCAAGGACATCGCCATCTACGTCGGTTCCGGTGAACTCGATCTCGGTATCACCGGCCGCGATCTGGCGCTCGACTCGGCCGCACCGGTCACCGAGCGGCTCGCCCTCGGTTTCGGCGGCTCCACCTTCCGCTACGCCGCCCCCGCCGGCCGCGACTGGACCGTCGAGGACCTCGCGGGCAAGCGCATCGCCACCTCCTACCCGAACCTGGTGCTGTCGGACCTGGCCAAGCGCGGCATCGAGGCCGAGGTCATCCGGCTCGACGGCGCGGTCGAGATCTCCATCCAGCTCGGCGTCGCCGATGCCATCGCCGATGTGGTCGGCTCCGGGCGCACGCTGCGCCAGCACAACCTGGTCGCCTTCGGCGCCTCGCTCTGCGACTCGGAGGGCGTGCTGATCGAACGCGAGGGCTCCGACCGCGACGACAAGGCCCGCAACCAGCTCATCGACCGGGTCAAGGGCGTGGTGTTCGCCCAGCAGTACCTCATGCTCGACTACGACTGCCCCAAGAGCCTGCTCGACCGGGCCGCCCAGATCACCCCGGGCCTGGAATCGCCCACTGTCTCGCCGCTGACCGACCCCGACTGGGTCGCGGTGCGCGCGCTGGTGCCGCGCAAGCTGGGCAACTCGGTGATGGACCAGCTCGCCGATCTCGGCGCCAAGGCGATCCTGGCCACCGACATCAGGTCCTGCCGGGCTTTCTGACAAGCTGATCCGAGGCCCGCGAAACCGTTGTTCGACAACGGGTTTCGCGGGCCTCGTCGTCAATCAGCGACCGATTCGGCGAAGATCTGTTCCGGCGATTCAGGCTCGTCCGGCCAGCCCGGATACTGCGGCGGGGTGCCGCCGAACTCCGGGCACAGGTGCTTGTAATCGCAATAGCCGCACAACCAGCTCTTGCTGGGCGGGAAATCCCCGGTGCGGCCGGCCTCCCGGATGGCCTGCCACAGGGCCGCCAGGGTGCGTTCGAAACGGGTGAGTTCGTCCTCGTCGGGGGCGTAGGTCAGGATCTGCTCGTCGGCCAGATAAATCAGCCGCAGCTGCGCCGGGACGATGCCGCGAGTGCGCAGCATCACCAGTGCGTAGAACTTGAGCTGGAACAACGCCTTGGTCTCCTGGGTGACCCCGGGCGCGCGGCCGGTCTTGTAATCCACCACCCGAAGCTCCCCGGTGGGCGCGACGTCGATCCGGTCGACGAAACCGCGCAACAGCACACCGTCGGGAAGCTCGACCTCGACCCGCGCCTCGCACGACTCCGGATCGAACCCGGTGGGATCCTCCAACCGGTAATAGGCCCGCACCAGCGCCCGCACCTCGTCGAGGAATACCTCGAGCCCGGCCTCGGCGATCAGCTCGGCCACCTCGGGCCGCTCGGCCAGCACCCGGGCCCACGCGCCCGGGGCCAGGGCATCGGCACGCTCGGGTCTGCGCTCGGCGGCGGGCAGCGCGTACAGATCTTCCAGCAGCGCGTGCACCACGGTCCCGCGCACCGCGTGCCGCGACGGCGGCTCCGGAATCCGATCGATCGCGCGCAACCGATACTTCAGCGGGCACTGCTTGAAATCCATTGCCCGGGAAGGCGACAGCGCCGGACGGGAGCGAACCGGCGCCGCATCGGTGCGGGGCGCCGGTTCGGCGTCGGCAGGGGGCGTGGTCGCTGGTGCTGGCATACCTGGCAGGCTATCCGGCGGCACCGACACGGTGCCGAGAAGCGGCAGCCAAGGCTGCGGGCATCCGGCCCCAGCGCCACTTTCGCGGAACGGAGATACATGACGGCCAGACGGACCGGTCCATTCACCATCGGTGACCGGGTGCAGCTGACCGATGCCAAGGGCAGGTTGTACACCGTGCTCCTGGAGCCGGGCAAGGAGTTCCACACCCATCGCGGCGGGATCAAGCACGACGATCTGATCGGCGCCGACGAGGGCAGCGTGGTGAACTCCACCAACGGCACCCCGTACCTCGCGCTGCGGCCGCTGCTGATCGACTACGTGCTCTCGATGCCGCGCGGTGCGGCGGTGATCTACCCGAAGGACGCCGCCCAGA
This sequence comes from Nocardia cyriacigeorgica GUH-2, assembly GCF_000284035.1. Taxonomy (NCBI): domain Bacteria; kingdom Bacillati; phylum Actinomycetota; class Actinomycetes; order Mycobacteriales; family Nocardiaceae; genus Nocardia; species Nocardia cyriacigeorgica. The sequence goes on along the minus strand of NC_016887.1, from coordinate 3,718,102 downwards.
TCGTGCACGAGGGCGATATCTTCCCCGGCGCGCGCGTGCTCGAGGCCGGTGCGGGCTCCGGCGCGCTCACCTGCTCGCTGCTGCGGGCGGTCGGGCCCGAGGGCGAGGTGGTGTCCTACGAAATCCGCGACGACCACGCCGAGCACGCTGTACGCAATGTGGAGACCTTCTTCGGCGAACGCCCGGCGAACTGGTCGTTGACCGTCGGTGACGTCGCGAACTACGACGGCCCGCCGGTCGACCGCGTGGTGCTCGACATGCTCGCACCCTGGGACGCCCTGCCCGCGGTGTCGAAGGCGCTGGTCCCCGGCGGCGTGCTGATCGTCTACGTGGCGACGGTGACGCAGCTGTCGAAGATCGTCGAAACGCTGCGCGAGCAACAATGCTGGACCGAACCGCGCTCGTGGGAATCGATGGTGCGCGGCTGGCATGTGGTGGGCCTGGCGGTGCGCCCGGAACACCGGATGCAGGGCCACACCGCGTTCCTGGTGAGCGCCCGCAGGCTGGCCGAGGGCACGGTGACGCCGAAGCCCCAGCGCCGGCCCTCGAAGGGCTGACACCGGGGCCTCGGTGACTGTCGTGCGATCAGGCAGGCACGCAGGGCGCCTGGGCGAAGCCGAGCAGCAGGCAGCCACTGGCATCCGACAGCTTCCAGGTGCCGTCAACGTTCTCCCAGGTCAGCGGCATGGCCGGGGCCGCGCCGTGCGGGGAGGTGATCACGACCTGCGCGGTGGCGGTGTTGCCCTCGGTGGTCACATCGGTGACGCCGAAGGTGAGGGTGCCGTAGCCGGCCAGCGCGGCGTTCATCTGGTCGATGTTGGCGGTGCGCTGCTCGCCGTTGACGATCAGCTTGGTCTTCTCCGCCGTCGGCACATCCGGGCTGGCCAGCTTGTCGAGCACACCCTGCAGGGCCTCCGGGGTCGGCGCCGCGCCGGTGCCGTGATCGCCGTGCTCGGCGCCGGTCGTGGTGGCGGCGGCAGCGGCGCTGGTGGTAGCGCTGGTGCTGGTGGCGGCGGCGTCGCTGCTGTCGTCGTCGGAACCGCAGGCGGCGATGCCGAGCGACAGGGCGACGGTGGCGGCGGCAGCGACAGACAAGCGCAGTGCCCTCACGGGAAGGAGCATGACTGGCAACCTTTCGGCTAGTCGGTGAGCAGCCTCACCGGTAATGTGTTAGGGCAGGCTAACATGGTCGTTCCGGTCGACGGGCGCTGCCTAGATGTGATCACGACGAAACCATGTCGGACAGCGAGAACGGTTCGCGCCCGGTAGCGTTGATAGACCGGGACTGGGAGGAGCAGCACATGAGCCCCATCGA